>NZ_PHFJ01000004.1 GCF_003144535.1 Proteus penneri | reverse complement strand
AGCCACTGCGCCTTTCATTATATTTTTCTAAGGTAAAAAAGCGGTGGTCATCAATACGGTAAATGACGGTGGGAGGGCCATAACTTTTAATTTCTTCGTCAATTAAACGTTGTTGTTCGCCTCTATCTTGCTCCGCTTTAATTGCAGCTTTTTCTTTTAATGATAAACAGCCGGTTAATAGGGTGGCACCCAAAATAAACAGTAAAGGAAATTTAAGTTGATGTAATAACATGGGTTGTCCTTATTAAGATGATGATGTTTTATTTTTAAGTTAATGATGATCTTTTATCAGGAGCTAACCAATGGGGTTAGTATTCATCATTTTTCTGCCTGTGAAATAGGGTAAATAGAAGGGGCACTGCAATCAAAACGAGTTTGCCCCGAGGGGGTTTTTAAGTCTTCAGGAGGGCTTTTTTCTTCCCCCCAACTGCTATGGACATAATTAGAATCGGTAGGATCAAAATAAATGACACGCCACCAAGGGTCGGCTAATTCATCGTTAGTTTTCCGCCGACTGACAGTTGTTTTTCCTAAATAAAACCCCTCATCGGTTACGATGATATCGAAAAAAGAAGAGTAGTAACCGGGATGATCAGTATGAATACCAAACCCCCCATTTGTGGGCCTAAAGTTTTTCCCACCATCCAAGGTGACAAGAATAACGTTAACGCAACCTGTTTTTGTTCCTGCGCAACGACTGGTTACACGACTCAATACCCCCGGAAAAGCAAAAGCATCGTCGCGTTTGGTTGCCCAGATTAAACGACCTTGATAACGACAAGCCGAGGATCGAATTAATTCTTGATGTATTCCTTTTTGAGTATTGTTGTAATAAGTCGAGCCACTGCGCCTTTCATTATATTTTTCTAAGGTAAAAAAGCGGTGGTCATCAATACGGTAAATGACGGTGGGAGGGCCATAACTTTTAATTTCTTCGTCAATTAAACGTTGTTGTTCGGCTCTATCTTGCTCCGCTTTAATCGCAGCTTTTTCTTTTAATGATAAACAGCCGGTTAATAGGGTGGCACTCAAAATAAACAGTAAGGGAAATTTAAGTCGATGTAATAACATGGGCTGTCCTTATTAAGATGATGCTGTTTTATTTTTAAGTTAATGATGATCTTTTATCAGGAGCTAACCAATGGGGTTAGTATTCATCATTTTTCTGCCTGTGAAATAGGGTAAATAGAAGGGGCGCTGCAATCAAAACGAGTTTGCCCTGAGGGGGTTTTTAAATTATTTGAAGGTATTTCTTCGTCACCTATATCATCATGGACATAATTAGAATCGGAGGGATCAAAATAAAATTTTTGCCACCATGGATCATCAAGGCTATCATTTTTTAAGCGAGAAGATGATGAGTTACCCAAATAAAATCCTTCATTGGTCACAATAATATCGAAAAAAGAAGAGTAGTAACCGGGATGATCAGTATGAATACCAAACCCCCCATTTGTGGGTCTAAAGTTTTTCCCACCATCCAAGGTGACAAGAATAACGTTAACGCAACCTGTTTTTGTTCCTGCGCAACGACTGGTTACACGACTCAATACCCCCGGAAAAGCAAAAGCATCGTCGCGTTTGGTTGCCCAGATTAAACGACCTTGATAACGACAAGCCGAGGATCGAATTAATTCTTGATGTATTCCTTTTTGAGTATTGTTGTAATAAGTCGAGCCACTGCGCCTTTCATTATATTTTTCTAAGGTAAAAAAGCGGTGGTCATCAATACGGTAAATGACGGTGGGAGGGCCATAACTTTTAATTTCTTCGTCAATTAAACGTTGTTGTTCGGCTCTATCTTGCTCCGCTTTAATCGCAGCTTTTTCTTTTAATGATAGACAGCCGGTTAATAGGGTGGCACTCAAAATAAACAGTAAGGGAAATTTAAGTCGATGTAATAACATGGGTTGTCCTTATTAAGATGATGATGTTTTATTTTTAAGTTAATGATGATCTTTTATCAGGAGCTAACCAATGGGGTTAGTATTCATCATTTTTCTGCCTGTGAAATAGGGTAAATAGAAAGGGCACTGCAATCAAAACGAGTTTGCCCTGAAGGGGTTTTTAAGTCTTCAGGAGGACTTTTTTCTTCCCCCCAACTGCTATGGACATAATTAGAATCGGTAGGATCAAAATAAATGACACGCCACCAAGGGTCGGCTAATTCATCGTTAGTTTTCCGCCGACTGACAGTTGTTTTTCCTAAATAAAACCCCTCATCGGTTACAATAATATCGAAAAAAGAAGAGTAGTAACCGGGATGATCAGTATGAATACCAAACCCCCCATTTGTGGGTCTAAAGTTTTTCCCACCATCCAAGGTGACAAGAATAGCGTTAACACACCCCCATTTAGTGCCTGCACATTGATCGGTTTTTCGACTCAGTACCGCAGGGAAAACTAAAGCATCATCGCGCTCGGTTGCCCAAATTAGGCGTCCTTGGTATAAACAGGCTGAGCCGTATAATATTTCTTGATGGATATTATTTTTTGTATTGTTGTAATAGGTGATCCCTTCACGTCTTTCATTATATTGCTCCAAGGTAAAAAAGCGGTGGTCATCAATACGGTAAATGACGGTGGGAGGGCCATAACTTTTAATTTCTTCGGCGATTAAGCGTTGTTGTTCGGCTCTATCTTGCTCCGCTTTAATCGCAGCTTTTTCTTTTAATGATAAACAGCCAGAAAGTGTCGATGTAGATAGGAGTAAAATAAAAAAGTAGGATAATTTATATTGCATTATTCATTTTCTCCATAAGGTAATAATTTAATTAAAATGTCGTTTATTGCATTAGAATTTATACGAGTTGTTTTACCTTCGGAGTCAGAAATACCTTTTATAATTTCTCCACTAGGTAAGGTAATTTGATAACGCTGATTAGCTATCGGCTCTCCTGAAAGTGGGTTTTTAATAACAAACCATTCACTAAATTCTTCTGGTGAAAAAGATTTCATAGCACTTTCTACACTTTGTGGGCCTAATTTTTGAATACCATTATTTTTAATCAATAACTTTCCAGGCCCACCAATTTCTACATTTCCATCTTTAATTCGTATATATCCGCCACCACAAGATAAGAGGAGTTCCTCTTGAGCTGATAGCACCATTTTTTTACCACTACTTATTATTGAATCTTGTGTTGACCATGTTGATAGACGACCGTCTTGTGCCTGAATTTCTATATCACCTGTTTTGGCAAAGATTTTTGCTCCCATTCTGGAAAAGAAACTCATCATTTCACCAGCTGCTAAAGTGAATTTTTTAAATGCTCCAATATCAACTTGTTGGTTTGCTGTTAGTGTTAAATTTTCTTCAGTAGAAAGTTGTAAATTATCACCACTGGTTAGTGCTATTCCGTCAGGTGCGGTGGCTAATAGCACTGATTTTTTTAATTGGATTAATTTTTTTTCTAAGCTTTCTTGCTGCTGTTGGATATTTGAAGCGAGAGCACTGGCATGTTCCGCACTTTGGGTCAATGTTTGCATTTCTATTAATGCAGCAGTGAGTTGTGATTGAGCCTCCTTCATCGCCAGCACTTCACCGCCTGCTTTGGCTTGATTATCTGCACTAATAAATAATCCTTTACCTGCTCTTATAGCTCCCCAACTATCGGTGCGTAATTCAAAACCTTCTCCTCGTTTATCGCGGTTAGCATCGACAATATGCCCTAAATTTAATTGTGATTTTCCCCCATATTCGGTACTGAGTTTAATATGCTCCTGCCCGCGTTTATCTTCCATTCGCAATTTATTATTTGCAGGGGTACGAATCACATTACGTGTGTTGTTTCTATCCGTTACATGATCGGGATGGCGTGAATCATGAAGCGCATGAGCGATATAAGGTCGGTCAGGGTCGCCTTCATGAAAGGCGATAGCGACTTCTGTGCCTTGAATTAATGGAAAATGCATCCCATAGGTATCGCCGGCATAAGGTTTTGCCAAACGTACTGGCATACTTTCATAACCTAAGGGTTTTTCGTCACGATCGGCATCAAATTTTACCCAATAAAAGCCATCTTCATTTTGATGCGCATAAATATCGTTATCTTTAGCACTGGTGATACGTGCGGTAAGTGTACCGGTGATAATAGGACGAGGTTTAACAGTAGGTCGCCAGCAAAGGGTTTCACTGTAAGGAATAGCATTAAATCGCACTTGCAGCGCTTTTTCTCGACCGCCACTAAAACGTAGACGAGTGATTAAAATCGGTGATTGAAACACAGAGGGTAGTGATGAAGGTATTGTGTTATCAGTGATAGAAAGCACTTGTAGCGGTGATAAAGTATCTGCATTACTTTCACCTTTTAAGCGCGTTTGTCGAGTTAAAAAACGCTCATGATCAAGTCGTGCCCAAAAGTTGGCGGTTTCGGCTTCTGGATTGAGTTTATCACCGCGAGAAAGATGTCTAGCTTGATAGTGATAAACTTCACCATAGTGAATTTCATCTCCTTCACCGCGTGTCATATCCGTTACTGCTGAAATCAAGGTGTCTTGGGCTTGCCGATGGTTGTAATCTTTGGTTAGTACATTTTGCTCGACTACTTGATGATGTAATGATAATCCCCACACACTTTCTTGGTGATTATCATTCATACCAGACGGACTATTGAGTGGTAAGGTTTTATCAAAGGTATAAGCACTTTGGCGATCGGCAAAACGAATAACTTCGGTTTGGGTTTGATCTTGTAAATAAAAAGAGTAAAAAATACCAACTTCACTTAATAGTCGTTCGATAAATTGACGATCACTTTCATTATATTGATTAATTTGCTCACGCTTTGGATATTCATTTTTAAGCGTAAATTCAAATTCCCAATCTTTAAAATTATGTTCACGTAAAATTTGACTCACGACATCAGGAACAGATTGATTGAGGAAAAATCGATGAGAGCGAATTTGATGACGTAATAAGGCAAAAACAGGTTCAATGACGAGTTGATAACGCGCTTCATCAACCGAGCCCGATAGACGCCGAAATTGTGTGATCACACCATGAACTTGCTTGTTGATGGAATTTTGAGTTGCTAATTCCGCAATGCTATTGAGAGGGGGGGGTAAAAGAGAGCGTTGCACTACGGCGCAATAGTTGTTGCGGTTGTAAATCCTGAGCTTGGCAAGTAAAGGTAATTTGATAATGATAGGTATCGCTAATTGCTTCACGACCCGTGAAATGTTCAACATCAAATAAAATATTACAACCTTGTACATTGAGATGATAGCGATTTTGTCCGATTAGTGTATTTTTCACGAGATCAATTATGCTCATTCCTCAATCTCCTGTTGTTTATCTAATACCTGTTTTTTTGTTGGCAACTCATCACTAAAACTCAACGTAATACCTTCTTCTTCATTAAAGCCCAAAATGACATATTGCGATTTTTCAGCACTGGCTTGGCGCAAAAGAAGTTGTTGGCTAAGAATAGGCAGGATCTGTTGATTAAGTAGACTATCGATATTTCGGGCACCTGTGTCTGGTAATAAACAGGCATCAACAATGGTATCGTAGAGCGTTTCTTCAACAATACCAGTTAATCGATAGTGGGTATAAAGTCGCTCGATCACATTTTTTAATTTCATCTCAACAATAATGCGTAGTGCTGTTGCATCGAGAGGGCGATAAATTAATGTTTGGAAGCGTGCCAGTAGTGCAGGTTGGAAATGTTCACGCAAAATAGGGCGAAGCGTTTCTTGTAAATCGCTATCGGTACTTAATGGTGACTCTTCTAGTTGTTGCATTAAATAATCACTGCCTAAATTTGCAGTCATTAAAATAACTGTATTACGAAAATCAATTTCACGACCTTCACCATCACGCATAAAGCCTCTATCAAATACTTGATAGAACAGATTTAAAACATCACGATGTGCTTTTTCAACTTCATCCAGTAACACAATACTGTAAGGGCGTTTTCTGACCGCTTCCGTTAATACGCCACCTTGACCGTATCCGACATAACCCGGAGGAGAACCTTTTAATTGACTGACGGTGTGAGCTTCTTGGTATTCAGACATGTTAATTGTGATTAACGATTTTGGGCCGCCAAATAGACATTCTGCCAATGCAAGTGCGGTTTCTGTTTTACCTATACCACTAGGACCCACTAATAAAAAGACACCTTGAGGCCCATTTTCAGAAACTAATCCGGTTCTTGATGCACGTAGACGCTGTGCCAACGCGAGTAGCGCGTTGTCTTGCCCTATAACGTATTTTGATAAGTTACTTTCTAACTCTAATAAGCCAATTTGTTCATCTTTAAGTAGGCTTGAAAGCGGAACACCTGTCCAATCAGCAATAACAGTTGCTACAGTACGAACATCAACATCGGGATTTAATAGCGGAGCGTCTTGTTGTAACTGAATAAGTTGTTGCTGAAGTTGTGCTGAAAGCTTTGCATTTTTAGGATCTTGTCTGCTTTCAATTAACTGACAGATAATCTCTTTTTCTTGTTCAAAGCGCTGTTCTAGTGTTTCGAGTTGAAGTGCTAATTGGGCATCTTGAGAAGATAAATCAGATAATTTTGTTTGATTGGTTAAATCACCGATAGTGATGTCATCTAGTATCGCTTTTTGTTCTAGTTCTAGCGCATAGCGTTTAGCTTTAATTCGGGTAAGCTCTTCAGGTAATGTATCTAAACTCATGCGAATTATTGCACTTGCTGTATCAAGTAAATCCACTGCTTTATCAGGAAGTTGTCTACCTGTTAAATAACGACGTGATAACGTTACTGCGGCTTTTACGGCATCATCGGTAATATGTACACCATGATATTTGGCATAACGCGATTTAAGCCCCCGTAGCATTAAAAAGGCTTTTTCATCATCGGGTTCATCAACTTTTACGATTTGAAAACGGCGTTCTAATGCGGCATCACGTTCAAAAAATTGTTTGTATTCCGACCAAGTGGTTGCTGCGATTGTGCGTAATTCACCTCGTGCTAATGCAGGTTTTAATAAGTTAGCGGCATCTGCGCCACCGGCTTGGTTACCTGCACCAATAATGGTATGTGCTTCATCAATAAATAATAAAATAGGTGTAGGTGATTGCTGAACAGCATCAATTACATTTTTGAGTCGTTGTTCAAATTCGCCTTTTACTCCTGCTCCTGCTTGTAATAGGCCTAAATCCAGAGTGCGTAATGAGGTGGTTTGTAAACTGATAGGGACATTTTTCTCAGCAATTCGCAGTGCAAGCCCTTCGACTAATGCTGTTTTACCAACCCCTGGCTCACCAACAAGAATAGGGTTGTTTTTACGACGACGAGAGAGGATATCGACCATTTGACGGATTTCATCGTCACGACCAAATACTGGATCAATCTCACCAAGACGCGCTTTTTCAGTGACATCAATCGTAAACTTATTTAATACAGCTAGTAGTGCTTCACTTAATGTATGACCAATAATGACGTTGTCAGGGGAAGTTGAAGGGTGATCGTTATTTTCGTGGTCTAGGTTATTTTCAGCAGTATGATTATGCACCGCAAGTTGTTGAACTTCAGGTCTTTCATCTGATTGGGCATCAAGTAAAGGTCTTAATCGTTGTAGCTGTGTTTCACCCAATGTCATTAAAGGCCAGAGTGCATCAAGTTGAACTAATGCGGGCTGTTTTGTCATGGTGTGTAAGAGGTGTACGCTGCGAATTTGTTCGATATCTTCATCAAGAGAAGCAATTACCCATGCATTTTTAATCAGTTCTAATAAGGGTTTGGATAATTGAGGTCGGCTACGTACTGAGCGAGGTAATTTATCAATTGCGTCAAGTAAGTCTTGCCAAAGTGCTGATAAATCCCATTCATAGCGACGAGCTAAAACAGTGATATCGCTTTCACCTAGCTCTAGAATTTTTAATAACCAGTGTTCAATAGTGACTTCTGCATGGGCGCGGGTTTGGCATAATGATGCCGCAGCTTCCAGCGCTTTTGCACAATAAGGATTTAATCGACGCAATAGCATAACAGATTGATTTTCCATGTTTTCTCCCAGTAATGAAGTCCCTATTGAGGGAATTTAGGTACGCTACCGCCCCTAGCCATAGACCGAGGCTCATAAGGTTATATTCTTCATATTTCAAGCTGTAGCGTTTACTCGTCATATTTCAAGTTGTAGCGTTGTTGACTACACTCACTCGCACTAGTCACATGTTCCTAGCGACTCATTCATTTGTCGCCTAGCTACACCTTGAACTATTTAGAGTATTTACTCGTCGGGCTTTAAATTATTTAGGGTATAAATAAGTAATAGTGTTTGATTTCAATAGGTTTAAAAACAGGCGGTTAACCGCCTGTTTGTTTTGGTTTTACGCAGTGGCACGTTCATTCCATGAATCTGAATGAATGATATTTCCGTCTTTGTAAGTCCAAGTGATTTTTTCGTAACGCAATTCAATTTCTTCGAGGTGATTGTGTTTCTCTTTGGTTGGATCTTTGATGTTGTGCATCTTAGGCGCTACTTTGACTACTTTGACGTTTTCAAGTGTGGTATTGAAATATTCAACTTCTTGGCCTGCGTCATCGATGCGATACCACTTAAACTCGGCCTTTTTCAATGTTTGTCCAGTTGTCACTGCCTTGTATAGATACGGGCTGGAAGCATCAATTTCTTTGACAAAAATAAAGGGGGTATGGATACGTGTACCGGTTAATTTGCCAGTATTGTTATCTGTTGGAATATACAAGTTGTGATCTTGAGCAACGACTTCAATACTGCCTTCACGATCTTGAACATTCACAGAGCCTTTGATATCCGCATTACCGTCATCTTTTAACCAGAGGTATACAGGAATAGCCATTTTTACATCTCCTTTTTAAGGGTTAGTTGCCACTATCCTTCAGTGGCGTAAGGTCATCAGCTAATACCTGACAAGCGTCAGCTTGAGGTATCAGGCGAATTTCAACTCGACGATTACGAGCTCGTCCATCCAGTGTTGAGTTATCTGCAACGGGCTGATGTTGGCCATATCCTTGCACTGCAAAGCAAGAGGGGGCGATATCACTGGTTTTGATCATCCAGTCACGTACGGCTTCAGCTCGTTTAAGAGAAAGTTTTTGGTTTAAATCGGGATTACCAGTGTTGTCGGTGTACCCAGAAATAACAATTAACCAACCAGGTTTGGCTTTTATATTGATAAGCGCATCAACAAGCACTTTGGTGGCTTCATTTTTTAATTTGTATTGACCTGAAGCGAAGAGAGCCAGACTATCTAGCGTCACCATTTCAGGAACTTCTTGTACGATGATCGGTGCTGGTGGTTGTGGGGGAGCCCATGAACTGAGCAAGGCATGCAAATAAGGTAAGATGTTATTTCCTTGATATAACGCTAAAGAATAGCGAGCAGGAATACCTTCTCGTTGCCAATGAGAGAGAAATGTCGCATCTGAAAGTAACTGTTGATAAGCCACTTTTTTAGGTTCTAAATTCTCATCGCTAATACTTTTAAAGTGATTGATATCATTACTATTATCGTAGATTAATTGCTTGTTATGGTGATAACTACCAGAGAGCGCACCAATAAGAAATAATCCACAAATCATGCCAATAACACCAAAGGTAGTTTCTATTTTTAATAAATTGACATCGTAAGTGAGTTTATCAATCACAATGTCTGGTAAGGGTAATTCGTCATTATTATTTGATGTTTTAATAATCGTCGGAAATAACGTGGTTTTATGGTGAATAAATTGAGCCCAACTATTATTTGAAATGGTAGGAACAGTTGTAAACTGCATTGCCCAAGCAACAGGTATGAGACTCGGAGTACCTGACTGAGCAACTGTAAGCAGAGGAATAAATTCACTTTTTAACCAAGCGAGTAATTGATCAAGCCAGAGAGCCATGGTGAGTTGGTTTTCAGTTTGCTCTCTATTTTGTGATAACCATGTTGAAATAGATTGAGTTGCCAGATTATCAGAGATAACAAGTAACTCTGGTTGGTCATTTAAATAGATTATCCACGGTGTTATATCATCAAAATGTGAATTGAGATAATTAACTGGAGAGTTAAGATAAAGTGTTACCCAAAAAGGTAATGTTTTACCTGTTTTTTTATTGCTTTCATGAATAGCACGACGCCAATTAAGTGTTTCTTGAGTTACTTCTTCTAGCTGTAATTGCTGTTCAGGTAATAAAGCGTATAACAGTGATAATCGACGTAATTGTAAGGGGGCAATATCAACAATATGTTGAGTGATGTTGATCAAATCAATAGGAGAGGCAGCGCGAATATACCAACCTTTCGCTGTTTCCCGATAGGTCTGGTTTTCATGAAAAAGCATTTGTGATTGACCACAAACAATAATAACAGCGCCTTGATAGTTATCAGGAGGGAGTAGATTTGTAAGCGCATTTTTAAGGTAGGGAGTACTTTTCTGCTGACGGAAAAACCAGACGCATAAAGAGAGTGTGACAATACAAATAAAGGCCGTCAGAAAATAGGAGATCTCTTTACCAAAAGACCAAAATCCCCAAAGCAACCACAATAATAAGCTTGCTGAAAACAATGTAATACACTGTTTTATCCTATTTTTTTGCATCACTTTCCTTGTATGACCCATTGTTGAAGTAAATTTTCTAATGACACAGAAAAACCCCACCACAGCATGGCAAGCACCACAATTCCCCCAAACCAACCTAACCAATAAATATGACGACGATTTATACGAGGCTTGGGTTTCATCACTAAAGGTAAATCATTTGATAGTGCATAGGTGGGAAGTTGAGTATTGAGTAGTTCAATAATTTGTTCACGTTCAGGGGCATTGGTTTGGCGATATTTACCAACAAAGCCCAGTGTAATCACACGGTGAAAACAAATAAGTACATCATGGTTAGGTGCTGGCTCATTTAATAGATTACGCAACCTATCCCATAGTTTGTCACCTGCTTCTAATGTATTGAAATACTTGGCTTGTAATGGGGATTGTATCCACTGAATGTAACCGTCATCACGCTCGGTACGATTCATCACGCTTTCATCAATTAATGCACATTGTGCATAAAGCATATTTTCGATGGCAGATTGGGAATAGCCTTTTTCTGTGAGTTGTTGGCGTGTTTTATCAATATGTTCACAGACGCGTTGATAGAAGGCTTTGCCATCAGTAATTTCAGCACCTTGACGTAGCTGACATACCATTAACCAAGTATCAGCAAAAAGCATATCAATCATGTTATTTTTAGCTGTTCTTGTATTCGTTATCATGAGCGAAGTACCGCAAAAAGTTCTAGCTGAATTTCACCTAATGTTCCTGGCACATAAAAAGCACAGTGACCTGAAGAGAGCATGGCTTGACCAGCTGAATTATTGAGTTCAAGTGCAAAATAGTGATTTTCTAAACGCAGTGGGATAGCGGCAGGAACATGTGTTAATGGCTGTAATGGAATACCATTAAGTGCGACATTAACCACACTAGCAACATCGTCATTACTACCCGCTTTACAAAGTAATGGAAACTGAGTGATCAACAAATGAGCTGGCAATGCAGAACGTACTGAAAGATAGAAATCAGCATCTTCGCGTAGGCGAGGATCATGCAATTCGCCACGCCAGAATGGCCCTTCTTTATCAAGAGCAATACTAATCACTCGTGAAGGTAAACTCGCTTCTAACAGAGTATTCAGTAAGCTAAATAACGGTGGAAAAACCTGTTCAGGAAATGAGTGTTGATAAAGCGGAATATCACCATTTTCATGGTCGAGTGAAAATGTCAGTAGTGCACCCGCTAGACGTACTAATTCACGATAAAGAAGCTCTGGATGACGCCCCATTGATGAGAGTAATTCACTTAATACAGGCTCAGCACTGTTTATCGCATTTAGTAGCCAAAAGAGCGAGACATCAGCGACAGCAAAATCAGCCATCTGCTCATTATTTTCACGGCGCATAGTCATTAGGCGGCGACGCTTGGCGACTAAACGATGCATGAATTCTGAGAATAATGTGGTTAATTCATCGCTTGCACTACAACTCAATAATGGGGGAATAAAATGTTTATCTATTTCCCATGCACCTTGGGCATTGCGGATTAATCGAGCGATGGGACAAGTCATGTATGCGCTATTTTCTTCATGAGCATAACGCAAAGTAATATTGTGCCTTAACACGGCGATATCCGTCTGTTCTTGACCAATTAAATCTTGTACTTTCATCCACTCTTGATAGAACGGTTGTGGCCTATCAGAGCGTCCTTCTTGCATAAGATTGCCACCATTAGCCAGTAATAGAGGTAATGCGAGAACGATATCAAGTGTTTGATGTTGTGAATAATGACTAAGCTCATTAACGGGCGGTAAGTTGTCAGCTAGCGTTGTATCAACTAGCGTGCCGTCAGGAAAACACACAATTAATTTTTGTGCGCTAAGGCGTGAAATAGTTAAAGCACTTTCATCAAACTCAGCACAAATCACGCCCCATGTTGATGCAATCGTCATATTGGCAATAGTGCTAGTGAGATAGCTATCCCATCTTGCTTGTTGTTGAAATTGCTGAGGAGCCAAAAAGGCCCCATCACTCCAGAGGGGGCGGTATATTTTCATCCGTGTTTCACCTTATGCTTTCGCTTTTGGCATTTGAGATACTAACGAGAGATCGACATCCATTCCTTCCACTTGGAAGTGAGGAACGGCATACAGCTTCACTCTGAAAAAGCCTGGATTATCTTCAATATCTTCGACTACCACTTTGGCATCACGAAGCGGGTGAGAGGCTTGCAAATCATCACTTGGATCAGTCATTTCGGTCACTAAACTACGAACCCAATTATTCAACTCAAGTTCTAATAAACGACGATCTTTTGTCGTACCAATATTTTCACGTTGAATTAATTTCAGATAATGAGCAATTCGGGAAAGGAGGAAAATATAAGGTAAACGCGCATTGATACGGCTATTCGCTGTTGCATCAGATGTTTCATAAATAGCAGGTTTTTGCGCAGAGTTTGCAGAGAAGAAACAAGAATAATCACGGTTTTTATAGTAAGACAATGGAATAAAACCGAGATTGGCAAATTCAAATTCTCGTGTTTCAGGGATCATCACTTCAGATGGAATTTTGACCTGACTCCCTGTTCCTAAATCAAAAAGATGAATAGGTAAATCTTTTACCGCTCCACCTGCTTGAGGGCCACGAATTTGTACACACCAACCATTGTTAATAAAGCTTTTAACCATATTGGCAGCAAAAGCAAAGGTTGCATTTGTCCACAAATATTTTTCATGGTCTGGACCTTTTACTTCTTCAATATAATTAAAGCTACGTACAGGAATGGTGTCTGGTCCATAAGGAAGACGACCTAAAACGCGCGGCATCGTCAAGCCAATATAGCGGGCATCATCAGAGTCACGGAAAGATTTCCATTTGATGTATTCAGCACGGTCAAAGTAGTTACTGATGTCTTTAATGGCAGCAACTTCTTCCATGGATTCTTTACCAAAAAAGGCTGGACCAACAGAACCTATGAATGGCATATGTGCAGAAGCTGAAACTTTCGCAATATTACGTAGTAAAGCGATATCTTGAGGACCGCGATCAAACTCATAGTTAGAGATAATAGCCGCAATAGGTTCGCCACCCGGAGTATCGTATTCTTCGATATAAGTATGGTGATATAGACCGCTTTGGATTGTTTCTGGGCAATCCTCAAAATCTTGGCGTAAATCATCTTTAGCTATATCGAGTAGCTCAATTCTAACATTTTGACGAAAATCAGTGCGATCAACTAAGAATTTTAACCCACGCCATGCGGATTCAATTTTTTGAAATTCAGCGTGATGCATGACTTCATCAAGTTGTTGGCTAATTTGTCTATCTAGATCAGCAATATGGTGATCAAGTAAGTTTCGGTCTAAACGTTCGACTTTTTGACCTGAGGATTTTAGACGATCGAGAAAAACTTGAACGGCAATAGTAACGCGCTCATTTGCTGTTGTATCTGCCAGAGCGCTATTGTCTTGGAAGATATTAATATCACTTACCTGAGAAACAGGTGTGAGATTGATTTTTTCAAAGAGAGAGGCATAAACACCGCTATTCGCGGACTCATCAAGTACTGTTGTTGTACTTTTTGAAATACTTTCGCTATTAACTGACATAAGCATAATCCTGTAATGATAAAACCTAATTAGTCTTTTTTCGGTGCGAGTTGAGATAATTCCTCGCGTAGTTCATCACTTAGTGCAGGATCTTTAAGGATATTTTCGAGTTCACGGCGAAAAGTGATGTTATCAAGGAGGTTAGACTTTAAGTCACGTAAGAGATTACGCATTGCTAACATGGCGCGTAGTTGAGGTATCTGGCGAGCAACTTGTTCTGGTTCAAAGTCTGCCATCTCTTTAAATGACAGATTAATGTTTTCCTCGCTACCATCATTAGCTAATGTATTTTTTACAGTAAGATTGACGGAAGGGGAAAATTCAGTAAGTACATTGTTGAAGTTATTTTTATTAATGTTGACCTTTTCTCTTTCTGAAAGAACGCGTTTATCCTTTCCGTTGCTGTAGTCGCCGATAGACAATAGTTTTAAAGGCAACTCAACTTTTTTCTGTGCACCACCTGTATGTAAGTCGAGTTTTATATTTACCCGAGCTTTAGGCACTTCATTTTGAAAACTATTTGACATAATAAAATCCTTGTATTAAACGAATAAAGGATCTCTTGAGAGTGGGGGATATTAAGTAATTTCACTACCAAGAAATTTATTTTAAGGCATACCTTCTTATATTAAATAAAATTAAATAAATCAATTTATCTTAATATTTTTAAGAGGTATCTCTAAAATTAAAATGAAATAGAAAGAAAATACCTCATAAACAATTAGAGGTACATTCCAAATAAACATCATATATTGATGTTTATTCTATATATTATTTGATTTTCCAATAAAACACTTCTTAATTAAGTTGTTTATGTTGGATTGACTAGTATATATACATAGTAGATATTCTTATTGGTAACGATTTGTTATTATTACTATCATTATTAAGTAATATACTGGATGATAAGAGAATAGAAATAAAGCAATGGCACTCTTTAAATCTTAAACTTTAATATTTGTATTTCTAAGTATTAATTATTAAGTAAAAAAGAGCTATTTAACTTCCTTTCTTTCATTCTTTTTTTGATTAATTAATGTGTGATTTTATAAATACTTTGATTAAATCAGAAGGAATGCAGATAAAACTATTCTTGAGATAAATCCCAATAATAGAGCTAGCAATGATTGAGGGTATTGGGGAGAAAAGGAATTATCGTTTTACGATGATAATTAAAATGAAAATATAAAGGGGCGTAAATCCCCTTTATATCGTTAATAATAATTAATTTAGCTACTTTAGGTAATCTAATGGCCAATGTTTGAAATAAATATGATTAGCTTGCCAGTCTACTTTTTCTGTATTGTCGTTTAATAAATGGCGAGCCACGGTAAAGGCAAATTCAAAACTTACACCTAATCCTTTTGCACTGATAAATTTTCCATCGACAACAACATCTTGATCAAGATAATTGCCATCATCATATTTATCTGCCAATTTATCACCTGTACTGTAATGACGACCTTCAAGAAGATGATGTGCCGCTAATACTTTTGCTCCTGAAGAGCACAGTGCACAAATATATTTATCTTCAGCAATATGGCGTTTAATAAATTGAATAACTTGCTCGTTAGCGCATAAACGATCGGTGCCTTTAGGACCTCCCGGCATCATTATTGCGTCATAGCTATGTGTCAGTTTTTCAGTTAATAAAAAATCAGCACTGATTTTAGTTTCAAAATAAGTATTTAATACCAAACTATCCATGCAAGAAAGTACATCAACATGAATATCAAGACGGCGCATGATATCAATAAAAACAACAGCTTCACCTTCTTCAAATCCATCAGCTAATAAAACGGCAACCTGTTTCATTTTATTTATCCCTTATCTGTTTTTAGTAATGAGTGGATATTTTGAATATGATTAACAATGGTCTGTTTATCTTGTTTATCAATCGTGTCTGCTGTGGCAATCCAGCTTCCTCCGCAAGCAACAACTTGTGGAATAGCAAGATAATCACTCACGTTATTTAAACTAATGCCACCCGTTGGCATAAATTGTACTTGTGCGTAAGGTGCCGCAAGTGCTTTTAGCATTTTTACACCGCCAGAGGCTTCTGCTGGGAAGAATTTAACTAAGGTTAGGCCTCTTTCAAGGGCAACTTCTATCTGGCTTGGGTTGTTAATTCCCGGCACAATGTTGATGCCATTATTCAGACAATAATCAACGGTACTTGGGTTATAGCCCGGAGAAATAACAAAGCTAGCCCCAGCTTCTTTTGCCATATCTGCTTGTTGTGCTGTCAGCACGGTTCCTGCGCATAAAATAAGCTCAGGAAAATGCTCATGCATTAGCTTAATAGCTTTAGCTGCCGCAGGTGTACGAAAGGTGATTTCAGCAACAGGTAATTGATTTTGGGTTAGAATTTCACCCAGCCAGATTGCATCTTCAGCGCGATTAATTTGGATCACGGGGATCACTTTCAGTGATGAAAGAGTATCAACAATTGACTGTGTCATGGTTGTCCTTGATTAGTGTGTAGAATGAATCCGTTATTTCATGAGGAATGATAGCGCCATGGTGTTGAATAACGAGTCCGGCTAAGGTGTTTCCCCATAAACAGCAAGTTGGTAAGCGATTATTTTGTAGCCAAGCAGCAATAAAGCCAGCATTAAACGAGTCACCTGCGGCAGTGGTATCAACAACAGAATCTATCGGTTTGGGAGAAATATAGCCCGAATTTTTACCATCAGACCAGAAAGCGCCATGAGCACCGAGTTTGACAATCACGTTTTGATTGCCCCATTGATGAAGGCGTTGTGCAATATCTTGTTCTGTCAAAACGGGTTGTTGCCAAAGCATTTGCTCATCATCCCCCGTAACTAAAGCGATATCGCTAAGTCTGTACAGTTTTTCAAACCACGCTTGTGCATGAGGTATTGAATCCCATAAACGAGGTCGATAATTTGAATCCACAATTAAAGTGAACCCTCGTTGTTTAAGGTGGGTTAATTGCGTGAGTAGAGCCTCTTTACCTTCCTGCGTTAAAATAGCAAGAGAAATTCCGCTGAGATAAATCACACTATTATCAGGTAGTGCATTGAGATGTGTTGTAAAACGGCTATCTGTTGCAATATAACGTGCTGCTGCATCATTACGCCAATAGTGGAAACTGCGCTCACCACAAGCATCAATTTCAATGGCATACAGACCGGGCAGTTTTTCGGGAATAGTAATAACAGATTGGCAGTTGATCCCCTCGTTTTCCCATGCTTTTTGCATTAAGGCACTGTAAGTATCAGTGCCTAAACCTGTCATATAGTACGGATGTAATGAAGGGATGAGTCGTGATAGATAGAGTGCTGTATTTAACGTATCACCACCAAAACGTTGTTGTTGCGGTAAAAAAGGCTGACCACTAAGCTCTATCATACATTCGCCAATAATGGCGACAGTTCTATTTGTTTTCACAGTTTCCCATCACTTTTACAGACACGAATTTTATCTGCAACCACTGCTTTCATTGCGGCTTTGCCCGGCACAAGGTAATGACGAGGATCACTTGCATCAGGGTTATCCAAGAAGTACTGCTTGATTGCGTTAGAGAAGGCAATTTTCAGTTCGGTTGCGACGTTAACTTTGCATATACCTAAATCGATACAGTGTCGTACATCAGCATCAGGAATACCCGATGCACCATGAAGAACTAAAGGAATATCTGTTTTTTGGCGAATAATCTCTAAGCGTTCAAAATCGAGATGAGGTTCATGTTTGTACATACCATGTGCTGTACCGATTGCAACGGCTAATGAATCAATGCCAGTTGCTTTAATAAATTGTACTGCTGAATCAGGATCGGTGAATAGGGCATCTTTTGTATCAACGATAAGATCATCTTCCTGTCCACCAAGACGACCTAATTCAGCCTCTACAGTGCAATCCCAATGATGGCAGAAATTAACCACTTCTTTGACAATGCGAATGTTTTCTTCAAAATGAAAATGAGAGGCATCGATCATAGCGGATCGCACACCTGAAGTGACTTTATGACAAATATCAGGAATATCTTCATGGTGATCTAAATGTAGAGCAACTGGGATACGATATTGCTCTGCGGCCTGCTGGCAAATAGAGATCAAATAATCACTACCAGCATAAGCAAACGTGCTTGGTGTACCTGCTAAGATAACAGGTGATGCCATTTCAGCGGCTGTTTCCATCACGACTTGAATCGTTTCCAAGTTATGAATATTAAAAGCAGGCACAGCATAATTTTCACGCTGTGCTTTATTGAGCATATTACGAGTAGAAACCAGATACATGTTTGCCTCTCATCTTTCGTTTAATTACGAATTATAATAAACGAAAGAAATAGAAAGGTAAAAGATCTAAATCACATTTTATTGCTATTACAGTGAAAGCAAATGAAAGATGATTAGAAAAAATGTGCCATTTTAGAGCTGTAACTGGTGATCCCTTTGCGTAATAAATTATTTTTCGGTCGTCTTGACTGCCCTATCACGGTTTCAGCGACTTTTTGTGCTAAGGTCTGTTTTTCTAAACGGCGGGTTAATGGCGTTTGCTGAGTGGTATAATCTTCGCAAAAAATGACGTTTACCTCTTGTGTTGCTTTCACTCCAGTCACTAAAGCTTGAATCGCAGGGATTTCGAAACGAAAGTTATCTTTTTCGATAGGTAAAGGAAGTGAAGGTGTTTGCCATAAATTGATACGATCAGCACAATAAAGCGCGATAATCACGGCACGTAATGACCAAAAACTACTAGCAGGTCCACTGTAGTTATCAACCAAACGAGGATCGTGAGCAAATAAACCTTGCGTTGGCGCACCATTTTTTAATGCACCTTGAGAAATAAAATAACGTAGGCTACTTTCAAAAGCGCGTTTTGCCTCGCCTACTTTGACTGAAGGACAATGTAAATCGACACCCGCTAATAATGGAGCAGAAACGGCAAGGCGATAGCAGGCGCTACGACCAAAAAAAGGAATACCTTTTGGGGTCATAAAATAAAGGTAATGTTGATTAAAGGTGTTAAGTGATTGAGTAATAAATGTCGCATCGAATTGAGGGTCAATTTGTGCTAACCAATACAGTGAATAGTAAAAACCCCACGCATTGTAGTAATCATAATTACCTTTTGCACCATCACGAAACCACCCATCACCAACATAAAACTCTTTTAATCGTTCATAGCGCCAATGTGCAATCGTGTCTTTTCCTGTGAGTGCTTTAATGACAAATTGAACGGTAAGAGGGAAGAAATGCCAATTATTATCAACAATTTCACAGTGATTAACTTGTTCGAACCAAGTAATAATTTGTTGTTGTGTTGCAGGTGCTAATGTATCCCACACCCATTCACGGCTTATCCAAAGAGTGAGTGCTAAATCAGATGCTTCACAGATCCGTTGATCGTAATCTTCAAGTTTCCCCCAATAGCCTTTATGAAGTGGGTCAGTACCATGAATAAAGCTTTGTGTGATGATTAAAGGTAAGTTGAAAACTTGATGATTTAGTCCTAACAATGTACTTTTCTGGCTGCTAACTATCCATGCGGCAAGTAGAGGAAGTACTCTGCTTACACCTTCAAGAGCATCAGTTCTTGCCGTTTGTTGCCCTGGACTTCCGGGATAATAAGCATGAGAGTAACCCCAGACTTGGTAATGATGAAAAGCCTGTGTGACATACTGTGTCAACATTTCGCATAAAGAGAAAAGTGACTTGTTTTCATCATTAAAAAAGTCAGTGATCGTTTTATCATAGCGACGATAAGCTGATTTCCTGACTAAGCGTCGAATGATATTTTCCTTAAATAAGCGTTGGTAGATTTCTACGTTTGGGTGCTCATAAGGAAGCTTGGGACGTGCTGAAGATGCAATTTTAATAGCCATTTTCGTATCTCAGAAAAAAGACGCATCCTTGCGAAACAAAACGGAAGCTCCGTATTAAGGTTTTGCGGAATCCACTAATATTTGATAGTGGTCTTGTCCCCAAATAACCGGTTTCGGTTTATCTTTGATCCACTGGTAATACGCATTTTTTAGTTCAGCAACTTTTTGTGGATTTTGTTTAGATAAATCAATTGATTCAGCCGGATCTTTTTTATCGTTAAAAAGCTGAGGCTGATTTTTCCCATCATCATAAAAATAGAGCGCCCATTCACCGTCACGTACAGCCCAAGCACCTTTAGAGAGTTTTTCTAAATTAGGATTTGTAGGTGGTGTTTTACGTTGATAGGTTATCCATTGGTGATATCCATGCCAAAACTCTTGGTTTTCTTCACTATAATGTTTAGTGCCTGGGCCTGCCCAATAAAGATAGTTGTGAGGGGATTTTGTTGTTTCGCCTTTAAGTAAAGGCATGATGTTTTTCCCTTCAACGTTTAGATCGTCAGGAATAGTAATACCTGCTGTTTGTAGTGCAGTCGGTAAAATATCAAGTGCGGAAATCATCTCATCACTTTTTGTACCTGCTGGAATGGTACCAGGTTGATAAGCAATAAAAGGAACTCTAACCCCACCATTAAACATTTGTCCTTTAAAGCCTCTATCCATTGCATTCATTGGCATTGGTGATTCATTAACGGCACCATTGTCGGATAAGAAAAAGATAAGTGTATTTTCTAATTCACCATTTGCTTTTAATTTTGCAATTATTTGGCCAATACCTTCATCGGCTGCGTTTAAGGCAGCAAAGTATTTATCTGCTTCAACATTACCCGTATCAAATTTCTCCATATATTTAGCAGGTGATGCTTGTTCCAACGGAATATGAGGAACGCTATAGGAGAGATTAATAAAGAATGGTTTATCTTTATGTTGATCAATAAATTTTAAGGTCTCATCCGTTAATAAATGCGTGGTATAGCCCGGAGCTGGAACATTGACACCATTACGCCAAAATGCAGGCGAATTCCATAAAGCCACACCCGATGCGTAATAGCTAAAGTCATAATCAAAACCTCGTTCATGAGGTGCGTAACCCGCTTCTGGTGTTGAGATCATGTTGTCGTGATAATCGCGGGTTTGTTTACTTTCATTAATTTTCGGTTTGCGGATCACTTTTGCATTGTGCCATTTTCCAATACTGGCTGTGGCATAACCATTTTCTTGGAAAAGTGAAGGCAATAGTTTGATATCTTGGGGAATACCTAAAATGGCATCATCATTACTGTAAGTACCAAAGCTTGCAGGAGAACGCCCAGTAAAAATACCTGCTCGAGAAGGGCCACAAACAGGATGAGCAACAAATGCATTGGTCATTTTGGCACCATTAGTTGCCATTTGACTGACATTTGGCATTGCAATGCGTGCAGCTTCAACCATCTTATTGATATCGCCTTCATAACGTGGCGGTGTTGGTCTTTGTGCTAATTCATCAACATTTAAGGTATCCAGTACAAAATCAAGCTGCCCTGTTCCTAAATCATCCATCACTATCAGTAAAATATTCGGCTTTTCAGGTGTACCGCCTGCATTGGCAGAGATTGGAATGCTTAAACATGACGTAGCAATCAGCCCAGCGAGTAAACTTTTTTTAACAGAAGGTAAGATCACGAATTGTCTCCAGAATAAACAAAATAAAAAGAGTTACTTTAAGTAATTTTTTTTCATCGCAGGGAGTGCATCACTAGCAAGCCCCCCACGTGAAATAGCTTGTTGCATTAATTGCATGCCTATCGCGGTATGGTGAAATATTTTTTTATAAGAGCGACATAGGTAGTTATGGCGATGTTTTTCGCCTTCAATAGCAATAATGCGATGTTTAGGGCAACCGCCGTAACATAAGCTTTGCACTTCACACTGTTTGCAAAGGCGAGTTTGTTTATCATATTTATTTTGGCCAAAGCGCTGTTGCTGTTTTGATGTGGCTAAATGAGCAAGACTATTTTGATGAATATTGCCCAAATTATTAGCGGGATAGACATAGTGATCGCAAGAGTAAACATCACCATTGGCTTCAATGATCAATGCCTGACCACAGGTTTTAGATTGAATACAAGTTGATGCGGGATATCCCATCCATGTGCCTAATAAACTATCAAATAAGCGGATATATATTTTCCCGATATCGCCTTGCCGTACCCATTCATCAAATACTTCAGCCATAAATTGCCCATAACCTTCAGCCGGAACAGAAAACGGCGCTAATTGTGCATTAGGACCCGGTGCATAATGTCCTCCGTGAGTATGAGGAAAGCGTCTATCGACTTCGACAATGGGAATAAATTGAAAGAAAGTGGAGCCTAATTCTTTTAAGGCTTGATAAGTTTCTTTTCCTTTATTCCAGTTTTGGTCATTAACGACAGTGAGTGTGTTAAATTCGACACCATATTCATTGAGTAACTTAATTGCACGTTTTACTCGTTCAAAAGTAGGGCTTCCATTGACTGAAATACGATATTTATCGTGAACAGCTTCAATGCCATCAATTGAAACACCTAATAGAAAGTGATTATCAGCAAAGAATTGTGCCCATTGGCGATTAATAGCAATTGCATTGGTTTGTACACTATTTGTAATTGTCTTGCCGTTAGCAAATTGCTTTTGATATTTGACGACTTGTTCAAAGAAAGCTAATCCTGCAAGCGTTGGCTCGCCACCTTGCCAAGAAAAATCAACCTGATCTCCACCGTGTGACTGAATATAGTCTTTAATATAACGACGAAGTACACCATCTGGCATCACGGTATGGCCTGTCTCTTTTGTTTTATCTTGAAAAATATTTTCTTTTTCCAGATAAAAGCAGTATTCACACTTAATATTACAGTGGTAGCTTGTCGGTTTTGCCATCATATGAAAATAAGCAGGTTGATTTAATGCCATTAGTTATTTCCTGAGTTTCTTTTTTATCCTGTTACATTACGTAAAATTTATCAAAACAAAAGAGATTAAAATCACAAATACGAGATATCGAAAGCAAATGAAAGATTTTTACGAAAGATAAATACGATTATTTTCGATAAAAATACTTTCGATTCGATACTATTTCATATTCTATTGACTATTTGAGTTATTTATTATGATTTTTTTTTCGAAAATAAATGAATGTAATGAAGTTTTAATCTTTATTTTGTGAGATAAGGCGAGATAAAATCTATATTATTGTATTTTATCTAGCTGTAGATGGTGTAATAACAAGTGTAGTGTTGCGTTATATCATTTTAATTATTGGAAACTGATGGCCTCAAGGCTATCATTGAAGCTACACGAAAATAATCGTAAGTAATCGATGATGATTCGAAACTTTGTGAAAGAGATCAAAAGTTTTGTTTTTTTGCATTGTCGGTAAAAATTGGCGTAGTAAACTATATTCGAAACCAATCGAAAGAAAGTCTTTTGGTTTCGTAAGGAGACGAAAGTGAAAGCGGCAGTTGAGAGGCGTATGGAAATCCTCGATATGGTAAACCAGCAAGGTAAAGCCAGAGTCGAAGATCTCGCTGAATTATTTAAAGTCTCAAGTGTCACTATCCGCAGCGATCTAAGCTTTCTTGAAAAAAATGGTTATATCGTTCGCTCTCATGGCGCAGCAATTCCTAACACAGGATTTATTGCCGAATTGAGTATCCACGAAAAACGTGGACAAAACGCGGGCATAAAAACATTAATCGGGAAAGCAGCCGCAACGCTGATAAAGGATGGAGACACCGTCATTCTTGACTCGGGGACAACTACTCGCGAAATCGCGACACATTTAAAGTCGCGCGAAAATGTAGTGGTCATGACTAACGGTCTGGATGTCGCAATGGAGTTAGCAAATACCTCAGGTGTGGAAGTATTAATGACCGGTGGTGTATTGCGAAAAAGTGCGTTGTCTTTTTCTGGCTCACAAGCTGAAAATAGCCTTAGAAATTACCGTTTTGATAAGGTTTTTCTAGGTGTTGACGGATTCGATTTACGTGTTGGTATTACTACACACAATGAACAGGAAGCCAGTCTTAACCGTTTAATGTGTGATATCTCAGAAACGATTATTGCGGTTGCCGATTCTACGAAATTCAGTAAACGCAGCTGTCATATGATCAGAGAATTTGGTGATATTGATATATTAGTGACCGATTCAGGTATTCCTGAAGAATATGTTCAGGAACTGAAAGATCATAAAATCGAAGTGATTATCGTCGACGATAAGGCATCGTAATTTGCTAACTCCATTAGCAACACCGCCGGTGTTGATTATGGAGTTAGTATTAATGCATCCTTTAGAAAAGATTGTTCAGCAACATAAATCAGGCAAACAGAATGGTATTTATTCTGTTTGTTCTGCCCATCCTTTAGTAATAGAAGCAGCTCTATTACAAGCGCTGGATAATGATTCCTTTCTGCTAATTGAAGCCACCTCTAATCAGGTTGATCAGTTTGGTGGCTATACAGGAATGACCCCCGCTGACTTCTACCAATATGTTATTGAACAGGCGAAAAATGTCGGTTTTCCTATCGAGAAGCTTATTCTTGGTGGCGATCATTTAGGGCCTAATCGTTGGCAACACCTTAATGCTGAAGATGCGATGGCGAATGCAGATGTGTTGATTGCACATTATGTTGCTGCGGGTTTTAAGAAAATCCATCTTGATTGCAGTATGTCTTGTGCTGATGATCCTATTCCTTTGACGGATGAAATTGTGGCATCTCGTGCCGCTCGCCTCGCTGTAATTGCAGAAAATACGGCAAAAGAGACATTTGGTACAAGTGATATTGTTTATGTTGTTGGTACAGAAGTACCCGTTCCAGGCGGTGCTGCTGAAGAGCTTGATACTGTTGAAGTTACTTCACCTGATGCTGCGCGTAAAACCTTAGAATGCCATCGCCAAGCTTTTCATGATGTGGGGATTGGTGATTGTTGGCAACGCGTTATTGGTTTAGTTGTTCAACCCGGCGTTGAATTTGATCATACGGGTATCATTGATTATCAACAAGAAGAAGCACAAGCATTAAGCCAAGTGGTAAATGATTATTCTCACCTTGTTTTTGAAGCCCACTCTACGGATTATCAAACTAAAGAAGCTTATAAACAGCTAGTTCATGATCACTTTGCCATTTTAAAAGTTGGGCCAGCATTAACCTTTGCAATGCGTGAAGGTTTATACGCACTTTGCTCCATTGAAGAAACATTATTCCCTCAAGAACAGTGCTCTAAATTGCGCGAAAAAATGGAACAACTGATGTGCCGAGAGCCTGGATTTTGGCAAAAATATTATCACGGTGATGAGCGTCAACAAGCCTTTGCTCGAGTATATAGTTTTAGTGATCGTATTCGCTATTACTGGCCTGATGCTGAAATTAATGCCGCCATCGATACGCTAATGGATAACTTATCCGTTAAACCAATTCCACTACCATTACTGAGTCAATATCTGCCTTATCAATTTACCCAATTTAGAGAAGGCATGATTGACGGATCGCCTGAATCTTTTGTTATTGCGAAAATTCGTGATGTGTTATCGGTGTATGCCGATGCGTGCTATGTCCATTAATTGAGGGAAACCATGGAATATTTAAGTTATCAGACCGCTAAATTAGAGCAACTGAATGCATTTTGGACTGCGAAAGAAATTGAGCAACAACCAGAATGTTGGAAGAAAACATGGCAATCAGTAAAAGAGAAACGTGCTGATATTGAGGCCTTTTTAGATAAAGCGCTTGCAGTGCCTCATGCACGAATTATTTTAACAGGTGCAGGTACGTCCGCATTCGCTGGAAAAGCATTGGCGCCTATTTTAAGTGGCCATACAAAACGTCGAGTAGATGCGATTGCAACAACCGATTTAGTGGCTGATCCACAAGAATATTTAGCAGAAGATATCCCAACATTATTAATCTCTTTTGCTCGCTCGGGTAATAGCCCTGAAAGTGTGGCAGCGTTAGATGTTGCGACTGAATGTCTATCTCAGTGTCATCACTTAGTGCTGACATGTAATGCAAATGGCAAGCTTTATGAATATTGCCAAAATAACAGTAGTGCATTGGCATTGTTGATGCCTGAAGAATCCAATGACCGTTCTTTAGCAATGACCTCTAGCTTTTCATCCATGATGATGGCGGCAGTGACCATCTTTTTAGGGGATAACGTCTTTAGGGATTCTATTGCACCTTTTTTTAGTCACTATAAAGCACAGTTTAATAAAGCCAATCAAATTATTCGGGATAAATACGCGGGTAAGTTTAAACGAGTTATTTATCTAGGAAGCGGTGGATTGCAAGGTTTAGCGCAAGAAGCTGCGTTGAAAATGTTAGAGCTTACAGCGGGTAAAGTGGTTGCAAGCTTTGATACTCCATTAGGTTTTCGACATGGGCCTAAGTCTATCGTAAATAAAGAAACTTTAGTGGTGATGTTTTTCTCTAATGATCCTTATACACGTCAATATGAGACAGACTTATTACGAGAGGTTATTCACGATAATGCATCAGGCAAGGTGATCGCGATCACCGCACGAAATGATAACGCTTTCTCACCAGAGAGTTTTGTTTATATTCCTGCGTTAGAGAACTGTTCTGATGTGGCGCTATTGTTCCCTTACTTGATGTTGGCGCAATCATTCGCATTTCACAGTTCCATTGCACTAGGGAATACGCCTGATAACCCGTCTCCGACAGGAGAAATCAACCGCGTTGTACAAGGCGTCACAATTTATCCGTTCTCACACAAAAAAGACGACACACAGTCTGCTTTAAATTAATAAAATATAATAAGAGAGCTAATTATGAACACACCTAATATTGTCTGGACTCGCATTGATGAACGTTTACTCCATGGTCAAATCCGCATTACATGGGGTAAACATACCGAAGCAAACCTGATTTTAGTGGCTAATGATGATGCAGCAGAAGGCCCTAATGCCGCATTTATGCAAGCAGGTATGAAAGCGTCAGCGGGTGGTGAGTACGCTGTTCGCTTCTTCTCTATTCAAAAAACTATTGATGTTATTAGTAAAGCATCTCCTCGTCAGAAAATTTTTGTTTTGTGTAATAACCCGAAAGATGTTGCCCGTTTAGTGGAAGGCGGTGTGCCCATTACTCACTGTAATGTTGGCAATATGCATTTTCATGAAGGGAAACGCCAAATTGCGAAAACCGTATCAGTCAATGATGCCGACATTGATGCGTTTAAACGCCTTGTCGCAAACGGTGTGACTTGCACAATCCAAAACACCCCCGATCAGACACCGGTTGACGTGTTAGCGCTAGCATCAGCCTGATAATTTCCTGAACAAAAAACCTGCATTAGCAGGTTTGAGGATTATTTATGATTTTTGAAGCTTCTTTAGTGGCTTTATGGGCCTTCTTTTGCGGTATAGATAAGTATGATGTTGCATTAAATATTCACAGACCATTAATTACAGGGCCTGTTGTTGGCCTGATTATGGGTGATATGCAGGTTGGATTGATTGCAGGTGCAACATTAGAACTTGCTTGGTTAGGACTTGTTCCTAACGCCGGTGCTCAGCCACCAGATGTAACATTAGGCACCATTGCTGCGGTTGCTTTTGCGGTAATGACAAATCAATCACCTGAAGTTGCTATGGGGATTGGTATGCCAATTGCTGTGTTAATGCAAATGTTGGTGATTGGCTTCTTTGCAATGACGGCATTCACTATGGGAAAAGCCGATAGATACGCAGAAAGAGCCGATGCTGGTGGTGTGTCACGGCTACTGATTATCACGATTATAGTACGTTCATTACTCTATGCTTTAGTTGCCTTCGTAACGGTCTATTTTGGTGAACATGCAGCTCAATGGATTGATGAGAATACCCCGAAAGTGTTGCTTGAAGGTTTAGGTATTGGTGCGAAGATGGTTCCTGCTATTGGTTTCGCCATGTTGCTGAAAATCATGTGGTCAAAAGAAGTTGCCGGTGTGTTCTTCATTGGTTTCGTTATGACAACCTATTTAAAACTGCCAATTATGGCGGTCGCTATTTTAGGCGCATCAGCCGCCGCGCTCTACTTCTTCTTTAGTGGTAACAACAAAAATACAAGTCAGCAGAATGAGGATTTCGAAGATGGTATCTGATAACAGCACCGCATTGAAAACGCAGGATAAAACAGAAACAGGTTCTTTGATTGATGGCATTGATGAGTATCAAGATACCACAGTCAGAAAAGTGATCACGAAAGGTGACCTTTGGAAGTGTGCGTTCCGAGGGTTATTTATGGAAGGTAACTTTAACTTTGAACGTATGCAAGGTGGTGGATTTGCCTTCTCAATTATTCCAGCATTAAAGAAGATCCATGGGAATAATAAACGCGATTATGCAACATCACTGAAAAACCATCTGCAATTTTTTAATGCCAGTCCTAAGCTGTTTACCTTTTTATTAGGTACAGCTGTTGCAATGGAAGAAAACAAAGAAAAACCATCAACTGTTAACGTGATGAAAGTAGCAGGAATGGGGCCAACAGGGGGTATTGGCGATGCTATTGACCACATGACCTTAATGCCACTGACATTAGCATTGGGCGCATCTATTGCTATGGAGGGTTCGATTGCGGGGCCTTTTGTTTTCTTCTTTTTATATCAAATTGTGCACTTTTTAGTGTATTTCGGGCTGATGTTTATGGGTTATCGCGCGGGAACCGCTGCGATGGTCAATATGAGTGATGCCACTGAAAAACTGGCTAAAGCCGCCAATATTATGGGGATCTTTGTCATTGGGGCGCTCTCCGCGACCTTTATCAAGGTGCAAACCACCGCCTCGTTAGAGCTGGGAGGAAAGGTGGTCGAGTTGCAAACCGCGCTCTTTGACAAAATCATGCCGAATTTACTGCCTTTGTGCTTAGTTTTCCTGATGTACAAAATGGTAAAAAGCACCGGTTTTTGGGGTAAACCTCCGGTATTGATTTTCTCAACTCTTGCATTTGGCGTTGTCGGCCATGTATTAGGATTCTTATAACAGAGAGCCTTTACCACAGTCGTTATTGTCAATCGAAATACATTATTAACTTGCTATAAACGGGCAGGAGAGTCTTCTGCTGCCCGCAAGGAGTCACTCATGATAGGTCTTATTGTTTCAGGACATCTTAATTTTGCTTCTGGTATGGCATCAGCCGTAAAAGCGATTGCTGGAGAACAGGAAAATATCGCGTTTATTGATTTTGTTGAGTCTATTTCCCCTGATGAATTAGAAGAAAAAATGCGTGAAGCGATTGACTCAATGTCATGTCAGCAATATTTGTTCTTAACAGATTTACCTGGTGGAACCCCTTGTAATCGAGCAATGGCCATTATGATGCAAAATCTTGATGTTGAGGTGTTAGCTGGGGTGAATTTACCGATGATTGTTAATGCCGCTTTTGAACGAGAAGGGTGTTCAACGTCAGAGTTAGTGCAAACGTTACGCGAAATAGGTCAAGAGAGTATTCAGGATATTCGTGAGCAATTGGCACAAATAGACAGCAATGATGCTGATGAAGAAGACGGCTTATGAGTCAGCGATACGCCATTTTGGCAGATAGAACGTTTACACCTGAAGGGATTCGTTATCTCTGTTATGTCTGTGTTAGGGGCGATGTCATTGAATCGATCACCTCGCAAGCACCAACTGATTGCCCCATTATTCGCCTAAAAGGGAAATCATTATTACCCGGTTTTGTGGATATCCATATTCATGGTCGTGAAGGTGCGGATGTTATGGATGCGACTGAGCAAGGGTTGCAAACCATCGCGGATGCTTTAGTGAAAACAGGCGTTGTAGCGTGGGTTGGTACAACGGTTACTGCGCCTATAGATGACATTCGCCTAGCATTATCACAAGTACGTGAGTTCTTATCAAAGCCACAAACGTCCGGTGCGTTGTTGCTTGGGAGCTTTTTAGAAGGGCCTTATTTTACCGAGCGCCATCGAGGCTCTCACCCGGTGAAATATCTAAAAGCACCGACAATATCAGAGTTAGAAACACTACTTGAAAGTGCGGGTGACTCATTATTGCGTGTCGCTGTTGCGCCAGAAGCACAAGGTTCAATAGAAGCGATTGATTGGTTGGTCAATCGAGGCATTAAACCTAGTGTGGCACATACGGCGGCAACTTATGAACAAACGTCAGATGCATTTTTACATGGCGCTGATTGTGGCGTGCACTTGTATAACGGGATGACGGGACTTCATCACCGAGAGCCAGGATGTTGTGGTGCCGTGTTGTATCACGATGTATTGGCGGAATTGATTGCCGATGGCATTCATGTTCATCCCGTGATGATGCAATTAGCGTATCGCATGAAAGGTTACCAACAACTTGCGCTAATTACAGATTGTATGCGTGCAGGGGGATTACCTGATGGTGATTATACGCTAGGTGCTCAAACAGTTAGCGTTACCCAAGGTCAAGCAAAAACTGCCGATGGTTCTTTGGCTGGGAGTACTTGTAGCTTAGATAGTGCATTGCGAAATATGGTGCAACTTGCGCACGTACCTGAGTGGGAAGCGGTACAAATGGCAACTGCGATCCCCGCAGAGTATCTCGGCATCGGCGATAAATTGGGTTATATCAAAGTGGGGCGACAAGCCAGCTTTGCTGTGGTGGATGAGTGCTTTCATCTCACCGATACATTCATCAGAGGAAATCATATTTACTCTGTATCCGGGGAAAATGCATAGCTTTTCTGTTATGCACCCATCAGTAAAAATGAGGTATTTATAATGGAAATTCGTCAGCCAATTCATAGTGAACATGCTAAAAGGCTTGATACAGAAGGACTTCGCAAGGAGTTCCTGATTGAAAACCTATTCTGTGAAGGGGAAATGAATCTCACTTATAGCCATATAGATCGCATTATTGTTGGCGGTATTGTTCCCACAACACAGCCTTTAGCGTTAATGGCAGGTAAAGCATTAGGCGTTGATTTCTTTTTAGAAAGACGTGAGTTAGGTGCCATTAATATTGGTGGTGCTGGTAAAGTAATTGTTGATGGTGAAGTGTTTGATATTGGTGCTCGTGAAGCAATTTATATCGGAATGGGTGCTAAAAGTGTTGAATTTACCAGTGATTGTGTAGAAACACCCGCGCGTTTTTATATGAATTGTGCGCCAGCTCATCATACCTACCCAACGCGCAAAATAACGCAACAGCAAGCATCGCCTGAAAAATTAGGTAATGCAGAAAACTGTAACGTTCGTACTATTTATAAATTCTTACACCCTTCAGTTCTGCCAACGTGCCAATTATCTATGGGGATGACGGTTCTTGAACCAGGTAGTTTATGGAATACCATGCCTTGTCATACCCATGAGCGTCGTATGGAAGTGTATCTCTATTTTGATATGAAAGATGACAATGTGGTTTTCCATTATATGGGGGAACCAACGGAAACTCGTCATTTAGTGGTTCGTAATGAGCAAGCAGTGATAAGCCCTAGCTGGTCAATTCATTCTGGTGTGGGCTCTGCATCTTATACCTTTATTTGGGGAATGGTTGGTGAGAATCAGGTCTTCCACGATATGGATCATGTGGCAATGAAAGATCTGAAGTAACTACGATACGAATAGTTACATTTTCTTCTTACTCTACTTATAAAAAAGGTGTGGCAATGAAGCCACACCTGAGAGGTTACTGCTATGAATTTATTCGATTTAAATGGCAAAGTTGCTATTGTCACAGGTTGTAATACAGGTTTAGGTCAAGGCATGGCTATTGGTTTAGCCAAAGCGGGTGCAGATATTGTGGGAGTGGGTATTCAAGATGCACCAGAAACTCGCCAACAAGTAGAAGCATTGGGTCGTCGCTTTCATTACATTACGCAAAATTTAATGAAACAAGATGGATTACAAGCGCTGGTGGATGAAGCTGTTTCTGTGATGGGGCGTATTGATATTTTGGTGAATAATGCAGGGATTATTCGTCGAGAAGACCTTTTAGAATTTAGTGAAAAAGATTGGGATGATGTGATTGATATTAATCAGAAAACACTATTCTTTTTATCCCAAAAAGTCGCTCGCCAATTTGTAAAACAAGGAGAGGGTGGAAAGATAATTAACATTGCTTCTATGCTCTCTTATCAAGGTGGTATTCGTGTACCTTCTTACACCGCAAGTAAATCCGCAGTAATGGGATTAACTCGCGCATTGGCGACTGAACTCTCTCAATATAATATCAATGTAAATGCAATTGCTCCGGGTTATATGGCAACAGATAACACCGCAGCACTACGCGCAGATGACGTGCGTAATGCCGCTATCCTAGAACGTATTCCTGCAGGACGTTGGGGAACGCCAGAAGATGTTGCTGGTCCTGCGATTTTTTTAGCGTCTAAAGCCAGTGATTATGTTAATGGATACACTATTGCAGTTGATGGTGGTTGGTTGGCTCGTTAATTTCATGGAGAAGTAGGATGGAACACGCTAATACAGAGGCTTTGCAAAAGAATACCGTATTGCAAAATATGAAGCGAGTGTATCGTTATCAATCGGCTAATCAAGTTCGCAGTGTCCGCCGCCGTAGTGGAAAAACCCGTTTTATTAAAGACACAGATTGGGAACGCGGTGTTTTATGGAGTTGTGTCAGTGCAGCATGGCAAGCCACACAAGATGAAGAATATCTTAATGGTGTATTGAATTACACACTACATACTGGGTTTAGAACGGGTCCTAATCCTCGCTTTGCAGATGATCATGTGTGTGCACAAGCTTATCTGGCTATTAGTCCATTGTTTGAACAATCTGAAGTGGTTGAGCCAACAATCAAAGCATTTGATATTATGATTGATGAGCCAAAACCTGGTCGTGAAGACTGGTGGTGGTGTGATGCACTCTTTATGGCGCCTCCTGGTTTTGCTGCGTTAGCTGAAATCACCAATGAGCGACGTTATTTAGATTATATGCACACAGCTTATTGGGATGCGATTGACCATTTACGTGATCCTGAAACAGGGCTTATCTTTCGTGATCATCGCTATATTCCTGATGGTCAAGGCAATGAATTACGTGAAGCTAATGGTGAAAAAGTATTTTGGAGCCGTGGTATCGGTTGGGTTTTAGCGTCGATACCTCGCATCCTAAAATATATGCCTGATGATTATCATGGCCGTGAACGTTATATTGTATTGTTTAAAGAATTAGCGACATCCATCCTAGATTATCAACATGAAGATGGTTTTTGGCGAACCAGTTTACTTGATCCTGATAATTTTCCTGCACCAGAAAGTTCAGCTACAGCACTATTTTGTTATGGACTAGCATGGGGAATTAATCAGGGAGTATTAGAGAAAGAAATTTATTTTCCTGCTTTAAATAAAGCATGGTCGGCATTACAAACCTGTATTCATGACAATGGCATGATAGGTTGGGTTCAACTTCCTGCATTTAACCCTCGTGAAGTGAAGTTTGAACATAATATGGATTATGGTGCTGGTGCTTATTTATTAGCAGGAAGTGAAGTTTTAAATCTTTTGTAATATTGCTAGAGCTTTGATATTGACGCTTTGTTGTTTTTCTTGCGCTTTACATGCCTTCCGCGCAATATTTTCCTATCTAGGATGCCGACCAAAAATAGGGGTCGGCTTTTTTATTTTTAATATAATAAGAGGTAACATAAATCTGTTACCTTTTATTATAAATTTGGGTGCTTAGATAAATACACAACTATTGAATAAGGAAACTGTGGGGGAGCGCTCCCCCACAAGATTAATATAAAGTAAAAGCTATATTAACCTGAATAATTAAATATCCAGTAGTTGGTATGAATAAATAAGATATTTACTCTCTAATAATACGTGGTTCGATATTATCATCGTCACGATAACCAGTCCGATTAAAGAATATTTTTTCATTCCCTCTTGCACTCCGATAAAAATGGAGGCAGAATCAAGTTGTTGGGTTAGATTCGGCCTCGGTTAATGTTAAATAACATAATCGGGGCTTTTCTCTTTCTGGCTTTTACAAAATGCTTGAACCAGATTGATCCAAGCACCCGCGCAGAGCATAGCAAACTATTAAAATGAGACAACATATTTATTATCAATAATAAATCATGCGATTTTTTTTATTATTTTAAATAAGTAATTAATTCGCTAACTGCGCGAGTAAATAAAATAAGAGGTAACGGTAATTTGTTACCTTTTATTATAAATTTGGGTGCTTAGATTAAACCATAATGACTTAATTAGAAAACTGTGGGGGATGACTCCCCCACAAGGTTAGTGTTTATTACTGATAAACTTAACCTGAACATTTATATATTCACTATTAATTGTGAAATTTTCAATTGGATTGTTATAAAATAAAAATATCAGCAATACGGTGATATTTATACTAATAACAATCATACTAATAAGAGAATATTTGTTCATTTTCTTGACAGCTCCTCTATAAGGAGGCAGAATCAAGTTCTCAGGTTTGAGTCCGCCTCGGTTAATATAAATATATTTTCCGGGGCTTTTCTCTTTCTGGCATTTAGCAAATGCTTGAACCAGATTGATCCAAGCACCCGCGCAGAGAATATCAAATTATTTAAATGAGACAACACATTTATTAGCAATAATAAATGTGTCGATTTCTTCGCGTTATTTTAAATTATTAATTAATTCGTTAATTACTTTTAATAACAATAGAGCCTCGATATTTTATATCGAGACTCTTTGTTTTAAAATTTAAGAAGTTGACTTAACTAAATTAATAACAATCGGTGTTGCTTGTATTGTCGTCGTAGTGATAAGTGTATTATTATCCTGATGCTTAATCATAATACCAGATTGAGGTGTCATTAATTTCCATCTTCCTTTTACAGTAATTGTACTATTTACTGGTTGCGATTCTGCTGTGAGCCATTTACGAGAATAAACACTAACTTCAATTTGATTACCTTTATGATCAACTTGATCTGTTTCAATGCCCTGATATAAATTTAAATCAGGGTTAACAATACTTAATGTTAATTGCTGGTTTTGTGTTTTAGCCATAATCATAACAGGTGCATTACTGGATAATATTGTTGCCTCAGGTGAACTTACTTGAGAAGATTCAAAGAAAGCATATCCCTCCTCTTGAGTTAATTTATCTTTTACCGCATGAAGTTGATTATTATGTTGTAATACTGTGTATTCGGGGGCTTTATTATCTTGAGATTCAATCGCTATCGCATACTCATAAGTTGCATCACTAGGTGCGTTACCATGAGAAATAACAGCTGTTGCAAATAATTGTTCTGTAGGTTTTGAATTTCTATCATCAAGTGAATGTTGTTTTTGATAACTAAATTCTACGGTTTGATCTTTAGCGAGCTTATATAAATTACCAGCAGGATCAATTAAGGTATCTGCATTATTTAAAGTTAATCGAGTACCTAATTGATTAACCTCTTTACCATTAATGCTCACTGATTGTAATTTAGGGACGGCAAACTGGAATAATGTTGTTTCTGTCGTATGTTGTTTATCGTTATTTTCAATACCAGAGCCTAAGGCGATAACTCTATTATCAAATAAGAAATAGGATTTATTAGCTCTTAAGCTTTGTTGTTGATATTTACTATGCCCATGTAATTTCATGGCAAACATACTGTTATTATTAAGTGTATTGGCACCAGAATAGCTTTCTGTTGAAAGCAACATTTCTTCAATACCGACGGCTGGTAATTGATTAAGTTTTGCTTCAAGTTCGTGATAGGGAAGATGGATTGTGGTTGTTCCTGGATATCTATTCCAATCCCATCCTGCATGGCTAAATCCCGATTGAGTTAAATCAGCTGGAATAATTTCTAATTGTCCATATTGTAAATAACGACCATAACGATTGTTATTTTCATAACTTTCATTGCCAACAAGATAACGACTAAAACCACGAGCAATTGCAAGCCAGCTTTGCTGTGGTACTTGAATAGAAGCCCTACGCTGTATTGCCATTGAAGCATAGTTCATCGCCCATGCACCAGTGGGTTCATTTTCAGCTTTAATACCGTCAAAATTGTCTTTGTTATCTAATTTTGCATAGGCAGCAGCCAATGTGGTATCTAATTTTTGTTTGCCATCAGGTGTTCCTGCTAATGCCATCCATTTAAATGGAGCAATTCCTATTTTATGTAATCCTGTGGGATGACGGCCACTTAATACCACAGGGATTTGTGTCTCTTTGGTGTAGATTCGCATTTTTAATAACACATCTTTTAAACGCTCATGTGCTGAAGTCGATAAGCGAAAAGGCGAATCGCTCAATGCATAAACACTCGGTGCTAAACCACCAAATGCATCTTTAGCGTAAGCAGGGTAATGCTGTGAATGATGAAAAATAGAACCATCAGGTTTAAAACCACCTGCAATACCTTTTGAACTTAGTATGGTTTTATTTAGCCAGTTTTGCAGTTGTACTAAGGCTTGTTGACGTTGTTGATAATCTGGCAACATCAGTAGGCTTTTTATCATCCACTGTAGTTGTGTGTTAAGAATATCAACGTTTGCATCAATGATTTCATCGTCTTTTTCAAAAATTCGTCCTGTGGCGTTGTACCACATCATCGCTTGTTGAGTCGGTGCTAAAAGGTTATTTTTTGCCAGAATGTGACGACCAATAAACCATGCATCAAAAAGCTCTCTAGTTTGATATCCAACATGAGTAATAATTTGATAACCACTACCTCGTGTAAAACCTTGTTCAAGGACGTAACGAGTTCCTAATAAATAGCGTTCTTCTAATTTTTTTCTATCAGTTGCTGATAAGGAATTACTACGCAAGTAAATGGCAGTTTGAAGAAGCGTTTTGCCCACATCTCTTAACATATTGGTATCAAGTAATGTTTTTTTCGTCTCTTCACTAAATACGCCTTCAACCTTCATAAAGTTTTGTCGGTTAGGATGATCGAGTGCTTTTCCTGTTATTGAACCATCAGCGTGTTGCGTTAATCCTAATTTTTCCCAGAGTGCTAAATTTTTATTAAGCATGTCTGAGGTGATTTTTTTATCAGCATTAATTCCCTGATAATATTCAAAACGCTGATAAATTGATGCCATTTCAGTTTGAGCATCATGAAACTCAGTATTGAAATTTAGAGTTGGATAATGAGCTTTAAACATCTGATCATACATCAGTAAAGCACTCCAGTTTTTACTGACCATCGTGTTTACTGCGTTATTGACGTAAGGAGTTTGATAATCAGGAACGGCCCATCGATTGTCTAAAGGTACACTCATCATAATTTGATCAAAAAAGAGAGTTTCTGCCTGATCTAGGGCAGTTATCACTAATTGTTCAAATTGACCTGTTGCAGAGCCTTGCATATCACGAAAAGGAACAGCAATACCTCGCCATCCCGTAAAATTAAGTTCAGCATTAAAACTTAGTGCAATTTTATTATTTTGTTTAAATGCGAACGTTAATGGGGAAGATTGAGGTTTTTCATTATAAATCCACATCATAAAAGTGAGTGGAGTTGCTGTATTTTTATCATCTTGGTAATTAACAATATTATTTAGCGTTAATGTTGCTTGTGGTTGATATTGCCATTTTAGTGATTGTTCACCATCTTTAGCGCGCTGTTTACTCAGTGATAATTGATTATTATTTGAAGTAATAAGGGTATTAGGCAGTTCATTTTCAAAAAGATAAATATCGCCGAAAGTTTCATGAGATAGAGAGGAGAATGCTTGTGCGGGTAATGATAAACAGAGGCTTAATGTAACCGCGTGGGCTAAAGAGTTTTTTATTAGCATAATCAGATTTCCTGCAAATAAAAAAAGGAACGCAAGGGCGTTCCTTTTAATTAAATCATGGGAGTGGTGAGAGTTTGATTTCTTGTGGAATACCAAAGTAGCTGGTAAAAGTCAGTTCAGTGTTATCACCTGAAAGGTTATATTTCACTTCACTATTTTTATCAGTAGGCTGCCATTTTCCGTTGACGACGACATTGATAGTAACAGCCGTTGCTGCTTTTTGGCGTGTCATATTTAAATCAGGTGTCACAGCACTGACAATAAGAGTGTCTTTTTGTCGATGAGTCATCACAATCGCGGGTTTATCAACTTTTTTGATCCACTTATCTTCAATTGAAGCAGGCTGATAAAAGGCATATCCCGTCACATTGCTGAGTTTATCGTAAATAATATGAACATCTTTATCTTTACGAACAACTTGATATAACCCATTATTTTCACGAAATTTCTTTGCCATCTCTCCCATTTTTTCAGGAGTCGCATCTAAAAAGACCATATACTCATAATTGGAATCTTTAGGTTGAACGCTGTGATCAATCCACGCTGAACTGAAGTTTCCTTCTGTTGGTTGGCGATTTTTATTTTCAGCCGAAGTCTGGTGTTGACGACTGACATTCACTTTTTCAGCTTGAGTAATTAAATAACCATTACCGTTGCTATCAATTAACCAATCACCTTGTTTAAGTGTTGTTTGGTAAGGAATGGCTTCGATTTTTTGTCCATTAATCCAAATGGTATTTAATGTTGGAGTAATGGCATGTTGGAATAAGGTGGTCTCCACATTTTTATTTTTATCACTACTATTTATATTACTACCAATAAAAATTAAGTGATTATCAGCGGCTAATACACTTTTTTTGGCAGTGAAGTTAGGATCAAAACGCTCAAGATTGGCGGGATAAATAAGATCGAATGCCATCATCCCATATTTACCGTCAAGGGCGGATGTTCCGCTAAATCCACGCTCTCCACGTTGCATTAACGTATGAGGTTTAGGGCTGTCTAATTCTTTAAGAGGAAGGTGGATCGTCGTCGCTCCTGGCATTCGATTCCAATCCCAACCTTCTTGCTGATAGCCCTGTGAAAGCTGCGAACCATTACTCACTATTTGAGCGACACCATGACTTTGATAACGACCATAACGGTTATCTTTGTTATAAATTTCAGATGACCAAACATTGGTGTTATAAGCTTTCAGTGTCACCATTTTATCTTGCCAACGATGAATACCAAAAGCACCACCATTAAAGGCATAGAAGCCTTGAGGTAAAGCCGCTGGCGCAATAGTTTCTCCAAAAATAGCACTCGATTCATTTTGTGTTTTATCACTTATTGCAAGATAAATAGACGCGAGTGTTTTATCTGGAGACGGTTTTGCAGACATGGCAAGCCAGTAGTAACCTTGAGCGACTGATTTTAACGAAGGTGAGTTAAAAGGATGCCTTCCAGCAAGAGGTAATCCAACTTCTGAATTACTGTAAATCCACGCCGATACCATCGCTTTTTTCAAGTTATCCCAACCGCTTTCACCAACGGCAAATGGAGTACTACGTAATAAATAAATAAGCTGAGAGGCATTTTTAAATGCAGGGAAAGAGTAGCCCGGATAGTTGCCTTCATGTCGCCACGCCGTACCATCAGGGCGTAAACCATCTTTACTACCCGGCGGTACTTGAGTTAATGCGCCAGTAATGTAATGACTGAAGGTATTAACTAAGTTGATACGTTTTTGATCATCAGGTTCTAGCAGTAATAAGGCTAAGTGCTGACGAGATAAGGTGTTGAAATAGTCTAAATCTGAGCTGTTTGCTCCTACTTTCATATCAAAACTACTTTTAAACTCTCGTGAATACCACAATAATGAATCATAAACTTGAGTTTGTAGATTTGCTTCTTTTAAGGCATCAGACATTAATAGTGTAGAAATATACCACCAACGAGAACTGTATCCCCAATGATGGGTTGTGACTAATGCACTCCCCTTAACAAAGCCTTGGTCTAATAAGTGCTTTGTCATTAATAAGTACATTTGTTTTAATTGGGCTTTTTGTGTCGGATCTTTTTCAAGAACATAAGCACGGCTGATATTAAACATTAATGTTGTGTAGTTACCAAGAATGACATAATTATCAAAAAGTGGCTTATCTTGAGAATTAAGGTTTTCTGGCTGATAAATAATAGTTTGTTTATCCGTGATCAGATGCCGCCCTTGTGTTCCACCATCTGCTAGGGCGTGAATATTGAGTGCATCAAAATCACTTTTTAATTTACTAATATTTTCTTCTAGCGCGAGATTTGTCTCTTTTTCACCGCCAACAAATTCGTTAATCAGACGCTGGCGAATAAGATCAACCGCAGCTAAGTTTTCGGGCGTTGCTGGCAACTGAGGTTGTACGTTATGAAACTGAATTTCTGGTTCTGATAAGCGAGTTTTTACTTGATAATCAGACCATTGGTAGCGAGCATCATCGATAGAAAACATGATCCGATCGATATAGATTTCACCTTGTCCCACATTAGAAGGGGCTTTAAATCGTAGGCTATCAACATTAGCCCCTAAAGATCGACCAATACTATCTTGAGAGCCATCAGAGGAGGTATTGATTGCATTTAAAGTCATCTCTCGATTTTCAAGATCGTTATTTAAAGAGACACCCACAGCACGCCAGCCCGTGAAATTTAGTTTTACTTTAAATCCAGCCTGAGCTTCACTGATTGAATTAAGTTTTTCTCCTAGGTCGATAGTGAGATAGCCATCAATGGGTTTTTCGTTATAAAGCCAAAATGATAAAACAGGTGTAGATGCGCGTCCCCATGCTTTAGACGCTTCTTTATCTGTTGGTACAATAAGCTTTTTATGTAAAGTAAAGCTACTTCCACCTTTCCATTTCCACAAAAGGGATTGGCTTCCCATAATGCTACGCTTATCAGATAACGTCAGTGTTGAGTTTTTATCTGTTGTGAAATCAGCTAACGGGTTATTTTGGGCAAAATGATAGATTTCTGACTGCATCAGATTTTTAGGAGCAAATGCAGGATTACTGGTGGCTGCCATCGCGTTATAAGGAGCTGATAATAGCCCCAATGTTATAGCAAGTGCAGTAAAGCGAAATATCGGCATTATTTTTCTCCTTAGAAACGCTGGCTAACAGTGAAACCAATGCGTCCTTCATTAAATTTGTCATAACGCTGATAGCCCATTGTTGTACCTAAATTCAACGACTGGGTAATATCGAGATTGGCACCTAATTCAGCACTCATGATGTCACCACCAACACGATTGCCTTTAATATCAAAGGTACTTCCTCCAGTATTAAAATAGGTGAGGCTATGACGTTGATCGATATGATTATCACCTGCTATATCTTTGATATAACGCAGATTAAGAGAAGGGGTTAATTTGCCATAAGAGGTTTGATAGGTATTCCAAAATGCTACTGAACCACCGAGTTGATTGACAGCATAGCGTTGGCCATAAGTACGCATTGATAACGCCGAACCTGTTTCTTCCCAAGAATCAATATTGAGCCATTGATACTGGTAAGTCAGCATCGGTTTAATATGGATGAAATCAAAATCAAAATAGGTTCCAGCATTAATCTGATAACCCAATTGCACACCAGAATAATCACCTTTTGCTTTGGTATTTCCTTCCCATCCAGTATTGCCACCGATATCTCGCTCACTATCGACAGTGTAATAACCAATATTTAAATTACCGTTTAGGAATAATGTGTCACTATACCAACCGGTGTAAGGCATAAATTCAAAATGGCTAATTTCTTTGCTTGCGTTACGTTGTTTTGCATCAGCCTTTGCATAGTTATAAGCAAAAGAAACACCGATAAGAGCATCTTGATTAATTTCATAATCAGCGCCGATTTGAATACCAGTACGATAAGTGTTGTAACCGTTAATGCCACCTTGATTACTTTGTGTGCCGTAACCGTACAACATATTAGCCCAACTATTCCAGCCAGCTTCTTTTTCTTCAATAGGTAATTGGTTATCATAGCGTAAATAACGATGTGCAATATTATTGCGCATATCTTCAACCATGATTAATCCCGCTTGAATATCACTACCATCAGCGATAGGAGCTAAATCATTCGATAATGCAGCAATATTATTATCGTCATTTCCAGCCGCGACTAATAAACTCAAAGCCTCATCTGAAATTTGGCTACGTGTATTATTAAACTCATTTAAAACCGTTGGAATAACAAAATTAGCTGCTGCTAATCCATTTTCATTGACACCGCCTCGTTCAGCCGCACTAATAAAATTATTGCCACCTTCATAGCTAATTCCATAACGTGCAACTAATTGATTACCACTAACACCACCACTAATATTAGGCGGTGTAGTTTCTAACCATGAATCTGTTTTTTCTAATAAAGGAGATACATCGGGTGCAATGGCATTGGCGTCAGTAACCGTAATTCCAGCTTCATCTTTAATCGCTGAATTGGAAGAAATCAAAACAATATCTTTATTTATAATGTTATCGACACTGGTGCCTTTAAAATCCAATTTGGCTTGGCTGCCTTTTTTAAAAGTGACATCACCGTCAACATGAAGAATAGTTTCATTAGTATTGGTATTATCATCAATACGGAAAATTAACTGGCTATTTTCCTTATTCAGGAAATTACCTTCCCAGTTAATCGTTCTGTCTTTTCCTTGGATAGTCAAGTTGCCGTGGTTTTCAATTAACGGAACACCGGTAATTTTATATCCGTCAAATAGCGCATTTTGAGAACCACCTTGATAAGCAAAATTTATTTTAGTATCAGCATGCCCATTTCCTAAAATATCACCGTGGATCTCACCATTTACATCACTTCTAAAACCTGTTTTCAGTGTACTAAAATCAATAGCTGCAGTTTTTCCTCGAATAATGGCACCGTCTCTTACATAAACGCCAGTACCTCGTTTAGGAAAATCACCTTCAACCAATATGGCTGTACCATTTTCACTGGTCACATTAGCACCATTTAAGTTGATGTTACTGCTAAAAGAAGCTCCTTGATTTATCTTGATGGCACTTGCGCCATCACCAGTCACAGTAATGTTTTTTGTAATTGCTTGAGCTTTATATTCTGTTGATGAGCCATTAAAGACAACGCCATCACCTTGAGAAACAGTGACATCTTTATTTATTTGAACTGTATTACCGTCATTAACATTAACCGTTTCACAGATATTTAAAGTGGGATCACATTCTGTCGCCCATGCTGAACCATAAATAGCTGATAAAATAGCAGTGCTCAAAAATAACAATTTTTTATTTTTCACAATATAACTCCATGAACAATTATATGATTTTAATTATTAGAATGTTGCTCGGAATGAAACTTTGAAATAATCCTGAGTTGATTTACTACTATCATTTTTGTTTTCAACTCGTTCATTATAATATTCCGTCATGATCCGCCATTGAGGTGATATTTGATAAGCCATTTGTAGGGTATAACGTGTCATATCTTTTTCGATATAAACGCCTTTATTTGTTCTATCTTCTATTTTTCCAAAAATAGATTTACGCATTGATGGGGAAACAATTAATCCTATTGGTGTTGTCCAGTTCACATACATACGTAATTGTTGATTATGGTTTGTTTCTTTTGTGTCGTATTCTTCATGTCGTATTGCTTGCTTACCGCCATCAAAATAAGCAACAGTAGTATTAATATTAGGGGTGACAAAATAACGTAGACCAGGTTCAATTTCCCAGCCTAAGTAATCCGTATTTGTGACGCCATTACTACGTTTGTCTTCTTTCTTTTGTAAGCCAAATAAAACGCTACCAGTTAAAACCCAATCTTTATTAATTGGAAATTGGTAATTAGTTTTTGATTCATAAAAATCAATAGTTAATCGGCTACCATTATCATAATTCGTGAGATCTTGACGTATTTTTAAACCCGGTTGGATCCAACCATTATTTAATTTAAAACGATAACTACCCTGTAAATCATAACGCTGATAACGGTTCTTATTGTCATGCTCACGTTGACGAAAACCAACATCGAAATACCAGTTAGACTTATCTGGATTAATATTAAAATCTACACGATAACCAGAATAGTTATTTGGTGTGTCGTAATCGGCCGTTTCCCAAGAAAACATGGCGTTGACATTAGCTGCCTGAGAATGAAAAGAAGTTAAACCTAAGCCAAGAAGAGGTAAAAAAAGAGCAATACGAAGTTTGTTCATGGTATATATCCAATTCTTTATTCGCTTTTATTTGTGTCAATTTTTAGGTGTAGGACATCTTTCCTTTTATTTAATTTTATTAAAAGGATTTTTTATATCAGCGAATTGGGTTTATATATAGCGCCATAAAATTATGGCGCAGATATTTTTATTATTTTTCTTTACATGTAGATATTGTTTTATTTAATTTATTGGTTGTTGCCGTAATGAATTCAGTGGCACGCCAAGAATCTCCTGTTTTTTCCAACCAAGGGGTTAGTTCTTCTTTAATTAATTTTTCAATTAAAGGCATATTCTCTTTGGCAATATTTTTCATTTGATATGGATCGTTCACATTGTCATATAAAGTATATTTTAATGGTTGTCCATCTTGTCTATCTATAACCAAAGTATGAGTTTTTGTTCTTACTCCTCGTTTACCGAATGAAGGTTCGCCATAAGGAATAAAAAGATAAAGCTGAGAGTTTGCTGTGTCGCCTTTGCCAGTAACTACTCTATCTGCAAGATCAGTACCTTCTACTGAATCAGGGATCCATTCAGATAAACCAAGTAGCCCTAAGATAGTTGGATAAATATCAGGTGCTGACATTAATGCATCATCAGTGCCTGGTTTAATTTTACCCGGTAAACGGAACATCATCGGAACACGCATGGATTCTTCATAAGGATTATTTTTGGTGGCTTGCCCATTTGCCCCCAAGCAACTACCATGATCAGAGAAGAAAACAACAAGAGTATTATCTGCAAGGCCTTGTTTTTCTAATTCATCGACGATACGACCAAATTGCTCATCAACACCGTTGACCATAGCCATATATTCTTTGAAATATTGAGGTCCATAGCCTTCTTGATATTCAGTATCCCACTGTACATTAGGGCGTGTATTTAGCTCTTTTGACGTTTTACCTTGATATGCATCGAGGTATTTTTTCGGTACTTGATCATAAGGTGAATGAGGAGGGTTCATTGAAACCACTAATGCAAATGGTTTTGAATTATCTCTAAATTGATTGTTTTCATTTTTGAGGAACTTGATTGCCATATCCGCTTCATGTTCAGGTCCCCATTGATCAATGTAAATTGGTTTATCACGAGGGGTATCGTTTGCCCAATACATTGGTTTCAAATGTAAATCATAAGTGCCGTAAGAATACCAGAAATCAAAACCATGGCGTCTATCCGGTGCAGCCCATTCATTCCAATAACGACCTTCCATTGGATTGTTGTAACTTTCAATAAATGGTTCGTAAGGTGCATCAAGGTGCCATTTACCAATATAGCCAGTGCTGTAATCGAGAGATTTTAAAACATCCGACCAACATTTTGCATAAGGCGATAAATCGATACCCACTTTGCCACCATAGTCATGTGCATTTCCTGTAATACCATTACGAACAGGGTATTGACCAGTCATAAACATGCCACGAAATGGAGAACAAAGAGGGTAGTTTGAAGCCATCTGCGTCATTACTTTGGATTGTTTCGCAAATTTATTCAAATTAGGTGTGATTGAAGGATCTTCCCCCATAAACTGTAATGCATGAGCACGCATTTCATCTGGGAAAACAATTAATAGGTTAGGGGCATTCTCTGGGCGCGAGCGCGGGTTAGAAGTTGAACTCTCTGAATTAGCAATAACAGGGGTAGAAACAGTCATTGCTGCACCGCTGGCTGCGAGTCCTTTGATAAAAGTTCTGCGGGAAACAGTCATTGCTTCCTCCTATTTTACGTTTACTTTCGAATTGGTGTATTTATCTTATTTATACTTTTGCATAATATCAAAAAGTAAGTTAACGAAAGATCAAGAATTGAAAGGGAGATCACAGAATGATGTCAAATTGTAAGCAAATTGACAGCTAAAATAGGAGTTGTAATATTGTTAAGAATAGATTAACTTTTCATTGTTTTGTATATCATGTTGATTTATATGCTTATTATTTATTTTGTGATGATGATAACAAAAATACTTAAAAGCCTTCATTTTCAGCCTGAAAATTGTATATCAGAAAGTGTAAGTATTTTTCTTTCGTTTGTTTTCATTGTCCTTTGATGATCCACCAAGATGTGCTTTTAAATTCAAAGTTTTTAACGACCTTCATGCCTAATTTTTGATGTGCTTTTAGTGACCGAATATTTTCACTATTAACAAATGCGATAGGGTTTCCGCCATGTAAAGAACAGATTTGTTGGTAGAGATTTTTTAATAGTGATTTTCCTCGGTGCGATTTATCAATACAAACAGGGCCATAAAACCAATTGTTTTGTGTTATTTCTGGAAATTGTTGATTAATAGCTTGAGCAATTGGAGGGATCGAAAAAGAGGTGACAGGAAAGCTAAAAACAACAGCAACAATATTTTTTTGGTAGAGTGCAACAATGGCGTTAGTGCTACTTTGATACATCGTCTCAACTTTATTTAGAGGGTATTCACCATATAATCCACCTTGTTGAGATTCTGAATTTGCCTGTAATAGTCGTGCTACTGCACTTATATCTTTAGCAGTCATTTTTTGAAATATATAATTCATTTTTTATTCCTTTTGGCTCTAGCTTATAATCCTAGTATATAAAAAATGATATATATTACAAAAATATATTAAAAATACTAAAGTTAAACTTATCAATTATTCTTTAGGTGATTTATTTATTACTAATTAAAATTCTTTTTATAAATAAGCAGTAATGTTACTTAAATTATTACTGCTTTAATTATAAGGTTATTTTTTTATAATCGGATTATAGAGAATCAAAATTGTTTACCAGCCATAAGCTAATCCACCTCCAATAATAATTTCTTTTTCGCTATTAATGGAAGAGTTTAATCGAAATGCAATATCGTTATTGGGTTTATATTGTACACCTCCAGCAAATGCTGTACCTGTTCGATAATTACTAATACCAATTCCGCCACTTAGGGTATGATGAGCAAGATAAGGAATGCTAGTCATTGCAACTGATGATGCAATACCCGCAAATACTTTTTTTTCTAACGCGATAATTTCTTTGTCTAAATTTGCAACTGAATCAGTAATTTCGGCCTGTCTTTTCCTGTAATAATGATCAAAATCATTAACATGGGTTTTGATATTACCGATATCTGTACTAACAGTTCTCTTTAGCTGATTGATAGTATTATTTGTTGCTATTCTATTTTTATCTACCATTTTTTTAGTCTGAATAAGATTAACGGCATCTGTATTATTTTTACCGTCACTAATATTAACTAATCGAGAAGTGTGTTGATTTTCAATGTTTCCAAATGATACTGTATTTTCTTCTGTTGCTAATGAATTAGTACCAATAGCAACTGAGTGTGCACTTTTAGCTTGGCTATTTGTTCCTATTGCAATTGAACCGTTACCAGATGCATTACTCTGATCACCAAATGAAACACTAGGAATATTAACAGTTATTGGCGATTCTTTATTTTCTTTTATTGAATGTGTGTTTGAATAGGAGAAGTTTGGAAATAAAAAAACAATTAAAAATAATTTTTTAAATAACATTTAATTTAATCCTTTAATGATCTTAGGTGGCATAAATTAATGCTAAATGATTAATTTTTTCATCACAAACAAAAAAATCTGTATTCATTCTTAAAAATAGTTCTAAATAAAATACTAAGCTATTTAATATGTGTTTAATAGTTGTTATTCATTAATAGTACTTAATAAATATTTATTTTATAAAAAAACTGTATCTTAATTAAGATACAGTTTAGGATAAAAAAGTTATTAATGTTTTTTTCTAAAAGCAAAAGCGACAGAGATTGCTTGTAGTAAACACATGGTTGACGTTTGAGAACGAAAGGTTTTTATTTGAGCTTCTTTAACAGTTAAACAAACATCGCTTAAACTCGCTAATGGGCTAATTGGACTATCAGTAACAATAATCTGTTTTGCTTCTTTGTAAGTTGCCATTTCACACATTTTTTGCATTTCATCTGAATACGGGTGGAAGTGAATACCAAAGAGTACATCACGATGCGTAATGTTTCTTAATTGCTCTTTGTACATTCCACCTAGACTGTTGACAAAAACAGTCTCACAAGAGATATGCGAGAGAGCATGAAAAAAATAACTTGCAGCACTGAATGAGTGATGAAAGCCACAAATATAAATTGTGTCAGCGTGTTCGAGCAATTGTAATGTTTTATTTAACATTTCTCTGTGAGTCTGATTTGCCAATTGTTGCAATGAATGGCTATTTGCTTGCGCAAATTCTTGCAAAATATAGGCAGGCTCATTCAGATTAGGGGGCTCCTCTTTATATTTTTGTTTATAAGTTAAATTTTCATTTTCATTTACCATTTCATTCATCAAGTGATTTTGAAATAACTGTTTCATTTCATTAAAGCCATTGAAATGAAATGCGTTGGCAAAACGAATTAATGTCGATGGAGGAACATTTGCTTTATCTGCAAGGATTGCAATTGTATCAAATGCCACACTGTTTTTATTATCAAGTAGATAATGTGCAACCTGCTGTAGCCTTTTACTTAATCCATTATAGCGGGAGCGAACTTGTTCCTGTAGTTCATTCAGATTTGTTGCAGTAGACATAGTGCCCTCAATAAAAATACTATTGTAATTGTAGTGTTTTTTGCATGGTATTTGAATGTTTTTAGCTAATAATATTTAAAATGAAATATAGAGTTAATTCCAAATAAATGAATAACCTAAAGGTAATTATTTGATGTTTAAAACTCTATTTTATTTATTGTTTACTGATTTCATAATAACTTAATGAAATTAATGTTCTTTATTTGGAGTTAAATGAAATTATTATTTCATTTAACTAAGGTGATATTAATAATGATATTGCTTTCATTGTGACGTTTTGTTTTATTTCACCTTGTTTGTTTTATCTTGTTGTAAGTTTGGCTTAAATTGTTATTTTTATTTATCAGTGTTTTCTTTATTTGAAATATGAAGTGTTTTAATATCTTTGTGCGCGATGATTGATATTTATAATACAACGCTTGTTTTATTTATTAATGATAGTAATTTATCTCTATCTTAATTAAAATTTATTTTTATTGGTTGAAATTCTCATATGCAAAACGATCACCCGTGGATTAATTTATTAATGCACTATTGTCATGATCATTACTCAGAAATGATGCCAGTTATATTTTTTATTTGTATTGTTGGTATTATTTTTGGCGTTATACGTGAAATGCGCTGGTTATCCGTTTTTTTTACGGTTCCTCTAATTATTATTGTATTTTTCTTAATAAGTTCTAATTTAGGATAAATGAAGGGAACAATTGTTTTTATAGTTAGGCAAATGTTGTATTAATCTTATTTCGTTTCTTATTTTTACCTCTATATTTATTCTTTTTATTATGTATATAAACACCCACCAATATACTTATCTTATTTTGAAAAAATTCAACTATGGCACTGATTAGATAATCAGCAGAGTGACTAATAAGAGCTCATTACTTATTGATTATTATTGATAATGATAAGCAAATTATTTGCTGAACTATGGGCTAACAATTTACTCTAGATATACTAGACTATGTAACATTATCTTAATGAATTGGAAACTATTGGGTTTTTATTATGCAATGGCGAAATAATGCGTCTCGCTATGGGCACTTGTCACTCCTTTTACATTGGGGGATGGCGCTTACTGTCTATGGTATGTTTGCTTTAGGGCTTTGGATGGTGACATTAGGGTATTATGATAGTTGGTATCATTCTGCACCTGAAATACATAAGAGCATTGGTATTCTTTTATTTATTGTTTTGATAGTGCGAGTGATATGGCGTTGGATTTCTCCACCTCCAAAAGCTTTATCAAGTTACAGTAAACTGACACGTATTAGTGCTCATATTGTACATATGCTTTTATATTTAATCTTATTTTCTATTCTGATTAGCGGTTATTTAATTTCGACTGCTGATGGACAAGCTATATCTGTATTTGATTGGTTTTCTGTACCTGCCATTTTTACTGGAGAAGCAAAACAAGCAGATTTAGCTGGTGATATTCATCTTTATTTAGCCTGGGCAGTGGTTTTATTATCGCTATTACATGCTGCTGGTGCTTTAAAACATCATTTTATTGATAAAGATGTCACGTTAAAACGCATGCTAGGAATGCGGACTAAATAATTAAACTTATAAAACGAGATTATGGAGATAATAATGTTTAAGAAAGCTTTATTAGGTTTAACTGCAGGTGCGTTGTTATTTAATGCAAGTACTGCTTTAGCAGCAGATTATGCTATTGATAAACAAGGTCAACACGCATTTGTACAGTTTCGTATCCAACATTTAGGCTATAGCTGGTTATATGGCACTTTTAAAGATTTCGATGGTACATTTAGCTATGATAAAGAAGATCCATCAAAAGACAAAGTTGATGTCGTAATTAAAACAGGAAGTTTAGATACTAATCACGCAGAACGCGATAAGCACTTACGTAGTGCTGATTTCTTTAATACAAGTAAATATCCTGAAGCTCGATTCGTTTCAACACAAGTGACTCGTGATGGCGAAAACTATGTCGTTACAGGAGATTTAACATTAAATGGTGTAACGAAACCTGTTTCATTAAATGCAAAATTAATTGGTGAAGGTACTGATCCTTGGAAAGGTTACCGTGCTGGTTTTGAAGCAACGGGTAAAGTGAATCTGAAAGAGTTTAATTTTAAATCAGACTTAGGGCCAAAATCACAAGAAGCAGAGTTAATTATCTCTATTGAAGGTGTAAAAAAAGCGTAATTAAATACTTTTTGTAAGGTAATAAACCCTTTTATTATCTAGATGATTTATAAACCGATACTTTAACGTATCGGTTTTTTTATGCACAATCATGATGAATGATCTTATACTTAAGTAATAATTTTTATTTTTTAATAGGACTAATATTTATTTTAAGGTTTTATCGATTTTTAGTCAGTGTAAAGATAGGTCACGATAAAGAAACCATCTATTTATTTAACGGGAAAGAGTCATAATGAAAAAATTACGTCATACTTTTTTGGGTACTCTATTTATATCTGGTCTTTTCACAGTAGGTATTACTGATGCTGATGCATGTACTCGGCTTGTTTATTTAGGAGACAATAATCAAATTATTACGGCTCGCTCAATGGACTGGAAATATGACATAGGAACAAATTTATGGATATTTCCACAGGGGATGCAACGTTCGGGAGAAGCTGGTGATAATTCGATAAAATGGACATCTAAATATGGAAGCGTAATTGCATCTGGTTATGATATTTCTACAACAGATGGCATGAATGAAAAAGGTTTAGTAGCTAATTTATTGTGGTTGGCTGAGTCTAATTATCCAGCATACACCAAAGAAAAACCAGCTATTTCAATTTCTGCATGGGCACAGTATGTGTTAGATAATTTTGCTTCGGTCGAAGAAGCCGTGAATGCATTAGACAGTGAGCCTTTTATTGTATTGACGGATAAAGTTCCTGGGCAAGATAGAATGGCTACACTACATCTTTCGCTTTCAGATGCAACGGGAGATAGCGCCATTATTGAATATATAAATGGAAGGCAAGTGATTCATCACAGTAAAGAGTATCAAGTGATGACGAACTCTCCTATTTTTTCAGAACAGCTAGCGTTGAATAGTTATTGGCAACAAATTGGTGGAACCGTGATGTTACCAGGGACTAATCGTGCTTCAGATCGTTTTGCCCGAGCTTCTTTTTATGTGAATGCCATTCCTAAAGCTCAATCGAGTAAAAAATCGCTCGCTAGCGTATTTGGTGTGATCAGAAATGTATCTGTACCTTATGGATTAAGTACAGTTGAATCACCAGAAATATCATCTACACGCTGGAGAACAGTGGCTGATCATAAAAACCAATTATATTTTTTCGAATCCGCATTATCGCCGAATATCTTTTGGGTTAATTTAAAAGAAATTGATTTTTCAAAAGAGAGTGGGAAAGTAATGACATTACCATTAGGTGAAGAGCAATCGATAATCTATTCAGCTGATGCTACAAGTCATTTTAAACCTGCAGAGCCTTTTAAATTTCAAGGATTAGATAATATACCTTTAAATAACTAGCTGAGTATTCACAATATCTAATATGAAATTATCCGTAATATTAAATATGATAGAGACATCTAAAGTGACAAGAAAAATGATGTCTTTATTACTTATCTTAAATGGTATTTTCATCATTTATTCCATTTTGCTGTCTCGTGGTGTTTATCTGGATTGGGAGATTCATGGTTTTTCAGCATGGCTAAAATCCTTAGGTGTATTAAAACTGCTCGATATACCTAAGGTAATGTTAGGTTGCGCATTAATTTTGCTTTCAATATTTATGTATCTTGGTGCCAGAATTGCGTGGTGTGTCTCTTTGATTTTATTAGCCACCATTGTTTTTCTCGATGTCGCTGTTTATCAGCAAATGGACTTTCAATCCTGTTTTTCTTTTATTTTAGCGATTGGGTTGTTAATAAGCTGGCGTGCATTTCCACATCATAGTTTAACTAGCGCAGGCTTTGTGGCCTTTATCTGCACTCTTTCTTTGCTGTTATTCTCAATGCTGGGAAGTCTTTATATTGGCGATGAATTTAAACCACATATTACAACATTAATGGATGCATTCTATTTTTCTATCGTCTGTATGACGACACTAGGATTTGGCGATATTGTGCCAATTAGCACGAATGCACGTATTTTTACTCTCACTGTTGTTATCTTGGGAATAACTGTTTTTACTACTTCCATTGTGTATGTCATGGGATTTCTTGCGCGCGGCACTCGCGATATTGTTAAGAAAAGGATCGCTAAAATGCATAATCATTTTATTATTATTGGTTCATCAGCATTGGCTTCTCAGTTAGAAAAAGGGCTAAGAGAACAAGGGAAACCCGTTATTGCGATTTGTGTTGATAAAAATAGAGCCTCCTATGATGCTCAAGCCAATATTATTGAAGGTGATCCTACTAATCTTAAAACATTGCTATCTGCCAATATCGCGAAAGCAAGTTGGGTTGTGACTTTATCTGAAAGTGATGCAGAAAATACCTTTATTTTGTTGACTATCCAAGAATGTTCTAATGTTGATGCCAAATTGATCACTATTATTAATCAAGATGAAAATAGAGATAAAATCAGTCGGTTACGCCCAGATATGTTATTTTCTTTAGCATCATTAGGTAAAGAAATTATGATGAAAGTTTTGTGTGGTGAATCTATTTCTTCCTCAGATGTGACTAATTTGCTGTTAAACAAATATTTAAAATCATAATCTTGATAAAACCTTCTTTACGAAAGATCGTGATTACAATAAGATGTATTTAAAATGCATCTTAAGTGAGGTTGAATGATGGAACTTGTAAATTATAAAACAATGCCAGAGTGGACTCGCACATCCATTCCTTTAGCGTTGTTAGAACGCCACAATACAAAGGAAGGTACTTATGCTCAAATGCGAGTCCTTCAAGGTAATATGACATTTATTGTATTTAATGATGATGGTTCACAAATTTCGGTGGATTGTGATATAGAAAACCAACCACCTCTAATTCAGCCTCAACAGTGGCATAAAATTGATAAAGCGAGTGATGATGTACGTTGCCAGCTCTCTTTTTTATGTGCTCCAGAAGATAAGTTATTTAAAGAAAACGACTTATCATTACCCCATTCTGAAGTACGCTATATGGCAACGTTTACCCAGCCTTGTAAGGTGTTAGATTTAGGTGCTGGTCGTGGTCGAAACAGCTTTTATTTAGCGTCTCAAGGTTATGATGTAACAGCGTTAGATATTAATGCTTCACATATTGATGCTATTGAAACAGTTAAAACCAAAACAGGATTAGCGGTAAAAAGTGGCTTATATGATATTAATGAAGCTTCACTTACAGAGAAATACGATATTATCCTTTCAACCGTTGTATTGATGTTCTGCCAACGGGAGCGTATTGAAAGTATTATTAAAAATATGCAGGAATGTACCAACTCTAACGGTATCAATGTAATTGTTTGTCCTGTTGAATCGTCAAATAGTGATCCTGCAGAAATTCCTTTTAAGACCTTTTTACGTCAAGGCGAGTTAGCGGATTATTATAAAGACTGGGAAATCATCAAATATAATGAAAACCCAGGTCATTTACATAAAACAGATGCCAATGGTAATCGTATCGCCTTAAATTTTGCTACTTTAATCGCACGCAAAAAATAGTTAATAACTATTATCTCTTTTAAATACCCCAAATAATTGGGGTGTTTTTTTATCTGTTTAAGTGAATTTTATTGTTGCGGTGATTTATTGCTTTTAATATCTAGGGTTTGGTCTTTTTGCTCTTTTGCCTCAGATTTTTGCAATATCCGCTCTAATAAAACCGTATAGATAGGGCGACCACCTAATAGTTGCGCCAACATAGTTGCACCTAAACAGGTAATGATCATAGGCAGGATCAGCTGATAATTATCCGTCATTTCTAATACGAGAACGATCCCTGTTAGAGGTGCTCTTACCGTTGCTGCGAATAACGCGCCCATCCCTGCAATAGCAAACGTACCAATTTGAATTTGATAATCAGGGAAAAGCAAGGTTGCAGTTAATCCGAATGCGCTACCAAATAGAGTACCAAGTGCTAGAGTAGGTGCGAATATACCGCCAGGAGCACCAGAGGCAAAACTGATAATAGATGTGATAGTTCGTAAAATAAAGAAAAGTAACAGTGCAATAAGAGAATATTGTCCGGTACTGAGTGCTGGGATAATGCTAAATCCACCGCCAGTAATTTCAGGAATAATTAGTGCCAATAGACCACAAAGCCCACCAATAATACCGCCGGTTAAAACAAAACGTGAGGTTTTATCTTGATAAAAATGTTGGAATTGTGTTTGGACATAGAAAAGTAATTTACTGAATATAACGCCAATAATGCCAAATAACATCCCCAAAACTAAATATAGCCAGAGTGTATTTAGTGGTGCAGATGAAAATTTACCGATATGAATAACACCGCCTTCACCATTAAATAGGCGAAAAACAATGCAAGACATAATAACGCCAATAAAGACCGCTTTAATTGAAATAAGACTGTATTTAAATTGAGGTCGCATCTCCTCAATAATAAATAAAATACCAGCCAGAGGCGCATTAAAAGCAGCGGTTAATCCCGCGGCGGCTCCTGTAGCTAATAAAGTATGGCGTGACTCTTTATCATTTACCCGAGAAATATCGTTTACGAGCTGACCGATATTGGCGCCTAATTGAACTGTTGGGCCTTCTCGACCTAATACCATTCCTGAACCTAATGTTCCAATACTAGCAATAAATTTTACTGGTAATACTCGCCACCAACGAACTGGGCGAATATCTATCATTGCCCCTTCAATTTCAGGGATACCAGATCCCCCTGATTCCGGTGAGAATTTCTTGACTAAATAGTAACCTAGCATTGCTAAAATAGAGGAGAAGAGCAATGTACTCATTGCAAGAACATAAGGATTGGTGAAGGTTTTGACGAGCTCTTCTTGTCTAAAATTTATAACCCAACTCACGCTTTTTTCAAATAAAACACCTACTAATCCTGCAAGCGAACCGACTATAGCAGACAGTAGCAGGACTTTCAGTGGTGCAAGGTTGGTCTCTTGTGCTTTTCTGAATAAATTAAAACGTCGTTCATTTTGGCTATTTTGGATAGATTTACGGTTATGCATAACTTTGATTTATGTATTGTAACAATGAACGTAATGATAGCGTAATTTTGTATTGAAGTGATATTTCTCACATAACGTAATCAATTTTAGATTTAGTCGTTTTTTTTTCTAGCATATTTTCACTTTTTCATCTTTAGTGTAATTGATAACAAAAAAGACATATTTAGATAACATTTGGACGAGAAAGGGTAAATTATGGATTTCATCACAAACATATTAAGCGCTATAAATGGCGTGGTATGGGGAGTTCCGATGCTTGTCGGTATTCTCGGTATCGGTCTTTTTATGCAGTTTCGACTTGGTTTTTTACCTATTAGGAAATTAGGTACAGGGTTTAAACTTTTATTTGAGAAAAATGATAAAAGAGGCGAAGGGCAAATATCGCCATTTAATGCATTGATGACTGCATTATCTGCCACTATCGGAACTGGTAATATTGCCGGTGTTGCAACGGCGGTTGTCTTAGGTGGTCCCGGGGCATTGTTTTGGATGTGGATGACAGCATTAGTGGGAATGGCAACCAAATATTCAGAAGCTGTGCTTGCTGTACGTTTCCGTGAAGTTGATAAATATGGGAACTATGTCGGTGGGCCAATGTATTATATCAAAAATGGATTAGGTAAAAATTGGGTTTGGTTAGGTACTGTTTTTGCTGTTTTTGGTAGTTTTGCGGGGTTTGGTATTGGTAATACAGTACAAGCCAACTCTGTGGCTGATGTATTGGAAAGTAACTTTGGTATTTCGACCACAATCACCGCTATTGTTCTGGTTGTTTTAGTTGGTGCCGTATTAATTGGGGGCATTAAGCGTATTGCTGATGTTGCCGGTAAATTAGTTCCTATTATGACCGTTGGCTATTTTGGTGCAGGTATTGTTGTTTTAGCACTGAATGCAACTGCGATCCCAGATGCTATTGTCCTTATTGTTAAATCTGCATTTACGCCCGTTGCTGCTCAAGGTGGGTTTGCTGGTGCCGCTGTTTGGGCTGCGATCCGTTTTGGTGTAGCGCGTGGTGTTTTCTCAAATGAAGCGGGATTGGGTAGTGCGCCTATTGCTCATGCAACGGCAAAAACACAAAATCCTGTTCGCCAAGGTTTGATTGCGATGTTAGGGACTTTTATTGATACCATCATTGTCTGCTCTGTAACAGGATTAACTATTATTATCACAGGACAATGGCTAACAGGGCAAAGTGGAGCAACATTAACCGCTGCATCATTCTCTACCGCTATTCCGGGTGGTAACTATATTGTGGCAATTGCATTAGCCATTTTTGCATTTACCACGATTTTAGGTTGGAGCTTTTACGGTGAGAAATGTGTGCAATATCTTTTTGGACCTAAAGCGATTACACCATTTAGGGTTGCATGGTTAATTGCGTTACCAGTTGGTGCAACGCAATCATTAGAGTTTGTCTGGTTGTTAGCCGATACACTTAATGCAATGATGGCTATTCCTAACTTAATCGCATTAGCTTTATTAAGCCCAGTTGTTTATCGTTTAACAAGAGATCATATAAAAGATGTTAACGCTGATAATATTGGGTTAAATAAAGAAACTCATCCAGTGAACAAAAAAGAAGCCAAAGCAGAGTAACTCGTTCTTACTTATTGGCTAAAAAACACAACACAAAAACCGTATGCACTTAAAATTTGGCATACGGTTTTTTATGGTGGTAACTTAAAGTGTGAGAAATTACAGATAATAAAAAGCCTTCTGGGGAGAAGGCGAAGAGATGAGTATAGATATTATATTTATAAGAATTTAGAAAAGAGAGATAACCTTATTCTTTCAGACTGATGAAGATATTTTTCACTTGGCTATAAGCATCTAACATCATTTTATGCGTTTCACGTCCTAAACCTGATTTTTTGTAACCCCCAAATGGTGCATGAGCTGGGAGTTCGTGATAAGTGTTAACCCACATACGACCAGTTCTTACTGCTTTTGCAACACGTAAGGCTCGGTTAATATCTTGAGTCCAAACACCACCACCGAGGCCATATTCAGAGTCATTCGCCATTTCGATCACTTCATCTTCATTATCGAATGGAATAACACACAATACAGGTCCAAAAATTTCTTCTCGGGCTACACGCATTTGGTTTGTTGCGTTGATGATGATAGTAGGACGAACAAAGAATCCGTCATCATAGCCTTCACCCGTAATACGCTCACCACCTGTTAAAACAGTTGCACCTTCTTTTTTCGCGAGTTCAACGTAGGCTAAGATGGTATCCATTTGATCTTGACTAACTTGTGTACCCATTTGTGTATTAGGATCAAGGGGATCACCGACACGAATACTCTCAAATTCAGTTTTTAATGCTTTCAAGAATTCATCATGAATATCTTTATGTAAGAACAGACGCGAACCTGATTCACAAGCTTGTCCTTGGTTCATCAATATAGCTAATGCTGAATATTTGACTGCTTTTTTCATATTTGCATCAGGGAACACAATATTGGCTGATTTACCGCCTAATTCTAATGTTGCTGGAACCATTTTTTTCGCTGCTGCTTCTGCTACGGTATAACCCACATTGGTAGAACCTGTAAACGCCAGTTTATCAATATCTTGATGCTCTAAAATAGCTTGTCCTACAACAGATCCACGTCCCGTAACAATATTAATTACACCAGCTGGTAATATTTCATTTAAAATACGACCTAGCTCTAATAATGAAAGGGAAGTCAGTGTTGCTGGGTTTATTACGACAGTATCACCCGCGGCAATTGCTGGCGCTAATTTCCATGCAGCCATTAATAATGGGAAGTTCCATGGAATAATTTGTCCAACTACACCAATGGGTTCACGAATAACAAGGCTAATGGTATTTTCGTCTAGGACGGCACTTTCATCGGTATGAGAGCGTATCACGCCTGCAAAATATCGAAAATGGTCAATAGAGGCAGGTAAATCTATGTTTTTCGACTCATTGAGTGGCTTACCATTATCTAATGATTCAATCCAAGCAAAGCGTTCTTGCTCTTGCTCTAAGCGATCTGCAATTTTTAATAAGAGGGCTTGACGCTCTGCTGGAGATGTTTTACTCCATGTTTTGAATGCATTACGTGCGGCAGTGACTGCGCGATCTACGTCTTCGGCACTTCCTGATTGGTATTCACTTAGTAATTCACCGGTTGCAGGGCTATAGGTTTTAGTTGTTTTTTGCGATGTGCTAGTTACCCATTCTCCTCCAATTAGCATTTTGTAGCTTTCTAGAGGACGAAATTCTGATGGAACATTATTTAATTTAATCATTTTTAATCTCCAATGTAGGGGTGAGCATCATTTAAACTTATAGTTTCATTTCGTAATACTCGTGCCAATAACATATATCAAATGAAATAATTTGATTAGCTATTGATGCAATAGGTGATATTAACTATAAAAAATAGTAATGAATATTACGGATTTAACAAAAATGAATTAACTTAATCGTTTCATCTATCAGTCTTTATATAATTAAATAAAAAATACCCATCCGTTATTCTTCAATATTCTTTCTTATTTACTTATTAAAGGTGTAATGCGATTAAGCAATCTGTTTAAAAAAGCAGGCTTTAGACTTATGTGAGATCAAAAGATAAAAAAAGAGATATTAAAAGATTCACTAGAAATTGCGTTAGATCAAACAACATTTAAATTGTTCAATATTGCACTTTCTCTCTGATAAAAATGGCGTATTCTTATGTTGCATATAGAATGCAACTTATAAAAATAAAGCGTTATCTTATAATTAGAAGGAATACGATATGTATTGTGTGCAATGTGAACAAACAATGAAAACGCCTGTAGGCAATGGTTGTGCCTATGCGCAAGGTATGTGTGGTAAAACAGCAGAAACTTCAGATCTTCAAGATTTACTGGTTGCTGTGTTGGAAGGGCTTTCTGCTTGGGCATTAGCGGCACGTAGTGTTGATATTATTGATCATGATGTAGACAGTTTTGCGCCTCGCGCTTTTTTCTCTACATTAACTAACGTCAACTTTGATTCTGATCGTATTGTCGGTTATGCGAAAGAAGCTATCTATTTCCGTGAAAGTCTAAAATCTCGTACCTTAGCAAAAAATGCAGCGATTCAAGTCACTAATCCAAGAGCTGAAATTCAATTAGCTGGAAATGATTTAGACAGTTTACAAAAACAAGCCCAGCTTTTTGCCTTAAATGGTGATAAAGCACAGATTGGTGATGACCTTCATGGTTTACGTATGCTGTGTTTATATGGCTTAAAAGGCGCGGCGGCTTATATGGAACATGCGCATGTTTTAGGTCAATACGACAATGAAATTTATGCAGAGTATCACCGTTATATGGCGTGGTTAGGAACTGATCCTGCTGATATGAATGAATTGTTAGAAAATGCGATGGGCATTGGCCAAATGAATTTCCGCATTATGGCAATTTTGGATAAAGGTGAAACACAAGCTTATGGTAACCCAACGCCAGTTGCGGTTAATGTGCGCCCTGTTGCGGGTAAAGCAATATTAATTTCGGGCCATGACCTGAAAGATTTACAAATGCTACTTGAGCAAACAGAAGGTAAAGGCATCAACATTTATACCCATGGTGAAATGTTACCTGCTCACGGTTACCCAGAACTTAAAAAATACAAACACTTAGTGGGTAACTATGGTAGTGGTTGGCAGAATCAGCAAATTGAATTTGCGAAATTCCCAGGCCCTGTGCTAATGACATCAAACTGCATTATTGATCCTAATGTGGGTAATTACGGTGATCGTATTTGGACGCGTAGTATTGTTGGCTGGCCGGGCGTAAAACATATTACTGGTGATGATTTCTCTGAAATGATAGACCAAGCACAATCACTAGAAGGTTTCCCATATAGCGAAATTGAGCATTTAATTACGGTTGGTTTTGGTCGTGAAACACTATTAAATGCAGCTGATACAGTGATTGATTTAGTTTCACAGAAAAAATTACGTCACGTTTTCTTAGTGGGTGGTTGTGATGGTGGCCGTGGTGAGCGTAGTTATTACACTGATTTAGCAAGAGAAATCCCACAAGATTGTTTAATTATGACATTGGCGTGTGGTAAATACCGCTTTAATAAATTAGATTTTGGTACTTTAGAAGGGTTACCACGCTTACTTGATGTGGGTCAGTGTAACGATGCTTACTCTGCGATTATGCTAGCAGTTAATCTAGCTGAAAAATTAGGCTGTGGTGTCAATGAGTTACCACTGTCCTTAATTTTGTCTTGGTTTGAGCAAAAAGCGATTGTTATTTTATTAACTCTGCTTTCATTAGGCGTAAAAAACATTTATACCGGCCCTACAGCACCTGCGTTCTTAACAGACAATCTGCTGGCGGTCTTAAATGAGAAGTTCGGTATGCGCTCAATTACTACACCAGAACAAGATCTTAAAGAGATCCTTTCAGCTTAATCGTTTAATTCATCATCATTGCCGAGGCTTACGGGCTTCGGTAAGGAATAAATATCCATGACGATGCCAAGTTCCCTTTGTCCTAATCGTATGCAGGTTCACTCAATTGTTCAGGAAACCCCTGAAGTGTGGACACTAAATTTAATTAATCATGACTTTTATTCATACAAACCAGGCCAATTTGCATTGGTTAGTATCAATAATAGTGATGAAATAATGCGTGCTTATACCATTTCATCTTCTCCAGGATTAAGCCCTTTTGTCACTTTAACTGTTCGCCGTTTAGAAAATGGTATCGGTTCAGGTTGGTTAACATCACAAGTAAAACCGGGTGATTATCTTTGGTTATCTGATGCCCAAGGTGAATTTACTTGTGCAGGTAAAGAAGATGCGCGCTATTTAATGTTAGCCGCAGGGTGTGGTGTTACCCCTGTAATGTCGATGACACGTTGGTTGCTAAATAATCAGCCAAAAGCAGATATCACGGTTATTTTTAATATTCGTGAACAAAGCCAGTTTATCTTTGAGAAAGAGTGGATCGAATTAGCCAATGCGTATCCCTATAATCTCAATTTTATTATGATGTCTAAATTACCTGACAATAAAGGGTTATTTAGTGGACGCATTTCTCAAGAAAAACTAGCAGCGTTAGTACCTGATATTGCGAGTCGTACTGTTATGTGTTGTGGCCCAAATAGTTACATGGAAGATACAGGACGTTTTGCAAGAAATCTTGGTGTACCGGCTGAAAATATCTTTATGGAACGTTTTGGTGATGAACCTGTTTGTGTTGATGAAAATGAACAATTAACCATGACTATTCGTCATCCATTATCGCAAATTAAAGTTCCTGTTGGTGTCACTTTGTTAACGGCAATGGAAGAGAATAAAGTACCCGTTTTTGCTGCTTGTCGTGCAGGTGTTTGTGGTAGTTGTAAAACGCGAATTGTTAGTGGTGATTATGATGTTTCCAGCACCAGTACATTAACGGCTGAAGAGATAGCTCAAGGTTATGTCTTAGCATGCAGTTGTCGTTTAAAAGGAGATGTTGAGCTCGCTTAACCTCTTTTTTCCATTAAATATTTCCTTCTACTTTCCTGTTTTTTACCCTGTTAATTTATTAACAGGGTTTTTTATGTCTATTCTTCGCATTAAAAAACGAATAATCTGGAAAATACTTCTCTTTATTTTTAATTAAAGAAGGTTTTTATTTATTCAGAATAATAAAAATATTGTCAACGATGACTAATTAAAAATATATTTTAGTTAGTGGGAGTTTCCTTATAAACATTCTGCTATTATTTAAACTATTGACTGGATAAGGGGGGATATATGAAAAAAATGTTAGTTATTTGTTTGTTTAGTGTCATGTTATCTGGTTGTGAAAAACCGCAACAAACCCTTGATGGTTCTAATGTAGAGTCGCTACGTATCTCAATTGTTGAAATGCGCAATTCACTTCCCCTTGATGAACAAGCGCGTTTTGATGAAGCAATAGAATTAGCGATCCTTAATGATATTAATTTTAATGATTTAGTGATCGCTGGTCGTCATAAAAATTCGGATATTATTACTCGTAAAATGTGCCAATCATTAGATGGTAAAACAGTAAAAGAAATATTTTCACAGGCAGAAGAAATAAGAGTACAAAAATTAGCATTTAAATAATCAATTAATAAACAGATTATCTTTTACTATATGATTTTTGATATTGTAGGAGAACTTCATTTCTTTTTTATATATCAGTTTCGAATGTAATTGTATTATTTAATTGCATAATGAATATTACGGGCTGTTTTTCAATAGAACTTAAACAAAATCCTTATCGTGCTTTTCATTATAGTGTGAGTGGTTATAATGCGCGCGCATTCGCAAGAAAAGTGCAGTATCTCGTTAGGCGAGGCTCCTATACAAACACAGGTTACTGATCTGACGACGTCGAGAGACGCCCAAGATTAGGACAGGATATATCGACCGAAGGTATATCCCCATGTAACTTCCAGTATTCATCGGATACGTTGTATAGTGCTAAAACCGAGACGTGTAGATAGCTTTTGCATTCTCGCTTCTGGTTTCGCCCCTATGGAGAACTGATTTGCTAAACACAAACAGTAATAGGGAACCACAAAAATGACTTTCAATACTCAAAACAAAATGGATGCTGTCTTAGTTGCAGATGCATCCTTAAACACACCACAAAATCATTCAACACAAGATCAATACAATCGTTTAAAAGATGATTCAACGGTTAGCGCGTATATGAGCCAATCTTATATTGCGGTTTCTGTTGCCGATTCAGTTGAGAATGTAAAAGCCCAACTGGTTAATGATTTAAAAGATGAATTAATTCCAACCTATCTCTATGTTGTTGATAAAGATAATTATCTTAATGGGATTTTACCTGTTAAATCATTATTAACTGCGGCAAATGATCTATTTGTGTCTGATGTTATGCGTCAAACTTTTTTCTCTGTATCACCTGAACAGAATCGACATGATGTGTATCAATTGATTAGCCATAGCGGTTTAGACAGTGTACCTGTGATGCATTTTGGAAAATTAGTGGGTGTGTTACGTCCTCAAGATATTGCAGAATTGATTGAAGATGAAAATACCCTTGACGCCCAGATGCAAGGGGCAACGTCACCATTAGAGCAGCCTTATTTAGAAACCAGCCCAGTAACATTATGGCGTAAACGAGTTGTATGGTTATTGATGTTGTTCGTGGCAGAAGCGTATACCAGTACGGTATTACATGCTTTTGAAGATAGATTAGAAGCCGCTATTTCATTGGCATTCTTTATTCCATTATTGATTGGTACTGGCGGAAATAGCGGAACACAAATCACCTCAACGCTTGTTCGTGCGATGGCGTTAGGTGAAGTTAGCTTACGCAATGTGTGGTCTGTTTTAAGAAAAGAGATAACAACATCTATCATGGTTGCGTTAACCATGGGGATTGCGGGCTTTGTACGAGCTTGGTTCTTAGGCGTTGGCATGGAAGTGATGATTGTTGTTGGTTTAACGCTTATTTCAATCACGGTTTGGAGTGCTATTGTTTCGTCGGTTATTCCAATGGTATTAAAGCGTTTAGGTATTGATCCAGCCGTTGTGTCAGCCCCGTTTATTGCAACGCTAATTGATGGTACAGGTCTTATTATTTACTTTGAAATCGCATCTCATGTGATGAGCGAGTTTGCCTAAGACAATCCTATATATTAATTTTCATTCTCAAGATAAAGCCGATGTGATTTAACTAACACATCGGCTTTATTTTTATCTATTTGTTTTAATTTCCTATAAATTTCAATATAGCCTGACAATGGCGGCAACGGTATTGTGTTTCTCCGCGTAATACTTTGTTATGACGACGAATAGTGAGCTGATGTTTCTCTTCACAATGGCAAGCATAACGAAAAGTTTTGGCTTTAACGGTACTAACATCAAAATGATGGGTACGTTTAGCCGAAACGCCTAATACTGTTTCCATCATCCATTTCCACTCTTTTCCATGAGGCGCTACACGACCGAAATGGCGATTAACTAATAAGTGTGCCAGTTCATGGGGAATAACTTCTTCAATAAAATTCTGTTTATTTTCAATCAATAATGTAGGATTAATACGGATTTCCCAATTTGCATAATAGGCACTGCCTGCAATAGTTCCTCTCTGATTATAATGTAGAGTAGGTTCTGGGTAATTTGTATTAAGATAAAGATTAGCCTGCTGCAATTTTTCACGCAGTGTTCGCATAACGCTTTGCACTAAGGCGATGGGGATTCTTACCGTTTTCATGTTACAGAGCATATAGCGCCTTATACAAACACGCAATAAAAAGAAAACTTGCACAATATATAAATTAACATATTATTAAAAAGTATATTGATTATGGAGTTTACCATGACACAACGAGTTCAACCTGATTTATTAGATGCAATGAAATTGGCGGCTAATGAAGCGTCTAGCATGCTTAAGACGCTAGGAAATGGCGATCGCCTCTTATTATTGTGTCAATTAAGTCAGGGCGAAAAAAGTGTGAGTGAATTAGAAGAAAGTTTAGGTATACGTCAACCAACACTTTCTCAACAACTGACTGTTTTACGCAATGAAGGATTAGTGAATACTCGTCGTGATGGGAAACGTATCTTCTATTCTATTGCTGATGAAAAAGTATTAGTGCTTCTTAATACGCTTTATCAGCTTTATTGCCCTATAGCAGGTTAAGTTATGAATATAGATTGGGTTCACTTTACGCCTTTAAGTGCGGCAATAGGTGGACTAATGATAGGTGCGGCTGCCGCTATTTTATTGTTATTTAATGGTCGCATCGCAGGAATAAGTGGAATTTTAGGTGGTATTTTATCAACAAAACAGCAGGGGAATGGCTGGCGTTGGGCATTCTTAATTGGCATGCTAATCGCACCTACACTGTTTTATTTTTTTGATAAACCTTTAGCGCCAGTGATTGAAACATCGCCTTGGATGTTGATCATTGCAGGTGTGCTGGTGGGAGCGGGTACACGTTTAGGTAATGGTTGCACCAGCGGTCACGGTATTTGTGGATTAGCTCGATTATCGCGTCGTTCTATCGTTGCTGTGATAGTGTTTATGGTGACGGCTTTTATCACTGTTTATATTCAGCGTCATGTAATAGGAGGCTAATAAAATGACAAAGTTCGTTGCTTTTCTTTGTGGTCTTCTATTTAGTGCAGGGTTGATCGTGGGGGGAATGAGCAATCCGCAAAAAATTCTAGGTTTTCTGGATATTACTGGAGATTGGGATCCCTCTTTATTGATAATCATGGGAGCTGGATTGGTTGTCAGTGTGATAGGTTACCAACTAACACGCCGTAGACAACAAAGTGTATTAGCATGCCCTTTGAATATTCCAACCAATAAGGTTATTGATAAACCTCTCGTGTTGGGGAGTGTGTTATTTGGTATTGGCTGGGGATTAGCGGGGATTTGCCCAGGCCCAGGTTTGGTATTAGCGGGTGCAGGGTTTTATCAAGGTATTTTATTTGTCCTTGCGATGATTGCGGGTTGGCTGTTAATTGGATTGGTGCGTAAGCCACAATAACAAACTATTTTATACTGATATTCTTAATGAATTAATTAAACGGGAAGCCAGTGCTTCCCGTTTGTGTATTTAATGCATTGAACATTTAGTTAATAGTGTGATGTTAATGGCAGAGGATTATTTTAAACCCGCAGCTTCACGTAAGATCTCTGCTTTATCTGTTGCTTCCCAAGGGAATTCAGAGCGACCAAAATGACCGTAAGCAGCCGTTTTTTGGTAGATTGGGTGCAGTAAATCTAGCATTTGAATTAATCCATAAGGACGTAAGTCAAAGAATTCACGTACTAACAGAATAAGTTGTGCTGTTGGGACTTTTTCAGTACCAAATGTTTCTACCATAATTGATGTTGGCTCAGCCACACCGATTGCGTAAGAAACTTGAATTTCGCAACGATCAGCTAAACCAGCAGCAACAATATTCTTAGCAACGTAACGTGCTGCATAAGCGGCTGAACGGTCTACTTTCGATGGATCTTTACCAGAGAAAGCACCGCCACCGTGACGCGCCATACCGCCGTAAGTATCGACAATAATTTTACGGCCCGTTAAACCACAGTCGCCCATTGGGCCACCGATAACAAAACGACCTGTTGGATTGATGAAATATTTAGTTTGTTCATTTAACCATTCTACGGGTAGAACTGGTTTAATGATCTCTTCCATCACGGCTTCATGCAGATCTTTTTGTGAAATATCTTCAGAATGTTGAGTTGATAAAACAACTGCATCAATACCGACAACTTTATTATTGTCATATTGGAAGGTAATTTGGCTTTTCGCATCAGGGCGTAGCCAAGGTAAAGTACCACTTTTACGTACTTGTGCTTGACGATGAACTAAGCGGTGAGCATAAGTAATTGGTGCGGGCATTAATACGTCAGTTTCGTTGGTTGCATAACCAAACATTAAACCTTGGTCGCCAGCGCCTTGTTCTAAAGGATCAGCTCGGTCAACACCTTGGTTGATATCTGGTGATTGTTTACCAATCGCACTGATAACTGCGCAGGAATTAGCATCAAAGCCCATATCGGAACTGGTATAACCGATTTCACGAACGGTATTACGTGTGATTTCTTCGATATCGACCCAAGCTTTGGTGGTAATTTCTCCGCCTACCATAACCATGCCTGTCTTAACGTAAGTTTCGCAGGCAACGCGTGCTTTTGGATCTTGTTCTAAAATCGCATCCAGAACAGCATCAGAAATCTGATCTGCAATTTTATCTGGATGACCTTCTGAGACTGATTCAGAAGTAAATAGGTGTGTAGTCATTATATCTCGTTACCTTAATACAAACGGTTTAAGGATGGATGTTTTAACATCTAGACGTCTATTTTACGACCCTTCTCTCCTTAATTCCAGCTTTTTTTAATCAAATATAGGGAGAAAGTAGAATCAAACAGTTGATCTTATTTTTTATTGCCCGCTATTTGGAGGTTGAAAAAATAGGGATTAGAGAAAAATAATTTTTTTGTACTTTTTGCTTTGCATTTTTAATTAACTAAAGGTATAACCTCGCGGTTACTGTGAAATCTGAACACAGTGTAAACCGCAGGATTTCTGATCCTGTTTCTCTGTTAGGGAAATGGCTTATAGGTTTAAGCCATGTGTGGAGTGAATGGGTAATGATCCATTGTCTACAGGTTAGTCTTTTCAAAAACCAAAACAGTACTCGCCAATACTACACACGTAGTATATCTAGAGTAATCTCCTCTTTGAGCTCTTTCTCTTTGGAGCGAAGTTGTCTGTTACTTGCCAATAGGTAATTGTGTTAATTCATTATGGGTTAACTCAAGAACTTTCTACTATTATGTCCGGTGTATAGCTGGATAATTATATAAAAACATATAGTGAGTCATTACTTCCAACTGTTATTTATCAGTCGTTTCAGATTTTTGTCAGATAATTGACTACTATAGTGACAGGCAAGGTATAAACTCATACTCCCTAAGGAGAATGTCATGAATGATAACATCGCTCGCAAGATGCAGCACACCTATAACATCACATATTGGGGTGGTGGGTACTATTTAGCGAATAATCGGGGAAATATTAGTGTTTGCCCTAATCCTGATGTGCCAGAGGCAACGTTGGACTTAACTGAATTAGTTAAGCAAGTGCAAGAAGAGTATTCACATTTGCGCCTTCCTGCGCTTTTTTGTTTTCCTCAGATTTTACAACATCGCTTGCGTTCTATTAATGCGGCGTTTCATCGTGCGCGTGAAGCTTATGGTTATAAAGGTGATTACTTTTTGGTTTATCCAATTAAAGTTAATCAACAACGCCGTGTTATTGAATCATTGATCAATGCAGGTGAACCTTTAGGCTTAGAAGCAGGTTCTAAAGCAGAACTGATGGCTGTGCTTGCGCATGCCAATATGACAAGTTCGGTGATTGTCTGTAATGGTTATAAAGACCGTGAATATATTCGTTTAGCACTTACCGGTGAAAAACTTGGACATAAAGTTTTCTTAGTGATTGAGAAAATGTCTGAGATAAAAATGGTATTAGAAGAAGCTGAGCGTTTAGAAGTTATTCCTCGTTTAGGTGTTCGTGCTCGTCTCGCCTCTCAAGGTTCAGGTAAATGGCAGGCAAGTGGTGGTGAAAAATCAAAATTTGGTTTAGCTGCGACACAAGTTCTGCAATTAATTGATATGTTACGCCAAGCTGGTCGCATAGATAGCTTACAGTTATTACATTTCCATCTGGGATCACAGATGGCAAATATTCGTGATATTGCAACCGGTGTGCGTGAATCAGCCCGTTTTTATGTTGAACTGCATAAATTGGGTGTAAATATTCAGTATTTCGATGTGGGTGGTGGTTTAGGTGTGGACTATGAAGGGACACGCTCACAATCTGATTGCTCGGTTAACTATGGTCTTAATGAATATGCGAATAATGTTATTTGGGCGATTGGTGACGCTTGTGATGAAAATGATTTACCTCATCCAACGGTAATTACGGAATCAGGACGCGCATTAACAGCACACCATACTGTACTGATTTCTAATGTGATTGGTGTTGAACGTAATGAATTTACAGCTATTACACCACCAGAGGAAGATGCTGCAAGACCTATTGCAAGCCTTTGGGAAACATGGGAAGAGATGCAAACTAAAGGGCATAGTCGTTCACTACGTGAATGGCTACATGATAGCCAATTAGACCTTCATGATGTGCATACTCAATATGTTCATGGCATGTTAAGCCTGACAGAGCGTGCTTGGGCAGAAGAGCTGTATTTGAATATTTGTCGTCGTATTCAATACGATCTCGATCCCAGTAATCGAGCTCATCGTCCTATTATTGATGAGTTACAAGAACGTATGTCAGATAAGTTCTATGTTAACTTCTCACTGTTCCAATCTTTACCTGATGCATGGGGAATAGATCAGCTTTTCCCTGTTTTACCAATAGAAGGTTTAGATAAACCATTAGATCGTCGTGCAGTATTGTTGGATATCACCTGTGACTCTGATGGTATTATTGATCACTATGTTGATGGTGATGGTGTTGAAACAACTATGCCAATGCCAGCTTATGATCCTGAATATCCACCGATGATTGGCTTCTTTATGGTGGGTGCTTATCAAGAAATTTTAGGTAATATGCACAACTTATTTGGTGATACTGCAGCTGTAGACGTTTATCTTGATGAAAAAGGAAATCTGACTTATCAACTCAGTGAAGAGGGTGACACGGTTGCTGATATGCTTCAATACGTTAAGTTAAATCCTGCCGTGCTACTAGAACGTTTCCGCACTCAAGTAAAAAATGCACAGTTAGATGAAGCATTACAAGAGCAATTCCTGACTGAATTTGAAAGTGGTTTATACGGTTATACGTATCTGGAAGAAGAAGAGTAATTCTTCACTTTCCAATGCAAGAGTGATGTGTTTAAACATCACTCTTTATCTATCATATTGATTGTATGTTGCTTATTTTAAATAAGTAACAGAGGTAATAGCATGAAAAATAGTACGTTAGGTAATGAGACTGATAATTCATTGATCTCTAATGCATTTGGTTTTTTACGTTTTCCACTGAATTTTCAGCCTTACAGCAGTGATGCAGATTGGGTTATTACGGGTGTGCCTTTTGATATGGCAACATCGGGTCGAGCAGGAACTCGTCATGGACCAGGCGCGATTCGTCAAATCTCAACCAATTTAGCGTGGGAAGGTAACCGCTGGCCGTGGGATTTCGATATGCGTGAACGTTTAAATGTTGTCGATTGCGGTGACTTAGTTTTTAACTTCGGTGATGCACAAGATATGAGCGATAAATTACAAGCTCATACAGAGAAGTTATTAGCCGCAGGTAAAAAATGTTTAACGTTTGGTGGTGACCATTTTGTCACATTACCTTTATTACGTGCCCATGCAAAACACTTTGGCAAAATGGCATTAGTTCATTTTGATGCGCATACCGATACTTATGGTAATGGCAGTAAATTTGACCACGGTACAATGTTCTTCCATGCACCAAATGAAGGATTAATCGATCCTAACCACTCAGTACAAATTGGTATTCGTACTGATCATGACAGTGACAATGGTTTCACTGTATTGGATGCAGCACAAGTTAACGATCGTGGTGTAACCGATCTTGTTGATCAAATCAAAGGTATTGTTGGCGATTTACCTGTTTACCTGACTTTTGATATTGATTGTCTTGATCCGGCGTTTGCTCCAGGAACAGGAACACCGGTTGTTGGCGGTTTAACAACCGATAAAGCCCTGAAGATCTTACGTGCATTACAACCGTTGAATATTGTTGGTATGGATTTAGTTGAAGTTTCTCCAGCTTACGATCAATCAGATATAACCGCACTTGCAGGAGCGACTATTGCACTTGATATGCTCTATTTGCAGGCGGCTAAAAAATAACGTTGTTTGATGCTAATAAATTAGTTAGGTACGAAAACACTTTTATTCAAGAACGTTATATCACTAATATTAAAAAATAAATTAGATTCAACTAAAGAAAAGTAGCTTCATAATATGAAGCTACTTTTTTAATAAAATCATTATGTTAATTCGCGTTATTATAATTATAAATCTTACTTTAATGTGTGTTATTTTTTATATTTACATTAGTATAATAATGTAATTATTTTTCAGATAAATAAATTATTTAAATGGAAAATATAAAATGGAAAAAAATAAATCATTAATAAGTCATGATGAATCATATAGCTTTACACTTATAAATATAGAGGGAGATGCCTTAAAAAAAGTAAATAATGATAAAATAAATGCATATTATTCATTATATAATAAAAAAAAGAGTATTAACGGAAATGAAAATATCATTATTCTTCTGAGTGAAACGGATGAAATAGAAAAGAACTATATTAGATATGTAGATGAATATCATGCAGCTGGATATGATTTATTTATTGTTGATGTATCAAAAAATAAAAATGCAGGTTTTGATTTATTAGAACATCTTTGGTTACAGAATAGGGGGCAATTACCTCAAAATATTTTTATTCATGGAAATAACGATCAAAGGGAAAATGCACTTTTATTATCCAAAAATAATATTGCTAAAAATAATGAAATAAAAGGTGTTATATTAAGTAGCTATCTTCCAAAAAATGAATTTATTTTTCCATCAGATTTAGAAATAAATACAACTATTTATTTCTCTTATGAAAATCCTAATGAGGATTATAATAATAATATTATCTACAAAGAATTATTAAATAAAAATAAAAAAGTAAAAAAATTTAGTTTCACTAATAGGGAGGAATATAATAGTTTTTCAGAATTAAATAAAATAGAACAAAAGAAAACACTAAAATCATTAGGTTATAACAATAAGAAAAATGAGATAAATAAAATAAAGATAGGTATGCCAATTAAAGATCAAAAAATATTTTCTCAGATAGCAGAAGAAAAAGGGATTATTATTGGCGTAAGACCTATAGATGTTAATTCAACTTCATTAATTTCATCGGGAGAATATAGTAGTAAGAACTTAGCTATTAAGGCGAAAAGTTCTGATTGGGGGCCTATGGCTGGCTTTATTCCGGTCGATCAATCATTGGCTAAAGCATCGGCACAAAAAAATCTATTGAAATACAATAAAGCAGTAGAAGAAGCAATAAATTCTGGGGCTGCATCTGTGAGTAAGCTTTATATTTCAGCCGAAAGAGTAAACGAATTGGTAGAGAATAAAGTGATCGATTATCTTTATGATAAAAATTCACCTATAAAATTTGAAGTTATACACAATAATAAAACGCATGAGTTTTTTTTAGAGCCAAAAATAATAGAAAATAAACAGTATTATTTAGTTCAATACTATAATCATAGTGGAACAGAGCCTGTATTGGTGATGTCTGATCCTATATCAAATAAACCGATGATTGCAGACTATGATTTATTTACGGTGATTTATCCTTATAGTCATTTAGGAACAAATACACGAGTTAACAAGCCTGTATCTTGGGAGGAATGGAAACAAAGTGTGAATTATGCTGAGCTAACTGATAAGCAAAAAATATTGTATAACGATAAATTATTATACGAAAAAAATGAAGGGCATCAATTAGGGTTTATCAGTCAGCAAATAAAAGAACTAAAAAAAGAATTAAATACAGCATTGGGAAGATCAACAGGGATGGAAATAGTTCATCATGGTGCCGATGATGCTAACCCCTTTGCGGTAATTCATGACAATTTTCCTGCTACTTTTTTTGTTCCTAAATCACTATTGGATAAACCGCTTAATTCAAAAAATAAAACATTAGATGATTTATTTTATATTAATAACAATGGAACCGTTGTATTAAAATCACCAGATGAATTTTCAAAGTTTCAGCAATTTATGATTGATCTAGGTTATATTGCTCCTTTAAACGAAAAATGGAACGATGGGAGCAATAATAACTATTTTACAAAAAAACAAAAAATTTCTAGCAAATTTGTTGATACGAAAAAAGAAATAGGACGAAAGTTTAATATAGATAAAAAAGATAAATATACGTTAGAATATGAATCTTCTCTTAATAAGTTTAATAAAGGTTCTTATGTTGAAAATAATATAATTTCAACAAAAATAGAATTTAATAATGTTGATGATGAAATAAAATTATTATCATCTGAATATAATCGTAAAAATGATCTTTCTAATAAGATGAATAATGTAAATCATCTTCTACCTAGAAAGGTACAAAGAGAATTTTATTCTAAAAAAAGAGATGTGCAGTGGTTTAAAAAAACGGGTTATAAATTACTTAAGTCATTGATTAATAAAGATGGGGTTTTTCTGAATAAAACGAATGAAAACAGATTAATTAGCTTTTTTTCTTTGTTATCTAAATATCCTAATATTAATACACCAATATACAAATCATTTAGTGTTGAAAACAGTAATGTTTTAAAAAATAATTATAAAAAAGGAAAATTACTCGCTTTTGATGGTGTTTTTCATGGTTTTAGTAATATTGAAAAAGTAAAAAAAACATCCTCTGATAATGTGTATGTTTCTATTATTGGAAAACATAATGCGAAACCATTAACAAGTCTTAACTCAGGTTCTTCAGAAACAGCAATTATTGTACCAGGAACACATTTTCGTGTGATAAGCAATAAAACTATCAATAATAAAAATTATGTTGTATTAAAAGTTGCTAATGAAATACATTATCAAGAGCCCGTGTTTGATTTATATGACGGGGAATTAAAAGGCATTGGTATTGACAAACATAGAACGACATTTAGCGAAAAAATTGAAAGAAATCTAAATGTTTCCAAATTGAATAATATTTTTGAATCTTGTCGTGGTGAATCACTAAAATCGGTAACTATTAAAAATATAATAGATAAAATTATCGAAGGAAAAATTTCAGTTGAATATGCAACACATAAATATTTTAAAGAAATTTCAAAGGTTTTCTCTAGTAAGAATAGCACCTTATTATCTAATAAGTTATATATTGCTATTAATGACCCATTAATGAGTAAAATGTTTAATCAGTATGTGAATAATAATATAACCTTAGAAGAATGGAAAAGTAGCTATGATTTTAATTATTTAAATGATGCTGTAATTGATAATGTAATTAGAATTAAATTATTAATAAATCATATTTATGACATGCCGAAATCGATTCAATATTTAAGTGATGCATCTATTGATTTACTCTCTCATTATTTTAATGAACCTGATAAAAATAAATTGACGATTGGTCTGCTGAAAATAGCTTTAAATACACAGCTATATAATGTTGCTATTAATGATATTGATTATTTAATCACATTAAATAACGATAAAAACATTTTATCATCGGTTGAAATAAAAGAGTTGCGATCATTAATTAAGAAAGCATTACATGAGAAAAAATCAACTGATAATTTATTTGAATTAAGTTTAGGGCTTAATAATAATAAAATTGTAGTGAATAAAATAAAGATCTATGGCATCGAAGTGGAAAAAAGATTACTTATCAGTTTAGGTGTGAGAATTAATAACAAAAAAATAGAGGATATTGATGTTTTTGAAAAAAAACATGATTATTCTAATCTTACATTCGATGCAGATAAGATAAATGATTATTTTTTTAGTGCTTCTGGAACAGATGATGATAAAAAAGCTATTCTTATTATTAAAAAGTTATTAAAAAATAAAGAGAAAAATATAAAAAAATTAATTTCAATGAATGCTGAACGTATTGATTATCTTGCAAGCTATGAGCGATTGGTTAAAATTCTAGAATTAAAAAAAACGCCATTTAATAAATATTATTGGGATAGCGTCAGAAAACCTTCATTAAAAATACCTAGACATATGAAAATATTGAGTAAGGTAGGTTATACCCATATTGGGTATTCTATATGGCAATCTGTTAATAATACTTTTTCTTTGGCTGAACAACTCAATAATCCCAATATATCTTTACAGCAACGAAAAGAAATAATCACTAACTTGTCATTAATGTGGTCTGAAATGGCATTTAATGGAGCTTCTGAAATAATTGAAATTGTAATAGCAAAAGGATTATTGCGATATCGAAACAATCCTTTGGAATATATAAGTAAGATAAGCACTCGAGTGGGGATTGCGCTTAATATTCTTTCTGTTGGATTTGATATTTATAATGCTTATGATAATTTCAGCCGTATTTCTGGCGAAACTGATGAAAAAAAGAAAATTGATTATATCGTTAATGGTTCATTAGCTGTTGTCTCAGGGCTTGTTACTGTAGGAATTTCTATTGCTATGCTTGCTGGCTCAACTATTGCAGGACCTATTGGTATTGTCGCGGGTACTTTGATTGCATTGGCAACTTCAATTTATAATGCTGTAAGATTAATTGAAGAAGCAAAAAAGCAAGTCAGTTTTACACCTATGGAGGAATTAGATAATGGTTTTTATGCTTTTCTTATGGGGGATATTAAGCCAGATAAGAAGAATAAGATAATATATTTAGACACTGAAAATCAACTTGAAGAGATGATTGATAAAAAGGCACTAACTTATTTTGAAGAGATAAATAAACAAAATTCAAATAGTTTCTATTTTTATACAAATGAAAAACAGATTTATCAAGAATATTATTATTATAGAGTTATTCCTATATTAATAGGAGAAACAGTTGATTCTATGTTAATGCCGTCAAGCGATTTTATTATACAGCATATGGCTAAAAATATGAGCCAACAAGAAGCTGAAGAAATTGCAGCGCTTAATTCTCACCTATATGCGAAAAAAACAGAATATAAATATTATTTACCTAAAGAAGCGATTGCTACAGATGAAAAACTTATTTTTGATGTTGATTTTTATGCTAATGAGTTAAACAGGTATACAATAAAAGTTGCTTCTGAGGATGAAAATGTTATTTTTGGTGAGATGGTGGATGAGGATTTTTTTAAGAATAGTAGAACAACTAAAAATTATGTGATTGATAAATTAGGAGAAAGTAAATTAGAGAATGGATTAATAAAAGTCAATGATATTGAAAAATATTATACTTCAGGTTGGCATGAAAATTCAGTGCTTTATTTTAATACACATAATGGTAATGATATTATTTCAGCACCTTCAATAACTCAAAATACATTTGATATTTATAATGGTACTAAGCGATTAAGTGGCGGTTCAAAAGATGATGTATTTAATGTATTTACATCAGAGTCACCTCATTATGCGAGCCGCTTTTATGGTAGAGAAGGAAATGACACACTTTGCCTGATAAAAAGCACGGGTAAATACACAGGTTATAAAGTCAATTTACAACATAATTACGTTAAATTTAAAGATTCAGAAGATAAAACGAATAGCCAAAACTTTCATTCAAAGCTTTATCTTTATCAAAATAAAGGGAATCTTTATTCTAAAAAACTTGTTGATACCATGCCAAATATTGAGTTACAAGATCAAAAAGTCATTGCTTATTTAGACAGTATTGAAAATGTTATTGGTAGTGAAATTGGGGATGATTATATTTTAGGGAATGAAGAAGCTAACTATTTAAATGGTGCTGGTGGTGTTGATCATTTATATGGTAAAGGCGGAAATGATACATTGGTATTAAATGAAGGTTATGCTGAAGGTGGTGAAGGTAATGATAGTTATATTATTTTACGATCTTATTTAGAACAAAATTATAATAAATTATTTGAAACTATTATTAATGAAAATAATAAATTCGAATCTAGTGTTGTAAGGTTTAATTATTATTTTGATGAAATTACTTCAATAAAACGTAATAAAAAGGATATTATTTTTGATTTTAAAATTGATAATGAAAACCAAGAGGGAAAACATATTTATCATTCTGTAACATTAAAAAATGTTTATAATGATTCTGTAAATAATACGCCCTTACATCATTATACATTAATCACTCAAGATGGTTTTGCACTCACTTTGGATGAAAACACTAAAGATAAAGTATTATACAAATTTAGTTATTTAGAAAAATATAATGAATCAAATCTAGCTATTAAAGATTTTTATATTAATGAGGATAGTAATTTATTTATTACTGTTTTTAAAGATCAAAGTAGAAGTATAAAATTATTACCAGAATTAAAATACAGTGGTTTATCATCTGGAACAAATTTACGATTTGGTATTCAAGGGAATAACCAAAACAATAGTTATTTTGGTATTGAGGCTAATTCATACATTAAATTAAGCCAGGGAAATGATAGTTATCAAATAAAAACATTTTTAACAAAAAATAAGAATGAAAGGGTGAATATCTCACTTTCTGATTATATAGATAAATTAACTAATGATGATGTGAACTATTTCTTTTTAACAGATATAAGTGGTTTTGACTTAACATTTAAAGATGGCCTTTTATCTCATCGTTACCTTCCAAATGATTATTTAACGCTATCTTTTGATCCAGAATTATTAAATAAAATTGTCGATATAAACGTGACTATTCGATTAATAGATAAAGATAATGTTGTTTTTACATTACCTACTCAAGATAGTCATTCAAACTTACTTATGCCTATGGTTAATTTGAATTTAAATATAAGTCAAGGTGATGATTTGTTGGTGATCCCTGAATCACTTATTTTAAATAAAGAAGCATTATCTACCTATGTGGTTAATTCGTCTTATTCAACACTATTGTCAGAAGCACTTGCAGATAAGCCCAAAGAACTTATTGATTTATTGCCTATTATTGAATTGAATGATGGCGATGACATTATTGCTAATAATAATAATGTGAGCTCAGTGATTGATGGTGGGAAAGGGGGTGACAATATTCTTGTCAATACAGGGCATCATATTTTAATTGCAGGAGAAGGTAATGATCGCTTGATTGGCGGTGAAGGTAACGATCTGTTAATTTCTCAATTTGGTCATGATTATCTGAGTGGCGGTGAAGGTAACAATGTATATGTAGTACAAAAGCGCCAAAGTTGTGTGACGATTTATGATGGAGGAAAAAACAGCCATATTTTAGTAACAGGATTAGCGGAAAATGAAACTTTGATTTCGTCTCAAGTTGGAAATAATACACAATATCAAACTCAAGATAAGCAATTTACGTTAATTGTAGAAATGGCGGAAAATGAGGTTAATGAACAAGAACAAAAATCTGTTATTTCGATTACTAAAACATCCTCAGAGCTTTCATTACAAGGGGTGGCTAATATTATCCAAGAGATGGCAATATTCAATCAGCAACAACTTACTACTGTGAATAATCATGAAGCGATTTCGTTATCGACATGGTCACCTTTGGCAGTAGTGAAAAAACAATTGTGATTTTTTAATCATTAAGACTACATAACTTAAAAAACAGCTCCAATTTGGATTTGGAGCTGTTTTACAGATAACAAATATATAAGATAATGTTAAAGCTGGAAATAACGAGCAAGCAGTGGTGCAGTAAAATTCTTTTTTAAATAAAAGCCTCTGGGTAATGTCATAATACGTTGTCCATGTTCACCAATAGCCTCTGTTAATGCTTTGCTATTTGCGGCTTTGGGGCGAATTTGTAACACTTGTCCGTGGCGGGCAGTAATACTTTCTACTTTTCCTAACACAATCATATCCATTAGCTCTTCCCAATCATGACGTAATAGTTCTTCTTCTGTACGGCTAGGGCTCCAAAGTAACGGAGAGGCGACACGGCGTTGCGCTAATGGTATTTCCCTTTCTCCTTCAACAGGCACCCATAACACTTTTGAGAGTTTACGTTTTACATGGCTATTTTCCCATGTAATACCACAGTTTCCGGTTAATGCTGCGACACAGACAAACGTAGTTTCTAAAGGCATACCTAATTTATCAATTGGAATTGTTTTGAGCTCAATACCCAATTCACTGAAGTCTTGCTCAGGTTTGCTACCGGCACTTGCACCTAAATAATATTCCAACAACATACCAACCCAGCCTTTATCTCTTTTAAGATCAATTGGGATTGGAAGTTGTGCAAAAGCGGCTAGTTCACCAAAAGTATAACCCGCAAGCGCTTTTGCTCGCTCGAATAGAACTTGCTCATTTTCGGGGGCGACTGGTGGTGTAAACATAGTTATTATCTTCTTGTATAAATAATAGACAGAAAAAACAGGTCGTTGATAATGTATTTAGCTTTATTTTATTTAAATCATAATAGCATGATATATCATCATTTTTTTGAGTTAATTCGCCAATTGATATTTATAATTCCAAGTTGTGCACGGTTATCCTGAAATCATAAACAGGCTTTTACACTAGGTTATCCACAGCTTTATGGGATAACTCACAGAAAGTGAGATCACTGTTCTGATTTACAGCCTTGACTTTTGCAGATATTTACCAAAATTACTCTGTTTTGTCTAACTAATCGGCATAACCTGTGGATAAAATGCTCTGTGGTTGTTTTTTGTACTATTTAAGCGAGGGGGGGCTTTAATTGTTTTATTCAATCGCTGAAATAGGCATTATAATGTTGCTATTAATTTGAATTATAAGTGATATTTTAAAATTTATATCAACAGCCTTTCTAACAATATAAAAACTATACCCTGATTATCTCTCTCTTTTTCACATGGATATCCACAGAAAAAGTGAATAAATCCCCTACGGGTTTATATAGGTGTTTATAACTTTCAAGGTTTCTGTGAATTAACGCAAACTATGGCTACTCTTAATACTGAAAAGAGGCGATAACCTATTTTATCCTAGGAGTATCGATATCAGGTGTAAACCATGCTGATTTAAAATCAAACCAACCAAAAGTATTCATTTTAACACCACGTATGGTTCTCTGCCCTTGTAGCTCTAGTAAATGGTGAAATAGAGGATAAAGCCAAATATCTTGTGTTAGTTTGCGGCACCACTCTTCAAGTGGCAAAGATTTTTGGTGCCATAATGTGAGCTCTTGTGAAAATGATGCTCCTAAACACTGGTGAAAGAGTGGTAATTCATAAAGTGTAGCAAAAATTGAGAACTCTAAAGGCTTATAAAAATTCACTGTCGCTAACCAAACATCACTATTAGCTTCACCGTAATACCATTGTTCATAATCAAGTAATTGGATGGTTAGTTCAATATCATATTGAGATAAAATACTTTCTATTAAATCTGCAATAGTGCTGTATTCATGATGCTCTTTATAAAGAGTAACGGTTAGTTTTGTTAATGAAGTTGGTTTAGGGTGGTGGCGTATTAATTTACTGTGATGCCAATGAAGTAATAATCCATAAGCAGGAGACCAATGGCGTTGATAGAAAGGATCACAATGCGCCAGCATATTAACAGGGGTTAATACACTGCTTAACCATTCCCTTATTTCAGACTGCTGGCACTGCTTTGAGCGACTGTCATAGAGTAGGAAATAACATCCTTCTTCTTTACGGCTTTCTAGTGAATCTTTGTTGGTATCATCATCTGTTAAATGAATAGTTGAACAAACCATCTTTTTATTCAGTTCAGGAACTACCCAAATATCAATTTCATCTAATAATGCTCGTAAGCCAAAGTAGCGATTAAAGGCTTTGATTTGTAACTTATGTTTATCATTAGCGATAACTTGATAAGCGCCAGTTCCAATAGGGCGTTGTGCAAAAGAAGGGAGTGAGGCCCATTCTTGTGGCAAAATAACAGCTTGTGGACTACCTAATAACGTTGCAAATTGTTTATCAGCCTCGCTTAAGAAAATATCGAGCACATATGGTTGAGGTGAAGAAATTTGTTCTATATGTGCATAAAGAGGATTGCAATGCTTCATTCTCATTAATGAAGTGCTGATATCTTCAAGAGTAAGCTCACGACCATGATGAAAATAGATAGAAGGACGTAAATAAAATCGCCAATGTTGCTCTGTGATCATTTGCCAATGATGAGCTAATTCGGCTTCGATTTCCCCATTTTCCTCTTTTAGGTGTACTAATGAGTTGAATATCTGGCTCATTAAATGTAATTCAGAGCGTCTTAACGGTGTTCCAGGTAATAAATTTTTAAAGGGGCGATAGTAAATAATGCGTAGCAATTGTTGACCAGGATGAAAACTTTTTTCAATTTGAGAGAGCACCATTTGGCGTACAGAATCTTTATCACCCATTAGTGCGACAAGCTTTTCAATATCATTCTCTTCTATTAGTTTCTCTGCGCGATTTTGTTGGATTTCAAATGCATTAGAATGAAAAGTAAGCGTGGATTTTTTACCTCGACCGACTTCTGCTTGCCAATTTATCCAACCTATTTCTTGCATCTTATTTAATAAAGAGCGGACATGACGCCGTGTGCAATGCAGGGTTTGTGCTAACTCTTGTAACGTTGTTTCGGTTGTTTTTCCCTGAAAGGCTTGCCATAAGCGAATAAATTGTAATTCTAAGCGGGGTGAAGTCATAAAAGAGGAAATCTCTTGATAAAGTGGTCAATTTTAATTTCCTTATATTAGACCGATAATCTCTACGTTTAAAGTTAGCTCTCATGTTAGTTATCACAAATTAGGAATACTAACAGACTCCCCCATTTGAGCATTCGGTGATTACCGGCCGGTGATGATTAGTCACTGGCTTTTTTATTGGTGATTTATAGGAATAGTTTTGTTGGGATAAAAAAAGCCGTAAATGAATTTACGGCAAGAATAACAAAGTAAACATCACAGAAAGTAGAAGACGGTAAGAAATTATCTTTATTAGCGCATAAAGACCGGTTGTTTTGCCTCATAAGTGCTAATGTCATCTTGGTGTTGCAGCGTTAATCCTATGCTGTCTAATCCTTCAATCATGCAGTGGCGACGAAATGAGTCGATTTCAAAAGAGAAATGTAATTTACCCGCTCTGACCTCTTGTGCCACTAAATCTACGGTAATTGGTGTACCAGCATGTTCTTTTACCCAATCAAATAATTGTGAGACTTCATCATCACTTAATTTGATTGGTAATAATTGATTGTTAAATGAATTACCGTAAAAAATATCAGCAAAACTGGGCGCGATAACGGCGTGAAAACCATAATCTGTTAATGCCCAAGGTGCGTGTTCACGAGATGATCCACAACCAAAGTTTTCTCGTGCTAATAAAATTGAAGCACCTTGGTAAATCGGCTGATTTAAAATAAACGCAGGGTTAGGCTGAGTGCCTTCATCATCCAAAAAACGCCAATCATGAAACAGATGCTTACCAAAGCCTGTACGTGTTACTTTCTGCAAGAATTGCTTAGGAATAATGGCGTCGGTATCCACATTGGCTGCATCTAAAGGAACCGCAATACCCGTGTGTTGAGTAAATTTATTCATCATGTTCTCCTTTAAGATGCCACTGCAAATGTACGAACATCTGCAAAATGGCCATTAATCGCCGCGGCGGCTGCCATTGCAGGACTGACTAAGTGTGTTCGACCTCCACGACCTTGGCGGCCTTCAAAGTTACGGTTGCTGGTGGATGCACATCGTTCGCCCGGATTTAATCGGTCGTTATTCATGGCTAAACACATCGAACAACCCGGTAAGCGCCATTCAAAACCTGCTTCAATAAAGATTTTATCTAAGCCTTCAGCTTCTGCTTGGGCTTTAACGGGGCCTGATCCCGGAACGACAATGGCTTGAACATGAGACGCAACTTTATGACCTTTGGCAATTTCAGCGGCGGCTCGTAAATCTTCAATACGTGAGTTGGTACAAGAGCCAATAAAGACTTTATCAATAGCGACGTCTGTTAAGTTAACGCCTTCACTTAATCCCATATAAGCCAAAGCTTTTTCAGCAGAAGCGCGTTCAACGGGATCATTAAAGCTATTTAATAACGGGACTATTTGATCAATAGCAATAACTTGCCCAGGGTTGGTGCCCCATGTAACTTGCGGCGCAATGTCGGCCGCATTTATCGTGACTGTGGCATCGAAAGTTGCATCATCATCAGACTTTAAGGTTCTCCAATAAGCGATAGCCTCATCCCATGATTGGCCTTTAGGGGCAAATTGACGTCCTTTTAAGTAGTTAAAAGTAGTATCATCTGGCGCTACTAAGCCTGCTTTAGCTCCCATTTCAATTGCCATATTGCATAAAGTCATTCGACCTTCCATGCTTAAGGCTTCAATAGCTTCACCTGCAAATTCAACGATATAGCCCGTACCACCAGCGCTACCTAATTTGCCGATAATGGCTAATACGATATCTTTTGCGGTGATCCCAATGGCAGTCTTGCCTTGAACTTCAATTTTTAATGTTTTAGCGCGTGATTGTTTTAACGTCTGAGTTGCTAAAACATGTTCAACTTCAGAAGTACCAATCCCAAAAGCTAATGAACCAAAAGCGCCATGAGTTGCTGTATGTGAATCACCACAAACAATCGTCATTCCGGGCAAGGTTAAGCCTTGTTCTGGTCCCATTACGTGAACAATCCCTTGATATGGATGGTTTAAGTCATACAGCGTAACGCCAAATTCTTGGCAGTTTTTCATCAGCTCTTGCATTTGAATTCTCGCCATATCACCACAAGCATTAATATCTTTAGTCTGTGTTGATACGTTGTGATCCATTGTTGCAAAGGTTTTATTCGGTTGACGAACAGGACGACCTTTTGTTCTTAATCCATCAAAAGCTTGAGGTGATGTCACTTCATGCACTAAATGTCGATCGATATACAAAATGGGTGTTTCATCACTCACTTCCCTGACAACATGTGCATCATAAATTTTTTGATATAATGTTTTACCCATGTTATGCCCCTTCACGAATATACTGAGCGATACGATCACCCATTTCGGCAGTTGTGATTGCGTTACCATCACCCGCTAAATCTGCGGTGCGATAGCCTTTTGCTAATACTTGTGTGATAGCATCTTCAATGGCTTGAGCTGCATTATCTTCATTAAAGCTATAACGTAATAACAGTGCAGCAGACAAAATTTGTGCAATAGGGTTTGCGATATTTTTACCTGCAATATCTGGTGCTGAACCACCAGCGGGTTCATATAAACCAAAGCGTTCTTCGTTAACACTAGCAGATGGCAACATTCCCATAGAGCCAGTGATCATTGCGCATTCATCAGATAAAATATCGCCAAAAATATTGGAGCACAGCAACACATCAAACTGAGAAGGATCTTTAATTAACTGCATTGTTGCGTTATCAATATACATATGTTGAATTTCAACATCTGGGTATTCTTTTGCGATCCCTGTTACAACTTCACGCCATAAAATAGAACTTTGTAATACGTTCGCTTTATCAATTGAAGTTACTTTATGGCGACGTTTACGCGCTGATTCAAACGCAAAGCGTGCGATACGTTCAATTTCATAACGATGATAAATTTCAGTATCAAAAGCACGCTCTTGAGCGCCTTCACCTTCACGGCCTTTAGGTTGACCAAAATAGATACCGCCCGTTAATTCACGTACACATAAAATATCAAAACCACGCTGTGCAATGTCTGCACGTAATGGGCAGTAAGCTTCTAAACCTTCATATAATCGAGCAGGGCGTAAATTGCAGAACAATTTAAAATGTTTACGTAAAGGTAATAACGCACCTCGTTCTGGCTGTTCATTTGCAGGTAAATGTTCCCATTTAGGGCCGCCGACGGAACCAAATAAAATCGCATCAGCTTGTTCACAACCGACTAAGGTATCTGCGGGCAACGGTGTGCCATGATTATCAATGGCAATGCCACCAATATCGTATTCTTTTGTTGTGATATTGAGTGAGAAACGCTCGCTAACAGCTTTCATCACTTTTTGTGCTTGAGTCATGACTTCAGGGCCAATACCATCTCCGGGTAATACTGCAATATGATAATTTTTTGACATAATTAAACCGCTTCTTGTGTTGTATGTTGTTTGCGTTTTTCTATTTCGACTTGCTCTGAGCGCCAAATGCTATTAATAACGTGGATCATGGCATTTGCGGATGAACCTACGATGTCCGTTTCTAAGCCCATTCCATGAAATTTACGTCCTTGATATTCAACGACGATATCAACTTGCCCTAAAGCGTCTCTGCCTTCGCCTTTAGCTGTTAATTGATAAGTGACTAATTTCAATGGATAACCTGTTGCACGAGAGATGGCTTGATAAACCGCATCGACAGGGCCATTACCCGTTGCCGCTTCAGTAATTTCTTTATTACCATGAGTAATACTGACACTCGCGGTAGCAACGGTTGATGAACCAGATTGAGTATTAAAATAATTCATTACAAACTCATCAGGTTCTTGCTGTTGTTGTCCCATAAATGCTAAAGCTTCCAAATCGTAATCAAAGACCTGGCCTTTTTTATCTGCCAAACGTAAGAAGGCAGAATATAAAGTATCCAAGTTATAATCTGTTTCGCGATAACCCATCTCTTCCATGCGATGTTTAACTGCGGCACGACCTGAGCGAGAAGTTAAATTCAATTGCACTTCTTTTAATCCGATAGATTCCGGAGTCATGATTTCGTAAGTTTCACGGTTCTTCAAAACACCATCTTGGTGAATACCTGATGAATGCGCGAATGCATTGGAGCCAACAACAGATTTATTAGCATGAATTGGCGTATTACATAATTGGCTGACTAATTGACTGGTACGATAAATTTCTTTGTGATTAATCCGTGTCTGAACATTCATCATTTGCTCACGGACTTTTATCGCCATAATGACTTCTTCTAATGCGCAGTTACCTGCACGTTCGCCTAAGCCATTAATCGTCCCTTCTACTTGTCTTGCACCTGCTTGTACCGCAGTAATCGAATTAGCAACAGCCATGCCCAAATCGTCATGACAGTGAACAGAAATAATGGCTTTATCAATATTGGGAACACGTTCAAATAAATTGGTGATAATGCCTCCAAACTGATAAGGCGTTGTATAGCCTACGGTATCTGGAATATTAATGGTGGTTGCGCCAGCATTAATTGCGCTTTCAACAATTCGACATAAATTATCGATATGAGTACGACCCGCATCTTCGCAAGAAAATTCCACATCATCGGTATAGCGACGAGCTCGTTTTATTGCATTCACGCCCATTTCAATAATATCTTCGAACGATTTCTTCAATTTATGTTCAGCATGCAATGCCGAGGTTGCCAAGAATACGTGGATACGAAAAGCTTCTGCGACTTTTAAGGATTCTGCTGCAACATCAATATCGTTATCAACGCAGCGTGCTAATGCACAAATGCGACTGTTTTTGATTTCGCGCGCAATAGTTTGTACGGATTCAAAATCACCTGGAGAAGAAACAGGAAAGCCCGCTTCAATGATATCCACACCTAAGCGTTCTAAGGCGTAAGCAATTTGTAACTTCTCTTTTACGCTTAAGCTCGCCTGCAATGCTTGTTCGCCATCTCTTAATGTGGTATCAAAAATAATCACGTCATTGCTCATAATCTGTTCCTTTCTCTTTTTATTTGCTGTTTGCGCTCTCCCAGGTATAAAAAAACCCGCGATTAGCGCGGGTTTTCTCTCTAAGGGCAGGTGTGTTTCACTTTTTACCCATAAGCCGACCGCGCATAAAAGTTGCGAGTAGTAGTAGGCTTGATAGTAAAATTGCGTTCAACATGAAACATCCTTAGATAGGTTCTCAATAATCTGTATTTATTGATACATAATACCAATAAAGATGTCAAGCATTGAAATTTTTAAAATCATTTAGCGGTATTATTTATAAATTTTTCAAAGTGATTCTGACTAATATCTAAATTTTTACTAATGATTATGACTATCAGCAAATCATTGATTGGGTTAATGTTCCGTACATTGTTTAAAAAAGAGTGAAATGGAAAATTAAACGATTGTTTGCTTTTTTTTTAATCAGCTGGTTGATTGATAAAAAAGAGGGTGTTAGGGAAGGGATGATTGATAAATGTGAGCAACGTTTTGAATGTAAGAATAAAAATCATTGTATTATGATAAAAAATAGATATCGGATATCTATTTTAGGAATGAAGGTGCACTATTTTATTATGATTTTTATCATACTTTGTTTTATTATTTGCAAGGCAGAAAGTAAAACAGGTTGTAATATATATTGATATAATCATTTTCTAGATATGTAATTTCAATATCAATTTTATTTTTATATGAAATGTATTTTTTTATTGATATGAAATTTATGTGTTTAGTTGTATGCATGGATGATGAATAATAAATTTTAATAAATAGTTTAAGTAATAGTTAAAGCCTATCTATTATTAACAATTTCTTGGTTAATAATATTTGTTTGTCTATTATGATAACATAGTGGAGTAAGAAATGACGGATTACACATCAGCAACAGTTACCAGTAGAGAATCAGCAGATATGCATTTACGTAATGTTGATCTTAATTTATTAACGGTATTTGATGCTGTTATGCAAATGCAAAATGTTACCCGTGCTGCACAAGTACTGGGCATGTCACAACCCGCAGTAAGTAATGCTGTATCTCGCCTTAAGGTTATGTTTAATGATGAATTATTTGTTCGCTATGGACGAGGAATTCAACCTACATTAAAAGCTAAACAACTTTTTGGTCCAGTCAGACAAGCTTTACAATTGGTTCATAACGAACTTCCTGGCGCAGGATTTGAACCAGAACAAAGTGAACGTATATTTAATTTATCTATTTGTAGTCCTCTCGATATAAAACTAGCACCAAAAATAGTTGAACAAATTAAAAATGAAACGCCTAATATTAACGTTAATATTAAGTCTTATTTAAATAGTAATATAGAACATCAATTAAAATATCAAGAGATTGAATTCTTTATTAGCTATAAGGAATTTGAAAAGGCGGAGTTTCATTCACAACCACTATTTAATGACGAAGTTGTTTTGGTCGTTTCTAATAAACATCCTCGTATTAAAGAGAGTGTGACCAAAGAAATGTTATTAAATGAGCAACATTCGATTGTTTCTTTAGATGATATTGGTTCATTTAGTGCGCCTTATTATAAAGATACTCAATTGGAAGATTTAATCACTTATCAAGGAACAGATTTAAATAGTGTATTAAATATTGTATCTAGAACTTATTTAGTTGCTATTGCACCAAGATGGTTAGTTGAGAATTATTCTGAACAATTAGATATTAAAGCCGTGTCGTTACCTTGGGAAAAAATAGCGAGTCCATGTTATTTGATTTGGCACGAGTCAACCGCGCGCGATAAAGGCCATTTATGGATGAAAAATTTACTAAGCGAAGTTTGTCAAAACTAGAGTTTTTTGCTCATAATTAGTACTTATTACTAATTATGCAGAAATAGTGGCAGATAGCATTAGTTATTCGGCTGATGACCAAAATGGCGTTTATACAGTTAAGTAAACTCAATTGGATTGCTGTCACTATTTTTGCCCTTTCTTTGTAATAATAACTCTTATTCGTATTATAACTATATTAGGCTTGTTTTTTGGCAATAATATCCTCCTCTTTATATTGTCATTGATTAAGTTATTATAATTACCTATTGTTATTTATCAGTTTTTCTTTTTAGCTTTCCATAAAAAATAAGAACACAATAATTCATTTTCTCACTATGATGGGATAGCCTTTTTTGACAAAACTTTTCATAACTCACAATTTTACAAATTTATGTAAAATTGAATTCCTTTATTTTGGCGGATCACTTAGACTTTTATTCGAGTCAGCGAACAAGTGTAAGCTGAAATTGTAAAAGAGACATTTTTTCTATTTCGGTTTCAGAACAGGGTCGCTTTTCCATAAATAGCAGGAAAATTATGATAAATAATAATAATCTTCATGATTATCATATAATTAGACGATTGCAAAAACAGTTTTTACACAGCGGGAATAAAATTGCTTATCGTCAGTGGGATGCTAAGCGCAATATCGAAATGTCATGGGCGTTGGTTGAAAAGAAAACACACGCGCTCTCAAATGCATTGTTAGAAATGGGTGTAGATGTTCAAGAAAATATTGGGATCTTTTCTCAAAATACCATTGATTGGTCTTTAGCTGATATTGCTTCTTTGCAACTACGTGCAGTAACCGTTCCTCTTTATGCAACAAGTAGTGTTGAGCAAGCCACTTACATTTTAAATGATGCGAATATTCGCATTCTTTTTGTTGGTGACCAGAAGCAATATGATATTGCTTCTGAATTATTAGCGTTATGTCCTCAGCTTGAACATGTTATTGTGTTTAACTCCGATGTTGTGTTAAACGCAAATACACCTTCGTGCTATCTGGAAGATTTAATTAATCAGACGCATTTTCAGCATGATGACGTGTTAAAGCAACGTATTAATGAATGCAGTTTAGATGATCTGTTTACTCTGATTTATACATCAGGCACCACCGGTGAACCTAAAGGCGTGATGCTCGACTACACAAGCCTAGCATCACAGCTTTATCTACATGATGAGCGTCTCTCATTATCTGATAAAGATGTTTCGCTTTGTTTTTTACCTCTTTCTCATGTTTTTGAGCGCGCATGGAGCTTCTATGTCATGCATACAGGTGCGGTTAACGTCTATTTAACGGACACTCATGCTGTTAGAGAAGCAATGAGTGAGGTTAAACCTACTGTGATGTGTGCTGTTCCTCGCTTTTATGAAAAAGTGTATAGCGCTATTCAAGATAAAGTGTCTCAAGCTTCAGTATTTCGTCAACTTATCTTTAAATGGGCGATAAAGCAGGGTGAAAAAAGGCGTGAAGCGCAACTGAATCAGCGCCAACAGGGCTTTATTTCCCGCTTATGCTATCGCTTTGCAGATAAAAAAGTGTTAAATCCATTGCGTCAAATCTTAGGTGGGCGAGTTCGCTTTTTACCTGCAGCTGGTGCTCGTTTAGATGATGCTGTTATCCGCTTTTTTTTGGCCACCGGTATTAATATTAAATATGGCTATGGTATGACAGAGACTTGTGCCACAGTTTCATGCTGGGAAGAGAATAAATATAAGTTAGGTTCTATTGGTACCCCATTGCCAGGCATTGAAGTGCGAATTGGTGCAGAAAACGAAATTCAAGTACGTGGCAGCATTGTCATGAAAGGATATTTTAATAAGCCGGAAGATACTGCTGCTGCCTTTACAGAGGATGGATGGTTACGCACTGGAGACGCAGGCGCACTTGATAGTGATGGTATGTTATTTATCACGGAACGTTTAAAAGATTTAATGAAAACGTCAAATGGTAAATACATTGCGCCACAAATGATCGAAGGAACATTAGGGCAAGATCGCTTTATTGAGCATATTGCGGTGATTGCTGATACGCGGAAATTTGTTTCTGCACTAATTGTGCCTTGTTTTGATGCTCTTGAAGAACATGCCCGAGCATTAAATCTAAAGTACCATGATCGCATCGAATTATTACGTCATACTAAAATTAAAGAGCTGTTTGATGAACGTTTACGTGAAATGCAAAAAAACTTTTCAAGTTTTCATCAAGTTAAGCGCTTTACATTGCTTGCTGAAGGTTTTTCAATGGAATCAGGTGAATTAACGCCAACATTAAAACTTCGCCGTAAAATTATTTCTGAACGCTATCGAAACGAAATCGAATTAATGTATCAAGATTAGTTTTAATTGATGAGAAAGCACCTGATTGGTGCTTTTTTCTTTTAAAATTACATATTGATAGATAACGATGATTGAAATAATTGATAAAAGACATAAACGGAAACGTTGACGCATACGGTTTTATCAGTAAATTGTGTTAAAATGCAAACTCAGATCAGCATGATGACTGAAATTTATAGCAATATGTAATAAATAACACATTTAATAATTAAAAGAGGCTAATGTGAAACTGGATGAAATCGCCCGCTTGGCTGGTGTTTCACGAACAACAGCAAGTTATGTCATTAATGGTAAAGCGAAACAGTACCGTGTAAGTGACAAGACTGTCGAAAAAGTGATGGCGGTGGTCAGAGAGCATAATTACCACCCGAACGCTGTTGCCGCGGGATTACGTGCTGGTCGTACGCGTTCTATCGGTTTGGTTATTCCTGATTTGGAAAACACCAGTTATACCAGGATTGCAAATTACCTTGAACGGCAAGCGCGTCAACGCGGTTATCAATTATTGATTGCCTGTTCAGAAGACCAACCAGACAACGAAATTCGTTGTGTTGAGCACTTACTGCAACGTCAAGTTGATGCCATTATTGTTTCAACTGCGTTGCCACCAGAGCATCCTTTCTATCAGCGCTGGGCAAATCGTTCATTACCAATTATTGCGTTAGACCGAGCATTAGAAAGTGAACATTTTATCAGTGTTGTTGGCGATGACTTAGAAGATGCCAAAATGTTGGCAACAGAATTAAAAGCATTTCCTTCGCAATCTGTACTCTATTTAGGTGCACTTCCTGAACTCTCTGTGAGTTTTTTACGTGAACAAGGTTTCCGTAATGTATGGAAAGATGATCCTAGAGAAGTCACCTACCTATATGCAAATAGTTATGAACGAGAAGCTGCAGCGGCTGCTTTTTCTGAATGGTTAAATAACAATCCAATGCCTGATGCGCTATTCACTACCTCTTTTGCTTTATTACAAGGGGTTATGGATGTGACATTACAACGTAGTGGTCGTTTACCAACGCAATTGGTTATTGCGACTTTTGGTGATCATGAGTTATTGGATTTCCTTGAGTGTCCTGTTTTATCTGTTGCTCAGCGACATCGTGATATTGCTGAACGTGTATTAGAACTTGTGCTTGCGAGTCTTGAAGAAGAACAAAAACCACAAGCAGGAATTACACGTATTCGTCGTGATTTATGTCGTCGAGGTAGTTTAGGACGTACTCGTTAATTGCTCTCACTTTGTTGGTAATTATCTACATTTATACTCATCCCCGTTTAATTAAATTAAAGCGGGGATGAGTTATTGGATTTAAGAATGTCGAATTGCTTAGAGAATATTAAATTTGAGATTAATCTTAAGCATCTTTTTACTATTTTTCGAATTTTACTAGGTTAGTAGATTAAATTTTGACATATCTATAAGTGGTACTGCTTAAATTTAATGAGTAATTAATTTTATTTTGAAAAACTTAAGAAAAAAATAAATAACTATCTTTATGATATTGAATTATTTTTTTCTTGTCTTGCTATTATTGCTTATATAAAAGCGGCCCCAAATTATTATGTTGGCTAAAGGTAAATGAACTGCAATAAATTAGTTTTTTATCATAAAAATCATGATTTACTTATTATGATTTCTTTATCTGGTTTTCTTGCTTGTAATCGCTATAAATAATTACTTTTCGTGATTGTTTATAGAATTTAAAAAATAACCTCTATTAATCATAGTGTTAATATTCCCCTTTTTCTTTTTGTCGATCATTTGAACATTTCTGTGTGCTTATCAATTTACTGTAAATATAAATAAAGCTTCCTATATCCGGCTTGACAACGTTTTCATACCATCCGTAAACTCTATTTGTGGGGATTTGTGGGATAATGTGGTGTAAATTATAACGCTGGGGGTAATGAGGATGTTTCGTGGAGCAACACTCGTTAATCTTGACAGCAAAGGGCGAATAACAGTTCCTTCCCGTTATCGAACAACGCTGAGTGAGATTTCTGAAGGTCAAATGGTTTGTACCATTGATCTCAACCAGCCATGTTTATTGCTATATACCCTTCCAGAATGGGAAAAGATTGAGTTAAAATTAGCGGCTTTGTCCTCCATGAACCCTGCGGAACGTCGAGTTCAACGTTTGTTATTAGGTCACGCCAGCGAATGCCAAATGGATAGCGCAGGACGTCTTTTGTTAGCTAGTACGCTAAGACAGCATGCGGGGTTAACAAAAGAGGTCATGTTAGTCGGTCAATTCAATAAATTTGAATTGTGGGATGAACAGATCTGGTACAAACAGATCGAAAAAGACATTGTAGCCGAGCAAACCTCACAGGAACCGTTATCGACACGACTATTGGATTTATCACTTTAAATAATGACAACAAATAATTTTAGTCATACCAGTGTATTACTGGATGAAGCAGTGAATGGGTTGAATATTAAGCCTTCAGGTATCTATATCGATGGAACATTTGGTCGTGGAGGTCACTCGCGTCTAATTTTATCGCAATTAGGGGAACAAGGACGATTGATTGCGATAGACAGAGATCCTCAAGCTATAGCAGTTGCGAATGAAATTGATGATGCACGATTCTCTATTGTTCATGGGCCTTTTTCAAATATTGAACAGTATGTCAATGAGTTAGGTTTAGTTGGGAAGATTGATGGTGTTTTGCTGGATTTAGGCGTTTCTTCACCTCAGCTTGATGATCCTGAACGTGGTTTTTCTTTTATGCGAGATGGGCCACTTGATATGCGTATGGATCCCACTTCAGGACAATCTGCTGCGCAATGGCTAATGACAGCAGAAGAAGACGACATTACATGGGTATTAAAAACGTTTGGTGAAGAGCGTTTTGCTAAGCGTATCGCTCGTGCCATTGTTGCACGTAATAAAACAGAAGAGCCTTTGACTAGAACCAAGCAATTGGCTGATTTAATTAGTGATGCAAGCCCGGTAAAAGAGCGACATAAACACCCAGCAACACGAAGTTTTCAGGCAATTCGCATCTATATTAATAGTGAATTAGATGAAATTGAAAAAGCATTAAAAGGTGCGGTTTCTGTTTTAGCACCTGAAGGACGTTTGTCAGTAATTAGTTTTCATTCGTTAGAAGACAGATTGGTGAAGCGTTTTATTCGAGATGAGAGCAAGGGGCCTGTTGTCCCTGCGGGTATTCCTCTCACAGAAGCGCAGATAAAAGAGTTAGGAAGTGCTCGCTTATCAAGTATTCACAAGATGAAACCGACAGGGGTAGAAGTTGAAGAAAATCCACGGGCACGAAGCTCTGTATTACGTGTAGCACAACGTATTGAGGAATAAATGTCTACCGAACGACATTCACTACCGAGAGTTATAGGGCAGGATTTACTGCGTCATGGCAAATTACCTGTATTTTTACTGATCGCTGTGATTATTTCTGCGATTTATGTTGTAACAACAGCACATAAAACACGTTTATTGACAGCAGAGAAAGAGCGTTTAGTGCTGGAGAAAAACGTATTGGAGATCGAATGGCGCAATCTCATTCTTGAAGAAAATGCGCTGGCAGATCATAGCCGAGTTGAACGTTTTTCCAGTGATAGCTTGGGGATGATCCATGTTGACCCAACAAAAGAGAACATCGTGGTGACTAAATAATAAGGCAAGTATGAAATTTTCACGTTCGGCAAAAGCGAAAGCAAAAACAAAGTCAAATGCCAAACTACGCAAGCCTGAAGAAAAAACAGGATTTGTGAGTTGGCGTTTTGCGTTGCTTTGCGGTGGTATTGGTATCGCTTTAGTCGCGCTATTAATCCGTGTTGCCTATTTACAGATTATTAATCCAGATCCCCTTATTCGTGAAGGGGATATGCGTTCTCTACGTGTGCAAAAAGTCCCAACAGCAAGAGGTATGATCAGCGATAGAATGGGCAGACCTCTTGCCGTTAGCGTACCTGTTTTCGCTATTTGGGCAGATCCTAAAGTTGTATTAGATGCTAATCCTGATATGACTGACTCTCGTTGGTTAGCACTTGCTGATGCATTGAAAATGCCGGTGAATCAAATCGAGCAAAAAATTGTCGCAACACCTTCTGCTCGTTTTATCTATTTAGCTCGACAAGTTAATCCTGAAATTAGTGATTATATTAGTAAGCTAAAAATCACTGGGATTAATATGCGCCAAGAGTCAAAACGCTATTATCCATCAGGTGAAGTAACCGCTCACATCATCGGTGTAACAAATATTGATGGTGATGGTATTGAAGGGGTTGAAAAAAGTTTTAACCAGTGGCTGACAGGTGCCCCTGGTGAGCGTGTTGTTCGTAAAGATGGTTTTAATCGTGTTATTGAAAATATCGCTCAAACAGACAGCCAAGCAGCTCATAATCTGATGTTAAGTATTGATGAACGTTTGCAATCTGTCGTTTATCGTGAATTAACTAATGCGGTTATTAAGAATAAAGCTGAATCAGGAACCGCTGTCTTAGTTGATGTAAATACCGGTGAAGTGCTGGCGATGGCTAACAGTCCGTCGTATAACCCAAATAATCTAACGGGTACACCTAAAGATGCGATGCGTAATCGTGCTATTACCGATATTTTTGAACCTGGTTCCACTGTAAAACCGATGGTTGTGATGAGTGCACTTCATAATCATATCATTCAAGAAAATAGTGTTATTAATACTGTTCCTTATCGTATTAGCGGACATCAAATCAAAGATGTAGGGCGATATAATGAGCTAACGATAACAGGAATATTACAAAAATCGAGTAACGTTGGTGTTTCACGACTAGCGTTAGCGATGCCTGCATCTGAACTTGTGGATGTTTATTCACGGTTTGGATTAGGCAAACCAACTAACTTGGGGCTAGTTGGTGAAAGTAGTGGCATATTTCCAATAAAAAAACAACGGTGGTCCGATCTTGAAAGGGCCACCTTCTCATTCGGATATGGGCTAATGGTAACACCGTTACAATTAGCGCGTGTCTATGCAACGATTGGTAGTTTTGGTATTTACCGTCCACTCTCTATTACTAAAGTTGACCCTCCTGTACCTGGAACGCGCGTATTTCCTGAGCCAGTAATGAAAACTGTCGTGCATATGATGGAAAGTGTTGCATTGCCTGGTGGTGGCGGTGTAAGTGCGGCTATTAAAGGGTATCGCATCGCGATTAAAACAGGTACGGCGAAAAAAGTAGGGCCAGACGGAAAATATATCAATCAATATATCTCTTATGCAGCGGGTGTTGCGCCTGCAAGTCGCCCTCGCTTTGCGTTGGTTGTGATAATCAATGAACCTAAAGCTGGTAAGTATTATGGGGGCGCAGTATCCGCACCGGTGTTTGGCTCAATCATGGGCGCAGTTTTACGCACAATGAACGTAGAACCTGATGCATTGACGCCAGACGATAAAAATGAATTTGTAATTAAAAAAGAAGAGGATACAAGTGGCCGATCCTAACTTAAGTGACCTATTAGGGGCACTCGGGATACAAGCACCATCATTGATGCTCAAAGACATGACACTCGATAGCCGAAAAGCGGCGAGTGGTGATCTTTTTATCGCCATTAAAGGTCATGAAACTGATGGTAGACGCTATATTCCTCAAGCAATTGCTCAAGGTGTTTCAGCAGTATTAGCGGAAGCACAAGATGTTGCAACGCATGGTGAAATCCGTGAAAGCCACGGTATTCCAATTATTTATATTGATAATCTTAATGCCAAGTTATCAAAGTTAGCGGGACATTTTTATCATCAACCCGCGGAAAAGCTGAAGCTGATAGGTGTTACTGGGACTAATGGAAAAACGACAACAACACAATTGTTAGCACAGTGGGCGCAAGGTTTAGGTGAAATAAGTGCTGTGATGGGAACCGTTGGTAACGGGCTTTTAGATCATGTTGTTCCTGCGATGAACACCACAGGCTCTGCGGTTGATATTCAATTAGAGTTACAGCAATTATTAAATCAAGGCGCGACATTGACAGCTATGGAAGTTTCTTCTCATGGTTTAGTTCAAGGTCGTGTCAGTGCGTTGCCTTTTGTGGCGAGTGTATTTACGAATTTAAGCCGTGATCATCTTGATTATCATGGTGATATGGCTAATTACGAAGAAGCAAAATGGTTACTCTTTTCCACTCATCATAGTGGTGAAAAAATTATTAATGCGGATGATGCCGTTGGTCAAAAATGGTTATCTCGTTTACCTGACGCTGTTGCTGTGACAATGGAGAACACCTTGCCACAAAACTGGCAAGGTCGTTTTGTTAAAACAACTCGTATTAATTATCATGATGCGGGCGCAACGATCCACTTTAGTTCTAGTTGGGGTGAAGGGATAATTGAAAGCCCACTTATGGGCGCTTTTAATGTCAGTAATCTTTTATGTGCTTTAGCGACATTATTGGCATTAGGATACCCATTAAATGCGGTGATAAATGCTTCATCTTCATTGACACCTGTTTGCGGTCGTATGGAAGTATTTAGCGCGAATAATCGCCCTACAGTTATTGTCGATTATGCCCATACTCCAGATGCTTTAGAGAAAGCACTTCAAGCTGCTCGTTTACACTGTACAGGCAAATTGTGGTGTGTATTTGGTTGTGGTGGAGATAGAGACAAAGGTAAGCGCCCACTAATGGGGGCAGTCGCAGAAGAGCTGGCTGACAAAGTTGTTATCACTGATGACAATCCACGTAGTGAAGAGCCACAAGCCATTATTCAAGATATTCTTTCGGGTTTAATGGACTCTGGTCGTGCGATAGCTATTGAAGGCCGAGCAGAAGCGGTCACTAACGTGATTATGCAAGCGGATACCAATGATATGATTTTAGTTGCAGGTAAAGGACATGAAGATTATCAGTTGGTTGGCTCACGTCGCCTTGATTATTCAGATAGATTAACCGTTGCTCGGTTATTGGGGGTGATAGCGTGATCCCTCTATCTTTAGGAAATATTGTACAAATTACCAAAGGTAAATTGAGCAATATCGCTCAAAACCAAGCAGACCAACTTATTATCAAATCGATTTCAACTGATAGCCGTAAAATTGATGAAGATTGTTTGTTTATTGCATTAGCTGGTGAGCGTTTTGATGCTCATGACTTTATTGCTGATGTAAAAGAAAAGGGATCTGTTGCGGTTTTAGTTAATCGTGAAATTGATGTTGATTGTCCGCAACTCATTGTAAAAGATACACATCTAGCAATGGGGGAGATTGCTGCACATATTCGTTCGCTTAGCCACGCCAAGATTGTTGCGCTGACGGGATCTTCCGGAAAAACGTCTGTTAAAGAGATGACCGCATCTATTTTGCGTCATTGCGGTGAAACCTTATATACCCATGGCAATTTAAATAATGATATTGGTGTGCCTTTAACACTTTTTCGTTTAGCTCCTGAACACCGTTTTGCGGTTATTGAATTAGGTGCAAACCATATTGGTGAAATTGCCTATACCGTAAATATGGTGAAACCAGATAGTGCGTTGGTAAATAACCTATTTTCTGCACATATCGAAGGTTTCGGCTCACTGGAAGGAATTGCTCAGGCAAAAGGTGAAATCTTTACGCATTTAAAAGAGCAAGGCACAGCCATTATTAATCTTGATAGTAATGACTTACCTCTGTGGGAACATCATTTAAATGCACGCCAAACAAAATGGTCGTTCTCTTTATCTGCACAACGCAACGCAGATTTTTATCCTACCGAGATCGCAGTTAAGCAATTTATCACAAACTTCACCTTACACACACCGGAAGGTTGTGTTGAAGTCACGCTTCCGTTACCGGGGCGTCATAATATCGCGAATGCTTTGGCTGCAAGCGCACTTGCGTTATCTGCTGGGGCAACACTTGAAGATATTCGCCTTGGTTTATCGACATTAAAAGCAGTACCAGGAAGATTGTACCCTGTGGAGTTAACCACAGGGAAAATGGTGTTAGATGATACTTATAATGCGAATGATGGCTCGATGATTGCTGGCTTACAAGTTTTATCTCAATTGCCAGGATATAAGATTTTTGTTGCGGGAGATATGGCTGAGCTAGGTAAAGACTCAGAGAAATGTCACCGTGATGTGGGGCGTTTTGCTCACAATGCAGGGATTGATAGCGTCCTTACTGTTGGGGAGCACAGCCATTTCATTAGTGATGAAAATCAAGGTGGTCAGCATTTTGCATTTAAAGCCGACTTACTTGCTCAATTAATTCCATTATTACAGCAGCATGATGTTGTTTCAGTTTTAGTAAAAGGTTCACGAAGCTCCGCGATGGAAGATATCGTGAACGCATTAAAGGAGTGCTTTGAATGTTAGTTTGGCTAGCTGAATATTTGGTTAAATACCATACATTTTTTAATGTGTTTTCTTATCTGACATTCAGGGCAATTGTTGGTTTATTGACGGCATTAATTATTGCGTTGTGGATGGGGCCTCATCTCATCGCATGGTTACAAAAAATGCAAATTGGACAAGTGGTTCGTAGTGAAGGCCCTGAGTCGCATTTTAGCAAACGTGGTACACCAACAATGGGCGGGATTATGATCCTGTTCTCTATTTCCATCTCTACACTATTATGGGCAAGGTTAGATAACCCTTATGTTTGGTGTGTATTACTGGTTTTAATTGGCTATGGTGTGATTGGCTTTGTTGATGATTATCGCAAAGTTGTTCGTAAAGATACCAAAGGCTTAATCGCACGTTGGAAATATTTCTGGCAATCCGTATTAGCGCTTGTTGTTGCATTTAGTATGTATGCCATTGGCAAAGATACGCCAGCAACACAGCTGGTCGTGCCATTCTTTAAAGATGTCATGCCTCAATTGGGGATGCTTTATATCTTACTGGCTTATTTCGTCATTGTTGGGACCAGTAATGCAGTTAACTTAACCGATGGTTTAGATGGTTTAGCTATTATGCCAACAGTTTTTGTTGCCGCGGGTTTTGCATTAGTTGCATGGGCGACTGGTAATGTTAATTTTGCAAGCTATTTAAAAATTCCTTACTTGATGCATGCGGGTGAATTGGTGATTGTCTGTACTGCTATCGTCGGTGCGGGTTTAGGTTTCCTTTGGTTTAATACTTACCCAGCTCAAGTTTTTATGGGGGATGTAGGCTCTCTTGCATTAGGTGGTGCATTAGGAACGATTGCGGTGTTATTACGTCAAGAATTCCTATTAGTCATTATGGGTGGGGTGTTTGTTGTTGAAACACTTTCCGTAATTTTACAAGTTGGCTCATTTAAGTTGCGCGGTCAACGTATTTTCCGTATGGCCCCAATTCATCACCATTATGAATTAAAAGGCTGGCCTGAACCTCGTGTTATTGTCCGTTTCTGGATCATCTCACTGATGTTAGTGCTTATTGGTCTGGCGACATTAAAGGTACGTTAAGATGGCAAATTATCAGGGAAAAAAAGTGGTTGTTGTTGGGCTTGGAATAACAGGCCTTTCTTGCGTTGACTTTTTTATCCGCCAAGGTGTTACACCTAAGGTTATTGATACACGCCAAAAACCAGGAGGCTTAGATAAGCTTCCTGCTGACGTTGAATATCATACAGGTAGTTTTCATCAAGCATGGCTTAATGATGCCGATTTAATTATCTCAAGTCCGGGGATTGCACTTTCGACACCTGCGCTTGTTGAAGCAGCAAATCATGGCGTTGAAATTGTTGGTGATATCGAATTGTTTTGCCGTGAAGCCAAAGCACCTATTGTAGCGATTACTGGCTCTAATGGTAAAAGCACAGTGACAACACTGGTAGGAGAAATGGCGAGTGCGGATGGTATTCGCGTTGGAGTCGGTGGCAATATCGGTGTCCCAGCTCTGACCTTATTAACTGAGCCTCATGATTTATATGTATTAGAGTTATCGAGTTTTCAACTAGAAACGACTTATAGCTTAAAAGCAGCAGCTGCAACGGTATTAAATATTAGCGAAGATCATATGAATCGCTATCCGTTAGGATTAGAGCAATATCGTGAAGCAAAATTGCGTATCTACGATAACGCAAAAGCCTGTGTTTATAACGAAGATGATGCATTAACGTTACCTTTAGCGGGTAAAGATAATCGTTGTGTTAGTTTTGGTGTTGGGCAAGGTGATTATCAGCTTGATAATATAAATCGCATTTTAAAAGTGAAAGGTGAAAAAGTCCTTTCAACGGCTGAGATGTATCTTTCAGGACAGCATAATTATACCAATGCATTAGCGGCATTAGCACTTGCTGATGCCGTGGGTATTTCTCGTAAAGCGACAATCGAGGTACTGAAAACATATCACGGTCTTGCTCACCGTTTTCAATTAGTTTATTCACACCAAAATGTACGTTGGATAAATGACTCGAAAGCCACCAATGTAGGAAGTACAGAAGCGGCATTACGTGGACTTGAAGTTGAAGGTACATTACATCTTTTATTAGGTGGTGATGGGAAGTCGGCTGACTTCACTTCTTTATTGCCTTATATCAGTGGCGACAATATACGTCTGTACTGTTTTGGACAAGATGGACAAGCATTGGCAAATCTACGACCTGATGTCTCTTTATTAACAGTGACAATGGAAGAAGCCATGCGAGCCTTAGCGCCTACTGTGAAATCAGGTGATATGGTGTTGCTCTCTCCTGCATGTGCAAGCTTAGATCAGTTTAAATGTTTTGAGCAGCGTGGTGATGAATTTGCACGTTTAGCAAGGGAGCTTGGCTGATGAGCATATTCGCAATGCGAAGATTAAAACAGTGGCTAGTGGGCAGTTATCAAACTGAGAATACAGCATTTGTGCCGTATGATCGCACCTTGCTCTGGTTTACTTTCGGATTAGCGGTTGTCGGCTTTGTTATGGTGACATCGGCTTCGATGCCTGTTGGTCAACGTCTCGCAGAAGATCCTTTCTTATTTGCTAAACGTGATGGCATCTATATCGTTGTCGCATTTTTTATTGCGTTAGTTACCATGCGTATCCCAATGGCAATTTGGCAACGTTATAGCAGCTTAATGTTGTTTGGTTCGATACTACTTTTATTGATGGTATTGGGGGTCGGGAGTTCAGTTAATGGTGCTTCACGTTGGATTGCTGTGGGACCATTAAATTTCCAGCCAGCTGAATTATCAAAACTTGCACTGTTTTGCTATTTATCGAGCTATTTAGTCCGAAAAGTTGAAGAGGTTAGAAATAACTTTTGGGGTTTCTGTAAGCCGATGGGGGTGATGTTAGTACTGGCTGTTTTATTGTTATTACAACCAGATTTAGGAACCGTTGTGGTTTTATTCGTAACAACATTAGCGCTGTTATTTTTAGCCGGTGCTAAAATTTGGCAGTTCTTAGCTATTATCGGCTCAGGTATTGCTGCTGTTGTTATGTTGATTATTGTTGAACCTTACCGTGTTCGACGTATTACTTCTTTCTTAGAACCTTGGGAAGATCCATTTGGTAGTGGTTATCAGCTTACACAATCTTTAATGGCATTTGGTCGTGGTGATTTACTTGGACAAGGTTTAGGAAACTCAGTGCAAAAACTAGAGTATTTGCCTGAGGCGCATACCGACTTTATTTTCTCTATTCTTGCTGAAGAACTTGGTTATATCGGTGTGGTTTTAGTGCTTTTAATGGTATTCTTCATCGCTTTTCGCGCGATGCAAATTGGACGACGTGCGCTGCTCCTCGAACAACGTTTTTCAGGCTTTTTAGCTTGTTCTATTGGGATCTGGTTTACATTCCAATCATTGGTCAATGTAGGTGCAGCAGCAGGCATGTTGCCAACAAAGGGATTAACCCTTCCTCTTATTAGTTACGGTGGTTCGAGTTTAATTATTATGTCAACCGCCATCGTGATGTTATTACGAATTGATTATGAAACACGTCTAGCACGAGCTCAGGCGTTTGTAAGGAGCCCGAAATGAGCGAACGTAGACGCCGTTTAATGGTTATGGCTGGTGGTACTGGGGGGCATGTATTCCCGGGACTGGCTGTTGCTCATTATCTACAATCTCAAGGTTGGGAAATCCGATGGTTAGGAACCGCGGATAGAATGGAAGCCGATTTAGTCCCTAAACACGGTATAGAAATTGAATTTATTCGTATCTCAGGTTTACGTGGTAAAGGTATTAAAGCGTTAATCGCAGCACCTATTCGTATTATTAAAGCTATTTTTCAAGCACGTGCCATCATGAAGCGCTATCAACCCGATGCTGTGCTTGGTATGGGTGGGTACGTTTCAGGTCCCGGTGGTGTTGCGGCTTGGATGTGTGGGATACCTGTTATTTTACATGAACAAAATGGTATCGCTGGATTAACTAATCGCTGGCTATCGAAAATTGCGAAACGCGTATTACAGGCTTTTCCGGGAGCATTTCCTAATGCACCAGTGGTTGGAAACCCTGTTCGTGAAGATGTGTTGGCACTTGAAGCACCTTCAGTACGATTAAATAAGAGAACAGGGCCTGTTCGTGTATTGATTATTGGTGGTAGCCAAGGCGCTAGAATTTTAAATCACACCTTACCCATAGTTGCAGGTTTACTCGGTGAACATGTTACAATCTGGCATCAAGCAGGAAAAGGTGGCGAAAGTGATACAAAAACACGCTATCAGAACGAATTAGCAAAAAATTCAGTTAAATCTGAATATAAAGTTACTGAATTTATTGATGATATAGCGCAAGCTTACCAATGGGCTGATGTTGTTGTATGTCGTTCAGGCGCATTAACGGTTAGCGAAATTGCCGCAGCGGGATTACCCGCTATTTTTGTTCCTTTCCAGCACAAAGATAGACAGCAATATTGGAATGCACTGCCGCTAGAAAAAGCGGGTGCCGCTCGAATTATCGAACAGAATGATTTAACTCCAGAAGTCATTGCACAAACCCTGAAAAATTGGGATAGAGAAACCTTATTAGCGATGGCAGAAAAAGCAAAAAGTGTTGCGATTACGGATGCCACAGAGCGCGTAGCAAATGTAATAATCGAAGTGGCAAAAAAATAAACGTAACTTGTAACCATTAACTTAGAGTGAAGAAGTAAATAGTGAATACACAACAACTGGCAAAATTAAGATCGTTTGTGCCTGAAATGAGAAAAGTTAAGCATATTCACTTTATCGGCATCGGTGGTGCTGGTATGGGGGGAATTGCCGAAGTGTTGGCTAACGAAGGCTATGAAATCAGCGGTTCTGATTTAGCGCCAAACGTAGTCACACAACAGCTCGTTGCCTTAGGCGCGACAGTCTATTTCAATCATCGCCCTGAAAATATTCGTGGCGCAAGTGTTGTTGTGGTTTCGACAGCAATCAGTGCTGAAAACCCTGAGATTATTGCAGCAAGAGAAGCACGTATTCCTGTTATTCGTCGTGCTGAAATGTTGGCTGAATTAATGCGTTATCGTCATGGTGTAGCGATTGCCGGAACACATGGCAAAACTACAACAACGGCAATGATTTCAAATATTTATGCGCAAGCAGGTTTAGATCCTACTTTTGTTAATGGTGGGCTTGTTAAATCGGCTGGCACACATGCTCGCTTAGGTTGCAGTCGTTATTTAATTGCTGAAGCTGATGAAAGCGATGCATCATTTTTACATTTACAACCCATGGTTGCGGTCGTTACCAATATCGAAGCAGACCATATGGACACATATCACGGTAATTTTGACAATCTAAAAGAGACGTTTATTACCTTTTTGCACAATCTACCATTCTATGGCCGTGCAGTGATGTGTTTGGATGACGATGTTATTCGTTCAATTATTCCTAAAGTGGGTCGCTATATTACGACTTATGGCTTTAGTGAAGATGCGGATGTTCGTATTACGCATTATGAACAAAAAGGCGCTCAGGGCTTTTTCACGATTTCTCGTGAAGGTATGCCTGATTTACAAGTTGTATTAAATGCACCTGGTCGCCATAACGCTTTGAATGCGACAGCCGCAGTTGCAGTAGCGACAGAAGAAGGTATTGCTGACGAACATATTTTAGCCGCATTACTTAGCTTCCAAGGTACTGGGCGTCGTTTCGACTTCTTAGGTAACTACGGGCTTGAGCATGTTAATGGTCAAGAAGGTGAAGTGATGCTGGTGGATGATTATGGTCATCATCCAACAGAAGTTGATGCAACGATTAAAGCAGCGAGAGCAGGATGGCCAGATAAACGTCTAGTGATGATTTTCCAACCTCATCGCTATACACGTACTCGTGATTTATATGAAGACTTTGCCACAGTTCTCAATCAGGTTGATATTTTATTATTAACAGATGTTTATTCTGCTGGAGAAGCGCCAATTGCTGGTGCCGATAGTCGCTCACTTTGTAGAACTATTCGCCAACGTGGGAAGCTCGATCCTATATGGGTTTCTGATGTGTCTAATATTTCGTCAATATTAGCGGGTGTATTAACAGATAATGATCTTGTTTTAGTTCAAGGTGCTGGAAATATTGGTAAAATAGCGCGTCGCTTAGCCGATACAAAATTACAGCCATCTTTCAGCGAGGATTAAGGCGGATGTTTGAGCAAGTGAACATCATTTATCGTGAAACAGTCAATAAAGTCACTGTAATGATGGCGTGTTATGAGAAAATTAACACGATATTAGCGAAAAAAATGATCGAGAATTCGCTTGCTCAAATCGGTGTTGAGAAGAAATTTCAGTTAAAAAGTAAGAAAAACGAAGAAAAATTCGCAATTTCTTCTTTTAAAGTAAATAATTCTCAACAGATTGAACAATTTAGTGATTTAATTATCAAACCTAAAAGTGTTCATAAAGTATATATATGTAGGAAAAACATTAATCGCTGGAATATCGGACAAAAGGATGGGCGATTCTCTTGTTTAAACGTTGCTCAGGAGTTAGTGGGTTAATATGTCACAAGCAGCGCTAAATATAAAAGAACACAAAGAGAAGCAACATTCTGACAGACCGAGTAATGGTACTTATTTATCAGGATTAATCTTTTTCTTATGTGTGATTGCCACCATCGTTTGGGGTGGGATACAAGTGGTTAATTGGATGAAAGACGCAGATCGCCTGCCAATTTCAAAACTTGTATTAACCGGTGAAAGGCATTACACAACGAATGATGATGTGCGCCAGGCCATTTTGTCTTTAGGACAGCCGGGCACATTTATGACACAGGATGTGAATATCATTCAGCAACAGATTGAACGTATGCCATGGATTAGGCTAGTCACTGTTCGTAAACAGTGGCCTGATGAACTTAAAATCCATCTGGTAGAATATGTTCCCTTTACCCGTTGGAATGATACTTACTTTCTTGATAAAGAAGGGCGCGTTTTCAGTCTGCCAACTCAGTTGGAAAACAAAGGAAGCTATCCTTTGTTATACGGCCCTCAAGGAAGTGAAAAAATGGTGTTATCAGGTTATGTGGCAATGAGAGATCAGCTTCTTGCAAGTAACCTGAATTTAAAAGCGGCGTCAATGTCAGCCCGTCAAGGATGGCAATTAGTTTTAGACAATGATGTTCGATTGGAGCTAGGACGTAAGGATAACGAAAAACGGATCGCTCGCTTTATTGAGTTGTATCCGATACTGCAACAACAAACAGATAAACGTGTTGATTACGTAGATCTGCGTTATGACAGCGGTGGTGCAGTCGGATGGGCTCCTTTATTACTTGAGAATGAATAAACAAGACGTGGCAGATGACACGATGACGGCGAAGGCAGAACAATAATGATCAAAGCGACGGACAGAAAATTAGTAGTTGGTCTTGAGATTGGTACGGCCAAAGTAGCCACCCTTGTCGGTGAGATCCTGCCTGATGGTGTAGTGAATATTATCGGGGTGGGAAGTTGTCCATCTCGGGGCATGGATAAAGGTGGCGTTAATGATCTCGAATCTGTCGTAAAATGTGTGCAACGGGCGGTAGATCAGGCTGAGTTGATGGCTGACTGTCAAATATCTTCAGTATATTTGGCGTTATCAGGCAAGCATATCAGTTGCCAAAATGAGATTGGTATGGTGCCAATTTCAGAAGAAGAAGTGACTCAAGATGATGTTGATAGTGTGGTTCATACCGCAAAATCCGTCAAAGTAAAAGATGAACACCGTGTTTTACACGTTATACCGCAAGAGTATGCCATTGATTATCAAGAAGGGATCAAAAACCCAGTTGGATTATCGGGCGTGCGTATGCAGGCTAAAGTTCATTTAATTACCTGCCATAACGATATGGCAAAGAATATTGTAAAAGCAGTTGAACGCTGTGGGTTAAAAGTGGATCAACTGATTTTCGCGGGACTCGCTTCAAGTTTCGCTGTATTAACAGAAGATGAACGTGAATTAGGTGTATGTGTTGTTGATATTGGTGGCGGTACAATGGATATCGCTATTTATACCGGTGGCGCATTAAGACATACCCGCGTTATTCCTTATGCAGGAAATGTTGTAACCAGTGATATCGCCTATGCGTTTGGCACTCCGCCAAATGATGCTGAAGCTATCAAAGTTCGCCATGGTTGTGCATTAGGATCTTTAGTTGGTAAAGATGAAAATGTTGAAGTTCCAAGCGTCGGAGGTAGACCACCAAGAAGTCTGCAACGACAAACTCTTGCTGAGGTGATTGAGCCTCGTTATACCGAACTGCTTAATCTTGTTAATGAAGAGATTTTAAAAGTTCAAGAACAGTTACGCCAGCAAGGGATTAAGCATCATTTAGCGGCAGGTATTGTGCTAACAGGTGGTGCTGCACAGATTGATGGACTTGTTGAATGTGCTCAACGTGTTTTTCACACACAAGTACGGATCGGTAAACCGTTAAATATTACCGGGCTAACAGATTATGCGCAGGACCCCTACTACTCAACAGCGGTTGGGCTTTTGCATTACGGTAAAGAGTCTCACTTTGGTGAGGAAACTGAAACCGAGAAACGCTCTGCTGTCAGTGGTTTATTTAAGAAACTCACTGGCTGGCTAAAAAGAGAGTTTTAATAATCAGACAAATTTTAAAAGAGGTCGTTTGAGCAAGCGGCCCTGAGAAGGCACAAAACGGAGAGAAATTATGTTTGAACCTATGGAATTAACCAACGATGCGGTGATCAAAGTCATCGGCGTTGGTGGCGGCGGCGGTAATGCGGTTGAGCACATGGTTCGTGAACGTATTGAAGGCGTAGATTTCTTTGCAGTCAATACGGATGCTCAAGCGCTACGTAAAACAGCGGTCGGACAGACTATCCAAATTGGTAATGCCATTACGAAAGGCTTAGGTGCAGGTGCAAATCCTGAAGTAGGCCGTAATGCTGCTGAGGAAGATCGCGAAGGATTACGTGCAGCACTTGAAGGTGCTGATATGGTCTTTATCGCAGCGGGTATGGGCGGTGGTACTGGTACTGGTGCTGCGCCTGTTGTCGCAGAAGTGGCGAAAGAATTAGGTATTTTGACTGTTGCTGTGGTGACTAAGCCTTTTAATTTTGAAGGCAAAAAACGCATGGCATTTGCTGAGCAAGGTATTACTGAGTTATCAAAACACGTTGACTCATTAATCACTATTCCAAATGACAAATTATTAAAAGTACTTGGTCGTGGAATTTCATTATTAGATGCGTTCGGCGCAGCTAATGATGTATTAAAAGGCGCCGTTCAAGGTATCGCTGAACTTATTACTCGCCCTGGTTTAATGAACGTTGACTTTGCTGACGTAAGAACTGTGATGTCTGAAATGGGTTATGCCATGATGGGCTCAGGTGCTGCGAAAGGCGAAGATCGTGCTGAAGAAGCCGCAGAGATGGCGATATCAAGTCCATTATTGGAAGATATCGACTTATCTGGCGCACGTGGTGTGTTAGTCAACATCACCGCAGGTTTTGATTTACGTCTTGATGAATTTGAAACAGTGGGTAATACCATTCGTGCATTTGCATCAGATAATGCGACTGTGGTTATTGGTACATCTCTTGACCCAGAAATGAATGATGAATTGCGTGTAACTGTTGTTGCAACAGGTATTGGCATGGACAAACGTCCAGAAATTACCCTAGTAACTAATAAACAGAATCAGCAAAGCGCAATGGAGAATCGTTACCAGCAAATGCAAAACAGCATGTCTTCTTTCTCTTCCGTAGAAGAAAGTAAGCCTGCTGCAAAAGCCGTTAACGAACAATCTACTCAGTCAAACAAAGAACCGGATTATTTAGATATCCCTGCGTTCTTGAGAAAACAGGCTGATTAATCGCCAAAAAGATTGGCATCTCCGCTTTTTGTGCTAAACTGTCCTGCCAATTATAAGTATAATGATTGGTAGGACGGATAACATTGCGAGATAAAATGATGATCAAACAACGGACATTAAAACGAATTGTACAAGCAACTGGTGTGGGACTTCACACGGGTAAAAAAGTTACGCTTACAATGCGTCCGGTGCCAGCAAACACTGGGGTCATCTACCGTCGTACTGACTTAAATCCACCGGTGGATTTTCCAGCAGACGCAAAATCAGTTCGTGACACTATGTTATGTACTTGCTTAGTTAACGAAGACGATGTGCGTATATCAACCGTTGAGCATTTAAACGCAGCACTGGCTGGTTTAGGCATTGATAATATTGTAATTGAAGTGAATGCACCTGAAATCCCAATTATGGATGGAAGTGCGGCACCTTTTGTTTTCTTGTTACTTGATGCAGGTATCGAAGAACTTCGTACAGCGAAGAAATTCATTCGAATCAAAGAAACCGTACGTGTAGAAGATGGTGATAAATGGGCAGAGATGCGCCCATACAATGGGTTTAAATTAGATTTTACTATCGATTTTAATCACCCAGCCATTGATTCAAGTACACAGCGTTATAAACTAGATTTCTCCGCTGAATCTTTTATGAGCCAAATTAGCCGTGCTCGTACTTTTGGATTTATGCGTGATATCGAATATCTGCAATCTAAAGGATTGTGTTTAGGCGGAAGCTTCGATTGCGCAATCGTAGTTGATGACTATCGTGTTCTCAACGATGATGGCCTGCGTTTTGAAGATGAGTTTGTTCGTCACAAAATGTTGGATGCAATCGGTGATTTATTTATGTGTGGCTATAACATTATCGGTGAATTCACCGCGTTTAAATCAGGTCACGCACTAAACAATAAATTGCTCCAAGCTGTATTAGCAAAAGAATCTGCATGGGAATTTGTCACATTTGAAGACGAAGCGCAAATGCCAGTAGCCTTCAAAGCTCCCTCAATGGTCTTTGCTTAATTCCTGTGAAGGAAAGTACGTTAATTATCTCTAATTAACGTTCATCTTTGGCTGTACTTGTACTCTCTCCGGCAAGTGCAGCCAACCGTTCTAATTTCTCTCTTAATTTCTTCGGGCTTTTTTCTGCCAAATACTTTAATGACTGTGCGCTTTCTAAACTTAAGTGACGTCTCTTTATCGGTGCTTGCTCTTTTAATGATGATATTAAAGATCTTTTTTCCTGTTTTATTCCTAAAGAGGGATTTATTTTGATGTCTATTGAGGATAAGGATGGTAAAATTTCTTGTCTCAATGCAGAAAGTAATGATGGGGTTTCATAACGTAAGCGAGTTAACCAACTTGCGTTTGCAACTTCAATAATTAAAATAGCGTTGCGATAATTTGCGACACGGCACTTATCTCGTAAAGGAACGGGTAAAAGAGCCATGACGGCGCGATTTAATTTTAGTAAAATTGTTGCGCGCTGTTGTATAAGTTGTAATGTACTCTTGTTGGAACCTTCAAGTTCAATGAAGATTTTTTCCAATGATTGTGGGTAACTATCCCGCATAGATTTTGACTCCACAAAATAAAAATTAATGAGCAACGAAGGTTAATGAGAATTATAAGTTTTTGGCGACAGTTTGGCAGGCGATATTTTTGGTCGCATCTGCTTTTAGGGATGGTAGCAGCAGGTATTGGAATACCTTCGCTGTTGTCTGCTCATGCCGAGAATCCACAGCAAACTGATACCCCTTCATCTCAAAACCGTCAAAGTCAGGCACTTATTGCGTTTGATAACTTATTCTTACGTCAAAGTGTACAGAATCCTGCTTCATCCTTCACCTTTAATTACTGGCAACAACACGCAGTAAAAAATGTGATTAAACAGCTCTCTTTTGCATTCACCATTAATTCACCAGAATTGATGGTTAAAGTAAAAGATGAACCGTTACCTGTTTCTAATGTTGCAGCGGTTATGCTTGATACGCTGTATGCCTTATTAACAGAGACTCCATCATCTGCATTAAGCAACCTTCCTCTTTCTGGCTATGTTTTAGTACAGAATACAAATTCTTATCATACCGGATTATGGCTTGCACAAATCCGCGGTATTCGTGCAGGGCCTTACCTAACAGCTTAATTGGGTCACTTAATCTAATAAGATTATGATTATCTCTGTTTATCGATACAGAGGCTTTTTTCGGCGTTTCACGCCATAAATGAGAATAAAGATTTATGTTAGGTAAAATTGTAACCAAAATTTTTGGTAGTCGTAATGATCGTACAATCCGTCGTATGCGAAAAGTTGTTAATGAAATTAATAAACTAGAGCCAGAGTTTGAAAAACTCACCGACGTTGAGCTAAAAGCGAAAACAAATGAATTTCGTGAGCGTTTAAAAAACGGTGAAAAAGAAGAAGATATTTTACCAGAAGCGTTTGCGACTGTTCGTGAAGCAAGTAAACGTGTCTTTGGTATGCGCCACTTCGATGTGCAGTTAATTGGTGGTATGGTTCTAAATGAACGTTGTATTGCTGAAATGCGCACAGGTGAAGGTAAAACATTAACGGCAACATTACCTGCATACTTAAATGCGCTATCAGGTAAAGGGGTTCACGTTGTTACTGTTAATGACTATCTTGCACAACGTGACGCCGAAAATAACCGTCCTCTGTTTGAATTCTTAGGTTTAAGCGTTGGTATCAACTTGCCAAATATGGCGCCACCAGTAAAACGCGAAGCTTATAATGCTGATATCACTTATGGTACGAACAATGAATTCGGTTTCGACTATCTACGTGACAACATGGCATTTAGTCCTCAAGAGCGTGTTCAACGTAAATTACACTACGCATTAGTGGATGAGGTTGACTCAATCTTAATCGATGAAGCACGTACACCTCTGATTATTTCAGGCCCAGCAGAAGATAGCTCTGAGCTTTATATCCAAATGAACAAAGTGATCCCTCATTTGGTTTCTCAAGAAAAAGAAGATTCAGATACTTTCCAAGGCGAAGGTGATTACTCTGTTGATGAAAAAACACGTCAAGTGAATATCACAGAACGCGGTCTGGTTAAAATTGAAGGGTTATTAGCCGATGCTGGCATGATGAAAGAAGGCGAGTCTTTATACTCACCAGCTAATATTATGCTCATGCATCATGTGACAGCGGCATTGCGTGCTCATGCTCTATTTACTAAAGATGTTGACTACATCGTTAAAGATGGCGAAGTGATCATTGTTGACGAACATACTGGTCGTACAATGCAAGGCCGTCGCTGGTCCGATGGTTTACACCAAGCCGTTGAAGCAAAAGAAGGTGTGAAGATCCAAAATGAGAACCAGACATTAGCGTCAATCACATTCCAAAACTATTTCCGTTTATACGAAAAATTAGCAGGGATGACGGGTACTGCGGATACTGAAGCGTTTGAATTTAACTCTATCTATCGCTTAGAAACCATTGTTATCCCAACTAATCGTCCAATGGTGCGTAAAGATCTCCCTGACTTAGTTTATATGAATGAGCAAGGTAAATTTGCGGCCATTATTGAAGATATTCGTGAGCGTACCAAGAATGGCCAACCTGTACTTGTTGGTACTATCTCAATTGAAAAATCAGAAGAGATTTCTAAAGCGCTGACTAAAGCGAATGTTCACCATAACGTGCTGAATGCGAAATTCCACGCAATGGAAGCGGATATTATTGCTAACGCAGGTTTACCTTCAGCGGTAACTATTGCAACTAACATGGCGGGTCGTGGTACTGATATCGTGTTAGGGGGGAGTTGGCAAACTGAAGTGGCTAAACTTGAAGAGCCAACGGAAGAGCAAATCGAAGAAATCAAAGCTAAATGGAAAGAGCGCCATGATGCCGTATTAGCATCAGGTGGTTTACATATTATTGGTACTGAGCGTCATGAATCTCGTCGTATTGATAACCAGTTACGTGGTCGTGCGGGTCGTCAAGGGGATGAAGGTTCTTCTCGTTTCTATTTGTCTATGGAAGACTCTTTAATGCGTATTTTTGCTTCAGACAAAGTGTCTGGCATGATGCGTAAATTAGGCATGAATGAGACCGAAGCGATTGAGCACCCTTGGGTAACTAAAGCAATAGCAAACGCACAGCGTAAAGTAGAAAACCGCAACTTTGATATTCGTAAGCAACTGCTTGAATATGATGATGTAGCGAATGATCAGCGTCGTGCAATCTATACTCAGCGTAATGAATTACTGGATGTGGCAGATGTAAGCGAAACTATCGATAGCATTCGTCAAGACGTCTTCACTTCAATGATTGATAACTATATTCCACCTCAATCACTGGAAGAAATGTGGGATATTGAAGGTTTAACGGCATGTCTACAAAAAGACTTTGATTTAAATCTTCCAATCAAAGAGTGGTTAGATAAAGAGCCTGAATTACACGAAGAAACATTACGTGAGCGTATTTTAGAAAAATCTATCGAAGTTTATAAAGCGAAAGAAGAAATCGTTAGTGCTGAAATGATGCGTAACTTTGAAAAAGGCGTGATGTTACAAACGCTAGATTCACTGTGGAAAGAGCACTTAGCAGCAATGGATTATTTGCGTCAAGGTATCCATTTACGTGGTTATGCACAAAAAGATCCAAAACAAGAGTACAAACGTGAATCGTTCGCGATGTTTGCTAATATGTTAGAATCACTGAAATATGAAGTGATCAGCACACTAAGCAAAGTACAAGTTCGTTTACCTGAAGAAGTTGAAGAGTTAGAACGTCGTCGTCGTGAAGAAGCAGAGCGTTTAGCTAAACAGCAACAATTAAGCCATGAAGTGACAAAAGAGTCTCAAATGTCAGCAGTTGATGGTCAAGTGGCTGCAGGTAAAAAAGTGGGTCGTAATGAACCATGCCCTTGTGGATCAGGTAAGAAATTTAAACATTGTCATGGTCAGTTAGGTTAATTTATTTATCCTGATAACAAGTGTGTAATGCACTGATTAAAAAAGATCCACTCAGTCATCAGTGGGTCTTTTTTGTTATTTACAGATTGTATTCTGTTTTTTTATTTTGAATTGATCTATAAAACCCGCTTATTGTAATAACAAGCGGGTTTAGTTTACAAAAGAATAGGCATTACTCTTTTATCATGTGTCTATTACTTTTCAGAAATAGACGATTTTGTATTTACTGTTTCATTAACTTTAACAGGTGATTTTAATGATAAGTCACCACCTGCAAGTTGTTTCACTAGATCAACAGCAGATGATTTCAGATCAAGATCTGCTCCGGCTTCATATTGATGGCCTTCAATATTATTTAATTGAACGCTGCTACCGCCCAAATCAACCTGGCCTTGCTCACTTTTAATTTCAGCGCCTGTAAGTTGAGTTGTACCACTTACATTTAATGAAATAGCATTTTTGCTTGTTAAGGTTGTGGTTTGGGTAACTGCATCATTATCAATATGAGAAACTTTAATATCCGCGTTCGCCGTATGGCCTTCAGCGCCTGTTACGATATTTTTGATACCATTACCTATTGTTCCAACGCCTTTATCAATTTTGGTTTTTGTTTCGCCACTGATCCCCGTTTTATCTGCGATAGCAGAAGAAAGAGAATTGTATTTATCAGAGATAACATCAGTTGCAGATTTAATACCTGAATCAATAGTTTCTTTGATAGTGTCTTCTAATAGTGATCCACCTGCTTCAGCGGTTTTATTAACTTGGCTAGATTTAGGATCATTGTTGTGGTTGTAACCAACATTTACATCAACATTAACGTGGCGATCGCTGTCTTTTTGACTCGTTACCGTAAAATCACCGCCTACATTACCCGTTATATTATCCGCGGAAACATTTGCACCAGAAAGAGTGAGGTTTTTGTCACTATTTATAGTTAAGGAGCCAGTTTCTACGGAGGTATTTTGGTGAGTAGATTTTTGTTGATCTTCAACGTGTACTAAAACTTTGCCACCAATATTATGGATAGAGGTGGCTGGGTTTTCTTCGGTCACTTCTTTTGGCGTGGTATTGGTTTGTTTGCCATTTAAAGAGATATCTGTTCCCCAATTACTTTTGTAATCTGTGGATTGTGCTGATGTCAGTGTGGTGTCACCAGATTGAGAAGTTAATTGCGTATCTTTGCTATTAACTTTAGTTCCTTGAAGATTAACAGAGCTACCGTTAACGGTTAAATTGCCTTGATTAGCAATTGTTCCACCGTCACGAGAAACTGTTTTCTCATCTTGCTTACCAATGGCTAATTCAGCGCCACCTAACCCATTGACAGAAGAGGATTTCTCTCCCGTTTTCTGGCCAAATCCTGCTTGTAATCCGCCTGATAAGTTTTTACCTGTTTCAGTACGTTGAGATTCTGCTGCTTTGAAATCAACTTTATTCGTTGCCGTCAGAGCAACATCATTTTCACTGGTTAGATGAGTTCCTTGCAAAGTCAGATTATGACCTGAATTTAACTCAATACCTTGTGAGCCATTCACTGAACCCGCTTTCGCTGTTGTCTGATCTTTTTGATGATTTGTCCCACCTGCGTTAAAGCCACCACCATAATCTTTACTGTCTGGTGTTGTACCTACTTTCAGGTTTGCACTACCATTTACATTATGTTGATTTTCAGAATGAGTATCTGTTGCTTGTGCAAGCGTTAGATCACCGCCTGCATTTATGACAGTTTTGCCATCGCGAGCGTCAAATTTAGTGCCTTCATAATGCGCATCATCACGTACATTAATATTGATATTGCCAGCTGAATTAAACTGGCTACCTTCAGCTTTTGTTGTCGTTAAACTAGTGTCAGTGGTTTTACCTTCACCTTTAATTGCTACGGTAATGTCAGAGCCTGTTTTGGTACTGACACCAACTTGACCACCTCCCGTTGTTTCATGGAAGGACTGTTGGTGTTTATTTTGCGCTGCTTCACTAGTATGAGTGTTAGCAGTTAGCGTAACATCACCTTGAGTTGATTGATAATGAGTTCCTTGGTCATGTAAGGTGTTATTGCTGTCAGTATTAATATTACCGGCAGTAATTGATGTTGAAACTGCTTGGGTATCGTTTTGTGATTTCTGGCTTCCGCCACCTTTCACTCCAACTTCAACACCTACATTAGGTGCTTCTAAACTACTTAAGTTAGCAAGATTGTTAATGGCATCTTTAGCGGTGATTTTTTTATCTAAATCCGTATTACTTCCCGGTTTTGTGGTATCAATCCCGTCTTCTACAGCTTTCTTAATTGGTTTAGTAACACCACTATAATCAAGATTAACACCTACATCGATACCGATATTTAAAGTATCTGTTTTAGATGTTGCACTATCATTGGCAGCAAGGTGATTGATATTTTCACCCGATTCTTTATAAGTGCCATCAACTTTGTGTGATGCACCTTGGTGTGTTACATCATTGTTTGCAGTGATAGTTAAATCACCCGCAACTTGCGTTTCGCTACCTTTATTTTTGGTGATTTCGGTTGTTGTATGCTGTTGGTCATATTGGAAATCAGCTTTGTTACCGATTTTATCAACGCCACCGGTATAGCTAAATCCACCTGAAATGGTTCTATCTGTACTGTCAGTCTCTTTTTTGTTTTCTGTTGAAACAAAAGCAACATTGTCACCTGAAACAGTGGCATTACCTGCTGTTGTTTTTAAGTCAGAACCAGCAAAAGTGACATCTTTATCCGCTTGAACTTTAACACTGCCACCACTGAGGGTAGAACCGATTTGTTCTGTCTCTGTGCTATTGCTTTTATTGGATGTATGAGTGATATGAAAACCAGCACTATATTGTTTATCTTCAACTTCTTTAGCGTGACCAGTGATCTCTAATGATGTTTTTTCATCATTGATTTTCGTGGTTTGTTGTGCAGATTTAACGTTGATATCACCTAAAGACTCAATACCTAACTCGTCGGCACTTTTTATTAAGCTACCAATCACATTAACATCTTTGCCGCTGACCACAGTTAACTCTGTATCTGAAACTAATTCACTACCAGTTGAATGCTGTTGGTTAGTTTCATTCTTGTGGGAGTTTTTAGTGATGTTAAATGCAGTACCTGTACGTTCATCTGTTTTAGTGATGATTTCGCTAATCGCATTATCAATAACAACATCACCTTGAGTCGTTTTAACAAATGCGCCTTGGTTGCCTTTCACTTGGCTGCCTGTAACTTTGACACTGTTATCTGCTGCAAGTAACAGTTGTCCATTGGCCGTTAATTGTGTTGAATGGCTGACTTCTTGTTTGTTGTTATTGTTCTTATTATTACCACCACCGATCCCGCCCCAAACAACATGATTGTCGGTTACGGTTTTATCATTGTTGGTATTTTGAACATTAAGATTGATGTTCTCTTTAGCGTTGACGACAACATTCTCATTAGAATGTAATTTTGCGCCTTGAGCGGTAACAGACCCTTCGGCATTTAAACCTAGTGTCTTACCTGCGGTCAGCTCACTTGCTTTTAAGGTTTCTGTTTGATGGCTATTGCTCCAACTTCCTGTCTCTAAACGAGAAGTGTGGTTACGTTTATAGCCATTTTCACTACGATTTTCTTTTTCAACTAATCCATTGATATTAATATCTTTATTGGCATTAATTGCCAGAGTATTACCTGCATTAACTTTTGCACCTTCAAGTGTGACATCACCTTTAGTCGCTGTTAATGTTGCACTATTTTTCGCCTCAATATGGCTACCAACTTGCTGTACTAGCTCTTTTTCTTTAGTGACATCATATTGCCAAGAATAGAACCAACGATTGTCGGTATCGGTGTCCTTTTGCTGTAACTGTTTGCCATCAACAGTTAAATGGGCGCCTTGTAATAAAATATCATCACCCATTAAATCAGAGGCTTTGATTTGGTTTTTATTATCAGCGACCAAAGTGATATTTTTACCTTTTAACTCTGTTTTTGTCAGAGTCTGGCTAGAACCACTGCTATTAACAGCAATACCGCCACGGTAATTTTGATAGTTTTCACTACCCTCTTTGTCGTAACTGTCATAACGAACTTGGCTATCCGTTTGAATATTGTCCGCTCTAACACTTAATTCATTATCAGCAACAAATTTACCGGCTAATTTAACACCACTTCCTTCTGCGGTATTAATAATACGGATACGACCAGATTGCATACTTCCAAAGAAATAACTGTCTAAAGCTGACGTAGGTTTTTGTGATGAAAGAATATCAAAACGTTGAGAGAACGTGTTTTGACCTGTTAATGCAGAAATCTCAGCTGCGGTTATTTTACCTCGGCTATCAATGCGAGGTGCAATTAAATCTAAAAGACGAGGTGCATGTAATCCATTTTTACCAATAGAAAGTAAATTTGTATTATTCAGCGTGCTATAACCTTTTAATTCACCATTTTCAAACAGTGGATTACCTACAACTAAAGAAGAGCGACTGGTATTGATAAAACCGCATCCATCACAGGTAATTCCATTTGGGTTAGAAAGTACATATTCCGCCGCTATACCAAAAACTTCTTGTTGACCTAATAAGAATGAAGGATTTCGACTAACAACTTCATTTAAAATTAAAGAAGCAGCTTGTCCGTTTAAGTTACTATTGGCATTGAGTTGTCCAGCAAGCTGTGATTGCCCAGCTTCTAAGGCATTGTTAAATACGGCGCCAGGTTTGCCTACATTAAAATCTTGATATTGGTTATGAGAAATACCTTCGTTATTCGGTGTAACGATATTAATGACTTGAGTACCACCATTAACTGATGAAACATTTGGTCCTTGATTGCCCGCATCAGGAACAATACCGCCAGCATATGCATTTAGTGATACGAAAATAATCGCTAAAGATGCAGCAAGCCTACCCGAAGGAGAGAGCTTGAAGTTTTTTGATTTCATAGAGTTTTCTCCGTTTATTGCTATGAGTGTGAATCAAAATAAATATGAAAATCTAACTAACACTTGAGTAGGGTCTTTGGTTTTATTGGAATTCGTTTGGTTGTAAAGCAAATGCCCCTTAGCGACTTCGATATCGAATTGTGCTTTTTGATATTGAAGATTTAAGCCTGAACTTAGTCCATAACCACTACGCCATCCTTCATAGTTGCCATGTTGTTGAACACGACCTGCATCTAGGCCAATTCGAGGGGTGATTGAAAAGGTATTTATTCGATAAGGATAAGAAAGCGTATTGCGCAAATAGCCGCCGTTATCGCCAGAAAGTGTACTTTGATCAAAACCGCGGATCGCATTTTTATCCGTTAAACTTAGCCATTCCACTCCCGGTAAGGTGTCAGGGCTATATTGGCCAAAGAAGGCGCTATTGAATAAAAATGTAGAATTCGATATAGCAAAACGATGTTGCCAATTGGCAAAAAGCTTAACTTTTGTAAAGCGATAGTCATTACCATCGCCATTAGTAACACGAGGTGATTCGTCTGCACCAAACCAACCAATGGCTTTTTCTGCACTTAAATTCGCACTGATAACACCATTTTGAATAATATGTAAATGGTTGATACCTAGCTCTACTGTTGTAAGTGCAGGGCTACTTAAATCAAGGCGAATTTGGCTGAAATAGTTGCGTATTTGTTTATGTGTTACCTGCATATTTAAGGTATCAATCTGCTTTTGACTACGATAAAACGCGTAATCGCCCCTTAAACCAACTTGTGTTGTATCTCCAGACAAACGTACGGTACGTGTTTGTAATGCTTGATGAAATTCATACTCGGAATAGCTACCAAAAGTACTGAATGTCAATGCGCCATAAGGTAAAGAATAGAGTAGGGTGTAAGCACGATTAAAACGTGTATTGGGTTTATCAGTGGTAATGCTAGCGTTTAAGCTAACAAAATCAGATAACCCCAATGGGCTGTCTAAGCTTGCATTCGTTCGAACTAACCAGCGCCCCGAGTTTTTTTGTCCATAATTATCACTCGAAATATTTAGGTGCCATGGTGCTTGTCGCTGATTGGAGAGCTGAATAATGGAGCCACCTAATTGCGTACCAGGCAATATATCTAATTTAACTTTATTCGATTGTAAGCGGTTTGCTTGATCAAGCCCTTGATCCAATTTTGAGAGTTCAAGAGGTTCTCCTTCAATATGAGGGAAAAGTAATGCGGTGTTAACGCCTCGATCGCCACCTTCTATTTTTTCAATAAAACCTTCAATAACATACAACCCAAGTTGTTGTTCTTGATTAGGACGTAAAAATTGAATTCTGGCAGTAATATAGCCATGTTGAAGATAACGTTGAGTTAACTCTTTGATTAAACGATTAACGTCAGCACTTTTTATACATTGCTCTGGTAATGGTGTTAAGGAATCAAGATCTTTTTCATCAAGTAAAGTAATTCCTTGAACATAAACTCCATTAATAGGCAAACAATGTTCTGATTCAGTAATAAGTGTGGGGGAAGGTGAAACCTCTAATGCATTTTCTTGAAGTTGTTGATAGCGATTTTGTTCAATAAGTTGATTTATTTCACGTTGACTCTCTTGTAATGCGCGCCGCGATTCTCCCATCGAGCCTGAATAACCGGTGTCATTTGCTGTTAATCCAGTGGTTGATAATCCACTTAATAGTGTTAATAAAATAACTTTTTTTCTCATTTTACCTCAATATAAAGGTATTAATTCAAATATAAATAATATTGCTTAAATATAGAAAGATAATAATTAATGTTTTTATATTATCGTTAATTTTAGAATAATAAATACTGAGTACTCTCAATATGAAAAGAAATTAAAAATAGATGAAATAAAGATAAATTTTCATCTCTTTCGATATTAAATAGCGATATAACTAAAATGATTAACATCTCAAATTGTATTGATTAAACAAATGATTAATTTTAAGGGTGTCTAGTGTATTGATTTTCATAGTGATAATCTTCAGTGTTATTTTTCTTATTGCTTAAACTATCATCAATTCAGTAATGTTAATTAAAATTTTTTCATTTTTTATAATGAGAAGATAAATAATGAGAGGAGATTCAAAAATATAAAAATAAAGTGCTAATTAGCTTTTCATTTGTTGTTTATAAGTTTATTAATGTTTTATTTTGGAATAAATATTTCATGAATTATTATTTCATTTAAATGAATAAAATGGGTGGTTAAAAGATTAGGACTTTATTGTTAAATTACTAATCGTGTTTAACTGTTATATAAATTAGCGTGTAAATTGTACTGTTTCCTGACTATTAAGGGTTAAAGTATGTTCTCATCATTTAATGTCTTAATAATATTAAGAGGTTTCTTCAGATTGAATAAATGGTTTAATATTGATTCTGAACTCGCCTTCTTCTTTCCTGAAAAATAATCCTTTTTTATATCCATCCAAAATATATTTAATATTCTTTTTCCAGTATTATTAAAAGATAAACAAAAAGATGGAAAAGCGAAAAATCCTGTATTTATTTCTCATTTCCATTTTGACACAACAGCAGCACACGTTGAATTAAAGGTCTTGAATTCGAATATGAACCACCTGTGTTAAGACACTTTACTGCTATATTAAAACCTATCAAATAAATAATACTCCACAATAATAATGGCTCTCGTGCAATGTGATAGCTCTATCCTTATTTTAGTAAGGACTAAAAAATAGAAAATAAGTCGGTTAATAAAGAACCTTCAATTATATTGCAATTGCGTATGCAGGTACGGCTGCTTGTATCTGGGCAATTATCTGTCCTGCAGTTATGGCACTGAAAGCGCGAGATAAATTTCCCAACTCAGGCTTTAAAGTGTGGGGAGGTAAAGGATTAATTTATTCAGTTATCGCTTTTGGTGCCGTAGGGATTATTTGCCAAACATTAGCACAGTTTGGTTTGTTACCTATTTATCGTTAATTAATCAAGATAGCAAGGGAAAGAAAACCAGAGTAGCACGGTTGGATATGCGTTATAATAACACTAAGATGTTATAATGACGTTAATATTCAATAGGTTGTCTATAATGGATAAGAAGAAGCTACATATTGCTGCGGGTATTATTTGTGATCAACACAATAATGTCTTTATCACACAACGTCCTCTAAAATCGCATATGGGGGGATTTTGGGAATTTCCCGGGGGAAAATTAGAAGATAAAGAGACTCCAGAACAGGCGCTATTCCGTGAATTACAAGAAGAAATTGGTATTGATGTAACGCAATGCTCACTTTTTGAAACGGTAGAGCATGATTTTCCAGATAGACACATTACTTTATCTTTTTTCTTAGTCACGCAATGGAATAATGAGCCATATGGTAAAGAAGGACAAGAATTTAAGTGGACATCTATTGGATCGTTAAATGCTGATGATTTCCCACCTGCAAACCGCACCATTGTGGCATTATTGCAAAAGTAGAATAGTGTTAAATAAGCGTTTATAAATAAAATAGCCACTCGATTGAGTGGCTATTTTTTATGTGTAGAATTAGAAAGTTAGATGTCTTTAGGCTCATATTGCGGAGCTTCACTCCAATCATCACTATCATTAATATCACTTTGGCTTGGAATACGCTTTGATTCATCAGCCCATTCACCTAAATCAATAAGTTGGCAACGCTTACTACAAAAAGGGCGATAAGGGCTACTTTCATTCCAAACAACTTCTGTTTGACAGGTTGGACATTTTACAACTAATTCTTCGCTCATTATCTCTCCTAGATTTCATTGGTGCGATTTATGCTCATATCAATAAACATAATGTTAGCAACAAGCGATCTCAAAAGGTAGATCTAGAGGTACTGTTCCATTCTCACTATCAAGTGGTAAAAAGCGGATCGCATAGCGATTTTTGTGCCCAGAGACTTGAGGATAGATTTGGTGTTCGATGGCTATTTTAACACGTAGCAATTCAGCTTCTTCAGCACTGTCTTGATAAAAACCACGGTGACTGAGAACGGGCTTAAATGTATCTGATTGGCGAATAAGCATAAGTAAACTATTTAATGCATTTTGTAATGGCAATAACCCCGTCAGCCAGCTTTGTAATCTTTCATCACGAATTGCTTGAGGTAAGCTTAACCACAAATGTAATGCTGGTACATCAAAGTTACAACATCCACCAGGAATACTTAGGCGCTGTTTAACTAAATTGATGACTTTATCTTGTTTTAAATGTTGACCAATGCGAGGAGCTTTACTTAATACAATTGCATTTTCAGCTAATTCATCAATAATTTGAGTGACAATTGCTTTATCAACATTAGGAAATGAAAGCCATTGCTGTAATTTTTTTTGTCTTTTTTCTAATTCTTTAAGTAATTCAGCGCGGATTTCGCCACGATCAAGTACTTCAATAAATTCTGATATCGCACGGAAAAACGAGAGAGCCGTGGGTAATGAATCAATTGCACTAAAACTGTTAATTTGAATCAATGAGTTTTCAATTCTAAGCCATGAACGCATTTTTTCATTGAGGGGATGTTCGAAGATGATTGTTGTGATGTCATCACTCATGGCAATTGTCCTGTAACGCTTGTTGAGCTAATTCTAAGTAATGCTGATGAAGTTGCTTAACTTTTTCAATCATATGTTGGCTATTATCGTGATTTTCAATAATATCATCAGCGACGGCTAATCGTTCTTGTCTTTGAGCTTGAGCTTTTAAAATATTGAGAACTTGCTCTCGACTTACGCCATCTCGTTTCATGGTTCTTTCTATTTGCTCTTCCTGTGTCACATCAACAACAAGAACACGAGAGGCGAGATGCGTTAATTTATTTTCTATTAATAATGGAACAACCCAAATAAGATAGGGCGCATTAATTTGCTGTATCTGTTTTTGAGTCTCTTGCTGTATCAATGGATGGAGAAGATTGTTAACCCAATCTTTTTCTTCATTATTTTCAAAAATAATCTGGCGCAACAGCGCTCGGTTTAATGAGCCATCGGGTAGTAAAATGCAGTCACCAAAATGTTGATGCAATGCATTTAGTCCTAAGGAGTGAGGCTCTACCACTAATCGAGCAATAATATCAGCATCAACAAGAGGTACACCTAATGAGGCAAAAGTATTAGCAACGGTAGTTTTACCGCTGCCTATTCCGCCTGTAAGAGCAACCGTATAAGCCATTTGAGTTTATCTGTTTTTAATGAATTAAAATTTACTATTAGTCTAGGTATTCTAAAGCCTAATTTTGTTTTTATCACAAGATAATAACCGCAATATTTGGGTTTTATTCGGTTATTATGATAGGTGATTTTCTGCTACCCTAACATCCTACCTGATAATATGTGATAGAATTACCATCAATCAATGAGTTAGTGCAAAACATAGTAACAGCCTCTCACTCATAAAAATTGTGACTCACTGTATAGTATCACCTAACTGTAATATAGGAAGATACATAGCAATGATTAATGTACCAATAATCAATGCGATGACCGTCATAAGTATTGGCTCTAACCAAGCACTAATGGTATTTAATTGCTCATCGAGTTGATGATAAAACCAATCACTTAATTGCTGACAAAAATAGAGCAATTGCCCAGAGTTTTCTGCACAAATAATAAACTGATAACAAATAGGCGTAAAGAGTGGCTCATTTTTCATAAATAAGCTCAACGATTTACCTTGTATAATGTGATCACTCATTTTAGAAAGGAGTTGTTTATAAATAGGATGTGAAAGTTGTTCTGTTCCTATTTTTAAGCTTTGTAATAAAGGTAATCCTGCTTGTTGTGTAATACTGACTATTTGAAAAATAAGATGTAATTGCTGATATTTTAAAAGTTTACCTAAATAGGGAGTATGAAGAAGAAGAGCTTGTTCAGCGAAATAAAAGGGTGATAAAGAGTAACGAATTAAACGATAAAAAAATATTAAACCGAAGAAGATAAACGCTATCATACTGATATAATCAGTAAGCCATTGTGAAAAATTAATCAGGATTAATGTTAAATGAGGAAGTTCTGTATTAAAGGCGCTGTATAAGGACTGATATTCAGGTAAAACATAAAGCAACATAATACTGGTAATAAAAACTAATATAGTCAGTAAAAAGACAGGATATTTAAACGATTTTTTAATTTTTTTTACAATCTCTCGCTGTTTTTTTAACTGTATTATTTGCAGCGTAATCACTTCATCTAATTTTCCACTTTCTTCACCAATAAGAACAAAACGATTTAGTGAGGTCGGAAAATAAAGTGGATAGCGATTTAATTGTTTAGAAAGAGAACCTCCTTGCATTAAGTTAAAAATAATATCTTCTAATACACATTGCCAATGTGTATAACGACATTCATTTTTTAATAGTGTTAATGCAGGAAGAAGTGCTAAACCAGAATGTAGTAATAAAGCTAATTGTTCGAATAATTGAATTCGATATTGTTTATCAGCATCTTGAAATAAAACGATCTTATATAAACGAATTTTTATGGGGATTTTTTGTTGTTGAGTTAAGTTAATAAATGCTTCGTTATTCGAGGACGCAAGTATTTTTCCAGTGCATAATTCTCCTTGATAAGTTAATGCATCATAGCGATAAATTAGCTGTAATTTCATTCAATATCTCCTAGCGTTTGATAAACCTCCTCAAGTGTTGTGATCCCTTGTTTTATTAACGAAAAACCGGAATAGAATAAGTGATAAAGGGATGAATGTGTTTGTTTTGACGGCTCAAAACAGTCATAAATAGCCGTTCTTCCATTATAGCCTGAACAGCATTGCTGACAACCAACGGCTTGCCAATTTGGTAATTCGACTATTTCTTTATTGATATTAATATGCTGTTTATTGGATAAGCATATTTTACAGTGTGGACATAAACAACGAACTAATCGTTGTGAAATAATTAAACTAATACAGGAATGGATAAGATCTTTTTCAATACCTAAGTTATGTAGACGCATTATTGTAGATGAAGCCGAATTAGTATGTAAGGTTGATAATACAAGGTGCCCGGTTTGTGCTGCTTTTATTGCCATTTCGGCTGTAGATTGATCACGTATTTCACCTACCATAATAATGTCAGGATCTTGGCGTAGTAATGCTCGTAATATTGTTGTGAATGAGATCCCTGATTTTTCAGAAATTTGAATTTGATTAATCCCCTTCAAAGGTAATTCAATTGGATCTTCAACACTATTTATATTTAGGTTCTCTCTATTTAAATAGTGTAAACAACTATATAAAGTGAGTGTTTTTCCACTTCCCGTTGGCCCTGTGACTAAAATCATTCCTTGAGGTAAATTTAAATATTTTTTTAATAGCGTTAAGTGTGAAAGTTGAAAACCTAGATGATTTAATTCTGGTTGTTGTAAATTATTTATTAGTCGTAAAACAACTTTCTCACCATACAGCGTGGGAAGTGTCGCTATTCGTATTGAATATCTTTTTTCATGATAAGACCAACTAAATTGCCCATCTTGAGGTAACCGCTTTTCTGCAATATTTAAGTTAGCAAGTATCTTTAATCGAGTGACTATTTCTTCAGAGAATTCATCCGGAGGGGATGATAATAGATATAAATGATTATCTATTCTGGCGCGAACTCTTACACTGGTTTGTTGAGGCTCTATATGTAAATCAGAGACGCGTTTTAAAATACTTTCACGTAATAGATGCTCAATAAATTCTGTTGCAGAGTGTGTGATATCCATTCTTCACCTCTTTATACTTTTACTTTTTAATTTATTTGCGTTGTCTGCGATATTTAAAGTACATAATAAGAACACTCAATATGAGTGCTCTTTTATATTTAAAGCACTAATCTGATTTTAAAATTTCATTGCACTGTTTTTGCAACGTAAGATTTGTTGCTGAACATTGTATTTTCCAGACTGGAAGAAGGTCGTTAATTCTATTTTCTGGAGACATTGTAATCGTTAGACCATCAAGCTGAGATTTTCCAGTTGCACTAATCACGCCGTTTAACACATTAATATCAGACAAATATCGACTACGAAATTGTTGAGGCACAAAGGTTGAATCAGAATTACAGTGTTGAGGCTCATTTTCATAACGACATAATTCTACCGCAGAACGATAGGGCGACAGTGTTTGCAATACATCGGTTAATGCGGCTTTTTGGATATAACCTTGATAGGCCGGAATAGCAACAGAGCTTAAAATCGAGATGATAGCAATCACAATCATAAGTTCCATAAGGGTAAAGCCATTTTCATTAGAGTGATAATTAAGTACATTCATCTAGCGTCCTCCTTGAGTAATAGACACTAGAAGTATGAAAAAAAAGGACTTTATTGGCGAATAAATAAAATAAAGTTTGAGTAAAATATCGAAAAGAAAAAGGAGATATACATATTTAACCTTTATTATTGAGGGAAAGTTCGCATTTATTGATGAGTATGAGCTAATAAAGTTATTGATAATGTCTAAAACAAAATAAAAGAGGGTTGATGTGGAAATAAAACAAGGTTGGCTAATCGATGCTAGACATGTTCCTTCACCTAATCATGATAAGAGACCTGAAGGTGAGTCTCCTTCTTTATTAATTGTTCATAATATCAGTTTGCCTCCAGGCCAATTTGGTGGGCCTTATATTGACCAACTTTTTACCAATACATTATCAGAGCAAGATCATCCTTTTTTTAGTGAAATAATCGGTTTAAGAGTATCTGCTCATTGTCTTATTCGGCGTGATGGTGAAATTGTACAATATGTGCCTTTTACAGAGAGGGCATGGCATGCTGGCGTTTCTTTATATAAAGGCAGAGAAAAATGTAATGATTTCTCAATAGGTATTGAGCTTGAAGGTACTGATGAATGCGATTTTACTCAGCAGCAATATCAGCAATTAGTGAAGATAACTCAATCGCTTATTGCTCTGTATCCTGCCATTGAAGAAAATATTACTGGGCATAGTGATGTTGCACCAAATAGAAAAACTGATCCGGGGCCTCACTTTGATTGGGCTTATTTCCGCAGTTTGTTAACAAAATAACTAGTTGAATTGAATTTTAAATCATTAATTTTAATTTTAAATTCAAAATAATATTGCTGTCACGCTTCAGTTTGACTGTTTATGTGTTTAAAAAACGTTAAAAAATTTATTTTTTGACGTTTCTGAATAATGCGATCTGGTTATCACTTTTGATGAATTTTTAAAATAATTTGTTAAAATTTGCAGGTTTTTATGATTTCGCTCAACAACTGTATGGACAGTTAGTGAATACTTTGTTACTTTATTATCCGTTATATTAAATTGGTATTACCAATTGACAACTCAATCACTAAGGTAATAGTTATCCAATAATGGCTTTCAGCAATATGGCTTATACAAAAATCCGCCAACCTAAGCTTTCTGATGTTATTGAGCAACAGCTTGAACATCTGATTTTAGAAGGTACTCTGCGTCCGGGAGAAAAACTCTTACCTGAGCGTGAACTGGCGAAGCAATTTGATGTATCTCGCCCTTCATTGCGTGAAGCAATCCAAAAATTAGAAGCTAAAGGTTTTTTACTCCGTCGCCAAGGCGGTGGTACTTTTGTTCAGCACAATCTCTGGCAAAGTTTTAGTGATCCTTTAGCTCAACTGCTTAGCGGACATCCCGAATCTCAATTTGATCTTTTAGAAACGCGCCATGCACTTGAAGGTATTGCTGCATATTATGCTGCATTACGTGGCACCGATGAAGATCTTGAACGTATCAAAGCTAGTCATGATTGCATCTTGAAAGCCCACGAAAAGGGTGATTTAGTCGCTGAATCTGAAGCGGTATTGCAATATCAATTAATTGTTACGGAAGCTGCTCATAATGTTGTTTTATTGCATCTATTACGATGCATGGTGCCAATGCTTGAGCAAAATATTCGCCAGAATTTTGAGTTTCTTTACACTCGTAAAGAGATGTTAACAGCAGTAAGTGAACATCGTAGTCAGATTTATCAGGCTATTATTAATAGAGAGCCGGAGGTAGCGCGTGAAGCTTCACATCGCCATTTGGCCTTTATTGAAGATGTTTTGTTGGATATGAGTCGTGAACATACTCGCCGTGAGCGCTCTTTGCGCCGGCTACAACAACATCCTGATTTATTTTAGTAGCACAGATCCTGACCGCTGAGTCTGTACTACCTATCGCCCTGTGATTTTCAGGGGAAGCGGTAATAACAGCAGGGCCTATCTTCCCGTCATATCAGATGGGTATAACGGGAAGATAGGCTCCCATAACCATTAAAAACAGATAACAGATAAGGAATACACCATGTCAGATATGCTGAAAAATGACGTGGATCCGATCGAAACTCGCGACTGGTTACAAGCGATCGACTCGGTCATCCGTGAAGAAGGTGTTGAGCGTGCACAGTTTCTGATTGATCAGGTATTAAAACAAGCCCGTAATGGTGGTCTTAATATCGCTTTAGGCGGTGCTGTACACAGTGATTATATCAATACCATTCCTGCTGAAGATGAACCCGCTTACCCTGGCAATCTGGAATTAGAGCGTCGTATTCGTTCTGCTATTCGCTGGAACGCAGTAATGATGGTTCTGCGTGCATCCAAAAAAGATTTGGAACTCGGCGGACACATGGCGTCATACCAGTCTTCTGCAACGTTATATGAAGTATGCTTTAATCACTTCTTCCGTGCCCATAATGACAATGATGGCGGCGACTTGGTTTATTTCCAAGGCCATATCTCCCCAGGTATCTACGCACGTGCATTCTTAGAAGGTCGTTTAACTGAAGAGCAATTAAACAACTTCCGTCAAGAAATTGGTGGTAAAGGTTTATCTTCTTATCCACACCCTAAATTAATGCCTGAATTCTGGCAGTTCCCAACTGTTTCTATGGGTCTGGGACCACTATCTGCAATTTACCAAGCTAAATTCCTGAAATATTTGAATCACCGTGGCTTAAAAGATACGACTAAACAAACGGTTTATGCGTTCTTAGGCGACGGAGAGATGGACGAGCCAGAATCTAAAGGTGCAATCACCATCGCAGTTCGCGAAAAATTAGATAACCTGTGCTTCGTTGTTAACTGTAACTTACAACGTCTTGATGGACCAGTTACTGGTAACGGCAAAATTGTTAACGAATTAGAAGGTATCTTTGCGGGTGCTGGCTGGAACGTTATCAAAGTCATGTGGGGCGATCGTTGGGATGAGCTTCTGCGTAAAGACACCTCTGGTAAACTCATTCAATTAATGAATGAAACTCTGGATGGTGATTACCAGACATTTAAATCTCGTGATGGCGCTTATGTTCGCGAGCACTTCTTCAATCGTTACCCAGAAACTGCAGCATTAGTTAAAGATATGACTGATGATGAAATCTGGGCACTAAACCGTGGTGGTCACGATCCGAAGAAAGTCTTTGCAGCATTCCAAAAAGCAAAAGACACTCAAAACAAACCAACTGTTATTTTAGCTCAAACCATTAAAGGTTATGGTATGGGTGAAACAGCAGAAGGTAAAAACATCGCTCACCAAGTTAAAAAAATGAACATGGATGGTGTTCACCATTTCCGTGATCGTTTCAATATTCCAGTTGCTGATGAGCAAATCAAAGACCTGCCTTATATTACTTTTGATAAAGAGTCAGAAGAATACAAATATCTGCACGCACGTCGTCAGGATTTAGGCGGTTACCTACCAGCTCGTCGTCCTCGTTTTGACGAAAAACTGGATATTCCGACACTGGAAGATTTCAGCCAATTATTAGAAGAACAATCTAAAGAGATTTCTACAACTATCGCATTCGTTCGTGCACTGAACGTGATGTTGAAAAATAAATCTATCAAAGATCGTTTAGTACCTATTATTGCTGACGAAGCACGTACTTTCGGTATGGAAGGTCTGTTCCGTCAAATCGGTATTTATAGCCCGAATGGCCAACAATATACGCCTCAAGATCGTGAGCAAGTTGCTTACTATAAAGAAGACGTTAAAGGCCAAATTCTGCAAGAAGGTATCAACGAACTGGGTGCTGGCGCATCTTGGTTAGCAGCTGCAACATCTTACAGCACTAACAATCTGCCAATGATCCCCTTCTATATCTACTACTCAATGTTTGGTTTCCAACGTATTGGCGACCTATGCTGGGCAGCAGGTGACCAACAAGCTCGTGGTTTCTTAATAGGTGGTACTTCAGGCCGTACAACACTTAACGGTGAAGGTCTACAACACGAAGATGGTCATAGCCATATTCAATCGCTAACTATCCCTAACTGTATCTCTTATGATCCAGCATTCGCTTATGAAGTTGCTGTTATCATGCAGGATGGTTTAGAGCGTATGTATGGTGATAAACAAGAAAACGTTTATTACTACATCACTACACTGAATGAAAACTACCATATGCCAGCAATGCCAGCCGGTGTTGAAGAAGGTATCCGTAAAGGTATCTACAAACTAGAATCACTGGAAGGCGCGAAAGGTAAAGTTCAGTTACTGGGTTCAGGTTCTATTCTGCGTCACGTTCGTGAAGCAGCACAAATCCTGTCTACTGAATACGGTATTGGTTCTGATGTTTATAGCGTAACTTCATTCACTGAATTGGCTCGTGATGGTCAAGATTGTGAACGTTGGAACATGCTACACCCATCTGAAGCACCGCGTGTACCTTACATCGCTCAAATTATGAATGATGCACCAGCTGTAGCCTCTACTGACTATATGAAACTGTTCGCTGAACAAGTTCGTACTTATGTACCAGCAGATGATTACCGCGTATTAGGTACAGATGGTTTCGGTCGTTCTGATAGCCGTGAAAACCTGCGTCACCACTTCGAAGTTGATACTTCTTATGTGATTGTTGCTGCATTAGGTGAATTAGCTAAACGTGGTGAGATTGATGTGAAGGTTGTTGAAGAAGCAATCAATAAATACAACATCAACCCTGAAAAAGTAAACCCACGTCTGGCGTAAGAGGTAAAGTGAATGTCTATTGAAATTAATGTCCCAGATATCGGTGCGGATGAAGTTGAAGTCACCGAAGTGATGGTGAAAGTGGGCGACCGTATTGAGGAAGAACAATCCTTAATTACTGTAGAAGGCGACAAAGCTTCTATGGAAGTCCCATCACCACAAGCGGGTGTAGTGAAAGAGATCAAAATTGCTGTGGGCGATAAAGTTCAAACCGGTTCTCTTATCATGATTTTTGAAGCAGAAGGTGCTGCGCAAGCTGCACCTGCTCAAGCTGAAGCACCTGCACCAGCCGCTGCGCCTGCGACAGCTGAATTAAAAGAAGTTCATGTACCTGATATCGGCGGTGACGAAGTTGAAGTTACCGAAGTGATGGTAAAAGTGGGTGATAGCGTTGCTGAAGAACAATCACTGATCACTGTAGAAGGTGATAAAGCTTCTATGGAAGTTCCAGCTCCATTTGCTGGTGTAGTGAAAGAAATCAAAATCGCAACGGGTGATAAAGTGAGCACAGGCTCTCTTATCATGGTGTTTGAAGTTGCAGGTAGCGCACCTGTTGCTCAGGCAGCACCAGCTCCAGCAGCATCTGCACCAGCAACATCTGCTGTGAAAGAAGTGAATGTACCAGATATCGGTGATGACGAAGTTGAAGTGACTGAAGTGATGGTTAAAGTCGGTGATTCCATCTCCGAAGAACAATCACTGATCACCGTTGAAGGTGACAAAGCTTCTATGGAAGTTCCAGCACCATTTGCAGGTGTGGTTAAAGAGATCAAAATTGCGGTGGGCGACAAAGTGAAAACTGGCTCACTGATCATGATGTTTGAAGTTGCAGGTGCAGCACCTGTTGCTCAAGCACCAGCGGCAACTGCACCAGCACCAGCAAGTTCTGCACCGGCAGCACCTGCTAAAGCACAAGCGACTGCACCAGCGGCGAAAGAAGAATTCGTTGAAAATGATGCTTACGTTCATGCAACACCGGTTATTCGTCGCTTGGCGCGTGAATTTGGTGTGAATTTAGCGAAAGTGAAAGGTACTGGTCGTAAAGGCCGTATCTTACGTGAAGACGTCCAGTCTTACGTGAAAGAGTTAATTAAACGTGCTGAATCTGCACCAGCGAATGCAGGTGGCGGATTACCAGGCATGTTACCTTGGCCGAAAGTTGACTTCAGTAAGTTCGGTGAAATTGAAGAAGTTGAATTAAGCCGTATCCAGAAAATCTCTGGTGCTAACTTAAGCCGTAACTGGGTGATGATCCCTCACGTAAATCTGTTCGATGAAGCAGATATCACTGAGGTTGAAGAATTCCGTAAACAGCAAAATAAAGAAGCAGAGAAGAAAAAACTGGATGTTAAGATCACTCCGTTAGTCTTCGTGATGAAAGCAGCAGCAAAAGCACTGGCCGATATGCCACGCTTTAACAGCTCTATCTCTGAAGATGGACAGAAACTGATCCTGAAAAAATACATCAATATTGGTATTGCTGTAGATACACCTAACGGTTTAGTTGTTCCTGTTTTCAAAGATGTTAACAAAAAAGGCATTATCGAACTGTCTTATGAGTTAGCTGAAGTTTCTAAGAAAGCACGTGCAGGTAAACTGACAGCTGCAGATATGCAAGGCGGATGTTTCACTATTTCTAGCCTTGGTGGTATCGGTACTACCGGTTTTGCACCGATCGTTAACGCACCAGAAGTTGCGATTATGGGACTTTCCCGTTCTTCTATGAAACCAGTATGGAATGGTAAAGAATTCGTACCACGCTTGATTCTACCAATGTCACTCTCTTTCGATCACCGTGTGATCGATGGTGCTGACGGTGCTCGATTCATCACTCTGATTAATCAGTACATGAGCGATTTACGTCGTTTGGTAATGTAATTATTTAAACCGGTGCTTAGCGCCGGTTTCTCTGATTACAGTGATGGATTTTACAGTCATACATCTTAGGTTGTGAGATCCGTCATGTTAGAGCGCTTTTCAGTTTATTAACATTTCTGTAAACTGCATGCGGTATGTAAGTCTCGGTGTTAAATATGGATTTTCGTCTGACTCGCCGGACAAATAAATAATGAGGTCACGATGAGTACTGAAATTAAAGCACAGGTAGTGGTTCTCGGTGCAGGCCCTGCGGGTTATTCCGCGGCGTTCCGTTGCGCTGACTTAGGTTTAGAAACAGTTTTAGTTGAACGTCACTCTACTTTAGGTGGTGTTTGTCTGAACGTGGGTTGTATCCCTTCTAAAGCGTTACTCCACGTTGCTAAAGTTATCGAAGAAGCGAAAGCATTATCTGAACACGGTGTTGTTTTTGATGCACCAAAAACAGATATCGACAAAATTCGCATCTGGAAAGACAAAGTTATTTCTCAATTAACCGGTGGCTTAGCGGGCATGGCTAAAGGCCGTAAAGTGACTGTTGTTAATGGCGAAGCACGATTCACAGGTTCTCACACATTGTCTGTTGAAGGTGGTGAAGGTACAACTACCATCACTTTTGAAAATGCAATCGTTGCTGCCGGCTCACGTCCAATCGAATTACCATTCATTCCACATGAAGACCCACGAGTATGGGATTCAACAGATGCACTGCAACTGAAAACCGTACCAGAGCGTTTACTGGTTATGGGTGGCGGTATCATTGGTCTGGAAATGGGAACGGTTTATCACTCTCTGGGTTCTCAGATTGACGTAGTTGAAATGTTTGATCAGGTTATTCCTGCTGCTGACAAAGACGTGGTTAAAGTATTTACCAAACGTATCAGCAAGAAATTTAACCTGATGCTAGAAACCAAAGTAACTGCGGTTGAAGCAAAAGAAGATGGTATCTACGTAACAATGGAAGGCAAAAAAGCGCCAGCAGAACCACAACGTTACGATGCAGTATTAGTTGCTATCGGTCGTGTGCCTAACGGTAAATTATTAGACGCAGGTAAAGCGGGCATCGAAGTTGATGATCGTGGCTTTATCCATGTTGATAAGCAAATGCGTACTAATGTACCTCACATCTTTGCTATCGGAGACATTGTTGGTCAACCAATGCTGGCTCACAAAGGTGTTCATGAAGGTCACGTTGCAGCAGAAGTTATCTCTGGTAAAAAACATTACTTCGATCCTAAAGTTATTCCATCAATCGCTTATACTGAACCAGAAGTTGCATGGGTTGGTATGACAGAAAAAGAAGCGAAAGAGAAAGGTGTTAGCTATGAAGTGGCTTCTTTCCCATGGGCTGCATCAGGCCGTGCAATCGCATCAGATTGTGCAGATGGTATGACTAAACTGATTTTCGACAAAGAAACTAACCGTGTTATCGGTGGTGCAATTGTTGGTTCTAATGGTGGTGAACTATTAGGTGAAATTGGCCTAGCAATCGAAATGGGTTGTGATGCTGAAGATATCGCATTAACTATCCACGCTCACCCAACGTTATACGAATCAATTGGTATGGCTGCGGAAGTATTTGAAGGTAGTATCACTGACCTGCCAAATCCAAAAGCGAAAAAGAAAAAATAAGCAACTTTTTTACTGAAAACAGTTTACTAAAGTAGTTTAAATGATAAGAGCTAAGTTCTTTATGGAACTTGGCTCTTTTTTTATATTTTTTATTGAATGCTTGATTGTCTTCGGTTGTGTGATGCTGGTTATTTTGTGTAATTGATGTTTATTTGACCGCAAATTTTACTTTAGTACTAATTTGGGTATGAAAAAAACTATAAAAAGTGTGGTTATTAACCAAAATCTTGGTTAAAAGTCTCTGTTATATATTTTGTTTAAGTGTTTTAATCTGAATAAGTGGATATTTGAATCTGATTAATGTTACTTTTATGTGAACGAATTAACATCGTGTTGAAGATTTGCTATGCTGATAGCCCTTAGCTGGGCATAATTTCACAACCTCTTATGTTTTATGCGAGCAAAAGATCCTCTGACCTGGCACTTTATTAATAAGGTGCAGACAGCCGGGTTATACAAAATGACAAAGAAGCGAGGAGACAGTCGTGCTAGAAGAATACCGTAAGCACGTAGCAGAGCGTGCAGCTGAAGGTGTCGTTCCAAAACCTCTCGATGCAACACAAACAGCCGCACTTGTTGAGCTATTAAAAAATCCCCCTAAAGGTGAAGAAGAATTTCTTCTTGATTTAATTGTTAACCGTGTTCCACCTGGAGTTGATGAAGCTGCCTATGTTAAGGCGGGTTTTTTAACTGCCCTCGCGAAAGGCGAAACCACATCACCTCTTATCTCGCCAGAAAAAGCCGTTGAATTATTAGGTACCATGCAAGGTGGCTATAATATTCATGCTTTAATTGAATCTCTGGATAACGATAAATTAGCCCCAATTGCAGCCAAAGCGCTTTCTCACACATTACTGATGTTCGATAACTTCTATGATGTTGAAGAAAAAGCCAAATCAGGCAACGTTTATGCTAAACAGATTATGCAATCTTGGGCTGATGCGCAGTGGTTTACTGAGCGCCCCGAATTAGCAGAAAAAATTACTGTTACCGTATTTAAAGTCACTGGTGAAACCAATACCGATGACTTATCTCCAGCTCCAGATGCTTGGTCCCGCCCAGATATCCCATTACATGCTTTAGCCATGTTAAAAAATGCGCGCGAAGGAATTGAACCTGATCAACTGGGTAGTGTTGGTCCTATCAAACAAATCGAAGCATTAAATAAAAAAGGCTTCCCACTGGCTTATGTTGGTGACGTTGTAGGGACGGGTTCTTCTCGCAAATCAGCGACAAACTCTGTACTTTGGTTTATGGGGGATGATATTCCATTCGTTCCTAATAAACGCGGTGGCGGGGTTGTTCTCGGTGGTAAAATTGCACCTATCTTCTTTAACACAATGGAAGATGCAGGTGCATTGCCTATCGAAGTTGATGTTTCTAAATTAAATATGGGTGATGTTATTGATATTTACCCATATAAAGGTGAAATTCGTAACCATGAAACGAATGAGTTACTAGAAACCTTTGAGCTGAAAACAGAAGTATTAATTGATGAAGTTCGTGCTGGTGGTCGTATTCCATTGATCATTGGTCGTGGGTTAACGTCAAAAGCGCGTGAATCACTAGGCTTACCAGTTAGCACGCTATTCCGCCATGCTAAATCTGTTGAAGAAAGCAACCGTGGTTTCTCATTAGCTCAGAAAATGGTTGGTCGTGCTTGTGGTCGTACAGGTATTCGTCCTGGCGAATATTGTGAGCCTAAAATGACTTCAGTAGGTTCACAAGACACAACGGGTCCAATGACTCGTGATGAGCTAAAAGACTTAGCTTGCCTTGGTTTCTCTGCTGATTTAGTGATGCAATCATTCTGTCATACTGCTGCTTATCCAAAACCGGTAGACGTTACAACACATCATACTTTGCCTGACTTTATTATGAATCGTGGTGGTGTTTCATTGCGTCCGGGCGATGGTATTATCCACTCATGGTTAAACCGTATGTTATTACCTGATACTGTTGGTACGGGTGGTGACTCGCATACTCGTTTCCCTATTGGTATCTCATTCCCAGCAGGCTCTGGTCTAGTGGCTTTTGCAGCAGCAACTGGGGTTATGCCATTAGATATGCCAGAATCTGTTCTGGTACGTTTTAAAGGTGAAATGCAACCGGGTGTGACACTGCGTGATTTGGTTCATGCTATTCCTTATTATGCGATCCAAGATGGTTTACTGACAGTTGAGAAAAAAGGTAAGAAAAACATTTTCTCTGGTCGTATTCTTGAGATTGAAGGTTTACCAGAACTGAAAGTAGAACAAGCTTTTGAGCTTGCTGATGCATCAGCTGAACGTTCAGCGGCGGGTTGTACTATTAAACTGGATAAAGCGCCTATTATTGAGTACCTGCAATCTAATATCATCTTACTGAAATGGATGATTGCTGAAGGTTATGGTGATCGTCGTACGATTGAACGTCGCATCACTTCGATGGAGAACTGGCTGAAAGATCCGCAATTACTTGAAGCGGATGCTGATGCAGAATATGCCGCAGTGATCGAAATTGATTTAAATGAGATCAAAGAGCCAATTCTATGTGCGCCTAACGATCCAGATGATGCTCGCCTACTATCTGAAGTGGCAAACAGCAAAATTGATGAAGTGTTCATTGGTTCTTGTATGACTAACATTGGTCACTTCCGTGCTGCGGGTAAACTGCTTGATCAACACAAAGGTCAATTACCAACACGTTTGTGGGTTGCGCCACCAACAAAAATGGATGCGGCACAATTAACGGAAGAAGGCTATTATAGCGTCTTTGGTAAAAGTGGCGCGCGTATCGAAGTACCAGGTTGTTCACTCTGTATGGGTAACCAAGCGCGAGTGGCTGATGGTGCAACAGTTGTTTCAACTTCGACACGTAACTTCCCTAATCGCTTAGGTACAGGTGCAAATGTGTATCTTGCTTCTGCGGAGCTTGCGGCAGTGGCTTCATTACTAGGTCGTTTACCTGAGCCACAAGAGTATTTGGATTTCATGAGTAAAGTGGATGAAACTGCAGAAGATACTTATCGTTATCTAAACTTTGATCAACTAGAGCAATATACGGATAAAGCGGATCAAGTTATTTTCCAAACAACGGTATAACGGTTAATTTATTGCTTTAAAGTATTTTATGTGAACAAACGGGAGGCAAATGCCTCCCGTTTTTTGTTATTTTTGTCATAATAAGAATAAGATATTTTTTATTAAAAAAGCGAGAGCTTTATAAGGGGCGTACACCATGGATTATGAATTTCAGCGAGATCTCACTGGCGGTATACTAGCCCGTTTTTCGATGGATCATGAAGCAATAGGCTATTGGTTGAATGATGAAATTCAAGGCGATATTAGTCTGATAGATCAAATTATTGAAGAAATGGAAGGTATTAAAGGCAGTGAAAGACAGTGGGAACTTATCGGTAAAGAATACAGTCTTTCTATTGATGACGAAGAAGTGATGGTAAGAGCCAATACCTTGCATTTTGAGACAGATGAAATGGAAGAGGGTATGAGCTATTACGATAATGAAAGCATCTCTTTTTGTGGTTTAGATGATTTTGCTACTATGTTACAAAAATATCGGTTATTTATTCTGGATAATAGAAGAAATTAACAAATCCTATATATTTCTTGAATAAATCTGCCACAATATACTATTGAATTACTATTCTTTTCATTACGTTTTTAAGTTTAAAAGGTGGTCTAATGAATGATTTACCCGCTAGTTTAGATGAAGCAACAGGTTGGTTTGTCGCAAATCAGGATCTCTTTATTCAGTATGCGGTAAATATTATTGCTGCATTTTTGATACTATTTGTCGGTCTTTTTGTGGCAAAAATGATTGGTAAAGGTGTCGCCAGAGTTTTAACATTGCGCCATATTGATGCTACTGTTGTGACGTTTTTGTCTGTCCTAGTTCGTTATACCGTTGTTGCTTTTACCTTAATTGCAGTATTAGGACGATTAGGGGTTCAAACAGCGTCTGTTATCGCAGTGCTAGGTGCTGCCGGTTTAGCCGTCGGTTTAGCATTACAAGGTTCGCTGTCTAACTTTGCTGCTGGTGTATTAATTGTTATTTTCCGTCCAATTCGTACGGATGAATATGTGATGATTGGCTCTGTAGAAGGTACTGTGAAAGATGTGCAGATTTTTTCTACAACATTACGCTCAGCAGATGACAAAATTATTGTTATCCCAAATAGTAAAATTATCAGTAGTGAAGTGATCAACTTAAGTCGCGAGCCTAATCGCCGTACTCAAATTATTGTTGGTGTCGCTTATGATGCTGATATTGATAAAGTAAAACAAGTATTGGGTGACGTTGTTGCAAAAGACAAACGTATTCAACATGAACAAGACGTGACGATCCGTTTACATGAAATGGCGCCATCTTCATTAAATTTTGTGGTACGAGTTTGGACAACGAATGCTGATGCATGGCCGGTTTATTGGGATTTAATGGAAAATTTTAAACGCGCATTAGATGCAAATAATATTGGTATTCCATTCCCACAAATGGATGTTTATATGCATCAAACACAAAATACAACAGCTAAAACCGAGTAGTTTTACAGTAAATAGATGACATAAAGCCACGTTAATAACGTGGCTTTTTTTGTCTTTATCGCCATTAGTTTTTCTTATTACCGATAAGAATGATTCATTTCCTCTAATATCAAAACCCCTCTATTATTCAGCTAATATCTAACGAATAATTATTAAGGTATTTTGCATGTTTACAACTTTTTTTCAGGGTTTTTTATTAAGTGCTGCCATGATTTTACCTATAGGTGCTCAGAATGCTTTTGTTTTACAGCAAGGGAGTAAAAAACAATTTCATTTAATGAGTGCATTTTTATGCGCTTTAAGTGATGTTGTATTAATAACAGCGGGTGTTTTTGGTGGCAGTGCATTACTTAGTCAATCAGAAACGCTTTTATTATTGATCACATGGGGAGGCGTGGCATTTTTACTTTGGTATGGTTGGAATGCATTTAAAACAGCTTTTTCAAAAGATATTGAACTATCACAAAGTGAAAATCAGGTAAAAAGCCGTTGGCGTGTGATTGTGACATTAATTGCCGTAACTTGGCTTAATCCTCATGTTTATTTAGATACTTTTGTTGTGATAGGCAGTATTGGTGGACAATTAACCACAGATCTTCGCCCTTGGTTTACAATTGGTGCAGTATTTGCCTCTATAAGTTGGTTTTTCGCATTATCACTACTTGCGGCTTGGTTTTCTCCAATATTAAGCAAAACACGCTCTCAACGTATCATTAATTTGTTTGTAGGATGTGTAATGTGGTTTATTGCTGTGCAATTAGCGGCTCAAGGATGGAAAACTCTCTTTTAATCTTAAAGAACTTTACATCATATATGCTAATGTTCTTCTTAGTCCTAAAAACAGGGCATTAAAATTTATTTTGTCAGGGGGTTTTTGTGAAATTAAAAGCGATTGTATTAGCATCCGTGTTTACGTTGGGATTACCTTCCATTGCACTAGCTGCATCGGAGCCAGAAGGACCACATATTACAACATCGGGTAATGCGACAATTAAAGCAGCTCCTGATATGGCGACATTAAATATTCAGGTTAGCGAAAGAGCAAAAGATGCTGCTCAGGCTAAGAAACAAGTTGATGAGCGTGTTGCAAAATATTTTGCCTTCTTAAAAGAAAATGGTGTTGTGAAGGAAGATATCGATGCTGCTAATATTCGTACTCAACCAAACTATGAGTATGATAAAAAAGCAGAGCGTTCGGTGATTAATGGTTATACAGCAACACGTACTGTTAATGTTAAAATTAAGAAATTAGAACAGCTTAATACGCTACTTGATGGCGCATTAGCGGCGGGTTTAAATGAGATTAATAACGTTGAATTTGGTGTTAATAATCCAGAACAATATAAAGCGAAAGCACGTGAAGTGGCGATTAAAAACGCGATTGATCAAGCAAGTTCAGTTGCAAAAGGTTTTGGCGCTGATTTAGGGGCAGTCTATAGTGTAAGTTATCGAGCACCAGAGGCAACGCCTTATCCAATCGCACAAGTGCGTATGGATGCAATGACATTGAAAGCACAAGCACCTGCCGCCGTACAAGAAACTTATCAACAACAAAGTATTGAGTTTAAAGATTATGTGGATGTGGTTTTTGAATTAAAACGCACTAAATAATTGTACTGCGATAAAATAGAATAGGCTTCAATATGAAGCCTATTCTTTATGGTAACAAGATAAAATAATGTATTACTCTTCACCTTGTTTTAAAACCTTACGGCCAAAATCAATTAGTGCATCTGTTACTTTTCTCATTGTTCTACTTTCTGGTGCAAAGCGGTGCCAATAGAGCATACGTCGTTGGCAAAGTCCCGGTGTTAAATCAACCAACTCTCCACTTTTTAGTTCATTAGCAATTTGTAGATGTGGGATCATGCAACATGTCGAACCTTGTTTAGCTAATTGCACAAAGGCTTCAGAGGAGTTCACGATATGACACGGCACACTACCTGGAGATAAACCGAAATTTTGTTGTAAAAATGCCTGATGCATATCATCAAGATGGTCAAATGCGACTGCTGGCGCTTTTAATAACGACGACTTAGTTACACCATTTGCAAAATAACGCTGGGCAAAATCAGGTGAGGCCACAAATAGATAATCAAGAGCGCCTAATTGATCGACAAGGCAACTTGGTAGTGCTTGTGGTTGAATACTGATGGCACCAACGACTTCACCTCGCCTTAATCGTTCTTGAGTACGAGTTTCATCCTCTACTTGAATATTAAGACGAATAGGCAGTTGCGTTAAGACAGGGTGCAAAGCGGGTAATAACCACGTTGCCAAACTATCCGCATTCACCGCCAAAGAGAGTAAAAGAGGTGTAGAGCCGCTATTTTCATCACCTAACCATTGCTCTTCAAGCAATTCTACTTGATGCAATAGCGCTAATAATTTTTGTCCTTGCTCAGTGGGTTGAGGTGGAACAGTTCTGACTAATAGCGGCTGTCCAAATAAATTTTCTAACTGTTTGATACGCTGAGAAACGGCAGATTGTGTAATACATAACTTTTGCGCGGCTCTTTCAAAACCACGTTCTCGAATGACGGCATCAAGGGCTTGTAATGCTCGATAATCAGGGCGTTTCATTAACAGACTCTCTTCGATTTTATATTCTATTGCTTACTATGCCATATTTTTGGTTGTAATGAGTTAAAATGTTGCTTCTCAGTTTTTGATGTGTCCAGTGCTAGTTTTGAATGCAATATGCTATTCTTAATCCATTAATGTGATAAATAAGGTTTTTTAAATGACTCAGGATGAATTGAAAAAAGCAGTAGGTTGGGCAGCGCTTGAATATGTAAAACCAGGCACGATTGTGGGTGTCGGTACTGGTTCCACGGCTTCTCACTTTATTGATGCATTAGCAACAATGAAAGGTCAAATCGAAGGCACTGTTTCAAGTTCAGAAGCATCAACTGCAAAATTAAAAAGTTACGGCATTCCTGTTTTCGACTGTAATGAAGTCGATTCTTTAGATATCTATGTTGATGGTGCTGATGAAATCAACCACCATATGCAAATGATCAAAGGTGGCGGTGCTGCATTAACGCGAGAAAAAATTATTGCAGGTGTGGCAAAAACATTTATCTGTATCGTTGATGAATCTAAACAAGTCGATGTATTAGGTAAATTCCCTCTACCTGTTGAAGTTATTCCAATGGCGCGCTCTTATGTCGCTCGTGAGTTGGTTAAACTGGGTGGCTTGCCTGAATATCGTGAAAACGTGGTAACAGATAATGGAAACGTTATTTTAGACGTTCATAACTTAACAATTCTTAACCCTATTGAACTGGAAAATAAAATTAACAGTATTCCAGGTGTGGTTACAGTAGGATTATTTGCTAATCGTGGTGCAAATGTCGTTTTAATGGGAACGTCTGAAGGCGTTAAAACGATTAAGTAAGATGATTAAAAAGAGGTGGCAATGGCGACCTCTTTTTAAAATTATTTTAGAAACTGCAAATTCAGTGATATATATCACACCATAGTTATATCTCTCTTTAAAATCCTGCCTTTTTCAAAGTCAAAATCATTTTACTCGGTAGAAAATCGCTTTCTTTATCGCTTATTCTGTCATCACTGCAATCGGTTGTATTGCCACAAACTCTATTTTTGTTATGTTGTTGAGACAGGATTTTGTTTTTCATTAAATGTAACAACGATAGGGCAGGGTAAATGGTCAAAGTATCTTTGGAAAAAGAAAAGATAAAGTTTCTACTCCTTGAAGGTGTGCACCAAAGTGCAGTAGAAAATTTAAGAGCTGCGGGTTATACCAACATTGAATATCACAAAGGCGCATTATCGGACGAAGAATTAAAAGAAGCTATCCGTGATGCACGTTTTGTTGGTCTTCGTTCCCGTACTCATTTAACAGAAGAAATTTTTGCAGCCGCTGAAAAATTAGTTGCTGTAGGATGCTTCTGTATTGGGACCAATCAGGTTGATTTAGATGCTGCTGCTCGTCGCGGTATTCCTGTTTTTAACGCTCCTTTCTCAAATACTCGTTCCGTGGCTGAGATGGTGCTAGGTGAATTACTGTTATTACTGCGCCGTATTCCGGAAGCAAACGCGAAAGCCCACCGTGGTGTTTGGGATAAGCAAGCCAAAGGTTGTTTTGAAGCGCGCGGTAAAAAACTAGGTATTATTGGTTATGGTCATATTGGTACACAGTTAGGTATTTTGGCTGAAAGTGTGGGTTTAGATGTTTATTTTTATGATATTGAAAATAAACTGCCACTGGGTAATGCAACGCAAATTCGTCATCTGTCTGAACTATTGAATATGTGTGACATTGTCAGCTTACATGTACCAGAAACACCATCAACAAAGAATATGATTGGTCATGAAGAAATTCAGCGCATGAAACCAGGTTCAATTCTTATCAATGCTTCTCGAGGTACTGTGGTTGATATTCCTGCTTTAGCGCAAGCGTTAGAATCAAAACATTTATCTGGTGCTGCCGTTGACGTGTTCCCATCTGAGCCAGGTGCAAATAACGATCCTAACGATCCGTTTGTCTCTGAACTTATTAAATTCGATAACGTGATATTAACGCCTCATATCGGTGGTTCAACACAAGAAGCGCAAGAAAATATTGGTTATGAAGTTGCAGGTAAATTAGCGAAATATTCAGATAATGGCTCTACGTTATCTGCGGTTAACTTCCCAGAAGTATCACTGCCAAGCCACGGTGATGATGTAAACCGTTTACTGCATATTCATGAAAACCGCCCAGGTATGATGAATAGCATCAATAAAGTGTTTACTGAAGAAAATATTAATGTAGCCGCACAGTATTTACGTACATCAGGTAATGTAGGTTATGTTGTGATTGATATTACAACACAAACTAAAGCTCAAGCTGAGTTAGTGTTGCAGAAACTAAAAGAGTTACCAGGTACAATTCGTGCTCGTATGTTGTACTAAATAAACGATTTTAATATTAAGTATAAAGGCTCAATAATTTGAGCCTTTATTTTTATGATTCATCACTTACTATGGTTTATTGCTGTGTCTGTTGTTGCCACAATTGCTGATAAAGTGTTTTATTATTTAATAAATCTGTATGTGTACCTTCTTCTAATATACGACCTTTATCAATGACATAAATATAATCTGAAATAGAAATGGAATTAAGTCGATGAGCGATACAAATTACCGTTCTATTTTTACAAATAGCAGGAAAGGTTGCTAAGATTTCAGCTTCTGAGCCATAATCTAATGCGGATGTTGCCTCATCTAAAATAAGAATGCGCGGATTAGGTAAAAGTGCCCTTGCTAGAGCAATGCGCTGACGCTGCCCCCCTGATAAATTACTTCCTCTTTCTCCTACTTGCGTATTAAACCCATTAGGGAGTTGAGTAATAAAATTAAAAGCCCCTGCTAATTTGGTCGCTTCAATAATATCTTCTTCGTTACAATCAGGTTTTGATAAACGAATATTTTCCATAATAGTGCCACTAAATAAAAAATTATCTTGTAAAACAACACTAATCGATTGGCGTAAAGCAAGGGGATCGGCAATCGCGAGATCCATGCCATCTATATAAATTTGCCCTTGTTGTGGGGTATAAAAACGTTGAATTAAACGTGTGATGGTACTTTTCCCTGAACCTGATGGTCCTGTAATACCAATAAACTTTCCTGCAGGAATAGCGAAAGAAAGTTGTTCAATCACATCTGGAGTATTGTCTGTATACCGAAAGCGTACATGAGAAAATTCTATATTTCCTTTAATATGCGGTACAGTGGCAAGCCCTTGATGTTGATACTCTGTGGGAGTATTGAGGATCTCGCCAATACGACGTATTGAGATGCTAGTTTGTTGAACATCTTGCCAGAGTTGAGCTAAACGTAAAATAGGTTGTGTAATATGAGCGGCAAACATATTAAAAGCCACTAATTCTCCCACACTTAACTGTGCCTTCATAATTAAGTTCACACCATGCCACAAGATAATTGCCATAGTAATTTTATGAACAGCGCCAATTAATTGCTGAGCAAGTAACGCTTTTTTGGCAGCAGAAAAACGCTTAAGAATATGGTTGGTGAGCTTATATTGCCATTTTTCAATAAATTGGTTTTCTGTTGCTGTTATTTTAATGGTTTCTATACCATTGATGGCTTCAGTTAATAAGCTCGTATTATCGGCATTCGCTTGGTACTCTTGTTCAACCCAATAACGGATCATTGGGCCAAGTATCAGCCAGAGTAAAAAATAAAGTACTAATGCTGCTATGGTTATCCAAGTTAATAAAACTGAGTAAGCAAACATTACAGAAATAAACACGATAATAAAAATAAAATCCAACACCATCATCAGTGCTGAGCCAGTAATAAATTGGCGAATATGGGCAAGCTCTTGAATACGAGAGATAATTTGTCCAGATTGACGTTGATTAAAAAACTGATTTGGTAATCGAATGAGATGCTTATAAATTTTACCAGAAAATTCCGCACTTAGGGTGCAAGAAACAAAAGCATAAAGTTTATCCCGTACTAAAAGATATATAGGCTCTATAACAGCAATAAGTACAAGCACCCAACCTAAAACCTGTAAATTAGATAAGCTTCTTCCTGTTAATACCTTATCAATGATTTTTTCAAAAATGATTGGATTTACCAAGGAAAATAATTGAATAAAACAAGATAAAATAAAAATTAAACATAATGATTTTTTTTGTTTTAATAAAGAAGGAATACACCACATTAAACTAAACTTGCTTAGTTTATTTGTAAGTATCTTATTAATAATTAGCAGCGTTGGAAAAGTGATGTTTTTATTAATATGATGAATTTTTTCTGTGTTAGTACTTGGATTAATAATAATTAATTTATCATTTATTCTTTTCTTTAGAATATACCAATATCCGTTTATTTCAATAAGTGTATCAATGATACTTTCATCTTTATTATTAAGGTGAGAGAATTCGCATTTTAAATTTAGCTGTTCAGCAGCTTCAATAATATTTAACTCTGAAAGATGATTAGTATCACCTAAAAAATGAATAAGCTGCTCTTTTTTTAATGAATTCTTATTTTCTTTTGAAAAATAAATTAACCCATCAATAATTGAAGGATGAAGAGGAAGATGATTTTTAGCTATATTATTCATAGATATCTCTCTATTATTTTTCCCTTAATGCTTCATGACGATAAACTTCTATTGGGCTGAGTAAATAATCAATCACTCGACGTTTTTCAATAATTACATCAGCGACTAAAGACATCCCTGTGGCAAGCTGATATTGCTCTTCATCTTCACCAATAGCTTGTTTATCTAGTTCAATAAGGACTGGATAAACTAAGCCTAATTGTTCATGCTGTACGGAATCTTTTGCTATATTGATAATAGTTCCTTCAATGGTGCCATAACGGGTATAAGGAAAAGCATCAATTTTAATTACCGCCTTTTGTCCTGGATAGATAAAACCAATATCTTTATTGAGAATATTTACCTCTGCAACATTATGTTGATTATCTGGTACTATTACCATTACTGCTTGTGAAGGTTGTAATACGGCTCCTAGAGTATGAACAGAGAGCTCTTGGACAGTACCTGTAACAGGAGAGCGTACAATTTTTAATTGCTGACGTTTCTGAGCATGATAAAGATTTTGCTGATAAAGAAAAATTTCACTTTCATATTGTTTAAATTTGTCATACCACTCTAGATATTTTTGTTTTTCTAATCTGTCGCGTTCTTTAATATGCTTTTTTTCTTGACTGGATAAGATAATTAATTCTGATGATTTCCTCTTAATAAAACGATTAATTTCTAGTAGTTCATGTTGATTTTCCAAAAATTCCATAGTACTAATGATTTTCTTATCATAAAGTGTCTTTTTTATATTAAAGCGATTTTCAATATTCTTCTTTAATTTATTTAATGAGTCAATTTCCTGATGAGTAAGGAGTTTATTTTTATTGTTAGTTTCTATTTCAGCATTAATATTGTTGATACTGGCATCAAATTCATCTTTTTCTTTTTTATAACTTAATAAAATTGATTCTTTGTTTTTCTCATTTAATAAATTAAATTGAGGGAATGTATCAGGTAAAGTAATTTGGCTTAAGGCTTGATAACGGATTTTTAGTAATAATAGATTCTCTATTTTATTTTTTAGATTATTAATCTCTTCATCAACACCTAAAATATCGAGTGTTAATAAAGCTTCTCCTTTTGAAACCTGTTGACCATTTTTTACATGGATTGCTGTTAAGCGACTATGTTCATAAATTTGAATTTGTTGAGAGTAACCTGAAACAACTAATTTCCCTATTGCTGATGAGAGTACATCCAATTTTCCTATATATGCCCAGAGTATAAATATAATAACGCTTAATGAAATTATTATCGCAATAATACGGCTATAAGGTGTTGGTAGTTTTTCAAGCACTGCAATATGATTAGGGTAAAAATCATAGTTTTTAGGCTCTTTTTTAGCTTTAAAATAATGATTAATGAGTTGTTTGATTTTTGATTTCATTATTTTTATCCTTGTTGATGTAGCCAAAGTTTTTTATAAGAACTATCTTTTTTAATCAATTCATTATGTTTTCCTTCTTCAATTATCTGACCATTTTCTAATACAATAATGCGGTCACAGTTTTTTATTGTTGAAAGGCGATGAGCTATCATAATGACGGTTTTATTTTGCGTTATAAGAGGAAGATTTTTTTCAATTATGGCTTGAGACTCGCCATCTAATGCACTAGTGGCTTCATCAAAAATTAAAATCTTAGGTGATGATAGTAAGGCTCTGGCAATTGCTATACGTTGGCGTTGTCCCCCAGATAAAGATCTGCCATTTTCAGCAATTAAGGTATCGTATCCCAAAGGAAGCTTTAAAATAAATTCATGAGCACCTGCTAATTTAGCAACATGAATAACTTCATCTAATGAGGCTGATGGTTGGGTTAATCGGATATTATCAAAAACGGTTAAATGAAATAAAAAATTCTCTTGTAATACAAATCCTATTTGTTGACGTAATACTGTGGGAGGAATTTCGCAAACAGGAATTCCATCAAGCTTAACTAGTCCTAATTGTGGTATATAAAGTCCTGCGATCATGCGTGCTAATGTGCTTTTTCCTGATCCAGAAGTTCCAACTATGCCAATAGTTTCATGCTTTTTAATCACAAGAGAAATTTGCTTTAAAATGGCGGGAGCATCATGTTGATAGTAAAAACTTACATTCTCAAAACTCACTTCACCTTGTAATATAATTTTCTTATGTGCTTTTTCTTGCTCTATTGGAAGATTAAGAATGTCTTGTAAATTATAAACAGCCGTTTTTGTTCTTATATACTTTCCCCAAACTTCTATTGCAGAACTTAAAGGTTGCAAACAATGAGTTAACAACATATTAAATGCTATTAGCTGACCTATGGTCATTGAGAGTGAAATCACTTCAGAGGCACCAAGACATAAAAGAGTGGCTATCGTTATTTTTTGTAAAAATGAAACAATGTATTGCGATAGGTTATCAATTTTTTGCAATTTTAAATTTTCATTAGTTAGTTGATGAATTTGCGTATTCCACTGTTGTGTAAAACGCGGTTCTAATGAAAGACTTTTTATTGTTTCTATGCCTCCTAGTGTTTCTGTTAAAAAAGCACTATTTGTTGCCGAGCATTGATAAAGTTGTTGTACTGTGTTTTCTATTTTTGGTGCAATTAATTTAGCTAATATAAAATAGAGTGGAATGGTGGTAAGAAATATTAATGTTAACTTTAATGACAAATATGCCATAACAAACAGAAAAATAAAAATAAATGAGAAGTCAACTAATAACATTAATAAGGTCTTTGTAATAAATTCTCGAATAATATCAAGTTCTTTTACACGGGTGACAATAATACCTGTTTGGCGAGATTTAAAGTAACTAATAGGTAACTTGAATAAATGATGAGTCAATTTTAAACTCAGTAACATATCAATTTTATTAGCAGTATGATGATAAATATATTCTCTTATTCCCTGAAGTACAGAGCTTGAAATAGCTACAAAAATAAGACCTATTACTAATACATCAAGTGTGGACAAAGCTCGATGTATAATAACTTTGTCCATAATTATTTGTATGACTAGAGGAGATGCAAGTGCTAGCAGCTGAAGAATCAACGAGTAAAATAAAACACTTTGAAAGAATGAACGATATTTCATAAAAGTAGGAATAAACCAAGAAATATCAAAAAAATGCTTTGTTAAAAAATCTAGATAATAATAGTGATGTGCACTGTTTTTTATTAATGTTTCTTTGTTCCATGTTTCCATTTGGTCAGTTTGTAGGTTATAAATCAGAAACTCATGATCATTATATTTTAAAATAATAAATATGTTTTCTAAATTGTCTAAAAATATAATTGGATGATTTAATTGTTTTTTAAAAACATGATGAATGCTTTTTTTTCTTAGTTTAAAAGCGTAGGTTTTTTCTAATGATGAAATAGTGTTATTACATTCATTATTAGTTAAATTGTCATTGTTTAATTGTTTTCCCGATAGATTCAGAATTATATTGATACTTTTTATAATCTTTGTGTTTTCTCTATTTTTCATCTTAGATACAGTTTGGTTAAAAATAGAGATTTAAACTAATAATGTAAGATAATGATATAAAAAAACAAAGATGGTGGAAAATAAAAATTAATATATATAAGTTAGTTATTGAAGCTCCATTTTTTATTAGGTGTAATAATTTCAGGTAATGGAACATCCCAATTAGCAATAGGAAGATAATCAACTTGTTGGAAAGTATGAGCAAGCCCCATTGGGTAAAATGATTTTTGTTGCCAGTTTTCTAGTGTTCTATCGTAAAAACCACCTCCCATACCTAATCGTTGGCCTTGGGTATCAAAAGCCACTAATGGTGTAAAAATAATATCAATATTAGAGATAGGAATAACCATATTCACATTTAAAGGGGGTTCAGAAATATTAAAGCGATTTTTGACTAATACAGTAGAAGGTGTGTAGCGCAAAAAAAGGAGGTGATGACGATGAAATGGGTGTAATACAGGTAAGCAAATCTGTTTATTTAATGCCCATAGTTGAGAGATCAAAGGTGATGTATCAATTTCACCATCAAAAGAAAGAAATAGTGCAATCGTCTGCGCTGGCTTGATTTTAGGATGAGTAAGAACTTGCTCACATAATTTATCAGCAGCCTGTTGTTGTTCGTCTAATGTCAGTAAACGTCGTTTTTGGCGAATAGTTTTGCGGATTTCATCTCTTTGTTGAAAAAGTGAAGTATGCGTCATTCATTAATCCATCAATAAGTGCTTAGTGTTAAGTGGGAATCATCATTTTTATCAATTTATCACACTTTAGAGGTAAGAAAGCGAAGAGGTTGAAGATATGAGAATAGAAGCATAAAAAAAGTTCTAAACACTAAGTAGTTATAAAATACTTAATGTTTAGAACTTTAGTAGGGTCTCCAAGATGCCGCCGCAAGCTGTAACCCTTGAACCCATGGTCCAAGGTGAACATAGTGTTGCTACCATTAGGCTGCCTGAACGAATCGGGTATGCTCACAAGCAACAGATCACCACGTTCTATGTGTTTCGAATATCGGCTCAGGGGACTGGCCCGCTGGCAAACATCTCAGAGAAATTTGGTGGGTGCGTTAAGCACCTTATCTATGAACTATTGTATTATTTTAATTGTAGAAAGCAACCTATTATCTGTGAATTTCGTGGTATACGCATGCTTTCTGAACAAATCTACTTCGCAGTTGAAAAAGTGCGATCATGGTGCTTGCCTTGATCGTGTAAAGCTTGTTCAATGGATTGTTGTAGCATTTTTATCTTTTCTTCCATGTTGTAGGCATAGTCTCTGGTTTTTAACTTTTCTTCTGCCAACTCATGACTCATATTTAATGCCACGATAAAAATTAAGTGCTCTGTGTTGGAAACACCACTGCGTTCTTTGAGATCTTGTAATCGTTGTTCCAGTTCAGCAGCAGAAGCCAGTAAAGCATCTCTTTGTTCTGGTGGGCAATTGACACGTAATGAGCGCCCAAAAATTTGAAGATCAACGGGTTGTGCGGACATGATTCCTTCCTGACATAAAATCTGTGCTACGTGTTTAGTAGTGTATACGGTTATAACACTGTATTAAACGCTATTACTGCAAAAATTCCAATGATTAACATGGCTTAACTGGTACAGCGACTTCTATTGATGGTAGCATATCTTGAACTATTCCCCTAAATGCGACGTTTATTCTTATGTCAAAACAGAACACATTACCAAATTATCAAACTATTGATGCATTATTACAGCAACATACAGTACCTTTAACTGCGGCTGAAATGCATGGTTTGATTACAGGATTTATTTGCGGTGCAGTGCGCGATAGCAGTTGGAAAACCTTATTGCACGATCTGACTAATGAAGGTTTAGCCTTTCCTAAAACGCTATCAGAGCCGCTTGAAGAGCTTTATCACATCACCTATGAACAGCTTGATGACAGTGTGTTTAACTTCTTTATGTTAGTGCCTGACGAGTCGGAATCGGTTTTTTCAAGAGCTGATGCGCTTGCGGGTTGGGTTAATCATTTTCTTTTAGGATTGGGAGTTGCTCAACCTAAGTTGTCTGATCATAAAGAATTGACCGAAGTGATTACTGATTTGCGTAATATAGGTGCGCTAGGTTACGAAGAAGACGAAAACCAAGAAGAACTTGAAGATGCACTTGAAGAAGTCAGTGAATATGTAAAAGTATCCGTTCAACTTTGTTATATCACTTTTGTCGCACCAAAAGACAAAGACAATAACGAACAAAATGAGCAACGTGTACTACATTAATTTCATCATTAATTAGATAACCATAAAGATAAATGAAAGACAGGAGTGGGTATGAATAAGCAAGAATTTTTATCCCGTCGTCAGGCATTATTAGCTCAAATGAAGCCTGCGAGTGCAGCTATCTTTTTCGCTGCACCACCAGCGCAACGTAATGCCGATAGTGAGTATCCTTATCGTCAACATAGTGATTTCCTTTATCTAACGGGTTTTAGTGAGCCTGAAGCTATTCTTGTGCTGATTAAAAGTGATGAAACACATAATCATAGTGTGCTTTTTAATCGTGTTAGAGATTTAACCGCTGAAATTTGGTTTGGTCGTCGCCTTGGGCAAGAAGCTGCACCTGAAAAATTGGGCGTTGATAAGGCGCTACCTTATGAAGATGTTAATGAACAACTTTACCAATTATTAAACGGGTTAGATGTTGTTTATCATGCTCAAGGTGAATATGCGTTTGCTGATGAGATAGTCTTTAATGCATTAGAAACCTTAAGAAAAGGTTCTCGTCGTAATTTAAAAGCACCACAAATTATTATTGATTGGCGTCCAATTGTTCATGAGCAACGCCTATTTAAATCTGATTTTGAACTTGAATTACTGCGTAAAGCCGGAAAAATTACTGCATTAGCACATACGCGTGCGATGCAAAAATGTCAGCCTGGTATGTATGAATATCAACTTCAAGGTGAGATTGAACATGAGTTTGTCTCTCATGGTGCGCGTTTTCCTTCCTATAACAGTATTGTCGGCAGCGGTGAAAATGGTTGTATTTTGCACTACACCGAAAACGAAACCAAAATGCGTGATGGGGATTTAGTACTCATTGACGCAGGCTGTGAATATGAAGGTTATGCTGGTGATATCACCCGTACTTTCCCTGTCAATGGTAAATTTAGCCGTCAACAACGTGAAATTTATGACATTGTCTTAAAATCCATCAATGTGTCTTTGGAATTGTATAAACCTGGTACAAGCATCAAAGAAGTCACTGAGCATGTCGTGTATATCATGGTCGAAGGATTGGTTAAACTAGGCATTATGCACGGTGAAATCGAGCATCTTATTGAAACAAAAGCTTATCAGCGTTTCTTTATGCATAGCTTAAGCCATTGGTTAGGTCTTGATGTTCATGATGTTGGACATTATGGCACAGACCGTGACTGTATTTTAGAGCCAGGCATGGTGCTGACTATCGAACCGGGGTTATATATCGCGCCAGATGCCGATGTACCACAAGAGTATCGTGGGATTGGTATTCGTATTGAAGATGACATTGTTATCACTGAAACAGGTAATGAGAACTTAACGGCATCTGTCGTTAAAGATCCTGATGAAATTGAAGCTCTGATGGCAGGAAAAATTTAAGGCTAAAATCAGCATGAATGTGATTATTGTGGGTGGTGGAATGGCCGGTGCGACATTAGCACTTGCACTCTCTGCATTAAATAAAGGTAAGATTTCAATTTCGTTAATTGAAGCAAAAGAGCCTGAGAATGGGCATCCGGGGTTTGATGCAAGAGCGATCGCATTGGCTCATGGAACAGCGAAACGGTTAGAGCAAATCGGGCTTTGGTCAACATTAAAACCTTTTGTCACTCCCATTAATCATGTTCATGTTTCTGATAAAGGTCATTGTGGTTTTGTTAATATTGATGCACAAGACTATGATATTTCAGCTCTGGGTTATGTGATTGAGTTGCATGATGCAGGGCGGCTACTCTTTGCCAAGCTAAAAAAGCAATCTAATATCACGCTTTATTGCCCTGCTAAAGTTGAACAAGTTCAGCGTAATATCGACTGCGTTGAGGTAACGCTTGATAATGGTACGCAAGTAACAGGTGATTTACTGATTGCAGCAGATGGTACAAATTCGCCTATAGGCCACCAATGCCATATTCAATGGCAACGTGAGCCTTATCATCAAGTCGCTGTAATTGCTAATGTCAAAACAGAAATAGACCCAGAGGGAAAAGCCTTCGAGCGTTTTACTGAATTTGGCCCATTAGCCATGTTACCGATGAGTGAAGGGCGCAGCTCATTAGTGTGGTGTCATCCGATTGAAAAATGGGATGAAATTTCACAGTGGGATGATGAAACAACCGTTGCACATTTACAGCGTGACTTTGGCTGGCGTTTAGGAAAAATAGAACATATTGGTAAACGCAATTGCTACCCTTTAGCACTACAAAAAGCCAATCAAATTATTGGTCATCGTTTAGCGTTAGTTGGCAATGCTTCGCAAACACTTCATCCTATTGCAGGGCAAGGTTTTAACCTCGGTTTACGTGATGTTATGGCACTCGCCAATACGATCACTCAAGCGATTAATGCCAATGCTGATATTGGTAGTTATCGAGTGCTCTCTCAATATCAACGGCTTCGCCAACAAGATAGAGAAAAAACAATCTCTATTACTGATGGGTTGGTGAAAGTGTTTGCAAATCGTTGTGTGCCACTGATTGTTTCTCGCAACTTAGGGTTAATGACGATGGAGTTGCTTCCAATGATGAGAGATAAATTGGCGCATCAAACACTTGGCTGGACAGACTAAATATAATCGCTTTTTAGGATACTTTTATTATGAAATCATTTGATGTTGTTATTGCTGGTGGTGGAATGGTGGGGCTTGCATTAGCCTGCGGATTACACGGGTGTGGATTACGGATAGCGATAATAGAAAATCACCCAGTAACAAAACATTTTCACCCGCAAGATGATTTTTCATTACGGGTATCTGCTATTAATACAGCCAGTGAAATGTTGCTAAAAAAATTAGGTGTTTGGGAAAGTTTACAAGCATTACGAACTGCACCTTATCAAGGTATGGAAGTTTGGGATCAAGATAGTTTTGGTCGTATTGAATTTTCGGCACAAAAAGAAGGGTTCAGCCATTTAGGCTCTATTATTGAAAATAATCTTATTCGAGAAGTGCTTTGGCAAAAATGTGAAAGCCACAGTGATATAACCTTCTATTCATCGACACAAATTGAACGTGTTGTTTGGGGGGAAAATGATGCATTTATTACCCTTAATGATGGTGAAATGTTGACGGCAAGATTAGTTGTCGGAGCCGATGGTGCTAATTCATGGTTACGCAAACATGCAGATATTCCTCTGACTTTTTGGGATTATGAACACCATGCATTAGTCGCGACTATTCGTACTGAACAACCCCACGATAATGTTGCTCGCCAAGTCTTTCATGGCGAAGGTATTTTGGCATTCCTGCCTCTTTCTGATCCTTATACTTGTTCTATCGTTTGGTCTTTACCAAATAACCTCGCTGAAAGTTATAAAAACGCAGAAAAAAAACTGTTTGAGCGTACATTAGGTGTGACTTTTGATATGCGTTTAGGCCAATGTGAATTAATCAGTGATCGTATGACCATACCATTAACAGGTCGTTATGCACGCCAATTTGCAGCGCCTCGTTTAGCATTATTAGGCGATGCGGCACATACTATCCATCCTTTAGCTGGACAAGGCGTTAACCTTGGCTTTATGGATGTTGCTGAGTTAATCGGTGAGATCCGTCGCTTAAAAGCAGAAGGTAAAGATTTTGGTGAATATCTCTACTTGAGACGATTTGAGCGTCGTCGCAAACATGCTGCTGCTATTATGTTGGCAAGTATGCAGGGATTTCGTGAACTTTTTGCTGGCAACAATCCAGTTAAAAAGCTGGTTAGAGATATCGGTCTTTCGTTAGCAGATAGTTTACCGGGCGTAAAACCAAAGTTACTTGAACAAGCAATGGGACTTTCTGATTTACCTGAATGGTTAAGTGATAAAAATTTCACTTCAGTTGAAAAAATCTAATTCCTCTCTTATTTCACATTACTTTTATTTATATCTGACTGAAGAAATAGAACTAAAAAAATCTATTTTTTCAGTCTATTCTTTGCACTAATTCCTTTTTTATAGGAATTCCTCGCTAAAAATGAGCGCTGATACGCATAATTGCAATCATTAGTTCTGCATACTCATATCTCTCTATTATGATTGAGAAACACAATACCCTATTTTAACTTATGGTTTATTTTTTCTGACAATGCTAAGTTCAAGAAGATGGTATCGTTTGCGTTGTACGTTAATTGCTCGTATTTGTTAAATCTCTGTTTAAAAATAAACTTAAACTCGTGATTAATACGCTGATTTCTAATCAAGTTTAATTTTATATTTAACAAATTGCGTTCTCTGAATAATCTAAAGTAAAAGTAGAAAGAGGGAAGAATGGCAAAACAGACTCCGTTGTATGATGAGCACGTAGCCTGCGGTGCTCGTATGGTCGATTTTCATGGTTGGATGATGCCACTGCATTATGGCTCTCAAATAGATGAACATCACAATGTACGCCGTGATGCAGGTATGTTTGATGTTTCTCATATGACCATTGTTGACTTACATGGCTCGCAAGTTAAAGATTTCCTACGTTATTTATTAGCGAATGATGTCGCTAAACTCACCGAAAAAGGTAAGGCGCTTTATACCGGTATGCTTAATGCATCAGGTGGTGTAATTGATGATCTTATCGTCTATTACTTTGATGATTCTTTCTATCGCCTTGTGGTGAACTCCGCTACTCGTGAAAAGGATCTGGCATGGATTGAGCATCATGCTTCAGATTATGTCGTTGATATCACTGTTCGTGACGATTTGGCATTAATCGCGGTTCAAGGCCCTCATGCACAAGAAAAGGTTCAACGTTTATTAACTGAACAGCAACGCCAAGTTGTTTCAGCTATGAAGCCTTTTTATGGCGTAGAGCTTGATGACTTGTTTATCGCAACAACAGGTTATACCGGTGAAGCAGGTTATGAAATTGCAATGCCAAAAGAGCAAGCTGTCGATTTTTGGAAAAAATTATTAGCGGTGGGTGTTAAACCTGCCGGATTAGGCGCAAGAGATACATTACGTTTAGAAGCGGGAATGAACTTATATAGCCAAGAGATGGATGAAACTATTAATCCACTTGAAGCGAATATGGGCTGGACGATTGCATGGGCACCTGAAGATCGTCAATTTATTGGTCGTGAAGCATTAGAAAAATTACGCGCAACAGGCACAGATAAACTTGTCGGCCTTGTCATGCGAGAGAAAGGTGTGTTGCGTGCAGGTACTGCCGTACACTTTACTGATGATTTGGGGGAATTAAGAGAAGGTGTGATTACAAGTGGTACTTTCTCGCCCACATTAGGCTTTAGTATTGCATTAGCAAGAGTTCCCGCAGGTATAAAAGATAGCGCAATTGTATTAATGCGTAATCGTGAGATGCCAGTAGAAGTGGTAAAACCTGGCTTTGTTCGTTCAGGTAAAGCATTGGTATAACACGCACAATTATTTTAAATGGAGAGTAAGGTCAATGAGTCAAATACCTAGTGAATTAAAATACGCGCAGTCTCATGAGTGGATCCGTTCAGAAGGTAATGGTGAATACACTATCGGTATTACTGAACATGCACAGGAATTATTAGGTGACATGGTGTTTGTTGATCTACCTGAAGTGGGTAGAGAAGTGGCAGCAGGTGATGATTGTGCAGTCGCGGAATCAGTAAAAGCTGCATCAGATATCTATTCACCATTATCGGGTGAAATTATCGCAGTAAATGAAGAGTTAGATGGTTCTCCAGAGCTGGTAAACAGCGCGCCTTACGGAGAAGGTTGGCTATTTCGCATTAAAGCAAATAATGAAAGTGAATTAGATGACCTACTTGATGCTGCTGGTTATCAAGAATTGGTAGATAGCGAAGAGTAAACCGAAGCGCCCCGTCAAATTAATGTCGGGGCGTTTTCATTTGTTAGCTTGTTATCGTAATGCTGTCTTAACGCGCTTTAAGCCGTGTGCTATTTACCTATCCATATCATAGTGAATTCAGGAAATTACTTGCAATGACACAGACTTTAAATCAGTTAGAGTATCGCGATGAATTTATTCGTCGCCATATTGGTTCATCACCAGAACAGATTAAAGAGATGCTCAGTGCTGTTGGCGTCTCCTCATTAAATGAATTAACTCAAAAAATTGTTCCAGATAATATTCAATTAGAAACACCACCGAATGTGGGTGCTGGGGCAACAGAGCAAGAAGCCTTAGCTGAATTGAAAGCGATCGCTAGCCAAAATAAACGCTTTACTTCTTATATTGGAATGGGGTACGCGCCTTCTGTATTACCGCCTGTGATTTTGCGTAATTTATTAGAAAATCCGGGTTGGTATACCGCTTATACACCGTATCAGCCAGAAGTATCTCAAGGTCGTTTAGAATCATTACTGAATTTCCAACAGGTGACAATCGATTATACAGGAATGGATCTCGCCTCTGCATCATTGCTAGATGAAGCAACGGCTGCAGCTGAAGCAATGGCGATGGCAAAACGTGTAAGCAAACTAAAAAATGCAGATCGTTTCTTTGTCGCTGATGATATTCATCCTCAAACCTTAGATGTTGTCAGAACTCGTGCAGATACCTTTGGCTTTGATGTTGTTGTTGATAAAGCTGAGAAAGTATTGGAACTTGAAGGTGTTTTTGGTGTGCTATTACAACAAGTCGGCACAACGGGTGAAGTTCATGATTACAGTAAGTTATTGGCTGAACTGAAAGAACGCAAAATCATTACTAGTGTTGCTGCCGATTTAATGGCGCTGGTGGTATTAACAGCACCGGGTCATCAAGGCGCTGATATCGTATTAGGTTCAGCACAACGGTTTGGTGTACCGATGGGATATGGTGGCCCTCATGCAGCATTCTTTGCTTGTCGTGATGAATATAAACGAGCAATGCCAGGGCGTATTATTGGGGTATCTCGTGATGCTGCGGGTAATCGGGCATTACGCATGGCAATGCAAACGCGTGAACAGCATATTCGTCGTGAAAAAGCCAACTCCAATATCTGTACATCTCAAGTTTTGCTTGCCAACATTGCTGCTATGTATGCGGTTTATCATGGGCCAGAAGGATTAAAAACTATCGCTCAACGTATTCATCGTTTAACGGATATTTTGGCGGCGGGTTTACAGCAAAATGGCATGGCCTTACGCCATCAAACTTGGTTTGATACCTTAACAGTTGAAACTGCAGATAAAGCCGCTGTATTACAACGTGCAAAAGACGCTGAAATTAACTTGCGCACTGATATTGTGGGTGCCGTTGGTGTCACATTAAGCGAGATTACAACTCGTGAAGATGTATTAAAGCTAGTTGAAATTATCAGTGGTAAAGCATTGGTGGGTGATATTGATACACTTGATAAACAAGTCGCTTCATCTTCAGCATCTATTCCCGCATCTATGCAACGTAAAGACACTGTGCTGACACATGAAAACTTTCATCAGTATCACAGTGAAACAGAAATGATGCGCTATATGCATCGTTTGGAAAATAAAGACTTAGCATTGAATCAAGCGATGATCCCATTAGGATCATGTACGATGAAACTTAATGCTGCAGCTGAAATGATCCCTATTACATGGCCTGAATTTACAGAGCTACATCCATTCTGCCCAGCTTATCAAGCGAAAGGTTATCAGGTCATGATTGGGCAATTGGCTAATTGGCTTGCTGCATTAACCGGTTATGATGCAATGTGTATGCAACCAAACTCGGGTGCTCAAGGTGAATATGCAGGTTTATTAGCTATTCGTCGTTATCACCAAAGTCGTGGGGAAGGAACGCGACATATCTGTTTGATCCCAAGTTCAGCTCATGGTACTAACCCTGCTTCTGCTCATATGGCGGGAATGACGGTAGTGGTGGTGGGATGTGATGATAACGGCAATATTGATATTGCAGACTTAAAAGCTAAAGCAGAAAAACATCAAGCTGAACTCTCTTGTGTAATGGTGACATACCCATCAACGCATGGTGTTTATGAAGAAGGTATTCGTGAAGTTTGTGAAATCATTCATCAATATGGCGGACAAGTTTATCTTGATGGTGCCAATATGAATGCGCAAGTGGGGATCACAACACCGGGCTTTATTGGCTCTGATGTTTCTCACTTAAACTTACATAAAACTTTCTGTATTCCTCATGGCGGTGGTGGCCCAGGTATGGGACCTATTGGTGTGAAATCACACTTAGCACCATTTGTACCGGGACATTCTGTTGTTGAAATGGAGAATGTCACCACACAAGGCGCGGTTTCTGCAGCCCAATTTGGTAGCGCTTCAATACTCCCCATTAGTTGGATGTATATTCGTATGATGGGGTCTCAAGGGCTTAAACAAGCAAGCCAAGTGGCAATCTTAAATGCGAATTATATCGCGCAACGTCTGAAAAATGACTATGACATTCTTTATGCTGGCGCTGATGGTTATGTCGCACATGAATGTATTATCGATATTCGTCCATTAAAAGCGAATTACGGTATCAGTGAAATGGATGTGGCTAAGCGTTTAATTGACTATGGATTTCACGCTCCAACCATGTCATTCCCTGTTGCGGGTACATTGATGATTGAGCCGACAGAATCAGAAAGCAAAGTGGAAATTGATCGCTTTATTGAAGCTCTGCTTTCTATTCGGGCTGAAATTGCACAGGTAGATAAAGGTGTATGGCCAATTGATGACAATCCATTAGTTAATGCACCTCATACACAATATGAATTAGTGCAAGAGTGGTCACACGGTTATAGCCGAGAGTGTGCTGTATTCCCAAGTGAAGCAACGAAACAAAACAAATATTGGCCTGCGGTTAAACGTCTGGATGATGTGTATGGCGACCGCCATTTACATTGTTCATGTGCGCCAATTAGTGATTATGAATAAGCTTTAATCTAACAATATTCCTAAATTAAATACCGATGGTTAAGTTAGCCATCGGTATTTTTTTGTTGTTACTTCAACCAGCCTTTTTTCTGCGCCTCTAATAATTGAGGGTAGAGATATTGCCAAAATTCTGGCCACTGTTTTTCAATAAACAGATTGCGCGCTAATACTTGTTCTAAGCGGATATTATTTTCTACCCAACTTTGACCTTCATTATGTAAATTCATCAGCATTGGCATGGTGCGATCAAGAATATTAGCAAACTGAGACTCGGGTGTTTCAGCAGCATCATATTCCAACCATAAATTGAGGAAATATTCACTTTGTGGGGAGGGTAATAAAGCAAAAATGCGTCTTGCCGCTTTTTGCTCGTGTTCTTTGATAGCTTCACGTGCCGCAACGTCATACACCATAACGTCGCCAGCGTCGATTTCAACGATATCGTGGACTAAAGCTAATTGAATAGCACGCCCCATATCAATATCGCCCGCATAAGGTTGGAAACTCATTGCAGCAACCGCAAAATGCCAGCTATGTTCTGCTGTATTTTCAGAACGGCTATTGTCTAATACATTATTTTTACGATAAACACGTTTAAGTTTATCTAACTCCATAATAAAGTTAATCGTATCAGAGAAGGGGCCAAATGCGCCTTTAGGTAATTGTGTCATAAAAATCCGTATTGGTTATGATAAATAAGAATTACTCTTCTTCTAAAGAATAAGGCAGTGGTTTAATGGATAAACGACTGGTGCTATCGCCTTGAACTCGAAATACACTATCGAACTCCATATCGTTATTCATAACAACTTCAGCCAAAATAGTATTATCAGCCATACGTACAGCGCTTAATACAGTGCCCGTTTTACGCCATTTATCTTCACCCAATTGCCACTCAATGCTACCTCCGATCTCAGGTAACTCAGTACCACCACCTGATAACAGATACATTGCACGTTTATTGGCACCTCTAAATTTCGCACGAGAGACCATCTCTTGCCCTGTATAACATCCTTTTTTAAAGCAGATGCTCAGTGGCAATGCTTGTAGGTTTGTTGCTTGAGGTAAGAATTGCTCAATATTTGGAGTATCAATAATAGGATATCCAGCCTCAATATCTAAAGCTAACCATTGCTCACTATTACTGGTTTCTGCTTTTAATGTTGCTACAAGATTTTTTGCTGTTTCTTCATCAGTTACGATTAAAAAGCGTTCGGTAGGTAAAGGCAGTTGAAGAATATAAGTATTATCATGATTAACGACTTCGTTTGCTTTACGAGGGATATTTGGAAAGTAATCAGCTAATGCAAGAGCTGCACCTTGTCCAGCTAATCCTAATAAAACGCTATCTGTATTTTCAGCTAGGGTTACTTTTGAGAATACGGCATATTTTTTTAATTCGGCAAGTTGTTTTTGTGCGATATTTTTACGCAGAATATAAGCAAAACCTTCTTGCTGGTGGAATAAGCGAAGTGTGCTCCACATTTTACCTTTTGCTTCACAGTGTGCAGCCAATGTATGTGTCGTTGTTGGAAGTGCTGCAATATCCGTTGTTAATTGACCTTGTAGATACTTTTCACTGTCAGCACCTGTTGCTGTTATCAGTGACCATTCATCTAAAGAAACCAGTGTTAATGGCAAATTGATTGCTGCATGAGGGCGTTTAGCCTGAATAGAATTTTGAGTCATGATGTCACCAGCTATTAAATTAATCAGATACATCGGTTATGGTAAAAGAGTGACAAGACAATGCAAGTCATTATTATTTTTAACGCACAGAAAATGAACTTGATAAATAACAAATGAATGTGTGTTCAATAGGTTGTCTATGAGACTAAACATGCAAACTGTGATCATTTTGATGTTAAAAATTTTGCGATAAGACTATCATCAATGCTAGGAAGAAATAGTGGTATTTCTTGATTTGAACAATGTAAAGAGCAGAGTATGACTATCGATATAGAGAATAAAGCACGAATTAACTGGGCATGTCGTCGTGGAATGCGTGAACTAGATATTTCTATCATGCCTTTTTTCGAGAATGAGTACGATACGCTATCTGATAACGATAAAGCACTTTTTGTTCGTTTACTAGAGTGTGCAGATCCTGATTTATTTAACTGGTTAATGAATCATGGACGCCCTGATGATGATGAGCTCTATTATATGGTGAAATTAATTCAAGATCGCAATAAAGCTAGGATGGCGGAAATCGTTGATAAATATTAATAAAAAAAACGTATAAAATCAGCGATAGGCTAAATAATAATTTTTTGTTGATTATAAATGACGCTTTTATTATCTCATAAAGGCGTTTTTTTATTTTTATATAAAAATAATATTATTCATGTTCTAAAATGTGATGAAATAAAAAACAGGTTTGCGATAAAAATGCGTGTTATCTCTATAAATTATCGTTTAAATGATTTTTTTTCACGATTATCTTCTGGATATTTAGTCGATCGGGTATGCTTATTTTATTAAAACAGCAATTAAAAAAGAATAAAAATTACGTACTTATTATTAAATTGTGTTTTTTAAACACAGATTAAATAGAAAAATTAACAATTAATAATCAAGCTAAAATATAAGATAAACTATTTGCAAGGTTAAGAAGGAAGTTACATTATAAATAGGTTGGTTTTTTATTATCTTTAACTTATTTCTATCTATATAGAATTATAGCAGGAGTGAATATAACTCGTGATTTTATGGAAATCGCACCTCACAGTATCATGGTTCACTCAACTCTTCTCAACGGTTGCTTATGTTGCCTTTGTGATAGCTTTACTGTTGTATCCATGGCCACCTGATTTTATTTATGTTTGGGTGCCATTGTTACTTCTCCTGATAAGCAGTTGGTATTTCACACAAAAGAATATTAGCCGTATCAAAGGAGATTTTATTTTACTAAATGGCAATCGAATTCAATGGAAACTACATGAATGGCAAATAACGAAACGTCCTTGGATAAGCCGTTTTGGCACTCGAATAACATTGACTTCTATTCTAAATAAAAAGCAAATCACGTTATGGGTTGCATTTGATAGTATGACTGAAAATGAGTGGCGTAACTTCTCTCAGTTATTAATGCAATATCCAGATATTTAATATCTGGATATTAAATTTATAAGTTTTCTTCTATTTCACGTAGAATTTGCATACACCATTGTGATAAACGTTCATCAGTCTCTTCAAACTGGTTGACGTCATCTAATGCAAGACCAACAAAATGTTTGCCATCATCTGATAAAGGTTTGGGGCTGATAAATTCATATCCATCGACAGGCCAGAAACCAATAAATTTAACACCACTTGGTAATAAATGATGATAGAGCATACCCAGCGCATCAAGAAACCATTCGCTGTAATCGACTTGGTCACCCATTCCGTACATGGCAATAAGTTTATTTTTTAAATTTAATGTTGGCAACGTGTCCCAAATATTGAGCCAATCTTCTTGGATCTCGCCAAAATCCCAAGTGGGAATACCTAAAATAAGGATGTCATATTGCTCCATAAGCGTGATATCACACTCTTGAACATTATGAAGATCAACGAACTCTTCACCGAGAATATCACGAATTTTTTCTGCTGCCATTTCGGTGTAACAGGTACTGGAACCGTAAAATAGACCAATTTTCATAAAGATTTCTAGGATATTTTTGCCAATAAAGGTCACTATTGTACCAGAAAAATTTTTTTATAAGGCATAATGTAAAGGCGATAAGCTAAAGAGAGGGAGAGTCAGACTGTGTCACAAACCAAATTATCGATAAAAAAGACAACTCAGATCAATGAAGATACAGATATTATCATTGAACAATTTCTCGACAATATTTGGTTAGAGCAAGGCTTATCCGCAAATACGCTTAGCTCTTATCGCTTAGACTTGCAAGCATTAGGGCAATGGCTTGCACATCATCAATTAGATTGGTTGTCAGTCTCTACTTTGGATTTGCAATCTTTTCTCGCGACGCGTTTAGATGAAGGTTATAAAGCCAGCAGTGCAGCTCGATTACTCAGTACAATGCGTCGGTTATTCCAATATTTATATCGTGAAAAATTACGTTTAGACGATCCTAGCGCATTGCTTTCAACCCCTAAGCTTCCTAAGCGTTTACCAAAAGATTTAAGCGAGCAACAAGTTGATGATTTACTCAATGCCCCTTGTATTGATGAACCATTAGAATTACGTGATAAAGCAATGCTTGAAGTGCTTTATGCCTGTGGGCTTCGTGTGTCTGAATTAGTGGGGTTATCTCTTTCTGATATCAGCTTACGGCAAGGTGTATTAAGAGTGATCGGTAAGGGCGATAAGGAACGACTTGTCCCTTTAGGGGAAGAGGCTATTTACTGGTTAGAACAATATCTGCAATATGGAAGACCCACTTTAATGCAAGGAAAAACAGACGATATTGTTTTTCCTAGCCTAAGAGGGCAGAAAATGACACGACAAACTTTCTGGCATCGGATAAAACATTATGCTGTGATTGCTGGAATTGATACTGAAAAGTTATCACCCCATGTGTTGCGCCATGCATTTGCAACACATCTTTTAAATCATGGAGCAGACTTGCGTGTTGTACAGATGTTATTGGGGCACAGTGACCTCTCTACAACACAGATTTATACCCATGTTGCAACAGAGCGCTTGAAAGTGCTTCATCAGCAACATCATCCAAGGGGATAGCCATCAACACGCTGGCATTAAATAGGAATTTAAATGAAAAAGAAATTACGCTGGTTGCCAATACTATTAAGCATGGTGTCAATGCCTGTGCTTGCTGACAATGCTTCTATTGAAGCGCAATTGGCTAAAATGCAAATTAAAGCAGAAAGCATTCAACCAACCCCGATTGTTGGATTAAATGCGGTGTTATCAGATAAAGGTATTTTTTACATTACTGACGATGGTAAATATCTAACAGCAGGCCCTATTTATAATATCAGCAGCGGTGAGCCTGTTAGTATTGCCAATCAAGTTATTATGAAAAAAGTAGATTCACTTAAAAATGAAATGATCGTTTATAAAGCGCGTAATGAACGCCATGTGATCACCATTTTTACTGATATTAGTTGTCCTTACTGTCAAAAACTTCACCAAGAAGTCCCTGAGCTGAATAAACAGGGGATAACGGTCCGTTATTTAGCATTTCCTCGTAATGGTGTTGGCAATAATATTGTGAGTAAAGAAATGAATGCGGTGTGGTGTAGCGGTTTCCCTAATAAATCGTTAGACAGTGCATTTAAAGGTGACAAAATTATTCCCATTGATGAATGTAAAAAAATCAATATTAATGAACATTTTAAATTAGGCACCATGATAGGAATTCAAGGCACACCTGCTATTGTGTTACCTAATGCGAGTATTTATGGTGGATATATTTCTGCTCAAAACCTTATTGAATTATTAGATAAAAAAGAGAAGTAATCACGTTTTATGGTCACTATTGAACCGACACTACGTCGTCGAATTGCACAGGCAACTCAATTGCCGGATAACTTAGATCCTTTATTACGACAGATTTATGCTAATCGTGGAATAACATCCGAAGTTCAACTAGAACGATCGTTAAAAGGCTTACTTCATTACCAAGCATTAACAGGAATTAAAACGGCAATTTCATTACTCATAGAGGCTTTAAAACAGCAATCTCGTATCGTGATTGTTGGTGATTTTGATGCTGATGGTGCAACCAGTACAGCATTGGCTATCAAAGCATTACGCCAAATGGGATTTAAGCAAGTAAGCTATCATATTCCTAATCGCTTTGATGATGGTTATGGCTTAAGCCCTCAAGTTGTTCATGATGTTGCAAAAAAAGGGGTTGATCTCATTATTACTGTTGATAATGGTATTTCCTCTTTTGAAGGGGTGGAAACTGCCCATGAATACGGTATTCGAGTTCTAGTAACAGATCACCATTTGCCGGGACAAACATTACCTGCTGCTGATGCGATTATTAACCCTAATCTTTCTGATTGTCCTTTTTTATCTAAAGCATTAGCGGGCGTTGGTGTTACGTTCTATTTAATGACGGCATTAAGAGCTGAATTAGAAAAACAAGGTTGGTTTGAGCAACAAAACTTGCCTCGCCCCAATATGGCGGATTTTCTCGATTTAGTAGCGCTAGGTACTGTGGCAGATGTTGTTCCTCTAGATGAAAATAATCGTATTTTTGTTTATGAAGGATTACGCCGAATTAGAGCGGGTCGTTGTTGCGTAGGGATAAAGGCACTTACGGAAGTTTCTCGTAAAGAGCTCTCTCAATTGGTTAGTAGTGACTTAGGTTTTTCTTTAGGGCCTCGCTTAAACGCAGCTGGGCGTCTTGATGATATGTCTGTGGGTGTCGCTTTACTTTTAACCGATAATATTGGCTCTGCGCGTGAAATTGCTAATGAACTTGATGGCTTAAATCAAACTCGTCGTGAAATTGAAGCGGGTATGCAAGAAGAAGCCTCCACTATTTTCCGTCAATTTATGGGCACTCAACATGACTTGCCGAATGGTTTAGCAATTTATCATCCTGAATGGCATCAAGGTGTTGTGGGGATTTTAGCGTCTCGCATTAAAGAAAAATTACATCGCCCTGTTATTGCTTTTGCCCCTAGCGGGGATGGTCTATTAAAAGGCTCAGGTCGTTCAATCAGTGGGGTACATCTCAGGGATGCGTTAGAGCGATTAAATACATTAAACCCAGGTCTGATGCTCAAATTTGGTGGGCATGCAATGGCGGCAGGACTTTCACTTGAAGAAGATAAATTCCCGCTATTTCAGCGTCATTTTTCCTCTTTAATGTCTGAATTGGTTTCTGACGAGCAGTTGCAAGGTGTTATTTTATCTGATGGTGAACTAACGGAAAATCAATTATCGCTACCTATCGCTGAAATGCTAAGAGAAGCAGGCCCATGGGGGCAAGCTTTTCCTGAGCCATTATTTGATGGCAAATTTACGTTATTGCAACAGCGTATTGTAGGCAGTAAGCATTTAAAAATGATGCTTCAGCCAGTAAATAGTCATCTTATGATTGATGCTATAGCATTTAATGTTGATATCAATATTTGGCCTGATAACAGTATTAAAACCGTTGAGTTAGCTTATCGATTAGATGTGAATGAATTTAGAGGGCAAAGAAATGCGCAACTGCTTGTTGAGCACATTTGGCCTTGTTAATACGAATAATTTAAGCAATTTATTGTGATATAAAGTAAAACGTTGTTATGACAACAACTATTGAGTAGACAATTGTATATAAATGCTATAAACCCGTGGATATATCCGTTACAATATGCGGTTCAAAATTTATTCCAATTGTTTTTGAAAACAACATAAAGACGAAAAAGCATGTTTGAAATCAACCCAGTAAAACACCAAATTGAAGAAGTCTCTGAAAGAACACATGTTCTCAGGGGGTATCTTTGACTATGATGCCAAGAAAGAGCGTTTAGAAGAAGTTAACGCTGAATTAGAACAACCTGATGTGTGGAATGAGCCAGAAAGGGCGCAAGCATTGGGAAAAGAGCGTTCATCTCTTGAGGCTATCGTAGAAACTATCGACCAATTAGACCAAGGATTAGAAGACGTTTCTGGTTTACTTGAATTAGCGGTTGAAGCTGATGATGAAGAGACATTTAACGAAGCCATTGCTGAATTAGATGTGTTAAATAAAAAGCTTGAGCAATTAGAATTCCGTCGCATGTTCTCTGGTGAATATGACAGTGCGGATTGCTACCTTGATTTACAAGCTGGCTCTGGTGGTACAGAAGCACAAGATTGGGCAAGTATGCTGATGCGTATGTACTTACGTTGGGCTGAATCAAGAGGCTTTAAAACTGAAATTATTGAAGAATCTGACGGTGATGTTGCAGGATTAAAATCAGCGACTATCAAAATTATTGGTGAGTACGCTTATGGTTGGTTACGTACAGAAACAGGCGTTCATCGCCTAGTTCGTAAAAGCCCATTTGACTCCGGTGGCCGTCGCCATACCTCATTTAGCTCTGCCTTTATTTACCCTGAAGTTGATGACAATATTGATATTGAAATCAACCCAGCTGATTTACGTATTGACGTTTATCGTGCTTCAGGTGCGGGTGGACAGCACGTCAACAAAACAGAATCTGCGGTTCGTATTACCCACGTTCCTACAGGTCTTGTCACTCAATGCCAAAACGATCGCTCTCAGCATAAGAACAAAGATCAGGCAATGAAGCAGATGAAAGCGAAGTTATACGAGCTGGAAATGCAGAAGAAAAATGCAGACAAGCAAGTAATGGAAGATAACAAGTCCGATATTGGCTGGGGTAGTCAAATTCGTTCTTATGTTCTTGATGATTCACGTATTAAAGATTTACGTACTGGTGTGGAAACGCGTAATACACAAGCAGTATTAGACGGTGATCTTGATAAATTTATTGAAGCTAGCTTAAAAGCGGGCCTGTGAGGAAAAACATGTCGCAACAGCAACAAGGTGCGGAGCAGGCACCTGATTTAAATAACGAACTGCAAACACGTCGCGAAAAATTATCCGCTTTACGTGATAATGGTAACGCATTCCCAAATGATTTCCGCAGAGATTCTCTGTCTAACGAATTACATCAAAAGTATGATGCAATGAGTGCAGAAGAGTTAGAAGCAGCGAATGTGGAAGTTGCTATTGCAGGTCGTATGATGACTCGCCGCATTATGGGCAAGGCATCTTTCGCTACATTGCAAGACATGGGGGGGCGCATCCAGCTTTATGTTTCTCGTGATGATTTGCCAGAAGGTATCTACAACGAGCAATTTAAAAAATGGGATCTTGGCGATATCTTAGGTGCTCGTGGGCGAGTTTTCAAAACGAAAACTGGTGAATTAAGTGTTCACTGTACAGAAGTACGTTTATTAACTAAAGCATTGCGCCCATTACCGGATAAATTCCACGGTTTAGCTGACCAAGAAATGCGTTATCGTCAGCGTTATTTAGATCTAATTTCTAACGAGGAATCACGTAAAACTTTCCAAATTCGTTCACAAGTTATGGCGGGTATTCGTCAATTTATGGTGAACAAAGGCTTTATGGAAGTTGAAACGCCGATGATGCAAACCATTCCTGGTGGAGCAAGTGCGCGTCCGTTTATTACTCACCATAATGCGTTAGATATTGATATGTATCTGCGTATTGCACCTGAACTATATTTAAAGCGTTTAGTTGTGGGTGGCTTTGATCGCGTATTCGAAATCAACCGTAATTTCCGTAATGAAGGTGTATCACCACGCCATAACCCAGAGTTCACTATGATGGAACTCTATATGGCGTATGCAGATTACCGTGACTTAATTGAATTAACGGAAGAATTATTCCGTACATTAACTGAAAATGTATTGGGTTCTTCGTTAGTGAAATACGGCGACCAAGAGTTTGATTTTGGCAAACCATTTGCCAAATTAACCATGAAAGAAGCTATCTGCAAATATCGTCCAGAAACGGTAATGGCTGATCTTGATGATATGGATAAGGCAGTTGCTATTGCTCAATCTATTGGTATTAAGATTGAGAAAAGCTGGGGCTTAGGCCGTGTTCAGTGTGAAATTTTTGAAGAAGTTGCAGAAAGTCACTTAATTCAACCAACTTTTATCATTGAATATCCGGCAGAAGTTTCACCATTAGCTCGTCGTAACGACGATAATCCATTTATCACTGACCGCTTCGAATTCTTTATTGGTGGTCGTGAAATTGGTAATGGTTTCTCAGAACTTAATGATGCACAAGACCAAGCCGAACGTTTTGAAGATCAAGTTCGTCAAAAAGAAGCCGGTGATGCAGAAGCGATGTTCTTTGACCATGACTATATTACGGCATTAGAACATGGATTACCGCCAACAGCAGGTTTAGGTATTGGTATTGACCGTATGGTAATGTTATTTACTGATAGTCATACTATCCGTGATGTCATTTTATTCCCAGCAATGCGTCCTAATAAATAATTGTTATTCTAATTAAAGAATCGCAATTAATTGAAAGCCACCGATAGGTGGCTTTTTTATGTTTATTATTAATAGATTATATTTTTCATGATGATTAAATAATCACTTAAATAAGAAGGGGATTGCTGTTAGATTAGGGGAGCGTATAATTGGAAAAAACAACTGCGGGCGTAGTTCAATGGTAGAACGAGAGCTTCCCAAGCTCTATACGAGGGTTCGATTCCCTTCGCCCGCTCCAAAAACTCTTTTCCTCAAATACTCTCTCAATATTGTCCACTCAACATTTATGTTTATTTAGCTAATTTAAGAATATTCCAAACCTTATTTTTCCCCTCAATTATTCTTTTCTCTCTTTAATGCTTCTTATTTATTTTTATCGTAATCATTATATCAACGTTCTGATTTTAAATGATTTTTTGTTTTTTATCTGGAATTATAAAAAATGATATATAAGTAACATTTTTGCTTCCTGCGCATAACTCTTTTTATGTATATAAAATAAAAAATCAAATTATAAAAAACTTTAGTAAAAAATTAAAATAAATTGAAAAAGTGTCGATAAGAGTACATTACGCCCTATTGGGCTTACTTTATCTTGTTAGTTGAGAAATTCGATGCAGAAACTTCGTAACATTACTATTCGTCTGATGATGATAATCATATTGGGGACTTTATGTGTGTTATTTGGCAGTGTTAGTTTTTATAGCGCATGGTCACTATCAAAAATATCTGAAGGTAATCAATCTGATAATAAAATAATTAAGCAAATGGCTGCTCTTAGCATGGGAAATGATCAGTATTTTCGATTCACTTCTCGATTAAATCGTCTTGTTGAGGAAAAAGCAAAAGGTAAAGACGTCGATTTTACACAAGCACAGCTGGCGATGGAAAATATGGAAAAACAGATTGCGTATATGAAATCTGTTTCTCCTGGGCCAATGGATGCAAAAGTATCAAAAGAGTTAATGGATATATGGCAAGCGCTTTTTGAGCAAGGCGTAAAAAAGCAGATGGAATTAGCACTCAATGGCACCATAGAGCAATATGAACATCATGCAAAAAATGTAACACCAGCATTGAGTCGTGAATTAGGTAATGTGAGTGAAAACTTTAATAATGTCGCAAATATAAAAATTGATAGTACGATTAAAGAAGTGAATGAGCTTATTGAAGTGACACAAATTGTTATTATTATTAGCGCCATTTTAGGGGGATGTATCCTGATCCTCACTGATCGTTATTTAGTGGTAATGTTACAAAAACCACTAGAAAGCATTCGTCAACATTTTGTGAAAATTACAGAAGGTGATCTGAGTCAGCCACTAGAGCCTTTTGGTAATAACTGTGCTGGGCGATTAATACCGTTATTAAATGATATGCAAAATAGTTTACATGACGCGGTAAGCACGATCAGAATGGGAAGTGATAATATTTATCGTGGTGCATCTGAAATTGCCAGAGGGAATAACGATTTAGCTTCTCGTACAGAAGAGCAAGCAAAGGCATTAGAGCAAACAGCAGCAAGTATGGAAGAGATAACCGCAGCTGTTAACCAGAATATGGAACATGCTTATCAAGCGAGAGAATTGGCTGAAGTTGCATCAGTGACTGTTGAAAAAGGCAATGAATTAGCTGAATCTGTTGTAACAACGATGGATGGGATCTCTAATAGTTCAAGTCAGATTGCAGATATTATCAATGTCATTAATAACATTGCCTTTCAAACGAATATACTCGCTTTAAATGCGTCAGTAGAAGCGGCAAGAGCAGGAGCTCATGGTCGAGGGTTTATGGTTGTCGCCAATGAAGTGCGTAATTTAGCAGGAGATAGTGCTAAAGCTGCGAAAGAGATTGAAGCCCTTATTGCTGATTCTACAACACGCGTAAAAAAAGGTGCAAGATTAGTGAGTAATATGGAAAAAATGATGGAAGATATTTTGACGGGAGTTAAACAGGTAACGTCAATAATGAAAGAAATCACGATTGCATCTGAAGAGCAAAGTAAAGGTATTGGTCAAGTGAGTGTAGCTATTACCCAAATGGATGGTGTAACGCAACAGAATGCCTCTTTAGTTGAACAAGTTTCAGCGGCGGCCATTTCATTAGAAAGGCAAACCGAAGAATTACAGTTATCTGTACAAAAATTCAATTTTGTTCATCGTTGATATAAAAAATGCATAGAGTATGTGTCTAAGGTGGTAAGTTTTACTCGTTAGACGCGTGAACATAATAAATATAAAGCTTAATTTAGTCATTTATTGAGTATTGAAACAGCATAGTTCATGACATCTTCCATGAGAAACAGAAAATTATACCCAAATTAAGTGAGCTATAAGTAATAGTATTATTTCATTTATATTCAATTAATCAAAAAGTACTTTCTATTTCAATTCTTATAGTCAATCAGTGATTATATTATAGCTTGAAGCGATTTGATTTTTTAAATATAAAGATATACATCCCCTCGCTTATTATAAATAATAAGAGAGGGTGCTAAAGAATACAGAATCAATATTTAGAGTATTTTTTTTATATATTGTTCTGTCTTGCTTATAACATCTTGGTATTGAGGATGATTGAGATAAGCCTCATTGACGGTCTTATTTATATCATGGATTACTCTTTCTTTTTGTTTATCTGTCAAAGTCAATAACAAGGCTTTTAAAATTACTTTCACTGCCGCAATTTCATACGCTATATTGACAACTTTTTTTTCCATAAGATCCTCAAAAGAACGGCAGTTTATTGCTTTGTGATAAATTGTTTTTTATATTAATTAATTACTTAATAAAATCCAAGAAAAAATTAACTTGATAAAGAATATACGATTTTATCATGTTGTATATTAGAACAGTAAATATGAGGGTATTTGAGATTTGAAAAACAGATATTCAGTAAATTTAACTTAGCATTGTATTAATGGGTAGAAAATCACAGAATACCCTATAAAACTAAGGGGTAAATTTTATAGCAATAGTAAATATCATTTTCATTAAGGTTGAGTAAGCTTCTTCACATATTGTTCAGTTAAGTTAATGATTTCATTGAGTTGAGGATATTTGTTCGATGTATCCTCAAGTACTACAGATATATTGGCCAACATATCTCTTCGTTGTTTATCACTTAGCGTGGAAAGTAAGGATTTGATAACAATTTTTAGAGCGGCAATTTCGCATTCAATTTCTTTTAAATTTTTATCCATGGTTTACCTGCCAGTATTTAATAGGTGAGTAATATAGGTAATTTTTTTGTTTATCACAATTATAGAAGCATATTATTTAGAGAAATATCGCACATTATGTCTAGTGTTTTAACCTAATATAAAACATTAAAAATAATTATCAAATAGTAAATTTTATATGTGGCTGTAGATTAAGGCTTTATTGATATCCTCTGACATTATAATGAATAAGATAAATGATTAAAATTGATGTTAAATTTAGTTCTCTTTTAATGGCTTTATTGCTGGTTGTATAGTAAACAATTCTTAGTTGTAATAATAAGAATATATCTTTTAAAGATAATCTATTTTTGTCTCACATTGCTTAATATTGAAATCAGCAAGGGATGTCGTTATTTGTTGTCTATGAAAGATTAAATTTTTTATTTGTCAGCGGGGATATTATAACCCAATAAATTACATTAGCTCTGGTAATAAAAAAAGAGCTTATATTTTTTATATAAAGCTCTTTGGAGTTTGATTAATGATTATTTTGCTTCACAAAAGCAATGTAGGCATCAACCCAGCTTTGTATAAAAGTTGCTGTTTTCTCTGAAAACTTCCCATTCTCAACCATTCCGTCATACCATTTTAGATAACATTCTGGTTGATTTAGTGTTGGCATATTCAAGAAGGCTAATGAATTACGTAAATGCTGTTGAGCTATTGCGGTACTAATATTGCCGGTTGAAACGCCAATAATACCGGCTGGAATTTCATTCCAAGCATTTGTTCCATAAGGGCGAGAGGCTTGGTCAATCGCATTTTTAAGCACACCGGGTATTGAGCGGTTGTATTCCGGTGTGATGAATATGATGCCTTGGCACGCTTTTATTTGCTGTTTAAAATCGATAACAGAGGCGGGGGTATTGCTGTCATCATCTTGGTTATAGAGAGGAAGAGTACTAATATCAATAAACTGACAGGTAAATTCTTGAGGAAATAACTTAATTAAGGCATGTGCTGTTTGTTTATTAAACGAATCTTTTCTTAAACTACCAACAACGATACCAATTTTAAAATGACTCATCTTAGTTCTCCTATTGGAAGGATAAAATGAATATCAACTCTTATATTAGATATTCATTTTTTGATTTTATCTTTGTATTCAAAAACAGCAACAGAATACAAGAATATTTTTACACGTAAGTTGCGTAACTAAATGATAAAATTCGTATTATTATTTTTATTATTATCTGGTATTATCTTAATAATATAAAAACGATATAGTTTATATGACAACGTCTTTACTAAATAAATCCAATATTCAAAAATTGATGTGTTTAGTGTGATGTAAGTAGTGTTTTAAGTAAAAAAATGAATTGATATGAGAACTCATTGAAATTAAGGACGCTAGCTTATTTATTTAGTATGCAGTAGGTAATAGAAAATTATAATAAAATGGCTTAAAATGCGACAACTCATATGCTCTTATTTAAGTCTGATCGGAATTAAGGAAAAATGATGTCCTTATTACAAAATAAAAAGAATGTCCTTGCTGTATTTATGGCAACCAGCGTTCTCACATTATCTGGGTGTACGTGGACTGATTATTCTCGTCCAGTTGAAACGCCTGCGCCAGCACAAACTACACAGCCAGTAGTACAAACTCAGCCAGTGGCAGTTGCACAACCGCTTTCTATGGCACCCTCATCAGAGTCTGTAGATAGTGGTGTAGATGCAGGAAAACTGGGGATAGCACCTCAAAGTGCTTGTATCAAACAACTTGATTCTTTGAAAACTTTTTCTCCATCTGACTATAAATCTATGATGAGCGCATTTAAAGAAATTAGCGAAATCAATGCGATGTACCGTAGTGTTCAAAGTACAGCAAGTAAAGATAGCTTAGATTTATTAAAAATGAGCATTGAATCAAAAACAGAAGTTTTATGTGCAAAAGTTCGCTATTTGTCGATTATGTCAGTTAATTCGACATTAAAAAAATTAGGTGAATAATTACTATGAAATTAAAGCAGAGTGTTTGTCTCGCTTTTATGCTGTTTCCAACGCTATCGTTTGCCAATAATGAGTTTAATTCTGTTATTGAAGATTTTGACCGTTATTTTGAAACGCAAGAGCCAATTAAAATTGAGCCTAAAACATCTGCTATAACTTCATCGTCAACGAGAACTGGTCAGGTTAATCGTAGAGTAAACCTCACCACAACAGCGACTCAACAAACAAAACCAGAGCGACAAGTTAAACCTTCTACGCCAGCTAAAACAGATAATCAAGCAGTCGAACCTATTAAGACGCCTGATATTACGTTGGCAGAAAATTGCCTTGTGTTACCCACTAATTATTCAAAATTAGAGAGTGATTACACTCGTTATTTAACTCCGTTGCTTTCATTTGTTCCTATAAAACCACAATTTACACCAGAGGATCTTAATCGTTATAGCTACAGAAATAATACAACGGTTTATAACCCGTTGACCCTTTATTCAAAAGAAAGTTATACAAAGCCTCAACGTAATGACAATTTCTTGTTAGATGTTATTCCAGGAACATTTTATTCTGTTACGGCTATCCCTTTTCACTTTGCATATCAGTTCAATCGTTCTGTACTCGATCATAAACAACCGCTTTTTAATAAAGAGCTATTAAATCGTTTAGCAGATACGAGAAATAAATATCAATCGTTGTATCAAAAATACACTGAGCAGGCAGCTATAACAAAAGAGCATTTGGAAAAACTTCAAAATGCAAATAACCAAATTAAACAACTTGAATTAACGCTGGCTGAAACAGAAGAAAAGTTAGCTATAGCGAACAACCTACTTACTGATGACACGTTAAAACAGGCGGTTGCTAAGCTACAAAGTGATTTAGAAACAATACAAAAAGAGCGTGATTTATTAGTTAAACAATTATCTGAAAAAGAGAACGTATTACAGGCAACAACAGTAAAAAATACAGAGTTAGCAAAACAGCAACAAAATTTTGAAAACCAAGCGGGAATACTTAAAACCTTAGAGGCAAAATATACTCAGCTTGAGCAAGAAAAAGAACAATTACAATCTCAGTATCAGCAGGCTCAAACTCTGTTAAAAGATGATAGCGCGAAAAAAGAGATTGATAAATTACAACGTTCACTTGAGAGTATAAAACTAGAGCAAGAAAAATTAATTAGCCAATTAAATGAAAAGCAGATATTACTCGCTAAAATTGAACAAGAAAAAGAAACGATACAAGCTCAGTATGTTGAATCTCAGCAATTGCTAGTTGGTAATAATAAGCAAAAAGAACAAGAATTAGCTAATTTAGAAGCAGTAAAAAATAAAGAGATAGCAACATTAGAAAATTCGTTATCAACAATAACAACGGAACAAGAAAAATTAACTAAACAACTCACAGATGTACAAAATCAATTAGCAATAATAAAGAAAGAGAAAGAAGATGTGCAGACTCAATTTACACAGGCTCAACTATTGCTAAAAGATGACTCTGCGAAAAAAGAAATAGATAAATTGCAAAGTACATTATTGAAGATCACATCAGAACGTGAAGATTTATCTAAAGAACTTGCATTAAAAGTAGCAGAAGCAGAAAAGCAACAAGATGTTAATAGCAAACTTGTTGAGGAACAACGCAAAGAAATAGCACAACTAAAAATACAAGTTGAAAAAAGTAATCAGGAACAAACTCAACTTAATAAATCGCTTTTAGCTGTTCAACAGCAAAAAGAGCAAGTGGATGAGAAATTAAAAGCGATCCCAGAATTAAAATCACAGTTAGATAATAAAGTCACTGAATTAGCTGATTTGAAGAAGAGTTTATCTGCCGGTGAAAAAGCTGTTGATAATTTAATTGCTGATAAAAATAATCTGATAGCCAAATTAGAAAAAGCGCAAACTGAGCTATCTGAGAAATATCAAACATTAGATACACAATTTAAAGAGAATAATATCGTCTTAGCTCAAGTTACCACGAGCAAAACAGAGAGTGAGAAAGCTTTAGCATTACTAGAAAAACAACTCGCTGAAAAGCAAAATACGACGGATAAATTGAGTGCTCAATTAGCTGAAGCAAAAGTACAATTAGAAAAACAGAATACAGAAAACACACAAAAAATCAGTATATTAAAGCAACAGCAAACAGAATCTATTGCTAAATTAAATGAGCAAATTAAAGCAAAAGATGCTGAATTAGCAAAAGTTAATACAGACACTAATAATATTTTAAAAGAGAATAAAACGCTAAAAGAGCAGCTTGAGAAAATGGCGGGTGAAGGGCAAATGATTGCTGGGCAACTTGCTTATGCTTATTCGATCATTGGAAAAGATAATGCCCAGCGTAATAAATCCATTTTATCTGAGATCCAAAAACAAAATTACGTACAATATGACGATAATACCTATTTTAAAATCTTAAAACAGGGTAAACCAGTGGCTTCAATTACAGGTAAAACAGTTGTATTTACAATGCATGAATCATTGACTGACGGTACTGTAACTCTTAATTATGATAAATCTAAGCCACTTATCTTACCTTACCGTCAACTGCCATTACCACTGAATACCTTTATTGCAAAAGCGGGTATCAATGGTAAAGCCAAAATTTATATAAAACCAAGTGGCGGTTATGGGAAAAATGGTGTACCTGGGCAAGTACCTCCAGAATCCATGTCTATTGTAACAATTGAGATTTTAGATATTAAATAGAATAATTAAAAGTTAGCATCAGCTCTTTTCTTTTTATTTAGAGAAGAGCTGAAATTTTATTATCGCCATAAATACTCATCGTTCTTTAAGCAAAGTTCTCTTTCTAGCAACCAATCTTTTAATTTTTGACAATTTTTAGGATGTTCTGGAATACTGTTTAAAATCTTCCATAATGGTTTTATTAATTCAGAATTCGGTGTTATTTTTTGGATGTAATCTAAAGTATTATTAATTTCAATATTAAAGACAGGTTCATTTTTCCAATTATCGAGGAGAAACTGGATATTACTCTGTAATAAGTCATCAATAACAATTAGTCTGGCTTTATCCGCATTAAGTTTAATATTTATATCATTTAAAGATAAAAAAGAATCACTTTTATTTGATAGTTGTTTTTCTTCAAATAACTTAATATTTTCACACTGCTTAATTTGAAGCTCAAGTTCTCTTTTTGTGTCATAAAGCGTGAAAAGCTGAGGTGTAATGTGTTGAACCCACCACATAAAAAGTGGTTTTATTACAGCTTGAATTAAACGCATATGCTCATTGATATTGACCGTTGCTTTTAACGATTTATCCCAATCCGCCAGTGTTATTGTTGAATATGGTTGCTCTGCATGAAAATGATTTGCGAAATTAATAACATCACGTATATCTTCTTTAGATATAACAACAAAGCAGTATTTCTTTCGTAAAAACCAAGTGGACTGTAATAAACTGTCTAAGCTTTCACGGCATAAAACCCGAGCTAGTATTTTTATTTGTTGTTCATTAATATCACATGTAGTAATAGTGTTTTTATTCGAGCGGAAAGAAAACTGTAGATCAAACAAGTTATCTACAGTTTCTTCATTATTTGATGCCATTATCTTTTTTAATAGGGCTAAATAGCCATAATAATGGGCTTTGGTACTATATATATTTTCTTTTATCACGATATACAATTCACGTATAAGAATAGATTTCAAGTATTCTAACTATAAATTGCTTTTAGATATTATGATATTCGGTCGGATTTTTTATAATTTTGATCTGATATTTCTCGCTTTACTTGGCGTCATATTAAAACGACGATGATAGCTTTGTGTAAAGTATGATTGGCTTGAAAAACCTGATTCCATTGAGATATCAACAATACTCATTTCTGTGGTCAGCAGTAGTTGGTGTGCGTAAATAATTCGTCTTTCACAGATCCATGTTCTTGGTGAAGTACCATAAACATGACTAAAAAGCTCTTTAAACGTTGTTAATCCCATTCCAAACTCTCGAGCAAATTGTTTGAGCTTCCAATTTTTTAAATGATTTTTTTCCATAAAAATCTTTAAGCGATCAACTTGACGATGGCTAAGTTGACGAAATAACGCCATTAAGTCAGAACCTTGTTCAGTTGAAAGCAATAGAACTAAAAGCTCTTCAATGCGTAATTGAGTGAAAGTTTCAGGACAAGATTGAGCAGTAAGATATTCAAAGCCATTACTACAAAACTGAATGAGAGGTGAGTTTTGAAAACAAATAAAGGCTCGAGAAAACTCTTCATCTCTTTCTATTTGGCACAAGATATCGTTATGCTTAGACATGAAGTTTCTTAAGAAGTCATCAGAAATAGGGATATAAATAATATCGCTAGGCTCTGCGCCTTGAGTTTTTATTGTATAACTACCTTGTTGTAGAAAAAGAACTTGGTTTTCATTAATTGTCACTGTGTCAGTACAATTTTGTAATATAAGTGCATTCTTTCTTATAAGAAAGATCGCTTTTTGTTCATTTTCTAATATTTGATATTGTGGATAAAAATAAGATTTTTTTTGAATAGTACAATTATATTGCTCGGTTTTGTCACACTGTATTGTATTCATTTTTCGCCCAAAAAATATTATATAAGTATCACTGCATTTTTATAAAGATAAATATCAGAATATTTATAAAAACACTTCTTTATTATTGAATGTTATTAAAAATAAAAAAGAGACTATTTTCTTTAATTTGATGTGGTTTTTTTTTAGATATTAGGCATTGCATTTTGTTTTGTTAATTTAAGATAAGTCATTTTGTTAATTTAATGACATTCCTTATAAATTGCAAAAAGAAATTAAATACGGATAAATTTTTTCTTTGAGGCGCTCAGTAATAGTATGAGTATTAATGTAATTAATAATTTACGCTTTTTATAAATTTAAATAAAACCCATATATAACAATTAGTTGATTTTGATTATTTCTTTACAGTGTAAAAAAATAATAAATGCATTTAAAATGCAAAATTTATTATAAATGCTAATTCGTAGTAATTATGAAAAATAGTTGTTAAATAAATTTTAAAAAATCAAGCGAGGAACATAACTATAAAGAAGATCAAAATTGAAAAAATAAATAATAATATTAAGTTATATTAACCACTGTTACTATAACGTTGTTTCTATATAATATAAAACAAGCCATAAACCATAAAATAGTACACAAAAAATTTATTATTTGTTTATTTGCTTTGTTTTTATCGTTTGTTTTTATTGTTTGTGTGATCAATGTCTCGTATTTTTTTTGATAAATTTTAGATAGAGTTAATTTGAGATATTGAATTTTTTTGAATGAACTTTTGTGAAAATATGGATTTAGGTGTTAAATGTTAATTTTTAATGAAAAATATTTATCCAAATAAGCTGATAATTATTACGATTTATTTACATTGCGCGTAGATTGTTAAAATAGTGTGTTTTATCTCCTAATTTAATTAAGCTAAATTTTATTTTGTTCAAGGAACAAATCAAAAAACTAAAAGGTAATAATAGGCTTATTGCCGGCATTATGCTTGCCGTTTGTTTATTAGAATGGTGAATGCATAAGTGTATTTATTGTCAGGGAGGTAAAAGGATATAGCTAATTATGGATAATAAGCGAACACTGCGAAATATTATATTCAGTGGGATATGGATAATTTGGACTCTTGCCTTAATTGCCTTTTGGCGTTATCAAATGGCGGGTGAATTTTTGATTATTCTAATCCTAATTTTTAGCATTATTATTTATTCTATAACGTTGAGGTTAAAAAAGGCCGCTATGTTTAGTCGTAAAACTGAAACACCAAAAGCAGCAGAGCCTGTTGCACCAGTAGTAACAGAAGAGAAAAAACCGATGCCAGAGCAAAAACTATACACCATTATTGCGAAAGGAACGGTATTCCAAGGCGATATTAATGTTGATGGCGATATTCAAATTTGGGGTAAAGTTGCTGGTAATATTAATGTTAAAGATGGCGTTATTCGTGTTATGCATGCGGGGCAAGTTGAAGGTGAATTAACTGCACCTGATATTATTATTGATGGTTTTGTAAAAGGTATCTGCGCTGCAAATAATTTAGATATCTTAGAACATGGCGAGTTACGTGGTACTAGTCGTTGTGGCAGTATGTCTATTAAGCGTGGCGGTATTTTTACTGGGCAATCAGAGCAAGTTGAACATCAAGCAAAATCAGTAGCTCAACAACGCGTTGTTTCAATAAAAGAAAGCTCTAATGCAAATAAAGATAAAGTTGTTGCTCCAGTAGAAAATCAACTAAAAGAAAACAAAAAATAAAGTACCATTTTTCTTTTCATTGTTCGTTACTTATCCTATTTTATCGCTATTGTCTTAATTTTATATAAACAGAGAATAACGATGAATTTAGAGACTCCCAGGCTACACCTAAGAGAATGGCGTGAAAGCGATAAAGCGCCATTTTTTTCTGAAATCAACTCTTCACCTGAAGTGATGCGTTATTTTCCTTGCACTTTATCTCGATTAGAAAGTGATAGTATGGTTGATATTATCCGTGAAAAATTTATTCAACAAAATGGATGGGGAATGTGGGCTGTTGAATTAAAAGAGACTCAAGAATTTATTGGTTTTGTTGGGTTAAATATTCCGGTAGCGCCTTTACCATTTAATCCCTGCGTAGAAATTGGTTGGCGAATTGCGAAAAAGTTTTGGCGAAAAGGTTATACCTATGAAGTGGCTTTAGCTGTATTTAAATTTGCTTTTGAGACATTGGGGTTAGAAGAGGTTGTTGCTTTTACTGCAGTTTCAAACCTTCCATCTCAAGGTGTAATGCAGAAACTTGGTATGCATCAATCTGATCATTTCTTTCATCCATCATTAGATAAAACACATCCTCTAGCTGAGCATGTTTTATACCGTTTGAAGAAATCTGATTTTACTTTTCAGTTGAACGAATAGTACGCTTTTTTTCAGGAAGTGGTGGAACAGGTTTTTTATCATCAATAAGGTGACGTATTGCTAAAATTGGATGATAAATTAACATTCGTGGACCAGCCCAACGCATGATTTGTTTCATTGTTTCTCGCTTAGCGGGTTGATAACAATGAATAGGGCATTGTTTACAGGCCGGTTTATCTTCACCATAACGACATTTATCTAACCGGTTGTAGGCGTAATCGATTAATTGTTGATAATAATCTGAGTCAGTTTTAGGGTGCGAATGAGCATAAAGGTGAACCATTTTTTGAATAGTTTTTTTCTCACGATTTATTCTTTTTCCTGACATGTCTTTCTCTCTTAGCAATATGTTGTATTTATTATGCATGTTATCATTGAGTCAATAGAGATGCTAAAATATTATGTAATGCATAATGATAAAAATTTTTATCAAAAAGACTTTTCTTTTTTCTTAGAATATACTACTGTATTTATATACAGTTTATTTGCCTTTAAATGGTGAAACCAATGCGTGTGGAAATTTTATTTAATAAACAATCTAAGATAACTGACTCCTTATTTCCGCTCTTAGAACACGAACTGAGAAAAAAGATCACTCCAGAATATCCAGATATGCAGTTTCGTATCGCCTTTAGTAGCATGAACTCGATTCAAGTTACGGGCATAAAAGATGAAACTAAGCATGAACACATAATGGAACTTATTCAAAGTGTTTGGGAAGATGATGGTTGGTTACAAATAGACGATGAATAAAATGTAGTAAATAAAGTAATAACGATTGCCAGAACGAATTGGCTTTTTACTTGTTTATATAAAAAAGCCAATGACATAGAAAAGGAAATCACTGGCAATCTAACTTTAACACTGTATGTCTATCAATGATGACAAATCTTATTTTCACTTGTTGTAAATCCCCCCTCTGCAGGAATAAATTTACCTTTCCTTTCTAAGAAATCAACTAATTCAGTCGCTGTCATATTTTCAGCTGAGCAAGTATGAAAACGTGAGTCATCGCCGAATTGTTTATGGATAGCATCAATTAGTGATAATTTAGTGAATGTCATTTCTGAAGAAAGGATCATTTGCAAAACTTCATGACCATGTATTGATGACATAGTGAGTGAGCCCTTAAAAAAACAAAAGATATATTAATTATGCATCTTTATGATGTGGTATCTTTGTTTTTAATCATAAAAAGCGATGATAATAAATCATCGCTTAAAAAGAGCCTTATTTTTCACTTCGTTGAAGTATTTTTTGCATTTCATCTTTGAGATGAAGTTTTTCTTTTTTTAGTTTGGCAACTTCATCATTATAGCCAGCTCCGTTAGGGCCTTCTAATTTAGCAATTTCTTGGTCGAGTCGATGATGTTTATCGTAGAGAGCTTCAAAGCGGGGATCACTATTTCTTAATTGAGAAACAAGGGATTGTTGATCTGAGAACATATAACCTCCTATGAAAAGAAATTGGGTCTCTATTTCAGTATAATCATAGATAGCTTATCTGCACGGCGATGTATCACAAATTTACATTTCATGAAAAAACGTGATTTTTCTTTTTAAAACATTCAGAATTATCCACTCATAGTACTATTTACTAAGATGTTAGCATTCAAGCACTAAAAATATTAGTATTCAGATAACGAGCAATAAAAACATCTGACTAATTTTATTAACGGCGAAGTGTTCGCTGTAAAAATGGAGAGAGTGATGAACAAAGTAATATTATCTTTAGTAGCAGCAATGTCTTTATCTGCGTGTGCACAAGCTACTGACAGTTTAGATAAAGTTGCGCCTTATCCTAAGGCTCAAGAAAATCAAGTTCGTCATGTTATTGAGTTAGAGAAAAAAGATAATGAAAGCAATTATCAGGTTGAATTAATTATCGGTAAAGAACTTAAAGTAGATTGCAATCATCAGTGGTTTGGTGCGGATTTAGATGAAAAGAATTTAGAAGGTTGGGGTTATAGCTATTATGTTGTTGGTGATTTAAATGGCCCAATGTCTACAATGATGGGATGCGCTGACAATACGAAAAAAGATGCCTTTGTACAGGCTAATATAGGATCAGGTGCTTTCATCCGTTATAACAGCAAATTACCTATTGTTGTTTATGCGCCAAAAGATGTTGATGTGAAATATCGTATTTGGTCAGCGGCTGAGACTACTCAAGATTCTGTGAAAAAATAACAGCCAGCCCTATTTAGGATAGATCTTCATTTACTAAAAAGCCCTTTGTTGTTGAGACAAAGGGCTTTGTTGCGATTTAAAAGCTAAATATTAACGTATAACTAAAACTGACATTTTGGCATGGCGTACAATTGATGATGCTGTTGAACCTAATAAATAAGAGGAAACATTAGGTCTATGTGAGGCAATCGCAATTAAATCAGCATCAATGTGGCGGGCATATTCTAAAATTTCATCTTTTGCATTACCAACACCCACATTACATATAATTTGCTCATCAGGAATTTTTGCATCTTTGATCATTTCTTGTAGTGCAACAAAAGCAAGGCGAGTACGCTCTGACGAATCTTTGAATTTTTCAGGAATAGCGGCAAACTCGATACCAAAGAAAAGTTCAGCATTAGGTATAACGGTGAGGAAGTGGATCTCAGGTTTACCCACCTTTGCTATTTGTTCAATGTGAGTGATTAGTTCCTGAGAAAGTTCATCTTCTAAAATATCAATGGGAACTAGGATTTTCTTATACATTACAAACCTCACTTAGCGTTAGTTTAAAATAATTACTATTATCTCCTAATAGTAAAAAATAGCTGTGATCTGTGTTTTAAATAAGAGTGAGAATGATTATTTACTACTTTATAGTATTAAGCATTAAAAATTAAAAATAGTCTAAAATAATATTAGAAATATAATCAAAATAAGTTATACACCTTAACTTGTTGACAGGAAAGCAATTAATAAAGTCGTATTAAAAACTAAATTTTCTTTTTCTCATTAAAAATAGAAGATGCATAAAAGAATGATTATCAATTATATTATTGTTTTGTATCTATAAGATTTTATTAGTAAAAATAAGAGACAGAAAGATTTAAATATGGCATATTAATAGGTAATGACATCTCAATATGATGTTTGGACAGCAATCTTAGTCCCTAAACTGGATTGTTATTCAGAGTCGTCCTTTATTCTCACCAATGAGTTATGGAACCTGAAATAACCTGTGGAACTCTATTTATCTATGGCAATAGAGTAGGCTATTTAAAACCAAATAAGATTATTATTATGACACATAATCACATTGATGATATTGAGTTGGCTCGGGCTGATAATAAGCAGTCTGAAAAATTTAAGGCAGCTAAAAAAAGTACGTTAGTGAGTGTTTTTGTCAATATCATTTTATCCATTTGGCAAATTACAGTGGGCTTTTTCTCACATTCTCAAGGTTTAATTGCTGATGGTATTCACTCACTTTCTGATCTTATTGCTGACTTTGTTGTTTTAATTGCCAATAAAGGTAGTCAGAAAAAACCGGATGCAGACCATCCTTATGGGCATTTTCGTTATGAAAACGTGGCATCACTTATTCTTGGGGTTATTTTATTAATTGTGGGTTTAGGGATGGTGTTTTCAGCCATTCATAAAATTTTAGATCCATCTACTATTCCAGAAGTTCATAGTGTTGCTTTATATGTGGCTTTACTTGCATTAGCGGCTAAAGAAGGATTATTTCGCTATATGCTTGCTGTTGCAAAGAAAGTCGACTCAAATATGTTAGTCGCAAATGCTTGGCATGCACGTTCTGATGCTGCTTCTTCATTAGTTGTTGCGATTGGTATTATCGGAAGTTTGGCTGGATTTAAATTTTTTGACCCATTAGCTGCATTAATTGTCGGATTATTTGTTGGTCGTATGGGATGGCGTTTTACTTATCAAGCTCTACAAGATTTAATGGACAGAGGCGCTGATGAAGAAACGCTGGAAGAGATCAAACAGGTACTGGTTTCAACACCGGGTGTACAAGGTGTTCATGATTTAAAGACGCGTCGTTCTGGTGATTATTTACTTGTAGATGTACATCTTGAAATCAGAGGTGATCTCACAGTCAATGAAAGTCACGAAATTGTTGTTAATGCACGTAATAATGTTTTGCAAAATAAACAGATCTTGAGTGTAATGGCTCACGTTGATCCTGCTTAAATTAAATTGAACAACTAATAAAAAAGGTAATGATAGATTTTCATTACCTTTTTTGTACTTTAAATGACTACTTTAAAAATTGACGCAGTTTTCTTTTACTTGATTACTTAGCGCTGCAATCAGATTATCTACGGCACATTCCGCCATCGCATAGCGAGTCTCTTTTGTTGCAGAGCCGATATGCGGAACAGCAACCACATTCTTCATTGTTAATAAAGGTGAACATGAAGATAAAGGCTCTTTTTCAAAAACATCCAGTCCAGCACCTGCGATCTCTTTTTGTTCTAATGCACTGATTAGTGCCAATTCGTCCACTACAGCTCCGCGCCCTGCATTAATTAAATAAGCATCAGATTTCATCATCAAAAATTGTTTTTCCCCATTAAATGATGCGTTTCTGGTGTTAATGGCAACGTGATACAAACGAAATCAGATTGCTGTAATAAGGCCTCTAAAGAGCAATGCTTTGCTGCAAATTTATTGTTTGCTTCTGTATGTTCCGTTCGTGAGTGATAAAGAATATTCATATTAAAACCAAAGTGCGCGCGCTGAGCTAAGGCTTTGCCTATTCGCCCCATGCCAATAATACCCATAGTTTTATGATGAACATCGGTGCCGTACCAATCAGGAGTGATACTTTTAACCCATAAACCTTGTTTAACATTATCAGCAAGTTCAGGAATACGTCTTGCTACAGCAAGGACTAACCCCATCATGGTATCTGCAACAGTGTCTGTTAATACAGTTGGAGTATGCATTAGTTTAATATTACGTTTGGTGAGTGCATTAACGTCAACATTATCATAGCCTACAGAAACCGTTGAAACGGCTTTTAAATGAGGTGCTTGGTTAATAAAATTTTCATCGATATTGCCACCTGCACCGAGTAATCCAGAGGCATTAGCAAGTGCTAAACGGAAGTCATTAGAGTCTAAAGAGAGCGTTTTAAATTGTCTGATATCAGCAAAATCAGATAGTTTGTTGTACAGTTTTTCGGGCAGATCTTGGTAGAGCAAGACAGTCGGTTTCATTATGTTCTCCATACTCGATACTCGTCATACTTCAAATCACAGCGTTGTTGACTGCGTTCATTCGCACTAGTCTCACATACTACTGTATGCTCCTAGCGACTCATTTACTTGTCGCCTAGCTACACCTTGAATTATTTAGCGTATATATTCAATGTGTTTATTAATGGTGACTATTGTATGTAGTCGTTGACCCGTTTTTCTCCGAATTATTTAAAGGGGAGTGTTCTTACTCCGCTTAAACATATTAGCGGAGAAGTTAATAAGGTATGATAAAACCCATTGAATGTCAGTCTTATCATGTAATTCACTGATTAATTGAAATGTAACCGTTTACTTTAAGTGGGTGTTTATTTTAGAGATAAATAGGTGGAATGTATTATGTATTTTATTAACTTACTGTAATGCAATCCTAAATTAAGATGTTGTATTAAAATTTAAAGCGTATCAAAAGAGTGTAAACGTTTACACTAAATGTCGGTTTGATCACGAAATGATTTTGTGGATCTTGCTAAACTCTGTGTCAGTGAACAGAAACCGTCTTGCGCTTTTCCTTTGAATTGAATCAAAAGAGGTGAATGTGGAAATATTAGTAACGGGTGGTATGGGATATATCGGTAGTCATACTTGCGTACAAATGATCGAAGCGGGAATGACACCGATTGTTTTAGATAACCTTAGCAATGCGAATGAAGAAGTACTTAATCGTGTTGAAGCCTTAACAGGTAAACGCCCTCTGTTTTATAACGGTGATATTCGTGATGGCCAGCTATTAGCATCAATTTTTGCGAAGCATTCTATTCAGTCTGTTATTCATTTCGCGGGATTGAAAGCGGTCGGTGAATCTGTTCAGAAGCCAATCGAGTATTACGATAACAATGTTAATGGCACATTGGTGCTAGTGCGTTGTATGCGTGATGCGGGCGTAAAAAGCATTATTTTTAGCTCATCTGCAACCGTTTATGGTGATCCTCAAACGGTTCCTATTACTGAAGATTCGCCAGTAGGAGGGATAACTAACCCTTATGGCACCAGTAAATATATGGTTGAGCGTATTTTATCTGACTTATTTGTTGCTGATGAAAGTTGGTCTATTAGTTTGCTGCGTTATTTTAACCCAGTAGGAGCGCATCCATCAGGTACGATGGGCGAAGATCCTAAAGGTATTCCAAATAACTTAACCCCTTATATTTCTCAAGTGGCAATTGGTCGTCGTGAACAAGTCGCTGTTTTTGGTAATGATTACCCAACAAAAGACGGTACAGGTGTTCGCGATTATATCCACGTTATGGATCTGGCTGATGGTCATATCGCAGCATTAAATGAATTAGGTAAAAAAGCGGGCTTACATATTTATAATTTGGGAACAGGTAATGGTACTAGTGTGATTGAAATGATTGAAGCATTTCGTAAAGCTAGCGGTAAACCTATTCCTTATCAATTACAAGCTCGTCGTCCTGGTGATATTGCAGAATGTTGGTCAAGCCCAGCAAAAGCAGAGAAAGATTTACATTGGAAAGCTATTCGTTCAATTGATGATATGGCTGCGGATGCTTGGCGTTGGCAGTTACAAAACCCAAATGGTTATCTGAAATAAGATTTAAAGTAAGTATTCAGATAATCTTGAATAAATAAGAGAGAAGGTTATGTCGAAACTGATTTTTGATCCTGTTGAACATCCTCATCGTCGTTATAATCCGCTAACGGGTCAGTGGATTTTAGTTTCACCACATAGAGCGAAACGACCTTGGAATGGTAAAGATGAAAAGCCTCAGATTGCGACACTTCCCTCTTATGATCCGCATTGTTATTTGTGTCCAAATAACATCCGTGTTTCCGGTGATAAGAATCCCGATTACACAGGAACGTATGTCTTTAATAATGACCATTCTGCGTTGTTGCAAGATGAATATGATGCTAAGCCTTCATCAAACCCTTTATTTCAAACTCAAACAGTAAGAGGTATTAGTCGAGTTGTCTGTTTCTCGCCTGATCATGGAAAAACGATCCCTGAATTGCCCGTCAGTAGCTTACGTAAAATTGTTGATACTTGGGATAACCAAATAAAAGAGCTCAGTAAAGAATACCTTTGGGTTCAAGTCTTCGAGAATAAAGGCGAAACGATGGGATGCTCTCAACCTCATCCTCATGGACAGATTTGGGCGAGTGATTTCTTGCCTAATGAATTAGCGCGAAAAGATACGCAATTAAAATCTTATTTTGAAAAATATGGACGCAATCTATTAATCGATTATGTTGATGCTGAATGTAAAGATGCAAGTCGTACCGTAGTTGAAACAGAACATTGGCTGGCAGTAGTGCCTTATTGGGCTTCTTGGCCTTATGAAACGATGTTGTTACCTAAAGTGCATATTCGAAGAATGAGTGAATTAAATAGTGCTCAACGAGATGATCTTGCTATTGCAATGAAAAAATTAACCAGCCGTTATGATAATTTATTCCATTGTTCTTTCCCTTATTCAATGGGATGGCATTTTGCGCCTTCTTTTAAAGATGAGAGAAATATCGATCACTGGCAATTACATGCGCTTTACTATCCGCCACTATTACGTTCAGCCACTGTACGTAAATTTATGGTGGGATATGAAATGCTGGCAGAATCACAAAGAGATCTAACGCCAGAACAAGCCGCGAATAATTTACGTCAAGTAAGTGATATTCATTATAAAGAGCAACATTAATGATCTGCGATATAGCAAGGTATTTTAATTAATCTGCTTTTTATTGAGCACGAAATAAATTAAATCAAACATCTCATTATTTACATAATGATGTGATGGGGTTTCTATTACTTAATTTTAAGCTAAGGATTTATTATGCAGGCACTTATTAATAATGTGACTCGTTCATTTTCAACTATTTTTGGTTACGCGCCTACACATTTTATTCAAGCGCCAGGTAGGGTAAATCTTATTGGCGAACATACTGATTATAATGATGGTTTTGTTTTACCTTGTGCAATTAATTATCAAATGGTCGTTGCAGCGGCAAGACGAGAAGATAATACTATCCGTGTCATTGCGGTTGATTACCAAAATGATGTTGATGAATTTAGCCTCGATAATACCATTGAGTTTTTACCTAATAAAATGTGGGCTAATTACGTTCGTGGTGTTATTCATTTTCTACAAAAAGATAACTACTCTTTTCATGGTATGGATATTGCGATATCCGGAAATGTCCCTCAAGGTGCTGGGTTAAGTTCTTCTGCTGCATTAGAAGTTGCCATTGGCCAAACGCTTAAAACACTTTATCAATTACCTATTAGCCAAAAAGAGATTGCATTAAATGGCCAAAAAGCAGAAAACCAATTTGTTGGTTGTAATTGTGGCATTATGGATCAGCTTATTTCGGCTTGTGGTGAAGAAAATCATGCACTATTAATCGATTGTCGCTCATTAGAAACGTCAGCGGTAACAATGCCCGAAAATATGGTTGTGATGATTATCAATACCAATAAAAAGCGTGGTTTAGTGGATAGTGAGTACAATACCCGTCGTCAACAGTGTGAAGAAGCTGCTCGTATTCTAAATGTGGCTGCATTAAGAGATGCCACATTAGATGATTTAGTTGCAAAAAAATCATTAATGAGCGAAGTGGTTTATCGTCGGGCACGTCATGTTATCACTGAAAATGATCGTACATTAGATGCTGCAGAAGCCTTACGCCATGGTGATTTAAGTACATTGAGTAAGTTAATGATGCAATCACATTTCTCAATGCGCGATGATTTTGAAATCACAGTTAAAGAGGTTGATTCATTGGTTGAAATCGTGAAATCGGTGATTGGTGATTGTGGTGGCGTAAGAATGACGGGTGGTGGATTTGGTGGTTGTGTCGTAGCATTAGTGACACCAGATTTAGTTGATAAAGTCATTGACTCTGTTAAGGCGCAATACGAAGCTAAAACGGGATTAAAAGAAACTATCTATGTCTGCTCTGCAAGCCAAGGAGCGGGCTATTCGGAGGCAAAATAATGGCGACTAATGAGCTTCGCTTTCTTGAACCTGAACAAATGACAGCACAACCTGCATCAGATGGAAAACCTGCACAAGTGGTCGTGCTTAAAAATCGTTTTGGTATGTCTATCTCTTTAATGGATATTGGAGCAACTTGGTTAACCTGTATTGTACCGGTTAATGGATATCGTCGGGATGTGTTATTAGGCTCTGCGGATATGAATGCCCATAAACAACAAACCGCGTATTTTGGCGCAACGGTTGGGCGTTTTGCTAATCGTATTGCAGGGGCTAAGTTTGTATTAGAGGGGCAAGAATATAAAATTAGTGCTAATGAGGGTAAAAATACCTTACATGGCGGTAAGCAAAACTTTAGCCATCTTCGCTGGGGGATCACGGCGCAATCTTCGCAATCTGTCACTTTTTCGCTGATTTCTAGTGATGGTGACCAAGGTTTTCCCGGTACGGTAAAAGTAAGTGTGACCTATACACTGACAGATAATAATGAAGTATGTATTGATTATCAGGCGATGAGTGATAAAACTACGCCATTAAGTTTAACTAATCATGCATATTTCAACCTTGCGGGCGAACACACTGAGCGCACCGCGCTTGAGCATGATTTAAAAATTTGTGCGACTCATTATTTAAAAAATGGTAAAGGCAATATTCCTACGGGTGAGTTTGCAAGCGTAGCTGGAACTGGGTTTGATTTTTGTAAATTAAAACGTGTTGGCCTTGATTTTATGGCAGATGAATGTCAAAAAGCCGCAAATGGTTACGATCATGCATTTATTTTAGATAAAAAAGCGATTGAGGATAAAAAGCCCGTTGCGACCGTTATTGCCCCTGAAGGCGAACTTAAAATGGATGTTTTTACAACCATGCCTTCTGTCCAATTCTATACAGGTAACTTTCTGGCAGGAACAAGAGGAAAGAGTCGCCATTACGGTAATTACTCAGGATTGGCATTAGAAACACAATATTTTCCAGATGGCCCTAATCATCCTGAATGGCATGAAAACCAAGGTGTTTTACCTGCCAATACAGCGTGGAATAGCCAAACAATCTATAAGTTTTACTCGTAATAACAAAAGGAAAGTGTAAACGCTTTCCTTTTCACTATTTATTTGATCTTTTTACTTTTTAAATTTCACTTCTTCGCTGATAATCAAGCCACTTAAATTCTATTATTCTCTTTTTTCTTTGTTTGTAGATTAACGGCTCGTTATTTCTTAACCATGAATAAAGGTGATCCATAAGGAGTGGATATGGCGACTATCAAAGATGTAGCGAAAGAAGCGGGTGTTTCTGTCGCGACGGTATCTAGAGTCATCAATAACTCGCCGAAAGCAAGTCAAACATCTATCGAAACCGTTAATGCAGCGATGCAAAAACTGGGCTATCGACCTAATGCGGCAGCAAGGGCGTTGGTTAGTCAAAGTACGCAAACTTTGGGGGTTTTAGTGCATGACGTTTCTGATCCCTTTTTTGGTACACTCGTTAAAGCGGTTGATAACGTTGCAAGACAATCAGGGAAACACATCTTAGTCTGTAATGGTTATCATGATGCTCAAGATGAGCGACAAGCTATTGAGTTATTGATTAATAGCCGCTGCGATGGCCTTGTTATTCATTCAAAAGCCCTCTCTGATGAAGAGTTACTGGCTTATGCGTATGAAGTTAAAAGCATGGTATTGATTAACCGTTTTATTCCTGAAATTGCCGAACGTTGTGTCGCTTTAGATAATTATAAAGGGGCATGGATGGCAACCGAGCATCTTATTCGTCAAGGGCATACTAAAATCGCGTATATTTCATCTACTCATCATATTGAAGATACAACTCAGCGCCTTGCTGGTTATAAAGCTGCATTAGAAGCTAATAATATCTCATTGCCTGAAAGCTATATTGAGTATGGCGAGCCGGAAGGTGAAGGGGGAGAAAAAGCCATGATGCATTTGCTAACAAAATCAATTGATTTTACAGCAGTAGTGACTTACAACGATTTTATGGCCGCTGGGGCTTTATCTGTTCTTGATGAAAATGAAATCCCTGTACCTGAAAAAATCTCAGTTATTGGCTTTGATGATGTCTTAATTGCACGCTATATTCACCCTCGTTTAACCACGGTGCGTTATCCTGTACAAATGATGGCAGAGCAAGCCGCAACACTTGCTATCAGGCTTTCTAAAGGTGAAATCCTCGAACAAAAACAACGTATTTTTTCACCCACATTAGTTCAACGTAATTCTGTTTTTAATCTTAGTCACCTCTCTAAATAACCTTATTTACTTTTTAATCTAGTCTATCCTCTTAATGGTTTTCACATTAAGAGGTCAAACTTAATTAACCTGTGTAATCGTTATCATTTTAAGGCCTTTTTAAACGATTATTTGAGAGTCTGAAATTTATTAAATAAAGCTATCATTGTATTTTAAGCTTAAATTTTGCTTTGCTCGCCATGGTAATCGTTTGTTTTCTTATTTTGTGATCCATTTACGTAACATAAGCGATAAATTTGTGAACGGAGTAACGGAAAAAGATTGTGAAAACGTTTACATTGAAAATCTACTCTCTCTATGGGTCTGAAAGGAAAATATTATGCATACAGAAGGTGTTGGATTAAGCACAATAGACTATGCAATTTTTGCCCTCTATGTCGTCATCATTATTAGTCTAGGATTGTGGGTTTCTCGTTCAAAGGATGGTGAGAAAAAAGGAACAAAGGATTATTTCTTAGCAGGTAAAACCCTTCCTTGGTGGGCAATTGGTTCTTCGCTTATTGCCGCGAATATTTCAGCAGAACAATTTATTGGTATGTCAGGTTCTGGTTTCTCCATTGGTCTTGCTATCGCCTCTTATGAATGGATGGCAGCGCTGACATTAATTATTGTTGCTAAATACTTTTTACCTGTCTTTATCGAAAAAGGTATTTATACCATTCCAGAATTTGTCGAGAATCGCTTTAAAAGCCGTAACTTAAAAACCATTCTTGCCGTGTTCTGGTTGGCATTGTTTATCTTTGTTAACTTAACATCGGTACTTTATTTAGGTTCATTGGCATTAGAAACCATCTTAGGTGTACCAATGATGTATGCCATTATTGGTTTAGCATTATTTGCGGTTATCTATTCACTTTATGGTGGACTTTCTGCTGTTGCATGGACAGACGTAGTACAAGTGTTCTTCCTTATCCTTGGTGGTTTATTTACCTCGGTATTAGCGGTCAGCTATATCGGTGGTGATGGCGGGATCATGGAAGGCTTAAGCAAAATGACACAAGCCGCGCCAGATCACTTTAAAATGATCTTAGAAAAAGATAACCCGCAGTTTATGAACTTACCGGGTATCGCTGTGCTAATTGGTGGTTTATGGGTTGCTAACCTTTATTATTGGGGCTTTAATCAATATATTATTCAGCGTGCCTTAGCTGCTAAATCTATCAATGAAGCACAAAAAGGACTCGTGTTTGCTGCATTCTTAAAATTAATTGTTCCTGTTCTTGTGGTTGTTCCGGGAATTGCTGCATTTGTTATTACAACTAACCCTGAATTAATGGCGGGCTTAGGGACAATGGCACAAGCGCATATTCCAACGTTGTCACAAGCAGATAAAGCCTATCCTTGGTTAACTCAGTTCTTACCAGTAGGTGCAAAAGGTGTTGTTTTTGCTGCACTTGCTGCTGCAATAGTTTCATCTTTGGCCTCTATGCTTAACTCTATCGCGACTATCTTCACGATGGATATTTATAAAGAATATGTCGGGCCTAAAGCTTCTGAAACGCGTTTAGTGAATGTGGGGCGTATCAGTGCGGTTATTGCTCTGATTATTGCTTGTTTTATCGCACCATTATTGGGTGGTATCGATCAGGCATTCCAATATATTCAAGAATATACTGGCTTAGTAAGTCCAGGTATTTTAGCTGTATTCCTATTAGGCTTATTCTGGAAAAAAACAAACGCAAAAGGTGCGATTATTGGTGTGGTCTTATCTATACCGTTTGCTCTATTCCTAAAATTAATGCCTTTAGGTATGCCATTCCTTGATCAAATGATGTACACCTTTATGTTTACAACCGTCGTGATTGGTTTAGTGAGCTTAACCTCAACGAAAACAGATGACAGCGTAGGGGCGATTACATTAACAGATAAAACCTTTAAAACACAAAGCGGATTTAACATCGCTTCCTATGCCATCATGGTCATATTATGTGTGCTTTATGCTGTGTTCTGGTAATAACAGTGTGATGATTTGTTGATCCGTTAAATCTATAAATATCCTACAAAAGAAGAAAGCAGAGGGTTAATACCTTCTGCTTTTTTTATGTTTGAATTGTTTACAAAGAGGTCTAGCGAAAATGGTGCTGATTTACTTTGATACAGATTAAAAAAAAACACCAAATATGAAAAGAAAATCATTCTCATGAATATTTGATTAAGTTAATATTAATCATTCTCATTACTATAACTGTTATCAATTCAGGGAACCACTATGAACTTTAAAATGGGTGTTTTAACAGCCTGTATTTTATCTGCCTCTTACCCGCTGTATGCACAAGAAAATAAAGAAGAGAAACTTGTTGTATCAGCATCAGGGTTTGCTCAACAAATTACAGATGCACCAGCAAGTATCACCGTGATTAGCAAAGAACAACTCGCAAAAAAACCGGTTCATGATTTAGCCGATGCCGTAAAAGGTGTTGAAGGTGTTAGCATTAACGGTAATGCCAACAAACAAGAAATCACGATGCGTGGTTTGCCGGGTGAATACACACTTATTCTTGTTGATGGTCGCCGTCAAAATAGCCGCGAGTCGCGCCCAAATGGGAGTGGTGGTTATGAAGGTGGCTTTATTCCACCCGCAGATGCGATTGAACGAATAGAAGTGATTCGTGGACCCATGTCATCTCTGTATGGTTCAGATGCAATGGGTGGTGTTATCAATATCATCACTAAACCAGTAACAAAAGAGTGGCATGGCTCTGTTGCACTTGGCGGTACATTGCAACATAACCGTGATGCAGGTGATTCTATTAATGGTGATTTTTATCTTTCGGGGCCTTTAATTGAAGATAAATTAGGCCTACAGCTTTATGGCAGTAGCTACTTACGTGCAGAAGATAAAATCACTTATGGGCAAGGTCGTAATGACAATAAAAATATTACGGCAAAATTGGCATTCACACCGACTGATAATCAAACCATTTTATTAGAAGCAGGTCGTAATACGTTACAACGCACAACGACACCAGGTAAATCCATGAGTGAATTTACCAATCGTGGTGGGCGTCTTGATAAAAACAAGATGTTAGAAACCAATAATGATCGTAACCATTGGGCATTAACTTATAAAAATCAGTTTGATATTCTTCACTCTGAATTAAGTGTTTATCAAGAACAAACTAAACGTATTCAAAAAAACCGAAGCCGTTGATAAGGCGACGGGAAATAGCTATAAATATTACGAAGCTCGTCGCCCTGAGATCACTAATACCGTTTTTGATGCAAAATTTACCGCGTTTTTACCTTCAAATGTGATGACCTTTGGTGGTCAATATCAATATTCACGTTTAAAAGATGAATCGTCTCTTGGTGGCAAAGATATAAAACAATCGACCATTACGGCTGATCAAAAAGCGTTATTTATTGAAGATGAATATAGCGTTACGGATGATTTAGCATTGACGGGAGGTGTGCGTCTTGATGATCACGAGTATTACGGTAATCACTGGAGCCCAAGAGCCTATGCCGTTTATCATTTAACAGATGAATTGACTTTAAAAGGTGGTGTAGCGAAAGCCTTTAAAGCGCCAAGCCTGCGTGAAATCAGCCCAGAATATGGCACCTCAACCGATAAAGGCCATGCAATTATGTATGGTAATCGTGATTTAAAACCTGAAACTTCAGTTAGCCAAGAAATTGGTATTGGTTATGATAACGGGGATGGCGTTACTGCAAGTGTGACTTTCTTTAATACGGATTTTAAAGATAAGTTAACGAATTACAAAACTGCTGAGAAAGATCCAATCACTGGATTAGATTTATATCAGTATGACAATGTAGGAAAGGCGAATATTAAAGGAATTGAAACCGCGATTGGTTTCCCTATTGCTGAAAGCTGGCATATTAATGCGAACTACACCTATATTGATTCAGAACGTAAAAGTGATGACGAAAAGCTAGCTTCTGGTGAGTCATTAAAAGGATATCCACTAGATATGACGCCTAAACACAGTGCCAACGCGCGCGTGGATTGGCAGTTTGATGAAGCGACTAGTTTTTATGCCAATACCGCTTATACGGGCAAACAAATTTGGGCAGCACAACGAAATAGCCATTCAGGTGCACGTTATCGTAGTGGGTACACAACCTTTGATTTAGGGATGACTTACAACTTTAATAAAAATACCATGTTTAACTTCGCAGTATTAAATATTACAGATGAAACAGGGCCTGCTGTAAATGATAAAGGCGGTAACTGGGTAGTTGATGAAGGACGTCGTTATTGGGCGAATATTAAATATAGTTTCTAATTGAGCCTAAATTGAAATAAACCCCGTATTTTATATGGGGTTTATTTTTTATCACTTTCTATTATTTTCAGTTTAACTGTTCACCTTTTTATATTACTGACAGAGTATCTGATTTATGCGAATACTAATGTTATGTGGAATGATTATGTTATCTGCGGTTGCTCAAGCTAGACCTAACCAAGAAGTGCCTAAAATTGAAGAACAAGCACAATCTTATTATCAAATCACACAAAAAGAAGTGGCATATGAAGGAAAGCAATATCGTCTCTTTCTTGCTATTCCTAAAAATACCACTAAGGCAGCGCTCATTTATAGTGTTGATGGAAATGCGCAGTTTCCATTGATGATAAACGAAGCTATAAAGCAGAAAAATAAACCGCTACCTGCAATTATTAGTGTGGGGTATGTGGGTGATAAAGCTTATTTTATTACAGAGAGAACGCATGACTATACGCCGAGTGTAAAAGGAGAGGCATTTAATCAAGGCGGAAATGCAGAGAGTTTTTATCATTTTATCCTAATGCAAGTCAGGCCTTATGCGTTTGAACAACTCGCGAAAGAGAATATTTCAGTTACCCAGCAATCTCTTTTTGGTCACTCTTTTGGCGGTGTATTTACGCTATATGTTTTATTTAATCATCCAGAAACGTTTCAACGTTATATAGCAGCAAGCCCTTCTTTATGGTGGGGAAATGGTGAGTGGGTAAAAAAAGAGCAATGGCAAGCTATTCCTGATGATATTTCTATTACAATAACGCTAGGTGAAAAAGAAGAAAAACCAGATTTAAGTAAATTAAGTGAAGAACAACAAAAGAATTATCAAGAACGTAGTAGTTGGTTAACGCAACGCCAGTTATGCCAATATTTATTGGATGAAGGAAAACAGTGTAAATTTTATCTATTTGAAGGTAAAGGCCATGGTGGTTCAATCCCTGATGCCATAAATATTGCTTTAGAAAAAAGTGCAGAATAAACAAAAGTATCTCTTTATTTTTAGCTATCCTATAGGGCGATAATAGGATAGCTATAAGTATTTCTTATTTTACTGAATACGTATTTATCCGTAATGATTTTAATAAAAAAGGTTTATCTTTTTATTAAAATAAATATTTTAATCAAGCTATTTATTTTTTGTAGGAAAAGACGATAATTGTGAGTGATATAAATAAAATTGTTTGTTGGCATTAGATTTTATAATTTTATTTATGGCAGTTTAAGCGTTATATTCGCGTCTCCTAAATTTAGGGACGCCATCCACTGTTTTCACCTTTGTTTCTTTTATCTTTCCTAGATAAAAGAACCGCCTCTATCTGGCATCGAGAAAACAGCGCATCATCAACCGTTTTGATTGTGGAGACGAGGGTAGTGAAACAGCACACTACTTTGGTACGCAAAGGCGACAGTACATTAGTACCTGTGGCTGGGTTAACGGTATTTGCTATCGCGTCAGGCTATTTAATGAGTTTAATTCCGCTGTCTATGAGCAGTTTTGGAATGGATACACTCTATGCCAGTTGGTTAGCAAGTATTTATTTTATCGGATTATTAATAGGTTCAGTCATGATAGAACCTATTATTGCAAGAATAGGGCATCGTCTTTCTTTCGTTGTATTTTTATTATTACTGGCAGTGACTGTCGGTGTGTTGCCTTTCATGCCTTATTTATCAGCATGGATAATTTTCCGTTTTATTGGTGGTATGGCGGTCGCAGGGATATTTGTTGTTGTCGAGTCATGGCTATTAATTGGCGATAATCCTAAAGAGCGAGCTAAACGCTTAGGTTTTTATATGACCTCGCTTTATGGTGGCACAACATTAGGACAATTGGCAATTGGCGCAATTGGTACGCAAGGCGCTATCCCGTTTATGGCGATATTAGTTTTGTTATTAATCGCCGTATTACCGCCTCTGCTTTTTAAACAAGGGCAACCACAAGGACATGATCATAAAAGTTTGTCACTCAAGCAGATGAGCCGATTAAATAAAGCGGCTTTGGTGGGCTGTATGGTCTCTGGTGTGGTGATGGGCAGTATTTATGGCATGATGCCATTGGCTTTAAATCAAGGGCAATTTACAACAGACCAAATAGGTGTGTTGATGGCAGCAATTATTTTAGGAGGAATGGTGGTTCAGCCTATTATTAGCAAATTGTCTGTGATGATAAGTAAGACACTGTTATTAGCGATGATGTGTTTAGTGGGCGTTTTTGCCATGGGACTGACTTATCTTTCTAGCGATTATATGGTGCTTATTATTGCACTAGCGTTATTGGGAATGTCTTCTTTTGCACTTTATCCTATCGCTATTACATTGGCGTGTGATCATGTTAATGCAAGTTATATTGTCGCAATCACACAAGTAATGTTATTAAGTTATAGCATTGGTTCTGCCATTGGGCCTTTAGGCGCAGGAATGTTTATGGCTCAAGCTGCCAATAATGGCATTATGAACTTCTTCTTTGTGGTGTTATTAGTGACGGCGATTTATATGCTTTTTGCCAGTTTACGACGCAAAAGCCATATTGTGTTGAACTAACAATTTCTCTTAATTAGATCTCTTTCTCTTTTATTTTATTATCAGCCGAGCTAACTGTAAAAAGTCGCTCGGTTTTTTTATGTTATATTTAAAAATTAATTAAGATTCCACTTATATTTTTATACTGTATTTTATCAGTATAAACAGATCATCCAATCCCTTCTTTAAAGATAATGGATTTAACTTTTCATGGAGATTATATAATGAGAATAACGGTACTCAGCTTTTTGCTTTTATTGATTATTCCTTTTTCAAGTGCCAAAGCAATAACGGCAGAGCAAAATAAAAAGCTGGTGGAATATGCCACTGATTTACCAAGAGCCGTAATTTATGACTCAGATTATCGCAAAATAGATTACCCAAATGGTGATGTTCCTGCTTATAAGGGAGTTTGTAGCGACGTTATTATTCGTAGTTATCGTGGAATTGATATCGATCTACAAAAATTACTGCATGAAGACATTAAAGCACATTTTTCTGCTTACCCAAGTAAAAGAATGTGGGGATTGAATAAGCCTGATACGAACATTGATCACCGTAGAGTTCCCAATTTAGAAGTCTTTTTTACACGAAAAGGAAAAGTAAAGCCGATTACAAAAAATGCAGAAGATTATGTTCCAGGCGATATTATTAGTTGGCGCCTAGATAATGGGCGGCCTCATATTGGCATTGTAGTAAATAAAAAAAAGTTGGGACAATCAACGCTATCTCGTTATGCATAATATTGGATTTGGGCAAGTTGCTGAGGATGTCTTATTTTCATGGAAAATAACCGGGCATTTTACTTACTAAATAGGTAAGTGAGGAAAAATTGAGATGTTTAGTTTTTTATAAAAAATAGAATAAAAATAACAACAGTAAAAAATATAAAATTTAAAAAATAATGCCCATACTGATTTTATGTAAAGTATGGGCATTATTTCTGGGAAAGAATATTTTCATCAGAAATATTCATAATTATTCCTCTAAGCCACCGAGTAACATACTAACGACAGCAGTAGAACAGATAAAAGAAAGGAAAAGGATAAAAAAAGAGCTACTGATCATAATGCCCCCCAAGTTTGTTGCTTCTTTTAAATAAAAAACCTCACTAAATAAGAGTTATTAATTAATTCTCTTATATACTAGGTTATTTAAAAATAAAGTCAAACTAACGTGTTATTTAATAATGCTTTTTTGTTCTATTATTTTATTTTTTATAAAAAATGCATATTGGATAGTATTAAATGATCAGGAGGGGATTAACCCCTCTGATGTCTTACGCGCTGTGAGGCAATGTGATGTGAGTTAATGGCGGTAAACCATAAGCCGCTCTCGCACGATCGCAAGCTTCATTATGGATGCCATTTACCCAAGATTGTTGGAACTCACGGCAAGGAGAAGGGCGTTGCTCGTAGATAGAACAGCTTACACACTCTCCAACCTCACCAATCAGTTTGTCACAGCGTGGTTTTTTAGAATTTGTTCCTTTCATGCAAGAGAGAAAAGGCGTTAATGGCTCTGTTAGTTCATCAGGAACCACGCCTCCACCACTTACCATTTCAGCCCAATAGAACGAAACTCTAAAATAGGCGCAACAAGCACCACAATGCATACAGGGGTTATCCTGCATATAAATAAAATCGTTAGAATGTTTGCTCATACCAGATACCATTTTATCTGACGTTAAAGTGACAAAACGCACGTTCTAAGGGTGCGGTAGTTTAAGAGAAGCAAAAAAGACAGAGAAACGATGCTTCTCTTAGAGCAATCATTATGCGCTGAATGAAAAATATTTTTCAAGAGAAATATTTCTATATGTAGAGCGTATTTATTAAAAAACAGACTATTATTTTGGAAAAATTATCTAAATAGACTATATAACTTAATGGTAAGTGATGGTGTTATTTAACCCTCCGTAAAAACCACACTATAAATAGTATTAAAAGTAATCAAAAAGTTAAGTTTTGAATAAAAAAGCCTTATCAGTTTTGATAAGGCGATAATAAATAAGCGTAGATAATATGCTGAAAAGATGAGCTAACAATATCTATTAATTGGTTTTTCTAAAAAGGACCTTTAAAGATAAATAAAGCACCTGCACCAATTAAAAGAAAACCAATAAAGTGATTTAATGTAAAATTTTCTCCTAAATAAGTGACAGAAAAAATAGCGAAAATAGTTAATGTGATCACTTCTTGTATGGTTTTTAATTCTGCCGCACTGTAATAATTATGACCAATGCGATTTGCGGGCACAGCAAAACAGTATTCAACAAAGGCAATCAACCAGCTTAAAATAATGACAACAATAAGGGGTTTATTGCCATATTTTAGGTGTCCATACCAAGCAAATGTCATAAAAACGTTGGAAATGATGAGAAGAATAATGGGAGTGAATTTGTAGAGCATATTGGTGATACCACTGGTCGTTTTTAGTTAAAAATTGCCAATAAGAATGGTATGAGATTACTGCAAAAAAAGTGGATTTTCTATTGCTATACTAAGAAAAAAAACAGGTTTAAATTTAAAAGGCATTAATAATGTTTTTTTATAATTACTTGATTGAAATTTAAAGTTATCAAGTAATATGCGATATATCATTAAAATGATACTGTTCACACTAATAGATGTAATATTGGCTATTTTATACATTATGTTGAGCATAAATTTTATTATAAATATCTATAAGGAGTTCGTGTGAAGATAAGTTTATTTATGATCTTCTGTAGCTTACTGACAGTTAGTTTTTTTTCTTTGGCACAAAACAAATACGATCCTTTAGCAAAATGTTATGAAGTGACTGCAAACGAGCCAAGAACAGCAGTGCAAGCTTGTTTATTGGATGAGTTAAAACTGGCAGAACAGCAAATGAATGTCATTTATGACAAAAGTAAGAGTGATCTTGAAGATACTGATTCTATTGCAGCGAAAAGTGCCATTGATGCATTAGCCAGTTCTCAACAGCATTTTATTCAATTTAGAAGCGCTGAATGCCAACGACAATCTGCGTTACTAATGGGGGGAACGGGGGCAGGAGATGTTTTACTCGCATGTGAAATAAAATTGAATCAATGGAGAGCAAAAGTTTTATTAAATAATTAATTGGTAAACAATAGAGAAAACCCAAAAGCCATTAACTTATCTTTTGGGTTTGATTTAGGAGTCGATGATTGACTCAGACTGTTAGTTATTTTGTTATCGTTTTAACGTTATTTTATCTTGAATTAGCAATCTTCAATAATTAAATAAGCCGCATGAACAGGGCCATGAACCCCCCACACTTTAATCAACTCAATATCAGCAGTAGAACTTGCACCACCAATTAAATTGATACAAGACGGCATTCTTACACCTTCTTGAGCCATCTTATGTAAACGCTCAGCAATTTGAGCCACACGAGGCAAAATATCACTTTTACGTAGAATAACAATTGATGTTTCAGGTAGTAAGCTAACGGCACGTCCTTTTTCTGGTGAAGAAAATAAGACAATCCCTCCTGATTCAGTTAGGCCCGCTTCAGCAAAGACAATTCCAATTTGAGAGCGTTCAGCATGAATAATATTTTCATGACCAAGTTCTGGGTTCCAAATATAGGTTTCGTATTTTTCACTAATCGCTTTTGTCACACCTAATGCATCTAGGCGATCATCACCACTTATTACCACTGAGCCTTTACAATCATAACTTTCACAGAGATCAATTAAGTTATTGATAAGCTCTTCTGGTTTACTAACAACACATTTCACCATTTGAGTTTGTGCAAAATCGGTAAATTCTTTGCACAATTCATCTTGAGTTAAATTAGTTAACCGTGTTTTTGCTAAATTATTTACCGGTGTAGGTTGTGGCTGTGGTTTATGAGCGATAGGACGCCCTAATTTTTCAGCAATAGTTTGCAGAAATTCATTACGGTTTTGTTCGTTTAACATGTTATTTTTTTCCTTCTGCTTTATGGCGTTTAAACCAACTACGGAAGCTATAACCATCCGGTTCAGGGAGATCGCGCGATTCCATCCAATCGTTAAGAACACTGATTTTGATTGGTGTAGAACCATTTTTGATCATTAATCCCGCCATTTTCGCACCAACATTCATACCCACTTTCCAAAGAGCAGGGTGTGAATTGAGGTAGTTAAACATACCGGTGACTCGACGTTCAGCTTTGGGTGTAAGACCTGTTTCTGCCATCACTCGGCGATGTTTTAAAATGAGTTGTGCTAAAGGAATTTTGACTGGGCAAACCACATTACATGCATTACATAATGAACAAGCGTAAGGGAGATTATGAAAATCTTTATAGCCCCCTAGCAGTGGTGAAATGACCGCACCAATTGGACCTGGATAAATTGAACCATAAGCATGTCCACCAATATTACGATAAGCAGGGCATGTATTAAGACAAGCACCACAACGGATACAGCGTAAAATATCTTTAAATTGTGAGCCTAAAATTTCAGAACGGCCATTGTCGACAATCACTAAATGGAATTCTTCAGGACCATCAACATTGCCAGCTTCACGTGGGCCAGTTACCCAAGTGTTATAACTGGTTAAACGAGAACCAACCGCGCTACGGCATAACATTGTAATTAATGGATCAACTTCTTCAAATGTCGGTGCCACACGTTCCATGCCCATGACTGCAATATGGGTTTTAGGTAATGTGGTGGTCATTCTGGCATTACCTTCGTTAGTGACTAAACAGACGGTGCCTGTTTCAGCTACTGCAAAGTTACAACCAGTAACGCCAATATCTGCAGAAAGGAAATCTTGTCTTATACGTTGTCTAATGAAAAGCGTCATATCTTCAGGCGTTTCACTGCCTTCATAATTGAGTTTTTCATTTAAGACTTTGCGAATTTGATAACGATCTTTGTGGATCGCAGGAACCACGATATGAGACGGTGGATCGTTATCTAATTGAAGAATATATTCACCAAGGTCAGTTTCGATGATCTCAATGCCTTCATTCTGTAAGGCCTTATTCATCCCAATTTCTTCGGTGACCATTGATTTAGATTTTACGATCTTCTTCGCGTTTTTCTTTTTGGCAACGTCACAAATGTAACGAGAGGCATCTTCTGCTGTTTTAGCAAAATAAACATGACCTCCGTTTTCTGTTACTTTTTCAGATAATTGATAGAGATAAGCATCTAAGTTTTCAAGAACATGGTTACGGATTTGTTCAGCGCGATCACGCCACTCTTCCCAATCTCCCAGCTCTTTGACCATGATTTGACGGTTAGCCCCAATACGTTCTTGCGCCATAACAACCGCATTACGCATGATTGTGTCTTTCATTTCATGTTCTAGACGAGGTCTGAAATCTATATCACTGGTTTTGATAGACATAAGCAAGCTCCCTTATTGGCTCATTAAAACTTGTGCAATATGCAACACTTTTACAGGACGCTTTTCACGACTTAAGCGACCTTGAATGTTGATTAAGCAACTTGTATCGGCACCAATGACATAATCAGGGCTCACATCCATGATATGTTTTACTTTTTCGGTCACCATCTCGCCTGAAATTTCAGACATCTTCACGGAGAATGTCCCCCCAAAGCCACAGCAGGTTTCTGAGTTTGCAAATGGCAACATTTCAAGACCTTCAACATGTTTTAATAATGTTAAAGGCTCACTTACGACACCTAATTTTCTGGTTAAACTGCAAGATGGGTGATAAACCGCTTTACCAGGAAGGCGAGCGCCAACATCAACAACACCAAGTTTGTTAACAATAAAGCTGGTTAAATCAATCAGGCGATCGGCAACACCTTGTGCCCGTAATGCCCATTGAGGTTCATCAGCAAGGTAAGTTGGATAGCCTTTAATGGCATAAGTACAGGAGCCTGCGGGTGAAATAATGGGATAGTCGTTCACTTCCAATGTTTCAATTAACGATTTCATGGCTGGTTTTGCGTTATTTACATAACCGCTATTAAGCGCTGGCTGACCACAGCAACCTTGGCGTTCTTGAAACAAGACTTCGCAGCCTAATTTTTCAAGTAACAGGACGGTGTCTCGAGCTGAATCTGCTTTCAGCACATCACCAAGACAGGTCGCATAAAAATTAACTTTCATTAATCGAACTCCAAAACATCGCTCAGATGTTGTCATTTTTACTAAAGATAAAATTCTTTTATTGATTTGTTATAAGAGGAGAAGAGTGGGAATGAACACACTCCCTTCTCCTTATTAATTAGTTCATTAGATGATAAATAATACCGATCTTCGCCCCGAGAATAATGATATAGGCGATACAGTATTTTAAGGTTTCACGCATGATGGCACTGCTTTGACCATCCATTTTGGTCGCTGAAACAGCAATGGCGATACTTTGTGGTGAAATCATTTTACCGCCCGTAGCACCAGAGGTATTGGCCGCAGCCAGAATAAATGGATCGATATTGAGTTTAGCGGCCGCACTGGTTTGTAACTTACCAAACAGTACGTTAGAGTTGGTGTCACTACCGGTTACGAAGGTTCCCAACGCACCGATTACTGGCGCAATAAAGATAAATCCTGCACCTGTGAAATCAACTAAGGTTTCGGCGATACTGCCAATCATGCCACTGAAATCCATGACAGTTGCCATCGCTACAATTGCTGTGATGGCAATAATAGAGTTTTTCAGTTGGATCGTCGTTTTAACCAGAACAGAGATAAGTGTTGAAACGCTTGCACCTTGAATGGTGCCGCCTACAAAGCTGGCGAGAATAATTAATACACCTGGTGTACTTAACCAAGCAATGGTTTGATATTCCGTTTGTGTCTCACTTAATACAAATGGGATCTTTGTGGATATTGAACCCGCCATGCTTTGAAGTGTAGGGAATAAAGGTGAGCACGCTAAAATAAAAATAAAGGTAAACAAGTAAATAGAACTTGCTACTAACAACTCTTTGCCCGTGTGCTTTTTGATATTTTGTTGTTTATCACCACTGTTTTTCATGCGTTTAGCAAGGAAAATAACCACAATTAAGCTGACTAAGCTACCAGCAAACGCCGGTAATTCAGCACCTAAATTAGCAGCAACGATATATTGAGGGATCAGTGTACTGATACCACACATTAAAGTAATAAATCCGACACCTTTAATTGCTTTAATTCCACCACCAGCAATGGCAACGATGACAAAAGGCAAGACGATATTAAATAATCCCAACTGAATGATAATCGTTTTACTTAGCACTAATACATCAAGCCCAGTGTTTTGTGCCAAAATTGAAACAGGAATGCCGACTGCACCAAAAGCAGTAGGAACCGTATTGGCAACTAAAGAGGCAACAGCTGCTTTAAAAGGATCAAATCCAAGTGCGATTAAAATGCCGATAGGAATGGCAACCGCAGTACCATAACCCGCAACTGCTTCAAGGAAGCCACCAAAACACCATGAGATAAGCAGAACTTGCACGCGCTTATCATCACTTATACCCGCGAGTACATCTTTCAGTACATCCATGCCACCTGTCTTTAGCATTAAGTTATAACTATAAATAGCGGCAAGAATGACGATGATGATTGGCCACAATCCTTTAACTGCACCATAAAGGACCGAGACTGAAGCAAATTGAATGGTGTTGTTCCAATGGAAAATGGCCAGCGCAACCGTTATCACTAAAGACACAAGCACGGCATGGTGAACGGCTGATTTCATTTTTAAGATCATAAAAATCAAAACCGCTAAAGGCACAATACCTAATAAGAATGATAGATAGTCGGACATGATTATTTTTATCCTTAAGTTTGCAATTTTTATCGTTTATAACTGCGTTGGCAAACCTATAAATTGGTCATCATATAATTGTGTAGGGTACTAGGTTTTATTAATGCTCTACTTTGCTGAAACGATAAATCATAAATAAAAAAAGATAGTTACCAGCCTAAACAATGAAAAACATTATCACTCATGAAATTGTTAGGCTAGATTGGTTGGCTATTGTAGGGAATATTTATTGAGATGTAATAGAATAAAATCAATTGTGTGACAAATATAAAAAAATTCCTTTTTTCTCATTATTTGCTTGTTAATTGTCGTGTTTTTTGATGTTCATCAATGTAATTGGATTGCTAATGTTGTTATCAAATTGGTTTTTGATGAAAAAAAGAACGATATTGATGGTTTTAGCTATGTAATAAAAAGATGAATTTAAGTCTAAAATGCCATTTTTTAGGATAGAAATGATTATCTATGCTTTAATTAATCATAAATTAAATTAATGTATTGTTTGAAGGGGCTATTTTATTAACAAATAGCTTTAATGTTATATATTTTAATTTTTTATTATTATAAGTTTTTATTTTTTTATTATTTAAATTATCTTTAATTTTATTTTTCAATGGTTGCTTTTATTGTTGTATTTATTTTGTTTTTGGTTTGTTGTTTTTTTTTTATTTTGTTTTTTTATATTAATTATTTTCTTTACATTGTTTTTATTTCTTGTTTGTTTTTTTTGTTGTTTTTTATTTATAAATCACGATGTTTTTTTATTCTAATTATAGAAATTTTTGTTTTATTGTAAGAATATAATTTATTATGGTTTGTTTTTTCTTTTTTTTAAATTTAACAATGTTAATTATACAAAAATAATATTTTTATATTAACTGTTTAAGTCGATGTTAATATGATTTCATCATCAGTGATTGACTTCTTTTTGTCTCTTAATAGGCACAATGACTCGCTTTGACACTAGATTTAATTGTAATACAAATCAGAGGGATAATGGATATGTAATGTGTGAAATAAATATAAAATGAGAATGGTTATTCTTAATGATTTTCAGTTAAAGACATAATTTAAGTGATCTTGATCGTATTTTTAAAAGTAAAAAAATTTATTTTTTCTTATTTTCATAAATGAAAAAGCATAGAATAAGCCCTATGTAATAAGAGGAAAATATTTATTTAATGGTTTTTCTATACCTTATTTAAAGTGTTTAAGTTAACTGTTATAGAGCAAAAATAAGATATGAAATGTTCTTGAAGTAATAGTTTCATTTTTAGATAAGATATTTGTTTTACCTAAAAATTGTCATACAAATATTGAAAGTAAAAAAATGATTGAAAAATGAGTTTGTAGATAATTATTTTTGTTTTAACTACGTAATAATCTCTCGCGAAATGTTTTCTTTAGTGTGAGGGAGGGGGGGAGGATATTTTTTAGCGCGATAAGCTTCACTTACAATAAGTGATATTACGTTGAGATTATTATGGAAGTATTAATAGTGAAAAGATTATTTTCATCATTAAATAGCCCTGTTTTGATAACAGAAATCAGCGATTATGTTAGCGATGTTTTAGGATTTAACATTTGACGCTATCCATTACCGTTGAAATAATTTTGCAAATACAAACAGTTTGTCTGATATTGGTAAATTTGTTTACATTTCATTGGCGATGTTGTTACACATAAAAAAAAGAACAAAAGTGTGAGCTAGGTTGCTTTTTTTCATTGGGATAAATGCGTGTTAATGTATAAATCGAATGCCATTATAAAAGCTATTGTAATGACACTCGTGACAAAGTAGGGATTATTTGTTCACTACTTTGATTGAGAAGTTTTACTTAGAGACAAGGATTAATCACCATTTCTTTGAGGTAGATCCAGTTGCTTAAATGGAAAATACTTTTGCTTAAATGGAAATAATTGGAATGAAGAATGAGATAAGAATTGTGTTAGAGTAATTTGAGTTTATTAATCAATGTACTTAACAATCTCATAGCCGAGCGATAGGATTTTATATGAACAATATCAGATTAATAGCCACTATTGTGGCAAAAGAAAATTATGAGAGCGATATTTTGTCTGCTTGTCTGGCGATGATAAAGCCAAGTCATCAAGACGAAGGTTGTATCCAGTATGAACTTCATAAGGATACCACTCAACCAAGAACTTTTATTTTCTTTGAAATATGGGAGAACCAAAGTGCCATTGATAAACATAATGAAACGGCACATATGAAAACATTTATCGAAAATTTAAAAGATAAAACTGATTCACTAGAGATTAAATTTATTGAGAAATTGGCTTAATGTTATTTTTTCCACAGTGAGTTAAGCAGGTATCTCATTAAGGATTACCTGCTTATTTTTTTGATATATACATTACTTATAGTAGATTATGACTAGTAACTCACTATATCTCTCTATTATTAACTTAATTGCAATAATGAAAAGATACTCGTATTCTTAAATTTCAGTGCGTTACTTAATGCTACCGAGGTTTATGATATGAAAGCAACATCAGAAGAAGCGAGAGTATTTGTTGAAGTCGTTGAACATAAAAGTTTTACAAAAGCTGCAGATAAATTGAATCTCGCTAATTCAGCGGTAAGTCGTACTGTAAAAAAATTAGAAGATAAATTAGGTGTTAATTTACTGAATAGAACAACCCGCCAAATAGCTCTTACTTCAGAAGGTGAACTTTATTTTCAGCGAATGAAAGTGATATTGCAAGAAATGCAAGCCGCTGAAAATGAGTTACATGGTACACAACGTTCCCCTAAAGGCTTATTGCGTATTGACGCTGCTACACCTGTGGTATTGCATCTTTTGATCCCTTTTATTTCTGTTTTTCGCCAACAATATCCTGATATTATTTTGTCATTAGTCTCTTCTGAAACCTTTGTTAATTTAATTGAACGTAAAGTGGATGTGGCTATACGAGTTGGTCATTTAACCGATTCAAGTTTACGTGCTCGTCCTTTATTTAATAGCCATCGCAAAATTATTGCTTCGCCAAAATATATTGAGCGAAAAGGATTTCCGACAACAGCGCAAATGTTGAGCGAACATACTTGTTTAACATTTACTGAGCCTGTTTCATTAAATACATGGCCTTTAGAAATCGAAAAAAATGTATTCATTACGGTAACGGAAGGGATATCTGCAAACAATGGCGAAATATTAAGGCAACTATGTATGAGTGGTGAAGGAATAGCTTGTTTATCTGATTTTGTGGTGAATAAAGATATTCAAGAAGGCAAACTAGTTGAACTATTTAGCGATAAAATACAATCTATGCCATTACCTTTTCATGCTGTTTATTATAGTGATCGAGTGGTGAGCCAGCGCATTCGCGTTTTTATTGATAGTTTAACTCAATATCTATCAGATACATTAAAGCTGTAACTTTTAGCACATTGATGTGCTTTATTTCTTACAATTTATCTCAATGTGATAGTAATACAATCCTATCTGGCTAGAAGGTACTCCTATTAATGTTATAACAGCCAGTCATTAAAAAAATAGCCTAAGAAACAATAGACTTTTACCTAAAAAGCAATAATCGCTATTATTAATATACGTAATCGTAAAAGTGATTGTTTCTGGTTTTTTGTTTTTAAAACTGATTTTTTTAGTCAAAATAAAGATTATAATTCTGCTTTTTGTTTGTTTTGTAATTTTATTGTCGTGTGCGAACTTATTTATTTCCTGTTAAATTAACTCCATTAGACACATCGCAAGAAAAAATTTAGGAGTTAGCATGAATATTTTACTGATTAATGGTGGCCAAAAATTTGGTCATTCTGCTGGTCAATTAAACCGCACATTGCATGATGTTGCTACTGAACATTTAGTCACATTAGGTCATGGTGTTAAAGAGACTCAAATAGAAGAAGGCTATGATATTGATGATGAAATAGAAAAATTTCTATGGGCAGACACCATTATTTATCAAATGCCTGGCTGGTGGATGATGATGCCATGGAAAGTAAAAAAATATATGGATGATGTGTATACATTTGGTCATGGCAAGTTATATGAGAATGATGGACGTACTCGTCGTGATCCTAAAAAGCAATACGGTACAGGGGGACTATTACAAGGTAAAAAATATATGCTCTCCGTAACATGGAATGCTCCCGTTGAAGCCTTTAATGAATTTGGCAATTTTTTTGATGGCAGAGGTGTTGATGGTGTTTATTTTGCTTTTCACAAATCACAACAATTTTTAGGATTATCTCAATTACCAACTTTTATGGTCAATGACGTTATTAAAGAGCCAAAAATTGATAATGATATTGCTGAATATAAAGCACATTTAACTCACGTTTTTGGTTGATATAAAAGGTTATTCTTTCATCTAAATATGATTTCAAGGTCACGACAGTTTCCACTGAGTGACCTTGAACAACACTATCTAATACAATAACGAATTAGATGCACTTAATCTGAAAGTAATTAACGAGTTTGGTTAGATTTAAGGCTTGGTCGTTGAGAGAATTTGCGGCTGCGACAGATTCTTCAACTAATCCTGCATTCTGTTGAGTTGTCGAATCAAGCTGACTTATAGCATTGTTTATTTGTGATATACCAGCGCTTTGCTCATTACTTGCTTGCCCAATTTCTCGTAATAATGCGCTGATCTCTTCAACATCGGTGATCATTTTTTTGATTTGAGAGCCTGCTTGCTCAACTAATTCCATCCCTTCCTGTGTTTGAGTTGATGAGTTATCGATAAGAGTGCGTATATTATTAGCGGAATCTGCACTTTTTTGTGCCAGTAGTCTGACTTCACCAGCAACAACTGCAAAACCTTTACCATGTTCACCTGCTCTAGCGGCTTCAACAGCAGCATTTAGTGCAAGAATATTAGTTTGGAATGCAATGGCATCAATTAAGTTAATAATATCTGTCATTTGAGATGATGAGCTATTAATTGCTCTCATTTTTTCAGTTAACTGAAGCATCATTTTGCCATTGTGATGTACGGCGACTTCAGTTTTTTCAGCAACATTAATTGCATTATGAGTATGATCCGTTGTGTTTTTAACGGTTGACGTCATTTGCTCCATTGAGCTTGCCGTTTCTTCTACTGAGGTTGCTTGTTCTTCTGTTCTTGCTGCTAAATTTTGGCTACCAGCAGTAATTTGCTCTGCTGCCGATGAAATATTTTCAGCGCCATTTTGTACATTTTGCACAACCTCTAATAGGCGCTTTTTCATTTCAGCGAGGGCCCGTAATAATATCCCTACTTCATCATGATAATCAGTATTCACTTCTTGTGTTAAATCACCATTTGCAATGGCTTTTGCAAAGTTTATTGCCTTCTCTAATGGGAGAGTAATGCCTTTAGTTATAAACCATCCTAAAATACTGCCCACAATAATACTGACAAGAGTTAATAATATTAAAAATGTTCTTTTCTCAATAAAATTACGTTCAACAGCGTCACCTGCCTCCTCCATTTTTTGATTTTGTAATTCGATAAACTCTAATATTTTATCGCGATATTTTAATTGGATAGCGGAGGTTTTTGTGATCAGTTCATTGACTGCGGCGTGTCTGTTATTTTCATTAAATGCCTTTATTACAAAGTTTTGAGAGGTTATATATTGCTGACGAATGTCATAAACTTCTGCTAAGATTTTTTTTGACTCAGCATCGTGTGTAGTTTCATCTAACTCTTTCAGCAATTGCGCAACTTTAGCGGTGATCTCTGCTTTTTTGCTCTCTTGTTCAGTTGCTAAACTTTCTTGCTCATCAAGCATAGTGAGTTGCTGAAATATAATAAACTCATTGAAATTATTAATCAGTAAATTGGCTTTGACCGTGGTTGGATAGATATCATCAACGACATCATGAATATCTTGATTCGCACTATTTAAACCCATTAATGCGAAACTAGAACCCAACATAATTAACATCACAAAAGTTGTAAATGCGATGGTTAACTTTGTACGAATTTTAAAGTTTTTAAAGAACATGCTTAACCCTGGATAAATAAAAATTAATAAGTATTGGTAACTTATTTAAGAACAAACAGTATCGGTAAGTAGTGGCAGAACTTTAGTCATTAAACTAAGTAAAGGGAGATAAAAAGGCTTGCATTGATTTTTAACACATTGTTTTTATTTTAAAAAAGAGATTTCCTCTCTTTTTTATCTAAGAGTTCTGAGTATTTAAGTTTAATCCAATTTTATAAACTTGGACGTAAAGTAATAAAAAATTAAAGATATTCTTTATTTTCCGTTAACAATTGTTTGTTCGATTTTAATATTTGTTAATTAATCTTGGGGTGTTTAGAAGATAGAATAAAGGTCAATAAATTATAAGAGTGGCTAAATGTACGTTATCTAAGACTCGCTCACCGCTAAAATACTTTGGTCTATGATAGACTGAATGACATCAAATAGGTGAGTTTATGGTTAATATTAGGTATGTTTTAATTTTCTATATTTCTTATACTTAATTGACTTAAAGGCAACGCTGTATGCGCAGTGTATTTATATTTTTGAGCATATTTATTTTAGGATTTAGTCATATGGCGTACTCCGATCAAACACTTGTCTTTATAAGGCATGGTGAAAAACCTGATAATGATAGTGGGCAATTGACCTGTAAGGGATTAAATAGAGCATTAGCCCTACCTGATGTACTTATAAATCAATTTGGCAAACCTGATGCATTATTTGCCGCTGCACCCAAACAGAGTAAATTAGGCAATTCATTACGCTCACTCCAAACAATTTCTCCTATTGCTATTAAAACCTCGTTGCCTATTCATCTTCAATTTCATGCTAAAGAAGTAAAAGAATTGCGTGAAGCCCTGTTAAGTAAGAAATATGAAAATGCAGTTATTTTTATTGCATGGGAGCATGACAATTTAGTTAAAGTGGCACGAGATATTATGAAGCGAGTGGGGGGCGATCCTAAATTAATCCCTAAATGGAAAAGTAATGATTTTGATAGTATTTATATCTTAAAAATTATCCGAGAAGGTGATAATAAAAGTGTCACATTTGAACAAAGACAACAAGGCTTAGATAGCGTGTCAGCAGTTTGCCCTAATTAGTGAGAATTTTATCTACTACTTAAAAAAATATATTTAAAGTGGAGTAATACAAGATAGATCTAGACAATTCTATTTTTTTACACACAAGTTTAATGCGATTTGAAGTAATATGGAAAATATATGCAGAATGAAGCTATACGCTCAGTAGAGCACGAGATCAAAGTATACCTTGTAAACTCATTTACTCGGAATAATACAGGGGGGAATCCTGCTGGCGTAGTACTAAATCCCCCTCAATTAAGTGATGAACAGAAAATAGCTATCGCTAAAGAAGTCGGCTTTTCTGAAACAGCTTTTGTCTATCGAGGTGACGAGACTGATTTTGAAGTTAATTTTTTCACTCCTGAAGGAGAAGTCGATTTTTGTGGTCATGCTACATTAGCGGTATTTTTCACTTTATCTTCACTCAATTTATTGGCTTCTGGCCATTACACACAAAAAACGAAGGCAGGTATTTTAAGCGTAGCAATTGATACTGAAAATGTTGTTATGGAGCAAACACTGCCTGTTTCACGACAAGCTCCAAAGATCGATGCAGTGGCTGCTGCATTGGGAGTAAATTGCGAAGTTATTTCAGAAACAGGCTTACCTATTGAGATATTTTCAACAGGATTATCTGATATTTTGATCCCCGTACAATTTGGGCAATTAGATACGCTAAAACCGAATTTTGATGCGATTGCAGACTTAAGTCGTGAATTTAATACTATTGGCTTTCATGTTTTTGAGCTTAGCCAAGATAAAGAAATTACAGCTCATTGCCGTAACTTTGCACCTTTATATGGCATCAATGAAGAATCTGCTACAGGGAGTTCTAGTGGCGCTTTAGGCTGCTATCTTGTTAAGCATGTTTTCCCTCATAAAACGCATTTTCTATTAGAGCAGGGGCGTGCAATGCAATGTTCTTCTCTTATTCACGTTATTATTGATTCAACAGAAAATACAATTAGTCGAGTGAGAGTGGGAGGAAAAGCAACAATGATAGGCTCGAAGATTATTACTTTCTATACAACCTGTTAAATGGGTTTCTTCCTTATCTTATGATAATGCGGATAAAAAATATGGTGCAGGGATATTTATGACTTATTCAGCACGAAAAGAAGGTAATCAAGCAATACGGAATGGCTGTGAATGGCTATATCATATTGATTTTTAAACTGTATTTGACATAACGGCTTACTATAATGTAAATAGTTTATTACAATTTATTAAAGCCTCTTAAATGAGGCTTTAATAAGCTCATTTATATAATATTAGAATTAAATTGGTGGGTAAATTATTTTATATATTAGTTGATTTGTTTTTTTTCTGTTGCCAAAAGCGAAAAAGGTAAGTTAATCCAATAATAATTAGATAAATAATAGGCTCTGGTGTTGGCGATTTTAATGATAAAAAATAATGAATACAGACTAATAATAAGAGTGGATAAAATAGACTATGTATTCTTTTCCATTCTTGATTAAATTTATTTTTTAACCAATCAAATGAACTTATAGCCATCAATAATAAAATTATCCAACATAAAGCGCCTATAATAAGATAAGTACGGGAAAAAACTTCGCTAAAAAAGAAAGTAATATTTTCCCAACCTATTTCAAGTAGCAGATAACTTGCTAAATGTAAATTAGCCCAAAAAAAACACCATAACCCTAATAGTTTTCTTACTTGAAATAATGTGTTTAATTTTAAGCAAAAAGCAGCCATAGGGATCAGAGCTAATATAATTAATAAACGTAACGTTGTAATTCCAGTAAAATGCTGAATATCTTTTGAAGGATCTGCGCTGAAATTTTGCGTATAAATTGTATAAATAAGCCAAGTGAAAGCCAATAAACCAATAAGATGGAATATGGTTTTTAATAATTTAACTTCTATTCCATATACTGGTTTCATTAGAAATTTCTCCGTAAATCTAAATCTTTATATAAATGCGCGACTTGGTCGCCATAGCCATTGAACAATAGTGTTGGTTGTCTTGTAACTTGACCTAATCCACCTGTGCCTATAAAGCGTTCTGTTGCTTGTGACCAACGAGGATGGCTAACATCTGGATTAACATTTGCATAAAAACCATATTCATGTGGTGCCGAAAGATTCCACGTTGTTGGTGGGATTGACTCAGTTAAGCGAATTTTGACAATGGATTTGATCCCCTTAAATCCATATTTCCACGGAACAACAAGGCGAATAGGTGCGCCATTTTGGTTTGGCAAGGATTTTCCATATACTCCTGTCGCCAATAATGTGAGTGGATTCATTGCTTCATCGAGTCTTAATCCCTCGACATACGGGTATTGCAAACCGCCGCCAATGAAGCGACTATCTTGTCCGCGCATCTCCAGTGGTGCATAACGCGTTTCAAAGGCAACATATTTTGCACGACTATTGGGTTCAACCAAAGAAAGTAAGCTCGCTAATGGAAAACCGACCCAAGGAATGACCATCGACCATGCTTCAACACAACGCATACGATAGATGCGTTCTTCTAATTGAAATTTATGATTAATATCGTCTAAGTTTAAAGTAAGTGGGCGATTAACTTCACCATCAATAGTTAATGTCCATTCTTCTGTTTTCATTGTGTGTGCATACTTAGCAGGATCGGATTTATTAAGGCCAAATTCATAGAAATTGTTATATCCGATTACCTTATCTTCATGAGTTAATTGTAATGAAGATTGATATTCTTCAGGTTGAATAAATTGTAATTCTTTACGGGATGATTTTGGTGTCGTTGGTTTGTTATCTTCAGTAAACCATGAAAATAAATCGGCTTTTACAGTGGATGAAACCGCTATTCCAGTAGCGCCGATGCCTAATAATTTTAGTAAATTACGTCGTTTCATCATAAAAACAGATTCAGGTGTAATTTCTGATAGATTATTTTTCCTGTTTTTTTTCATGATGTTACCTCTACATAATTAAGAAGATATTTGATTGATAAGTTAATTATGCAGATATGTTTTATAAAAAAGCTGACAAAAAGATGACAATTTTGTCATATCGCGTAATTAGCATGGAAAGGCTAAAATAAATACATTATGTTTTCCAATACGCTCGTAACTGACTTTACCCTCATGTAATGTCATAATCGCTTGTACAATTGATAAACCTAAGCCACTTCCCTCTGTTGTTCTTGCATTATCACCACGCCAAAAACGAGTAAATATTTGTTCATGTTGATTCAATTCATCACCAATATTACTGATACAAATCAGTAACTGATTTTTTTCTTTTTTACATTGAGTAACGACTTGTGTATTAGCAGGAGAATATTTAATTGCATTTGATATGAGGTTCATTAATATGCGAGTAAAAAGTAAGTGATCTGCACTAACTGTTAATGTTGTAGGCTCTTTTAATAAGGTAATCTGTTTTTCTTCTGCATAAAAGGAAAATAGGTTATAAATTTCATCAATTAGATCCGATAAATTCAAGCTTTCTCTATTTAAAATGATATTTTTATTTTCAGCACGAGCGATAAATAAAACATTTTCAATTATTTTTGCAAGTTTATCCAATTCTTCAATATTACTAATAATAATTGATTCATATTCTTCTACGCTACGAGAACGTTGTAACATAATTTCATTTTGAAGTTTTATAGCGTTAATGGGGGTTCTGAGTTCATGAGCCAAGTCATCTGCTAATTGAGTTAACTTTATAAAATCATTTTTTAACCTTTTTCTCATTATATTTAATGAGTCACCTAAACTTTTCAGTTCATTGGGAAGTTGTGAGATATTTATGGTTTGACTAAGAGTATGTATATCTGTTTTAGCCGTAATTTGGCTAAGAAAACGGATATCTCTCAATCCATGTTTAATTAACCAAAAACTTAATATTCCCATAAATAAAATAGAAGCCAATGAGATAATTAATATTTTACTTAAATATTCGCTTAGCATACTGATGCGCACAAAGGATGCTTTGGCGATCACAACATTTAACACGCCTATTGGTGATTCTATTGTAAAGTTAATAGCCGAAACAGGAACTCCTGATTCTGTTTCCCAGGAGGTAATCATGTTTAAATCTATATTCTTTGTATCAGTGGTTTTTAGATGATCTGTAAATAAAATATCTGAATTAGTATCAACTAAAATTTTATTATTAGCATCCGTAATATAAATAATATCTTGTTGCATATCCATCATACGTTGAAAATAGATAGGTAATGTTTTGATATCAATTCCACTATTAATTAACTTTACTAATTGGTCTGCACGATTTACAAGTAAGGTATTATCACGAGATATTAATTCATTTTTAAGCGATTGATAAAGCGTTAAAGACATAAAACCTGCATTTGCAATCATCAATATGATAAATAAAGAGATAATTTTAAATCTCAGTGATTTTGTTTTCATTATTGACTCCATTTAGCCTATATCCCATTCCTCTAACCGTTTCGATTAATTTGATTTCAAATCCATCATCAATTTTTTTTCGTAAACGACGGATAGCAACATCTACAATATTAGTATCACTATCAAAGTTAATTCCCCAAATCTCGCTTGCAATTAATGTCCTAGGTAATATTTCATTAATATGTAAAGCAAAAAAAAGTAATAAAGAATATTCTTGGCGAGTCATTGGGATCTGTATATTATTACGCTCCACTTCATGACGAGATAAATTGATTTTTAAGTCAGCAATTTCAATAATTGTTGAAATATTTTGTTGAACTCTTAATTGATTTTTGACCCTTGCCAATAATTCTGAAAATGAGAAAGGTTTTACTAAATAATCGTTTGCACCTAATTCTAATCCTTTAACTCGGTCATCTATAGCATCTCTTGCTGTTAAACAAATCACAGGGACTGACTTTGATGTGCGTAATATTTTTAAAATATTCCAACCGTTCATTCCGGGAAGCATGATATCAAGAATAATCAATTTGTAATCATTTTCTAATGCTAAATAGAGGCCATCACGACCATCATTCGTAATATCAATAGTATATCCAGCTTCTTCTAGCCCTTTTTTAACCCAATTGGCCGTTTTTTCGTGATCTTCAATTAAGAGTATTTTCATTATGATCCTCTTAAACTCTTTAGAATAGGTATTTTGTATTATTTTAAACTAGTCATATATAGGATTAATAGAGCTAATTAAATATGATAGTTTTTACTAAAAATGACCTTGTAATAATAGTGATGCAGCAAGAACGATGGTTGCAATAAATGCATACACGCAATATTTTCTCGATGCGATGAATACATGGATGACTGAAACAGGGCAGACAAAAATTAAGATGCCAAATGGTGAAGTTGTCACACTTGATAGTATTAAAAAGATACAGGGGGATATTGCCAATAAAGCTGACTTAACAAGAACGACTCCTCAAGATTTTAAAGGAGGTATTGTTTCCGCGGGTGCTGTAGGTTCAAGAAATAGTAGTAATGACTTATTTCTTAGTTTAGACCCTTCACCATCATTTTTATATAAAATAAATGGAACATACTATAGAACAACGCTTCCTGAAAAGACTGGCAAAATGATGCTTGTTGGTGATTATGGGATTGGTGGTGATGCTATTTCATTAAAAGATACAGATCTACATAATACAAGGACTGAAAGTTATTTGTTTAGGCAAGGCGGGGGTTCTGATGACAAATATTTCTCAACATGGGGAGCGGGAATTAATATTAAATATGACTTTGCAAATTCATTTAAACTTTTTATAAACCCCAAAGATGGATCTATAATTACTAACGTTAGGAGAACTAATATAAGCCCTATTGGAATGGTTTGGAACACAACATGGGGCTCTGGCAATACAACCACAGACCCGCAAGGCTTTATCAAAAAAGCTTCCCCTATTATCAACATCAACCCCGACGGCACATTCACTACAAACGACGAATCCGATGGTGCAACTGTTGCTTGAGTAGGACAGAGTGAATATCTTATCGAAGGTGTGCTAGGTTTTAATTCAGACGCAGGTTGGGGCGGTGTTGATGGGGGTATTGAAATTCCACTTGATGTTAATAAACAGCCTCTTATTTGGGTTGACTCTGAAGTAAATGAGGACGGTTCGATTCTCGTCAAAACGTATAACCGAACCCATCCCAATGCACCTAAGTTTGCTCGTAATGATATTGATGGTTACAAAGACGGCGACCCAATTGATATCCCTGATGGTCGTTTTATTTCCGTTCGTGTACAGATGCCAGAGCAGTCAATCTATAACGTGAAAATACGTGAGATGGAAGAAGCGCAGAAAGCGGAAGAGGAGCGCAGGGGAAAAGAAGAGGAAATGAAAGCGCAATTAGGGTTAGGTGAACATGATGTATTGTTATAGATATTAGCTGTACTGGCTCAATATTAGAACTTATGCTGTTATAGCATCAAACTATATGTGATCCAGTAGTCTGCTTTGTTCCAGAAGCGGATGTTGCTAAAGTTAGTCAGTTTATGCGATGAATATCTATCATTCTTAATAAAATTCGATCCAATTTCTTGGGGGGAATTTGAACATAGCGCTGGTTTTAGTGCTAATGAGCTAGCGGCATTTCACGGTTTTTTGGTTTTTTTTGACTTTTCGATGAAATGGGCGCGCAACCCCGACCACTAGGCCAGCCGCAAGACCAAATGCATAAAGACCTTTCGCCCTAACCACTTCCCCCCGAAATAATTGAACCTATGAAGAAAGGCCCCAATAAGGGGCCTTCGGGTGCTTAGTCTTTCTTTTCGAAGACATCGGGGATATCGGGGATATCGGGGTCAAAGCCGTCATCACCACCACCATCGCCGTCGCCACCATCTTCGCCGTCACCATCACCGTCGCCGCTGTTTTCCGGGTTGTCGCCTGAATCGCCACCTTCTGGCAAGAAGCCTTCGGGGTCTGGGTCGGGAACGCGACCGATCACATCGCCAGCGCTTTCAGGCGGGGTCGGGTCGTTTCCGTCAACTACTGCTGGGGCTGGAACGCCGGTCAGTTTGCGCAGGATCATTTTAACAGCCTTACCGCCAATCTGGACGATAACTTGGGCTGCCACACCGGCCGCGATCTGAATTCCTAGGTTCTCAAGTTCCTTCTCGGTCGCAGACGCGGGCATGTAGTTTTGCGGCCAGTTCAGATTGCTTTTGGCCGCTTGCAGAACTTGTTTGTACAGACTGCTCTGCTCTGCGCCAGTCGGCCCTACGATTAGCGAACAACTGTAGGTGCTGATAGTGTTAGAGCCTTTTGGCTCCATCACGTCGATAGAAACCAACTTCTGCGCGTCGCGCTGTGCGGCTTCTTGAACCGCGCCCGAAAGCTGGTTCAGGTTGTAGCAGAACGCAGTAAAGCAAACATTCCCGAAAGCATCGATGAATTGCAGGCGAAGAGGGTTTGATACATTCATTGCTAATCTCCTTCTTGTATGAGCTCTCTATTGTTGTGAGCGAATAAACGAAACTTGCTAACGCGCAGGCCTCGTCAGATACCACCTTTGGCGATTTTTCTATGGACACAGCGGAAATTGTTGCCACACCCCAAGCCCTGCCTATCGGGGCTAGTCCAGTGAAAAGAAGCGCCTTTACCGAGCTTGGCCTGACCGACTTTCGTTGGTAGTGGGATGATCCGGGCTGCAGGCTTCGGTGCTGGTTGTTGTCGTTCAACTTCGGACGTAACAACTGGCATATTGAGGCGTTCTTTATAAGCGACACCTGAGGCGGCTAAATCGACATTGATTTTGTCTTTTTTTTCTTGAGATAAGTTCGCAAGGTTTCTCATTCTATAAGCTATATTAATGAATTGTAGAATAAGTATAGCATAGGAATAGAGCGAGGATTGAATTTTAACTATGGTAAATCTGATGTGGGTTTTACACCAAGCAAATTCCAAACATAAGAAAATCAACCATTAGTGGTTGGTTTTCTTAAATAAAAATGGTCGGCATGATAGGATTTGAACCTACGACCCCAGACACCCCATGACAGTGTGTAATATAATATTAATTTAAGGCTTTTTTAAACTTGATGGGTAAGGGGGACGCTGGCTAATATATTGAAAAATAAATACACATATCACGGAAAAGCCCATAATACGCATCACCCATGGAGAACTACTATCTCTAACGGGGCGGGGTGTAGAAATAAAAGCCTCTGGAGAGGCGAATGAGTAAATAATCATTAATAGGATCATTATTGGAAACAATAGTGACAACAATAAAAGAATTACATCTAATGCTTTTTTACTAAAAGTTTTTTGGGATTTTTTCTTTTTTCTTGATAGTTTTTTCTGTTTACTAAAGATAGATTTTACACCTATTAGTTTTCCTTTCTCTCTAACATCGTTTTTATCTCCAGTATGGAGAATTTCTATTCTAGCACCTTCATTTTTTTCAATAAAATCAAAATCAATAAGAATACAATTAGGATATTCGCTGTCAGTCTTTAGCTCTATATTATTGGATTGTTTGATGCTACGACTTGATAACGCAATAATTGAATTTCCCTGCTAAATTCAATTCTTAGAGGTTCTTTAGTAGCTAATGCACTTTTTGTTATAACAGAGTTACCCGAATTCCAAATAACAAATTCAGAAGAAGATACACTTTCTACTAATGAGCCATCATACATTACACTTATTTGCTGTGGTAGGCTCGAGTGGTTTTTATTTATGAGGTTTGAAAATTCATGACAGCTAGAGATTTTATAAACTTTACGAGTTAAAACATAAATAAAAATGGCTATAAGAATACCAATGATCCCAATCACTGTACCCAACGCGGAATTTGATAAAATATTATTAACTGTATCCACTCTTGGTCTCCTATATAAAAAAGGCTCACCGAAGTGAGCCTTTTTGAACTCTAAATATCCGCGTACGTTTTGCGTATGATTTAGAGTCCTATCTGTGTCAGTGTGTAGTCTTGATGATTTCGCTAACTTCTTGTTTTTGAAACCGTTGTCCTATCACTGACCCACCAAATTTGGTGGAGCTGGCGGGAGTTGAACCCGCGTCCGAAATTTCTACATCCGCGGCACTACATGCTTAGTCTAGTCTTTGATTTCACTTACCCACTGCGGACAGACACGCCATGAATAAGCTAGCTTGATTAAATTTAACGCTTCAACCCCAAGCTAGGCATCCACGCGATCTCTTTTGGGTTTGACCTCTCTTGATCCCCGTCTTAAGAGCGGAAGCTAGGGAGAGAGGGCTCTGAGCAGGTTATTAAGCTGCTAGTGCTAGTTTGTTTTCGTCGTTTGCGACTATTTTTTTGCGGCTTTTTACGAGGCCAACCGCCCCTCGGCATGCACCTTGGGTTTCGCAAATCCCGTCGAATCCAGAATCAGCCCCAAGTTGTTAAAAGCGAGTATATCAGAAAAATACTTGTAATAGCTAGTACTTAACGCAATTTAGCGGTTAGCATTTTTCATAATACGTGCTTTGTCTAATTTCCATTCACGATCTTTAATCGTTTCACGTTTATCGTGATCTTTCTTACCCTTTGCAACGCCAATTTTGATTTTGCACCAAGCGTTTTTCCAATAAAGGGAGAGAGCAACAACGGTGTAACCATCACGGTTAATTTGACCATAAAGGTTATCAAGTTCACGCTGTTTTAATAATAATTTACGGGTACGTGTCGGATCACAAACCACATGAGTTGATGCAACATTTAAAGGTGTAATGGTTGCACCAAAAAGATAAGCTTCACCGTCACGCATGACAACGTAGCTATCACTGATGTTGGCTTTTCCTGCACGCAGTGATTTAACTTCCCAACCTTGGAGAGCCAAGCCCGCTTCTATCTCATCTTCAATGAAATATTCATGGCGAGCGCGTTTGTTTAACGCAATGGTCGCAGAACCAGGTTTGTGTGATTTTTTCTTTGTCATAATTTCCACATTATACTGTATGAGCAATAGAAAGAAATCATTTAACTGACTGTTTTCTTTTCAATTGCATAAAACTTAAGCTATATTCCATTAGATTTTTAATTAGTCACTGTTCAATGATATGATCCACACAGTGTTGTCGTACAGGAATAACTATGCCTCAGATTAGTCGATCTGCTCTCGTCCCTTTTAGTACAGAGCAAATGTTTAAACTGGTTAATGATGTTCTTACTTATCCTGATTTTCTACCAGGATGCGTTGGAAGTAAACTGATCAAAAGCACACCAGAAGAAATGATTGCATCAATAAATGTTTCAAAAGCGGGAATTAGTAAAACATTTACTACCCATAACTTTTTAAAGACTAATGAACGTGTTGATATGCGTCTTGTTGATGGCCCCTTTCGTAAATTGACTGGAGGATGGGTGTTTACCGCACTTGATGATAATGCGTGTAAGATAGAATTTCAGCTAGACTTTGAGTTCACTAATAAATTAATTGAGTTGGCTTTTGGGCGTATTTTTAAGGATTTAACGAACAATATGGTTCAAGCATTTACTCACCGAGCGAAAGAGATTTATCGTGACTAAAATATGGGTAGAAGTAACCTATGCGTTGCCCGACAAACAGTACCTTATCCCTGTTGAACTAACATTAGGGGATACTGTTGAACAAGCTATTATTGCTTCAAATATCTTAACGATTTGTAATGATATTGATTTAACTAAGAATAAAGTGGGTATTTATAGTCGACCAGCAAAGTTAAGCGATAATGTGCGAGACGGTGATAGAGTTGAAATTTATCGACCTTTAATTGCTGATCCTAAAGAAATGCGCCGTAAGCGTGCTGAAAAAGCACGACAAAAAGCGGACTAATATTATGTTTGCCCAATAATAAAAGGGGCGTCACATACTGCGTTGATAGGCCATTTGGTTACAGTCAGATACAATAAAAAGACAACACTGTTATAAAGCAATTCCTCTTTATAAAAACACACCCCAACGTCAAATTTAACGTATGGGGTGCAATTCGTTTTTGCCAATCTTATACAAAACTAAGCCTTCTTAGCACAGTAATCGTATTACGATTTTGTTTCAGGTGCTGCGAAGTTAGGCATATTGCCTTGCTTATCAATCTTAGTCAGTATGCCATTGCTATCAAAAGTCAGGGTGAGCGTCTCTTGACGTACTTTCTGATGACCAGGTTCTTCACGGAAAACATAATACCAAGTCTGGCTTCCGAAAGGATCTTTAAGCATTGGCGTACCAAGGGCAAATTGAACTTGCTGCTGTGTCATTCCTTGCTGAACTTTTGCGACTTCGGCTGGTGTTAAATAATTTCCCTGATTGATATCTGGGTGATAAACCAGTCTCTCGAACATAGAGCAACCTGAAGTCATTACGACTAAAGATAAGGCGGCAACTTTTAACAGTTTAAAACGCATGGTTATTACATTCCTTTTAGGGTCATAGTGACGATGATAATCGACAACGCAGCAATTGAAAACCTTTCACGCTCTGCCTATGACCTTAAATATCAATAAAAGTTTGTTAATCGTTATGCAGCCAACAAATCTTTCGCATTTGCTAAGGTATTTTTGGTGACTTCACTTCCTGCTAATAAACGGGCAAGCTCTTGTAATCGTTCTTTTTTCGATAATAGTTTCATTGTGGTTTCTGTCTCTTCACCATTGGTTTCTTTATTAACGAAATAGTGTTGATGACCACAACCTGCAACTTGAGGTAAGTGAGTGACACACATCACTTGAGTTGACTCACCTAATTCACGGAGCAATTTGCCCACAATCGCTGCTGTTGGACCACTGATACCCACATCAACTTCATCAAAAATAAGTGCTGGTGTATCCATTTTTTTTGCTGTGATCACTTGGATTGCGAGCGCAATGCGAGATAACTCACCACCAGAAGCCACTTTAGGAAGCGCTTGATGAGGTTGTCCTGGATTGGTGGTGACATTAAATTCAACTTTTGTGGCACCATCAATTTGCAGTGAACTGTCATCAAAATAGGTATCAACAGTAAAATAACCATGTGGCATTGATAACTGATGCATACTATTAGTAATAAGTTGACTTAACTCATTTGCATATTGTTGGCGAACTTGATGCAGTTTTTTGGCGACATCTAATGCAATTAAATGGTCAGCTTTGACTTGTTCTATTAAGGCATCACAGTCGTCATTTTGACGAAGTAAGGCATTTTTTTCTTCAATTAATTGCTGATGAAGATCATAAAGTTCTTCAGGTGCAACGCGATGTTTGCGTGACAAACTAATGTACTTAGACATACGTTTTTCGACTTCAAATAAGCGATTAGGATCCATCTCTAAGCGATCGCTATAATGACGAAGTTCATCACTCACTTCACTAATCTGAATGGTAGCCTCTTCTAGCATCTCTAATAATGAATTGAATTGACCTTCCATAGAGGTTAGTTCAGTAATTTCATGTTTAGCCACGTTGAGCATACTTAAAATATTTTGCTCTTCGTTGTCGCTTAAAATTTGCAAACTATTTTGACTTAGCGTTAAAAACTGACCGCAGTTAGAAAGACGTTTATATTCTTGATCTAATTCAGGGTATTCGCCTTGTACTGGCTGAAATTCATTGAGTTCTTTTAAGTGGTAATCAACCAGTTGCTGCCTTGCTTCTCGTTCTAAAGAGAGTTGTTGAAATGCGGCTAAATTTTGGCAACTTTGATGCCATGTTTGATAAGCCGACTTCATGTTTTTTAATAAAGTAGGTTCATGGGCATAGATATCTAGTAGTTGTTTTTGATAACGAGGCTCTAGAAGTTGCTGGTGAGCATGTTGCCCATGAATTTGGATAAGTAAGGAACCAAGCTCTCTTAATTGTGAAAGAGGTACGGAAGTACCGTTGATAAAACCACGAGAACGCCCATCAGCAGAGATAGTCCTTCTTAATAGACATTCGTTATGATTATCAAGATGATGTTCTTCAAGCCAATGTTGTGCTGATGGCGTATCAGAGAGTGAGAATCGTGCACATAAATCGGCTCTAGTTGCACCTGGGCGCACCATATTAGCATCACCACGGTTACCTAAGCATAAACCTAGAGCATCAATTGCAATAGACTTACCTGCGCCAGTTTCGCCTGTAATGGTGGTCATGCCACCTGAAAAATCGATTTCAAGTTCACGGACTATGGCAAAATGACTAATGGTTAATTGAGTCAGCATAGTGCCTCTCCTGTGTATAAAAACATATCTGTAATTACATACAGTATAAACTGGTTTTTTATACAGTAAAGTAGTGAGGCACAAAAATTAGAACATTTTTTTTGACCAACCCAATTTTGAGCTGAGTGTATTAAAATAATTATAATCAGTCGGATGAACTAAGTTGAGCTTTTGACGGCTTCTTTTAATAATAACTTCATCACCCTCTTTAATTGGTAACACTAATTGGCTATCACAACTGACTTCATAATCGATATTTGTTTGTGAGAATTTTAAGCGAATTTGGCTATCACTGCTGATAACCAAAGGCCGTGCTGATAAGGTATGTGGAAACATAGGGACAAGTGCAATAGCATCAAGATTTGGAGTTAAAATAGGCCCCCCCGCAGAAAGTGAATAGGCTGTTGATCCTGTTGGTGTTGCAATAATCAAGCCATCAGAACGTTGAGAGAAAGCAAAACGATCATCAATATAAACCTCAAACTCAATCATATGAGCCACTTTACCAGGATGAAGCACGACTTCATTGATTGCTGTACCAATGCGATTTCTTTGACCTTCTGCATAGACGCGTGCTTCAAGTAAAAAACGCTTTTCTTCACGATAGTGCCCAGCCAATACATTGGTTAATTGCTGTAAGGCATTATCAGGATCAAGGTCAGTAAGAAAGCCTAAATTACCCCGGTTAACACCAATCACTTTGATGTTATAACGAGATAAAACACGTGCAGCCCCAAGCATATTGCCATCGCCACCAACAACAATGACCAGATCGGCTGCTTTACCAACTTGAGTTAGATCACCTGTTTGTGCATTTTCTAGCTTTAGTTCTTGAGCAACTTGTGTATCAATAATAACGTCATAGCCTTGAGCCAATAGCCAATGATAGAGCATTTCATGAGTTGAAATTGCTTCGGGGTGGCGTGGATGACCAACAATGCCAATACATTTAAAGTGTTTTTCTTCCGTTACGGTATTATCTGGCATTTTTTTACCCTCGTTTTGCGCCAATTCCTTGAAACCCGTTTATTGATCCCCATAATAAACTAAATATGAAGATGAATACTAAAACTACGCGGAGATGTTCATGAGTAGTAAAGAACAAAATGTACATGAAGAGCAAGTCTCAAAAGAAAAAGAAGGAATGGGATCTGTAATGGATGAGTCTCAAGAGCAAGTAACAACTGAAGAAGCACAAGCGGACTTTAATGCTCAAGCGGAGTTAGTGGAAGCATTAGCGCGTATTGATTCTCTTGAAAAACAACTAGAGCAATCTCAAAAAACAGAGCGTGAAGCCATGGCTCGTGCTTTAGCAGAAGTTGAAAATGTGCGTCGCCGTACTCAACAGGATATTGAGAAAGCACATAAATTTGCACTTGAAAAATTTTCTAATGAGTTATTGCCGGTACTTGATAATTTAGAGCGTGCGTTATCTGCGGCTGATCATGAAAATGAATCATTAAAGCCAATGATTGAAGGGTTAGAGTTAACACTGAAGTCATTCTTAGATGCCGTTCGTAAATTTGGCATTGAAGTGGTTGAAGAAAAAAATGTGGCATTTAACCCAGAAGTTCACCAAGCGATGACTTTAATCGATAGCCCTGAGCATGAATCTAATCATGTTGTCGATGTTATGCAAAAAGGATATACCTTAAACGGTCGTTTATTGCGCCCAGCGATGGTTATCGTTTCTAAATAATATCAATAAAACATTAGTTATCACATGTGCTATTACATGTAGATAAAGTAAACCGCACAACACGAAGATTATTTAATATTCTTGTTATTGTGCGGTTTTATATTTTATAGAGTGATTTTATTCAATAGGATCAAGATGCCAATTGATTGGTGTTCGGCCTTGTTGCTGTAAAATATCATTAGCCTGTTTAAAATGACCACAGCCTAAAAAGCCTCTATGAGCAGAAAGTGGTGATGGATGAGGTGCTTTTAAAATAACGTGTTTATTTGTATCAATAAAACGGCCTTTTTTCTGAGCATGTGCGCCCCAAAGTAGGAAAATAACACCTTCTCTACGTTGATTAATCTGCTCAATAACAGCATCTGTAAATATTTCCCAACCATAATTAGCGTGAGAATGTGCTTGGCCTTTCTCTACGGTCAATACGGTATTAAGCAATAAAACGCCTTGTTTTGCCCAACTTTCTAAATAGCCATGGTTAGGGCGTTTAAAATCAGGGTATTCTTTTTCAAGCTCTTTATACATATTGACTAATGAAGGAGGGGCTGGTACGCCTGGTCGTACTGAGAAAGAGAGCCCATGAGCTTGATTGGGGCCGTGATAAGGATCTTGTCCTAAAATAACGACATTTACATTATCAAAAGGCGTAAAACGAAAAGCATTAAAAATATCTTCTTGAGGAGGATAAATAATTTTACCTGCGGCTCTTTGTTGTGCGACTTGAGACATAATTTGATGAAAGTAAGGCTTTTCTTTTTCAGCGCCTATCACATCATGCCAAGTTAATGGTGCAGTCATAACCTAAAATCCTTGTTGATATCTTATCGTGTCTAAGCTTACCGATTTCATCAGGGGAATGAAAATATTACGGACTAAAAATAAAAAATTAATTGATTTCTCAACTTTTCTTTGAAAATTTACAAAAAAAATTGCAAGTTAGCTTTTAATAATAATTGATTTAAAACAACACTTTGCGCCTTGGTAGGTAAAGTGCTTATGAATTTTATTGATATTTATCAAAGAATGGCACCATTTATACTGGTATATAAGTAGACAGAAACATTGGTTAGACCAAATACCCAAGTTCTGATATGAGATTAGAATTTGATTTTGCGCCCAAATTGGAGGTCGAAATGATTACTGGTATCCAAATTACTAAAGCTGATAACGACGATTTATTACACTCTTTCTGGTTGTTAGATGATGAAAACGGCGAAGCTCGTTGCATCTGTGCTAAAAAAGGCTTTGAAGAAGGCCAAGTAATTAGCCGTAAAGAGTTAGGCAATATCGAATACCGTGAAGTACCTGTAGAATCTAAACCGGTTGTTCGTGTAGAAGGTGGTCAACACCTTAACGTTAACGTATTAAGCCGCGAAACACTGGAAGATGCTGTTAACAATCCTGAGAAATATCCGCAATTAACTATTCGTGTTTCTGGTTATGCAGTGCGTTTTAACTCACTGACCCCAGAACAACAACGTGATGTTATTACTCGTACTTTCACAGAAAGCCTGTAATTTTCACTAAAGTAATAAGTTAATAATAAGCTCGATATGAAAATATCGGGCTTTTTTTATATAAAATAAGAAGAAAGATAAAATAACAAAAAACCGTAACTATTATATAGCTACGGTTTTTTATAACATCATAAAGAATACAGATTATTCGTTATCAGTATTCGTTTCTTTTGCTGGTGCAGTAGGAGCAACGTTTTTTTCTGTATGCTTAGCAACTGCTTTGCGACGTTTACCAATATTTTTACGATCGCGAGTCCGCACTTTTTCTTTAACTGCTTTTTTCTCTTCTTCTTTTTTCGCTTTGCGTTTAGCAAGCACTTTTTTAGAAGGTTTGAATGTTGCTTTCAGGCTTGGTGCTTTGGTTTCTGGACGTAGTTCAGCAATAACACGATATTTAATGGGTTCTTGAACATAACGGCCAATTTTACCTAATAATGGGTGATCGTGAGCTTCAACTAATGAAATTGCGATACCTTTACGACCCGCACGTCCTGTACGACCAATACGATGCAAGTAAACATCGGCAGTACGAGGTAAGTCAAAGTTGAAAACGTGTGTGATGTCATCTAGATCAAGGCCACGAGAAGCAACGTCTGTGGCAACAAGCACATTCATTTTGCCTGATTCTAAACGTTTGATCGCATCGTTACGCTGTGTTTGCGCCATTTCACCTTCAAGGTAGCTACATTTAATACCTTGTTTTTCTAATGCAGTGACAAGCTCTCTTACTCGCTCTCTTTTACGAACAAAGACAATCGATTTTTTAACATCGTTTTGCTTCAGTAATGCAGCAAGTAATGCGGTTTTGTGTTCAAGATTATCAGCATGATAATAGAACTGCTGAATTTTTTTACGTTCGCGGCGAGATGGATCGGCATTTAGTTCAACCGGCTCGTTGAGGATACGCTGTGCAAAATCAATAACCGCATTACCTTCTAGTGTTGCTGAGAACAGTAATGTCTGTTTGCGCCAGCGAGTTTCGCCTGCAATAGTTTCGATATCATTAGCAAAACCCATATCTAACATGCGGTCTGCTTCATCTAAAATCAGCATTTCTACCGCACGGCAGTCAAAGTTTTCTTCTTTGATGTACTGTAATAGACGACCTGTAGTTGCAACAACGATATCTTGGTTCTCGCTAAAAACCTCAGCGTGATTCATATAAGCAACACCGCCGGTGATTGTGGCGATATCTAAATGTGTGTGCGCACATAATTCTTTTGCCTGCTCGGCAACTTGCATAGCAAGTTCGCGTGTTGGCGTTAGGATAAGAATACGCGGCGGGCCTGATTTTTTACGTGGATAATCAAGCAAGTGTTGAATTGCCGGAAGTAAAAATGCCGCAGTTTTCCCTGTGCCTGTTGGCGCAGAGCCTAAAATATCACGTCCATCCATTGCTGCTGGAATAGCATCTGCTTGAATTGCAGTAGGACGTTGATATCCTTTTTCTTCTAATGCGGTCAATAAACTTTCATCAAGTTCAAGACTGGAAAATGTCGTGGCTGTCATTGTATACCTCTGTTTAGGGCGCGGATTTTGACATTATCCCCCGCTAAAAGCCAGAGGATTTACCGCTATCACATTATATATTACCGATAGACGAAGGTATTCGTTGTTTTTAGGCTTAATCTAAATAAGCGTGCATCGTATACAAATAGTTTAATGTTAAGATAGGGGTTGCAGAAGCGTTATCATACCATATATCTCTTTTTCAATGACATGAATGATAAGTAATAAAAAGAGATAGTAAGGCGAATCAATAGAGTTTATAGATGAATCAAAAGAAAGTGAAAAAAGCGGGATTACGCAAAGGTGGTTTTACATTTAAACAATTTTTTGTTGCTCATGATAAGTGTGAAATGAAAGTGGGTACAGATGGTGTTTTATTAGGGGCTTGGGCGCCTATTAATAATATAAAAAGAGCACTTGATATTGGTACTGGGAGTGGCTTAATTGCATTAATGCTAGCTCAACGAGCGAATAAAGTTGAGTGTATTGATGGCATTGAACTTGATGAAAAGGCGGCATTACAAGCTACGGAAAATGCCCAAGAGTCACAATGGCATTCACTTATTCATATCTATCATAGTGATATTCATCATTATGCAGAGCAAGCACAAAATAAGTATGATCTGATTGTTAGTAATCCTCCTTATTTTGAGCCAGCAATTGCTTGTCGTAATGATGTTCGTGAGCAAGCGCGTTATACCAAAACCTTAACGCATGAGGGATTATTGGATAGTGCGCAATTACTTATCACCGAAGATGGTTTATTCTGTGTTGTATTGCCTTATTCTATTGGCGAGCAATTTATTGAAATTGCAGAAAAAAAAGAGTGGAATGTTGTAAAACGCGTTAATATTAAAGACAGCGCAGATAAACCTTATCATCGAATTTTGTTAGCATTTCAAAGACAAAACCAAGGCAGTGTTGAATGCAGTATAGATGAACTTATTATTCGTCATAATGACGGGCACTATACCGATAAGTTCCAATCTTGGGTGACTGACTTTTATTTATATTATTAAATCTATATTTAATAATATATTATTTAGGATAATATATATTGTTGTAAGTAATTGTATATATTTAAATAATATCATTGTGTTATCGTTTTTTTATTGGCAAATTGCATTTTGGTTGGTGATCACCATGATATTTTTTTTGTGATTCATCTCTTAAAATAATGATTGAATTGAACTTCATACTATTTTTTCGCTCTAAGTCTTGTAGCTCATAAAAACGAGAAGGAATAACGAGAGTAAATATGACGGAGTCATTTAAAAATAGTGCGAAGCTTGACTTCGGGAGAGTCCATCTCTAATGAGCGAGCAGTTAACGGACCAAATGTTGGTTGAAAAGGTACAAAATGGTGACCAGAAAGCGTTTAATTTGCTGGTTATCCGCTATCAACACAAGGTAGCAAGCCTGATTTCCCGTTATGTACCACAGGGTGATGTGCCAGATGTTTCGCAAGAAGCCTTTATTAAAGCTTATCGAGCCATCGGTTCTTTCCGTGGAGATAGTGCTTTTTATACATGGCTTTATCGTATTGCAGTGAATACAGCAAAAAATTATTTGGTTGCACAGGGGCGACGTCCGCCTTCGAATGATTTAGATGCAAGTGATGTGGAAAATTTCGAATCACCAAACGCACTAAAAGAAATTTCGAACCCTGAGAATTTAATGTTGTCTGAAGAGTTACGGAGAGTGGTTTTTCACACCATAGAGTCATTACCTGAAGATTTAAGGGTTGCTATTACACTTCGGGAACTTGACGGACTAAGCTATGAAGAGATAGCAGTCATTATGGATTGCCCTGTCGGAACAGTTCGTTCACGTATTTTTAGGGCGCGAGAAGCTATTGATAATAAGGTTCAACCATTAATACAAGAGTTTTAATTGTGGGTGAACCATCATTGACTGAAGGGTACTTTTACATGCAAAAAGAAAAACTTTCTGCATTTATGGATGGCGAAGTTCTTGATAAAGAATTAATGGGTGCAATTGCTCGTGATGACTCCATGAAGGAGACATGGCAACGCTACCATTTAATTCGTGACACAATGCGTGGTGATGTAGGTGAAGTAGTCCACTTTGATATCGCAAGTCGCGTTGCGCTCGCTTTAGAGAATGAACCTGTTCGCATAAGTCCTGAACAACAACAAGAGCAGCAACCTGCGCCATCACAATGGCGTCAGCACTCTTTCTTACAAACGTTACGTCCTTGGGCAAGTCAGTTAACTCAAATCGGTGTTGCGGCTTGTGTTTCATTAGCTGTTATTGTTGGTGTTCAGCAATATAATGGAAAAAGTGGTTCTGAAGATTTCCAAGTAGATACGCCTGTATTTAATACTCAACCTATTATGGGGGCGGGTTCACCAGTAAGCCTAAATCTTCAAAACGATACTTTAGGTAAAGACCAACAAACACGTTTACAAGAGCGTAATCAACGCCTTGGATTAATGTTGCAACAGTATGAGTTAGATCGTCGTATCTATAATGCACCACAAAATGAAGCACCAGTTAGTGCTCAAGGTGAAACTCAATCTGTAGTAACACAGTAATAATAGATGTGAATGTATAAATAACGTGTGGGAATGAAACTGTCGTAATGAAAAAATCATGGTTATCCACCTTATTATTGGTGGGCAGCCTGTCAATGCCGATACAAGCCTTGGCACAACCGCAAATAGGTAGTGTCAAGGCTTTGTTGCAAAAGATGGGTCATACAAGTCAAACTTCTACCTATGAATTATCTTTTATCAATATTAATTCTCAAGGTATTGTTCCTATTCGCTATCGTCATACTCTTATTGATGGCAAACCCCTTGCACAACTAATGCAAATGGATAGTACTCGCCGTGAAATAGTTCAACGTGGTGATGAAATCAGTTACTTTGAACCAGGCTTAGATGCTTTTAGCTTAAGAAATGATCATATCGTTGATTATATCCCTTCTATCATTTACCAAGATTTCAATGAATTATCAGATTATTATAATTTTATTGATGCAGGTAGAACGCATATTGGTGATATTCCAAGCCGAGTTGTTCGAGTACTATCGAAAAATAATGACCGTTATGATTATGTCTTGTTTATTGATGAAGAGAGATATCTGCCGTTAAGAGTCGATTTATTAGATAAGAATAATGACATCATTGAACAATTTCGAGTGATCACAGTTAATGAAGGGAGTGAAGTCGAAACTGAACTTAATTCGTTACGTACCGTCAATATGCCACCTTTATTACTTGTACCAAAAGCTAAACCTCTGGTTTATAACTGGTCGGTTAGTCAATTGCCTGAGGGTTTTAAAGAGGTAAAACGTAGTCACCATCAGATTTCTGAAACCGAGTTTAGTCAGTCTATTTTATTTAGCGACGGTTTATTTGACTTCTCCATTTATGTTAATAAAAGTGGTCAACAGGTTAATTCGCCCGAACGCGATAAAATGTTGAGGTATGGTCGTAATACAATTTATACCTATGACAAAGAAGGCAATGAAATTACCTTTATTGGTCAATTACCATTTTCTACGGCACAGAAGATAGTCAACAGTGTTGTATTTACGAAAAAGTAAAAGGTATAAGTTATGGTTAAAGAGTGGGCAACAGTTATACATTGGCATGAAGGAAGAGCGTTATTACGCTATGGATCGTCTTCTGGCTGTGGTAGTTGCCAAGCTCGGGCTGCATGTGGCTCTTATTTATTAAATAAAATAGGGCCTGAGACAGTTCATCAACTCGAACTCCCCGTCGCACAACCTTTAGTCGAAGGGCAAAAAGTGGAAGTGGGTATTCCTGAAAATAATCTACTTCTTTCCGCAATGCTAGTGTATTTAACGCCACTTATTGGCTTATTTATTGTTGCAGGCATTGCGGGTCTTTGGTTTTCCAGTGAATTTGCTATTTTTTGCAGTGGACTTATGGGCGGTGTCCTTGGTTTCTTATTTGCTAAAAAAGTGGCGACCTGGTGGAGTAAAGATGAAGGTTTTGAACCTATTGTATTGCAAATAGGGCTTCCACCGAATGAACTTAGCGTTCAATTTCAAAAATAATGGGTTGATTAAACAGATGGGGCATTTGCCCCATTATTTTTGCCATGTTGCTTTTGTAATAATATCTATCTTAAATTAACGCGTTTCTATATCTGGAAATTACCCGCAAAAAATTACAAATAAATGCAAGTCTTAGCATAAATGTTTGTGTTTGATGAACGTTTCTTTGAGTATAATGTCTCTAGTGTGTAGAATGCGTCATCAATAATAACTCCTGCAATATAGAGTTTTCGCTTTGTGTCCATGAATGACTCCAAAGCCAGATTTATAGAGCAAAGCAATAGAGAAAAATAATTTCAGAATGAAAAACATACGTAACTTTTCCATTATCGCACATATTGACCACGGTAAATCGACGTTATCAGATCGAATTATTCAAATTTGTGGTGGCTTATCAGATCGTGAAATGGCTGCGCAGGTTCTTGATTCTATGGATCTTGAGCGTGAACGTGGTATTACAATCAAAGCGCAAAGCGTAACCTTGAATTACACCGCTGATGACGGTGAAGTTTATCAGCTTAACTTTATCGATACCCCAGGACACGTTGACTTCTCTTATGAAGTATCTCGTTCACTTGCTGCGTGTGAAGGTGCCTTATTGGTCGTTGATGCAGGACAAGGGGTTGAAGCGCAAACATTAGCAAACTGTTATACCGCGATGGATATGGATCTCACCGTCGTTCCAGTTTTAAATAAAATAGATTTACCAGCAGCAGAGCCTGAGCGTGTTGCTGAAGAAATTGAAGATATTGTGGGGATTGATGCTACAGATGCGGTGCGTTGTTCCGCAAAAACAGGTATAGGTGTTAAAGAAGTTATCGAACGCCTTGTGAAAGAAATTCCCGCACCTGAGGGTGATCCTGAAGCTCCATTGCAAGCACTGATTATTGACTCTTGGTTTGATAACTACCTTGGGGTTGTTTCACTGATCCGCGTTAAAAACGGTAAAGTCAGCAAGGGCGATAAAATTAAGGTAATGAGTACGGGACAGGTTTATAACATTGACCGTATTGGTATTTTTACGCCAAAACAAATTGACACTACATCATTAAATTGTGGTGAAGTCGGCTGGGTTGTTTGCGGTATTAAAGATATTTTAGGTGCGCCGGTTGGGGATACCTTAACTGCGGCACAAAAACCAGCAGATAAACCCTTACCAGGTTTTAAGAAAGTTAAGCCACAGGTTTATGCGGGGTTATTCCCAATTAGCTCTGATGACTATGAATCATTCCGCGATGCATTAGGTAAATTAAGCTTAAACGATGCGTCATTATTTTATGAGCCAGAAAGCTCATCCGCGTTAGGTTTCGGTTTCCGTTGTGGTTTCTTGGGTCTCCTTCATATGGAGATTATTCAAGAACGTTTAGAACGTGAATATGACCTTGATCTGATTACAACTGCCCCAACCGTAGTTTATGAAGTTGAAATGACTAACGGCGATATTATATCAGTGGATAGCCCATCTAAATTGCCTCCACTAAATAATATTGAAGAAATCAGAGAACCTATTGCTGAATGTCATATGTTATTACCGCAAGAATACTTAGGTAATGTAATTACTTTATGTATCGAAAAACGCGGTGTTCAAACCAATATGGTCTATCATGGTAATCAGGTTTCATTGACTTATGAAATTCCGATGGCTGAAGTGGTATTAGATTTCTTTGACCGCTTAAAATCAACATCACGCGGTTATGCTTCTTTAGACTATAACTTTATTCGTTTCCAAGGCTCTAACATGGTACGTGTAGATGTCTTGATTAATGGTGATCGCGTTGATGCTTTGGCATTGATTACACATAACGATAATGCACCTTATCGTGGGCGTGAGCTGGTGGAAAAGATGAAAGAATTTATTCCACGCCAACAGTTTGATATCGCCATCCAAGCGGCAATTGGCAACCATATTATAGCTCGTTCAACTGTTAAACAGTTACGTAAAAACGTATTAGCCAAATGTTATGGTGGTGACGTTAGCCGTAAGAAGAAACTGTTACAGAAACAGAAAGATGGTAAAAAACGCATGAAGCAGATTGGTAACGTAGAGCTACCACAAGAAGCGTTTTTAGCCATTCTTCATGTTGGTAAAGATAAATAATTTAAGGAGAAAACATGGCTAACACGTTTGCCTTGATCCTAACGCTGGCAACGCTAATAACAGGCGTTTTTTGGGGAATTGAGCGCTTTAAGCTCAAGCCAGCCCGAAAAGCAAAACTAAAGCGTCTTCAAGAGATGACGCAAGGGTCCGAGGATCAGCAAGAGTTAGCAAAATCAATTAATAAACCAAGCTGGGCAGAGACATTAGGCTCCTTATTCCCAGTTTTGATTATTGTTTTGGTTCTGCGTTCATTTGTGTATGAGCCGTTTCAAATACCTTCTCGCTCCATGATGCCAACCTTGTTAGTTGGCGATTTTATCTTGGTTGAAAAGTTTGCTTATGGATTAAAAGATCCAATTACGCAAACCACATTAATTAATACAGGGAAGCCAAAACGAGGTGATATCGCAGTATTTAAGTATCCTCGTGATCCTTCTACTGACTTTATTAAACGTGTTATAGGATTACCAGGTGATAAAATTGTTTATGATATGATGTCGAAAAAACTTCATATCTATCCAAATTGTGATAAAGCCATTTGTAATGACGAAATATCAGTAACTTATGGTACTGCGTACCCAAGTGAATGGACGCTATTATTACAAAATGTACCAGGTGGCCAGCGTATTAATGGTATGAAATCCATTCCAATTGAGGAGCCTATTTCAACAGCAACTCAATTACGTGAAGAGGAAAGGGTAGAAACTATTGATAAAGTCTCTCACCGTATTATGACAATACCGGGTGATATGACAATGCCCGAGTTTATCCAACCAGGATTACCAGTCGGTACGTGGATTGTTCCTGAAGGTCATTACTTTATGATGGGGGATAATCGAGACGGTAGTTCAGATAGTCGCTTCTGGGGCTTTGTTCCAGAGAAAAACTTAGTCGGTAAAGCGACAACAATCTGGATGAGCTTCGAAAAAGTAGAGAATGAATGGCCTACTGGTGTTCGTCTCAGTCGTATCGGTGGCATTAAGTAACTATTGACAAAATAGCTACAGCATTCCTTTCTATCTCAGTGTAGAATATGCCACTTCTTTAATATGATTGGCTCCTGTTATTCACAGGAGCCAGTGCAAACGCAACAGTTCTGTTATCCAACTCGGTAATATCTCGTTGTCTTAAACAGATTTGTTGCGTGTGCTTCAAATTAAGTTATGGAAATTGATCGCACATGAATACTTTATTAGTAAACCAGTTACAAAAAAAACTGGGCTATACTTTTACGCAAAATGAATTATTACTACAGGCTTTAACGCATCGTAGTGCCAGCAGTAAACATAATGAACGTTTAGAATTTTTAGGTGATTCAATTCTAAGCTATGTGATTGCTAACGCGCTCTATCATCGATTTCCTCGTGTTGATGAAGGGGATATGAGTCGAATGAGAGCAACGCTTGTTCGTGGAAACACGCTCGCTGAATTAGCGCGTGAATTTGAACTGGGCGAATGTCTACGTTTAGGCCCTGGGGAATTAAAAAGCGGCGGTTTTCGTCGTGAATCAATTTTAGCGGATACGGTGGAAGCTTTAATTGGTGCAATTTTCCTTGATAGTGATATTCAAAATATCGAAAAAATCATTTTAAACTGGTATGAAAATCGTTTGGCTGAAATCAGTCCAGGCGATAAGCAAAAAGATCCTAAAACTCGTTTGCAAGAATATCTGCAAGGCCGTCACTTACCATTACCTTCTTATAATGTGGTACAGGTTCGTGGTGAAGCCCATGATCAAGAGTTTACGATCCATTGTCAGATAAGCGGTATCGAACAACCTGTCAAAGGGATGGGTACGAGTCGTCGTAAAGCTGAACAGGCCGCTGCTGAACAGGCATTAATACAACTGGAGCTTGAATGAGCGAAGAACAAACCTATTGCGGATTTATTGCGATAGTCGGTCGCCCAAATGTGGGAAAATCAACACTACTGAACCAATTACTGGGGCAGAAAGTTTCTATTACATCACGTAAACCGCAAACTACGCGCCATCGTATTATGGGTATTGATACAGATGGTGCTTACCAAGCAATTTATGTGGATACACCTGGTTTGCATATTGAAGAAAAGCGAGCCATCAACAGACTAATGAACCGCGCAGCAAGCAGCTCGATTGGTGATGTTGAATTAGTTATTTTCGTTGTTGAGGGCACCAACTGGACGCCTGACGACGAAATGGTATTGAACAAATTAAAATCATTACGTTGCCCTGTTTTATTAGCAATTAATAAAGTGGATAACGTGATTGATAAAACCAAGTTACTTCCACACATTGGTTTTTTAAGCCAACAAATGGATTTTCTTGATGTCGTACCAATCAGTGCTGAAAAAGACATGAATGTCGATACGATAGCCAAAATCGTGCGTAATTGTTTACCAGAAGCTACGCATCATTTCCCTGAAGATTATATTACTGATCGCTCTCAGCGCTTTATGGCTTCAGAAATTATTCGTGAGAAATTGATGCGCTTTTTGGGTGAAGAATTACCTTATTCGGTCACTGTTGAAATTGAGCAATTTGTTACCAATGAGCGTGGTGGTTATGATATCCACGGATTAATTCTGGTTGAGCGTGAAGGCCAGAAGAAAATGGTTATTGGTAATAAAGGTGCGAAAATCAAGAAAATTGGCACTGAAGCCCGTATGGATATGGAAGACTTATTTGAAAACAAAGTTCACTTAGAACTTTGGGTGAAAGTCAAAGCTGGCTGGGCTGATGATGAGCGTGCTTTACGTAGTCTCGGCTATGTGGACGATTTAAAGTAGGTAACTAAAGTGGATGGCTGGCAACGTGCATTCGTTATCCATGCTCGACCTTACAGTGAAACAAGTTTATTACTCGATTTTTTCACTGAAAATGAAGGGCGAGTACGCATCTTGTCAAAAGGTGCGCGAGGCCGTCGTTCACCCTTAAAAGGGGCGCTACAACCTTTTACTCCTCTGCTCATTCGTTGGAGTGGGCGAGGAGAAATAAAAACACTTCGTGATGCTGAACCTATCTCTTTAGCATTACCACTGACAGGCTCTGTACTATACAGTGGCTTGTATCTTAATGAGTTATTGTCTCGGGTTTTAGAAAATGGTACGTCTTACAGTGTACTTTTTTTTGAATACCTCTCCTGCTTGCAAATTCTTGCTGCTAGCGAAACCACACCCGAAGCCGCACTAAGACGCTTTGAACTTGCGTTATTAACACAGCTTGGCTATGGCTTAGATTTTCTGCATTGTGCCGGAAGTGGAGAGCCTGTTTCCGATTCAATGACCTATCGTTATCGGGAAGAAAAAGGTTTTATTGCGAGTTTAGTGGTTGATCATAATAGTTTTACTGGATTTGAATTAAAATCCTTAGCTAGTCGAGAATTTCCTACTGTTGAAACATTAAAAGCGGCAAAAAGGTTTACTCGAATGGCATTGAAGCCTTACTTAGGCGGAAAACCATTAAAAAGTAGAGAACTTTTTAGACAATTTGCCATTAAAAAATCCCCAAAGGAAAAAGCATTGAAGGCAGAATAGTAATATTGTCTTTTTCTTCTCAATGGAATGTGTAAACTAAGGTAATGCAACGTTATTTTTCAGGAGAAGAGCATGTCTGATATTCTACTTGGTGTTAATATTGACCATATCGCCACCCTTCGTAATGCCCGAGGCACAACGTATCCCGATCCTGTTCAAGCGGCTTTTATTGCAGAACAAGCTGGTGCTGATGGTATTACTATTCATTTACGTGAAGATAGACGTCATATCACTGATCGCGATTTAATGCTGATAAGCCAAACAGTGCAGACAAGATTAAATCTGGAAATGGCAGTCACTGAAGAGATGATCGAGATAGCTTGTCAAACTCAGCCCGATTTTTGCTGTTTAGTACCTGAAAAACGCCAAGAAGTGACAACAGAAGGTGGTTTAGATGTTGTTGGCAATGAAGCAAAAGTTGCTGATGCCATTAAACGCTTATCTTTAGCAGGTATCAAAGTTTCTCTGTTTATTGATCCTGACCATGAACAAATTAATGCAGCCGACCGTGTTGGCGCGCCTTTTATTGAGATCCACACTGGTGCTTATGCTGACGCTGAAGATGAAATGGCTCAAGAAAAAGAGTTTATGCGTATACGTGATGCAGTGACTTATGCCGCATCTAAAGGCTTAAAAGTGAATGCAGGACATGGCTTGCATTACCACAATGTACAACGTATTGCTGCATTACCTGAACTTTATGAACTGAATATTGGCCATGCAATTATTGGTAGAGCCGTATTTAGTGGATTAGCACCAGCGGTTGAAGAAATGAAACGCTTAATGCGAGAAGCGCGTCGTTAATGGCTATTGTTGGCTTAGGTATGGATATCGTCGAGATATCACGCATTGAAGATATTATAGGGCGTTCTGGTGAACGCCTTGCTCGTCGCATCCTTACTGAAACGGAATGGGAAATCTATCAAACCCATAAACAGCCAATTCGCTTTTTAGCTAAGCGGTTTGCAGTAAAAGAGGCTGCGGCAAAAGCATTAGGAACAGGTATCCGTTTAGGATTGGCTTTTAATCATTTTGAAGTGCGTAATGATGAGTTAGGTAAACCCACATTGCATTTTTTAGCAGTTGCAAAAGAGATGGCAGAGAAAGCGGGGATAAATTCTGTTCACGTAACACTTGCTGATGAACAGCGTTATGCTTGTGCGACAGTTATTTTAGAAAAATAGCTCTCTTAGATTTATCACCCACAAAATCATCGATTAAGATTTAGATCTTATCTGCGTGGTGGATCAACACAAATTTTTCCCATAATTCATCTTGAGATTCAATATGAGTAGGATCAGTGATGATCGTATTGGTAATCGGACAAACCGATTGGCAAGTTGGTTTATCGTAATGTCCTACACATTCAGTGCAAAGATCAGGATTAATTTCATAAATATCATCCCCCATTGAAATAGCATCATTTGGGCACTCTGGTTCACACATATCACAGTTGATGCATTTCTTTGTAATTAGTAAAGCCATATCAGTCACTTAATATATAAATTATTAAATTTCAGTAACTTATATCTTGCACTTATATGTTACCATCTATCAGTTTTGTGTTGCTATATCCAATAAAGTAGTGCTTTATCATTCAAATAGGGATATCGCCTAAATTTTCTTGCTTAGTGAGAGATAAGCAAAGGAAGATAAGATTACCATTTCTAGGGCATTTCCTAAAGTAACATCATTCAAATGACCTATCAGATTATGTGAAGAAGAAACTAAAAGTTAATCTTCACGATATTTGTCATAAACAATTCAAGACAATCTCTTTAGTTATCAATAGAAAACAGGGTACAATATCCCGCTATATGATAATGAAGAGATATCCTTGTGAATAAAGTTAAAGATGATATTTATTGGATGCATAAAGCGATTGAGCAAGCGCACAAAGCACAAGAGATAGGCGAAATTCCGGTGGGTGCGGTATTAGTCGTTGATAATAAAATCATTGCTAAAGGGTGGAATCATTCAATTATCGATAACGATCCTACAGCACATGCAGAGATTATGGCATTACGCAAAGGTGGGAAGCATTTGCAAAATTATCGTCTCCTCGATGCTACTCTCTATATTACTCTCGAACCTTGTGTGATGTGTGCTGGCGCGATTGTACATAGCCGTGTAAAACGCGTGGTTTATGGCGCCTCAGATTTAAAAACAGGTGCAGCGGGCTCATTTATTGATATCTTACAGCATCCCGGCATGAACCATAAAGTTGAGATAACTTCAGGTGTATTAGGTGAAGAGTGTTCACAGCTTTTAAGCCAATTTTTTAAGATGAGAAGGGCTGAAAAGAAACAACTTAAAAAGCAAAATAATAGTCCTGTTTTAGCAAATACAGAGCAAGCAACAAAAGAATAGATATCTGTTTACTGATAATTAAGGGTATAGGTTGCTTGTGCTTGGAAAGGGCCTGTTAACAATGTTTGATTTTTCAGCGCAGAGGGTGATGCTTCAACATATGTCATAAAATTAAACTGAATACGTTTATTATTAAGAAGTTGAGTTGAGCTCGGTTTTTTTAATTGAATTATATTGCGTTGCATATCAGTAAATACAATCCCAATACTTTTAGGATCTTCAGATCCTGTACCAACAACAGCAAGATGATTCGACATAGTCGGATGCTCTTTCCCATCAAGTGTAATTGTGACACTTTTATAAATGTCTTGGCTGCAATTTTCTAAACTAATACTAAAAGCAACGGGTTCACTTTTTTGAAAGGTATAGAGATCTTTGGCGGATATCTGCTTAAAATCGATTACTTTATTTTCATCACCAGCAACTATGGTACAACCATGTGCAACCACAACGCCTTTAAATTCCATATCACCGCCAATCAGCTCTGTAGCAGCAAAGGCAGAAGGTGATAGTAATAATAAAAGAGAAATAGCAGATTTTATTATTGGAGTTCCCATTACATAAACTCCGCAACTAATGTGGCATGTGCTGAAAACTCGCCTTCTGTAATTTTGCTACCTGTTTTTGCAATGGGAGCCGCAGTAACTTCCCAATTACCTTTAAAATTATTCAGCTTCCCGACAGAAAAATATTGATTAGGTGGCACAATCGCTCCTGATTTGTCTCTTAAAACAATCCCCAAATTTGTCCTATCTACAGGTCCTGTGGTACCAAGATAATTAGGATTAAAACTAGCGATACCTGAGCTTCCTGTTTGAATTTTAAACATAATTCGACTGTTAGGATTAGTAAAACTACCACCTTCACATTTTATTGGAATATTGCGTGTGATCTTGTAGTTTTGGCCATTCAAATAGTCAGAAGTATTACCAACATTGCCAAAATCAAAGGTAATTGGGGAACCGTTATTAAAGATACATTTATCTTCAGTTGTGATGATCCCTGATGTAATAATCAGTTTAGATATAGGTTCGTTACCATATTCTGTCGGCTTGTTTCTGTAGCTTACCATGGCATACATTTGTGCAAGAGATTGACCATTTAAGCTTACTCCGTTAATAATCGGTTTTCTTAAACGGAAAGTAAGTTCTCCACTGCTACCTGATGCGATATGAGGTTTGGGAGAATTAGGTCTTGTACAACCTTGCAGATTATTTCTTTTGTTTTCTTTATTTTCAAAAGGGACTGTAGGGAGAGGATCTGGACCCCAAATTTCAAATTTAATACGAACATCTACGTATTCATTTAATTGATAAAAATTGCCACCAACAGGAATTAAGTCGGTTGTTGCTTTAAAGTAAGTTAATGCTCTTTTATCAATATTTGTGCTAGGGCAATGTACCGTACCATCATAGCGATCTGGCAAGGAAAATCTAACCGTCGTTGTTTCACCTGCTCGATTATTAGGGAACGTTGTGTTATCTAATGCAGCATAAAAAATATTAGGTCCGCCATTGGTTGTTACCTCCCCTTGTAGATAAGCCATAGCTGAAATTGGCATTAATGAGAAAATGCCGGTAAAAAATAGCATTACTGATTTGGAATGAATGTTTTTTTTATTTAATTGCATTTTATTCCTACCGGCGTCAAGTTAATTAATATTTTGGTTGTTGGTCTTTCGGTGCTGCTTTACAGCTATTTTGTTGGCAAACAAATTTTAATTCTGGATGCCCACCGTAATCATTTACATACATCATGTAAAATTGATTGACGTTACTCGTTTTAACTGGAATTTCCAGTGATGATTTAGGCGCAACCATTAAACCAGGAAAAGTGGTTAACTTATCGCTATCTTCACCATTCAATTTATTAGAAAGCCCAATAATTGTGATGTAGTAAGGTGTTGGGTTTTCGGCAATAAATTGATTACCTTGTTTTTTAAATACTAATTGGTCTTGCCAAATCATGCCCGGTTTTTCAGGAATAATAGCAGTTGGGCGGTAGAATAATTTAATGCGAGACTGCATTGCCATTTGCAACACATTCGCTTGTTTTGGTGCCGGAGGAATTTCACGAACATTTAAATAAAACAATGATTCTCTATCTTGTGGCAAAAGCCCAATTTCTGCTGTTTTGGTAATTCTGACAACACCTTTTTGGTCACCATCAAGACGCTGTAAGGGCGGTAACGCCACTAAAGGAGATGCGATTTTTTGTCCGTGTTCATTTTCAACCCATGATTGCGCTAAAAAAGGAATATCAGGGCTAGTATTTTTTAAGTTTACACTCGCTGAGTTTTCGTTGCCCATAAGCACAACGCGAGTTCTATCTAATGACACGCCCGCTTGAGTCGTACTCACTATGCTGAGTGCAATTAATGAGCCACAAAAAAGCGTTTTGAGTGTGTTGAATGAGTTCATACAATTATCTCTAGTAATTCATTTTGTTCATTAAAGTCCCTGACATAATAATGATTCACGTTTTAGTGGATCGTTAATTACGGCTGGAATTGTAATCGTACACTGGGTTTTACCACCCCAAATCACGTTTAATGATTCATTAAGGTTAACACCGGCGATATAAACTAAACCATCTTCCATTACCATTCCCATATTTTCACCGTTTTTATTGGTAATTTCGGCACCAAATGGTGGGTATGCTTGATCGACAGTTCGTAAGATAGCCATTAGGCGTTCACCTTGTCGAACAGGAAATTTATAGTAGCCAATCGCACCTTCAGTTAACGTTGCAGATGTAATGGCTTTGTGTGTTTCAATATCTGAATCCATTTTATCAACATCAATACGAGCATCAACATTGTTATAACTGGTTAAGTCAGTTAATACTCCAATACCAAATAGGTTGGTTGTTGTGCTTTGATTATTAAATGGAACACCTGCAACGCCATCTGTATCAACCATCATTCGAGCTGTACTCGATGTCATGCTGCTACTATGTAATGCAGCACCTTGACGAGTAGCTGTAAATCCGCCTTTTACTGTTGCACCTACAGCAACATAGTTATCTTGTTGATAGCTTGCATTGGCATTAATTTCTGCATATTGCGAGCGGTATTGATAATAACCATCAGTATTCGCTTTATTATCTGAGCTTAAACCAGCTCGGATACGCCATAGATTATTATAATTGCTATTATCAGAATAAGAGGCCATTTGGTTCACTTTTCCGTTACTGTTTTGCAAGCTATAACCAAGGCTTTTGCTACTTCCTAATGGAACTGAAATATTGAAAGAAATACTGTCATCAGTATTTCCTTTATGCTGAGTACGAAATGCTGATAAATTAGTATTAATCTGTTCTATACCCATAATAGAAAAATTGCGACTTACCGTAACACCATATTGTTCTTGTGTATTTTTATCCCAATAGTTTTGGTGTCGATAAGATAGATAAAGTGTTGTCGATTTTTCAATATCATCAGCCCAAAAAGTTTTGTTACCTGTAATGGTATACATCTCTTTTTCATAACCATTGTTATTAATATTGTTATAACGCTCATCTATATATTGAGAGAAAGAGCGGAATGTTTTCTCTGAAAAACGGTAACCAGCAAAAGTAATCGTACTATGGTACTCATCGAATGTTTTAGCGTAGTTCAGTTTGAAAGACATCCCGTTGATATTCTCATTATCATAGGTTTTGCTATAAGATTGAGTAATATCACCTGAAAGGGTACCTAAACGCCCCATATCGTGACCTAAGCCTAATGACCACGCATTGTAATCTTTAACCGTTAATAAAACTCCGCCATACAGTGACCATGTGTTGTTCATACCCCATGAAAAATCGCCTTGATAAAAAACAGGCCCCTGCATTTTATGGTTGTTGAGTGATGACTGACCGATTGATGTGTTATAGCGCACTGAACCTGGGCGAGTCATATAAGGTAGATTGGCTGTTTGTACTTGGAATTCGTTTACTTTACCGTTTTGCTCTTCAACTCTGACATTTAATTGACCTTGTACCGTATCTTGTAAATGTTTAATAGCAAAAGGGCCCGCAGGTACGGTGGTTTCATAAATTAAGCGACCATTTTGCGTTACCGTTACTTTGGCATTAGTGTTTGCGATACCATGAATTTCAGGTGCATAACCTTGCAACGACGGGGGCAACATTCTTTCATCACTTTGTATATTGGCGCCTGTAAAACGAAAACTATCAAAAACTTGGGAGTTTAAGTAAGTTTCACCAAGCGTTAATTTTGCTGCTTGGTTAGGTAATGGTTTATATGCGTAAATCTGATTCCAATCAAAACTATTGTTTGATGAGTATTCAGATGAATAATTTCCTTGATATTCAGCACGTAATCGCCATTCACCAAGGTTAATCCCTGCTTGCCCATATCCTGTCAATGAATTGTTATTATTACCTTTATTAGGACGTGTCGATGTCCCTGTTAAGGTATAGTCAACTAATAGCCCAGATACACCCGGATCCCACAATTCAGGTGGCGTCCAATCCGTATCTTCATACTTCATTAGTGAGCGAGGTATAACAATATCGAGAACACCACCATCATTTTTGATAGAGATACCCGGTAATTGACTAATATCGAAACAATCTGGTGAGATTTCTTCGATAAATTTTTGATTTTCTTCGTTAACTGTTAATTTTTTTAGAAGAGTAGGGTCAATACAAGCGATGGAGTAATTGGGTTTCACTTCAACATAATTAATGTTTTGGCGAGGGAAATCACGGCCGTTTATACGGATATCTAAGTAGTACATACCCGGAATAATGTAATTAGAAGTTGCAAAACGAGATAAATCAACATTATCTCTGTCTTCGGCATCTAGCATATGAATGTTAAATTCCACAGAATCATCTTGCTCAGCTTGAGCGGAAAACGCTAAGCACAATAGCAAAATGGCACAAATGTTTTTCCATATTGTGCTGTGAAAAAAAGAAATTAACATGAATAAACGCCTAATTATTAATAAAATAAAAACCAATTAAATAATGAATATTTATTTAATTAATTTTTATTTTATTCTTATTAAATTGAAGTGTTTTATCAAATTTAACGCAGAGGAAATCCCCTGCGTTAATGCAGTAATTTATTATTTAATTAATTAAAATAAATAAAACGATTACTGATAATCAACTTGGAAGTTGATAACGGCTTGGAATTCACCAGGAGTTACAGTAGCGTCAGCTGATTCAGCTTGAACGTAAGCAACGAATGGGATTTTAGAAACGCCATTAACTAATTGTACAGGTGTTGTTGCTGTGTTCCATTTTACTGATTTGCTGCCAGCATCCATTAAACCGATACCTGCGCCAGAAGCTGAGCCAGATACGAAAGAAGCTAAGTCTTTATTTGTTGCATTAACAACGCTTGGTGTATAGCTAACAGTAGCTGTTTTTGCTACGGTAGTATCACAGTCTTGTAATTCGATATCTTTTTTAACGTTACCTGCTTTCTGCATATTTGCTAATGCAGAAGTTGGGATTTCACTAAAGTCAACAATAACAGGGCTTGAAGAAGCGGCTAATCCACAAGCTGAATTAACAATTTCACCTTTTAATTGAATTTCGCCTTTAGTTGCGCCAATTTTTGGTGCAGGAGTTTCAGCAGTTGCAACAGAATTAATACCAAATACTAAAGCAGCAGCTAAAGCAATTTTACTCAGTTTCATTATAAATAATCCCTTGAAGATCGTGCGTATTATTACTTGTAGAAAATAATATTAATGTCGGAATATAAAAATTGATTTGCATTATATTTCGAGTTATTTCGAATAATGACTGGTTTATATGATATCAACAAATGTGCTCTGTTTGATATAACGTTTTGTTGATTTCCTCAATTTTCATATTTAATCTCGCCTATTCCATATTAATAGAGTTTTGTATAGGTTTATTATTTTTATTACTCTCTTTATGGGTTAAAAAGTTTATCAGGCAGATAAATTTAATAGACAATATAATTAACATTATTTTAACTTTATAAAAGGTAAGGTTCTTAACATTAGGTTAAGAAAATTAATAAAAACAATTATAGATTATCATAATATATATAATTCAATAAGTTAGATGTTAATAAAGAAGTGGTTGAGTTAATTTTTGACGAAAAAAAAGTTTTTAACAAAATAATAATCATAAAATGAATAGTAACTAATGAGATAATTCCTACGTATTTAAGTTAATTTTTTCTTATATTTTACCTATTCTGATACTCTTAAAATGACTAGTTAGGTTATTTAAAATACAATTTACTCATTGGCTGAGTGTTTTTGCTAATGAGTGTTACATTTTTTAACACATGAGTTTTCCCTATTTTTGGGAAAAAAAACTTGAAAAAATGTAACAATTCTTAGTATTAAGAAAATATTAATTTAGGGATTGCTTTATGACAGGAAAGATTTTTCAATAGAGAAATGAAATAAATAAGCCTCTATAAAAGAGGCTATGCTGTTTAATTGGTTGTTTTTAAGTACAAAAAATTATTGATAAGCCATATCTTGAGTCAATGGTGAGCTTCCTTGTTCTTCATCATCCTCTTGATCTTTAGATAATATTTTATTTTTGCTCTCTTTGGCTTGAAGGTAACCAACAAGGCTGAGTTGATATCGTCGAATGTTTTCAACATAGCGATAAGCCTCATGCCCTCTGGCATAGCCATAAGGGAGATTTTCATAATATTTCTTTTGGCTAAGTAGAGGTAATCTTGATTTTACATCTAGCCAACTGTCAGGATCGGCATTTTGTTGCTCAGTAAGTCTTCTGGCATCAAGCATATGGCCAAATCCTATATTATATGCTGCTAATGCAAACCAAATTCTTTCATCTTCAGGGATAGAATCTGGTAAACGCGAAAGGAGATGCTTAAGATATTGCGCTCCACCTCGAACACTCTCTTCAGGATCAAGCCTATCAGTAACGCCCATACTTGATGCCGTGGGACGAGTTAACATCATTAATCCTCTTACTCCAGTTGGTGATGTAGCATGAGGGTCCCAATGTGATTCTTGCCATGCCATAGCTGCCAATAACCGCCAATCGAAAGTATCTGCATATTTTTCAAAAAGGGGCTGATAGTTTGGTAAAACAGAATCTATCGCCGTAATAAAAGAGATAGTATCGAAGTAATCAAACGAACCCACATGGCCAAAATACTTTTCTTCAAGTCTTGCTAACACATCTTCTTGAGATAATTGATTAAAGTAATCAAGCATCGCCGCATATAAGCTGTTATCTTCACTATCCGGCAAATACCATGTTAATGGTCGGCTTTCCGTGACTTCAAACCCTACGGCAACATTCGGATGAATGCGTTGTTGTACTGCAACACTGATTGAGTCTGCTAACACATAGGTTATTTTGCCTTCAGATAATGCTTCTAGCAGTTGTGAGGTTGTCTGATTATCTGATTCTTCCCATTCAAGCTCGGGATATTGCGTCTCTTTTAATGTTCGCAATAAACTTGCATGAGCAGAGCCAGCCGTGACAACAAGGCGCCCATCTAACGTATCAAAGCTACGTGGCCTCAATGTCCCTTTACGGTAAATGAGCTGTTGAGAAACTGAAAAGTAAGCAGGGCCACTGCGTGTCTTATCTAATCTCTCTTGATTATAAAGTAATCCGGCGGCGATAAAATCAGCTTTATTATTCTCCAGATCATCAAACATTTGGTTGATATTTGTCCGCATATTAACGACAAGTTTCACGCCTAAGTAGTCTGCAAAGCGTTTAACTAATTCATAATCGAAACCTACGGGGTCCTTTTTATCGTTCATCGTTATCAATGGTGAAGGTATCGTACTAATTCTTAACTCACCACGAGATAAAATCTTATTTATCTGCGCTTTTTGCCTATCTGGCCATGTAATATTCAATGCGATAATGGCCGCTGAAAAGAGCGCTATGATAACGATAACGAAATAGTTTATCCTTATATTATTCAATAGGTTGGTTCTCGTTAACGTTGTTTATTGTTGTGTGTAAAATCGTCATTTTAACATGGATAAATTTCCAGTAATCGAGCATTTTGCTTAACATATTGGCAAGACGCAACTTGATTACACCAATTAATCATTAAAACACTCTAAGTTAAATGCCGTTATTTTGTTCACGCAAACGGTTTCGTCTGGACGGTTATTCTATTATACTAGGCGAGTTTCCCCTGAATGATTGATCAGGCTAGCTGCTAAAAGAGAGAACTCAATACTATGGAAATCCTGCGTGGCTCCCCCGCTTTATCCGCGTTTCGTATTAATAAATTACTCACTCTATGTCAGGAAAATGCTCTTCCTGTACAAGGTATATACGCGGAATTTGTCCATTTCGCGAAAGTGGAAGGGCAGTTATCTGAAGATGACCAAATTAAATTACGTCAACTACTGCATTATGGGCCTTCATTAACAGAGCATGAGCCTGTTGGGGAAATGCGAGTTGTTACGCCTCGCCCAGGAACAATTTCACCTTGGTCTTCTAAAGCGACAGATATTGCACATAAGTGTGGTTTAGCCAAGGTTGTCCGAATTGAACGTGGTATCGCTTACTTTATTGAATGCGGTACGATGACAGACACTCAGTGGCAACAACTTTATGGTTTTATTCATGATCGAATGATGGAAACCATTTTCTTAAATTATCAAGATGTAAATGCACTTTTTGCCGAGCAAACGCCAGCACCACTAAAAACTATTGATGTTCTTGCAAGAGGCAAGGATGCACTGGTAAAAGCGAATATCGAAATGGGATTAGCGCTGGCAGATGATGAAGTTGATTACCTAGTCGATGCATTTAACCGCTTACAACGTAATCCAACTGATGTTGAGCTTTATATGTTTGCACAAGCCAACTCTGAACATTGTCGCCACAAAATATTTAATGCAGATTGGATAATTGATGGTAAAGCTCAAGATAAATCATTATTTAAAATGATTAAAAATACGTTTGAGCAAACGCCTGATTATGTCATGTCTGCTTATAAGGATAATGCTGCTGTAATGGAAGGCTCTGTGGCAGGGCGTTTTTATCCTGATGCTGAGAAAGGGCATTACCATTATCATCAAGAACCCGTACATATCTTGATGAAAGTGGAAACACATAACCACCCAACGGCGATTTCACCTTGGCCAGGGGCTGCAACAGGTTCTGGTGGTGAAATTCGAGATGAAGGTGCAACGGGGCGTGGTGCAAAACCTAAAGCGGGTCTAGTTGGATTTTCGGTTTCTAATTTACGTATTCCTGGATTTGAACAGCCTTGGGAAGAAGATTTTGGCAAACCAGAGCGAATTGTTAATGCATTAGATATTATGACCGAAGGCCCATTAGGTGGTGCAGCATTTAATAATGAGTTTGGTCGTCCGGCATTACTAGGCTATTTCAGAACTTATGAAGAACAAGTTAATAGTCACAATGGCGTTGAAATTCGCGGTTACCATAAACCAATCATGTTAGCAGGGGGAATTGGTAATATTCGTGAAGATCACGTACAAAAAGGTGAAATTACTGTTGGTGCTAAGTTGATTGTACTTGGTGGACCATCTATGAACATTGGCCTTGGTGGTGGTGCAGCTTCTTCTATGACATCAGGCCAATCTGATGCGGACTTAGATTTTGCTTCTGTTCAACGTGATAACCCAGAAATGGAACGTCGTTGTCAAGAAGTTATCGACCGTTGTTGGCAATTAGGTGACGATAACCCAATCTTATTTATTCATGACGTTGGTGCTGGTGGCCTTTCGAATGCAATGCCTGAATTAGTCAATGATGGGGGGCGTGGTGGTCGTTTTGAATTACGCGATGTTCTTAATGATGAACCGGGTATGAGCCCACTTGAGATCTGGTGTAATGAATCTCAAGAGCGTTATGTATTGGCGGTATCACCTGAAAAAATGCCTCTTTTTGATGCGTTATGCCAACGTGAGAGAGCACCTTATGCTGTAATTGGTGAAGCTACGCAAGAGCGTGAATTAGTATTAAACGATACACACTTTGATAATAAACCTATTGATATGCCATTGGACATATTATTAGGTAAAGCGCCTAAAATGTTACGTGATGTGAAATCACAAAAAACAGAAGGTGAGTATCTAGATCGTAAAGATATTGATTTAAAAGATGCCATATATCGTGTTCTTCATTTACCCGCTGTTGCTGAAAAAACCTTCTTAATTACCATTGGTGACCGTTCGGTAACGGGTATGGTTGCGCGAGATCAAATGGTTGGTCCTTGGCAAATTCCTGTTGCTAACTGTGCTGTTACCACAGCAACATTAGATAGCTATTATGGTGAAGCAATGTCGATCGGTGAACGCGCGCCAATCGCACTATTAGATTTTGCTGCATCTGCACGTATGGCTGTCGGCGAAGCGTTAACAAATATGGCGGGTTGTGATGTGGAAGCGCTTAATCGTATTAAACTTTCGGCTAACTGGATGTCGGCAGCAGGCCATCCTGGTGAAGATGCGGGTTTATATGATGCAGTGAAAGCCATTGGTGAAGAGTTATGTCCAGAGTTAGGCATTACTATTCCTGTGGGCAAAGATTCAATGTCAATGAAGACGCGTTGGCAAGATAAAGATGGGAAAACCAAAGAGGTTACTTCTCCATTATCTTTAGTTATCACGGCATTTTCTCGTGTTGAAGATGTGCGTAAAACAGTGACACCTGAATTATCAACACAAGCAGGAAATCGCCTATATCTAATTGATTTGGGAAATGGGCATAACGCATTAGGTGCGACGGCACTAGCACAAGTTTATCGTCAACTCGGCCAAAAAGCGGCAGATCTTCGTAATGTTGAGCAGTTAAAACAGTTCTTTAATGTAATGCAACAATTGGTTAATGAGCGCAAATTGTTGGCCTATCACGATCGTTCTGATGGTGGATTATTTGTCACTCTTGCAGAAATGGCATTCACAGGCCATTGTGGCTTACATGTTGATATCAGTGCGTATGATGAAGATATTTTAGCTGGACTCTTTAATGAAGAACTCGGTGGCGTGATCCAAATTAGTGCTGAACATCAAGAGGTTGTTGAAGCATTATTTGCTGAATATGGCTTATCGGATTGTTTACACTATTTAGGTCAAGCAACAGAAAATGACGCCATTATTATCCAAAGCCGTGAAACTGAAGTTTATAATGAAAAACGCAGTACCTTGCGTCTTTGGTGGGCAGAAACAACATGGCAAATGCAACGTTTACGCGATAACCCTGAGTGTGCAGATGAAGAGCATCAAGCAAAACAAGATCTCAACGATCCGGGGTTAAATGTGAATTTAACCTTTGATCCAAATGAAGATATTGCTGCACCTTATATTGCAACAGGAAGCCGTCCTCGTATTGCGGTATTAAGGGAGCAAGGCGTCAACTCTCATGTTGAAATGGCGGCGGCTTTTGACAGAGCGGGTTTTGATGCTATCGATGTTCATATGAGTGACTTACACTCCTCACGACGTTCACTTAGTGATTTTGATGTGCTGGTGGCGTGTGGTGGATTCTCTTACGGTGACGTATTAGGCGCGGGTGAAGGTTGGGCGAAGTCTATTTTATTTAACTCTCGCTTACGTGATGAATTTGCTCAATTCTTTGAACGCCAAGATACCTTATCCCTTGGGGTCTGTAATGGTTGCCAGATGATGTCAACATTATCAGAACTTATTCTGGGTGCAGATTTGTGGCCTCGTTTTGTGCGCAATCGTTCTGAGCGTTTTGAAGCACGTTTTAGTTTAGTGAAAGTGACAGAAAGTCCATCGTTATTACTGCAAGGTATGGTGGGTTCGCAAATGCCTATCGCAGTTTCTCATGGTGAAGGTTTTGCTGAATTCCGTGATGCAGAGCAATTAGCACAACTAGAAGCTCAAAATTTAGTGGGATTACGTTTTGTCGATCACTATGGTAATCCAACAGAACAATATCCATTAAACCCTAATGGCTCTGTAAAAGGGATCACTGCTGTTACGACAAAAGATGGTCGTTCAACCATTATGATGCCTCACCCAGAACGCGTGTTTAGAACAATTAGTAATTCTTGGCATCCAGATAACTGGGGCGAAGACAGCCCTTGGATGCGATTATTCCGTAATGCAAGAAAGCAATTTGATTAATCAAAAGTCATCTTGTCTTAGTGATAAACAAATAAAGCCTCTACATTGTTAGAGGCTTTATTTCATTGATAATAAAAGAATTATTTATTGTTGTGTAAAAACGACGACATTCACTATTTTATGTGTCTCCTTTTGGCGACATATATATTATTGAAATATAAGTAATTATAAAATTTAGGGTAACTCTGTCTGGATATGGAGACAGCTTGGTTGTTTTATAACTAGATAAAAAAGAGTTATACATAAAATATCAGAGGGTTGTTTTTATTTTTTGTTATTTTTCAATATATTAAACAATTACTTTGAAGGTTGGCACGCCTTGTGCATTATATAAATCAGTTGCTCATTCAACTTTTTATGTCGGTCCACAATAATGGGTGGGAACATACCACATAAGCCAGGAATGACGCCAGAGTAAGGTGCCTACCGTCCAACATCATGATACTCGTCTTCGGACCTTATCAAACACAGGGCGACACGTGGAGTGAGGCACCACCTTCATTCTCTTTTAGAGAAAAAAGAGATGAAATATTGACGAGCGGAATATCTCAATAAGATATTCCGCTCTCCCACTTCTAGAGCCTGTCGCATTTCCTCTATTGTGTTTGTTCTCTTGCCTGATTTTCCTAATGTCGGACTTTTTTCTTGTTATCAAGTCATGTAGCATCGCATTACTCTAATAGGTGTTGAGATGATTTCATTGAAAAAGTGGCGTATTTTTCCTCGTTCTTTAAGACAGCTCGTGATAATGGCATTTTGGATGGTGCTATTACCTTTACTTGTCCTTGCTTATCAAGCTTATCAAAGTCTCGATCAATTAAGTAATCAAGCAGCAATTACTAATAAAAATGCATTGGCCGATACTGAACGCAGTGAAGTTATGCGAAATTTAGCTATTGAGATGGAAGGAAACTATCGTCGTTATTGTGTTTTACGTGATAAGACTGATGATGATATGTACCAACAACGCTATCAGCAATACACCAAACTTTTCTCAACATTACAGCAAACCATAATTCCACTTTCTTCATCTAAAGAAGCCGACGTGCTTAATTCTTCACTTGAAAAGCTAAAGTCTATTCAGTGTGAAAGCAGTGAGCCTACGAAAGAGATGCAACAAGCTCTTGAGCAGTTCTCTTATGCCAATAATCGTATTGTTGTCTTAACCAAAGAGATTATTTTTAGTCGCGGTGAACAACTTCAAATGGCAATTGCTGAGAAAGGACGCTATTTCGGTTGGCAAAGCCTTATCGTTTTTGTTTTCAGCTTGATCCTCATCGCGCTATTTACTCGAATGATTATTGGTCCTGTTAAAGGGATTGAAAAGATGATCAACCGATTAGGTGAAGGTCGAACGCTTAGTAACAATTTGGATTCTTTTCAAGGACCGCGAGAACTGCGATCGTTAGCTCAACGCATTATTTGGTTAAGTGAACGATTAGCATGGCTTGAATCACAACGTCATGAGTTTTTACGTCATATTTCTCATGAGTTAAAAACGCCACTTGCTAGTATGCGGGAAGGTACTGAATTATTAGCCGATGAAGTTGCGGGTCCTTTAACGCTCGATCAAAAAGAAGTGGTTTCTATTCTTGATAATAGTAGTAAACAGTTACAGTTATTAATTGAACAACTACTTGATTATAATCGTAAACTTTCTGAGGTTCCTCAGCAAATTGAAGAGGTCGATTTAACTCATTTAGTGAATGATGTGGTATTAGCACACAGCTTACCTGCCAGAGCAAAAGAGATTAAAACGATAATTTCACTTAATCTGACAAAATGTCGAGCAGAAGCGACATTATTATCACGAGTTATCGACAATCTCTATTCGAATGCGGTGCACTATGGTGCCGAATCAGGTAATATCTGGATCTCTAGTTATCAAGTTGAACAGAAAATAGTTATTGATATAGCCAATAAAGGAACACCGATCCCTGAATCTGAACAAAAAATGATTTTTGAACCCTTTTTCCAAGGTTCTTTGCTACGTAAAGGGGCTGTCAAAGGAAGTGGTTTAGGTTTGAGTATTGCTCATGACTGTATCAAAAGAATGGAAGGTGAATTAAGTGTTGTTCCTTCTGACTATGCTGATGTCTGTTTTCGTATTGAATTACCGCTACTTTCTGAGATTAAATAATGCAAATCAGGTCACAAAAACAAGCATCTCCTCATCATGAATATAAAAAAATAAATAAGAAGATGCTTGGTATTGAATGGTTATTTATGGCCCCTGCATCAACTAGAAAAATCGCATTAAATTGGAAGCAATGTTTCTTGTTTATTATGCTTCCACTGGTTCTTTCAGGGTGTACACCAAAGTCGCTCACTAATACACTAGAGCCTGAGCAAGAAATTCCCGTTGTTAAACAAAAAACGATTGATTATCGTTGGGCTGAATGTAAAACCTTAAGCTCATTTTATGATGAAGGCATTAATAACGCACTTTATTGGTTACGTGTTATTGAATGTACAAACCGCATAATGACGACTGAAGCACAACGCCAAGCAAGCAATGTTATCATCACTGGTTGGGATGATGCATTTTATAAAAGTATTCTATTAGAACGTGCTGGAATGACGATTGCCGAACGTCGAACACAATTAGTGTTATTAGAAAGCTATAAATTACAATTTCCGAGTTCTATGCGGGTTCTATTATCGATATGGATTGAGAACCAAACACTCATTCTCTCTTTAGCTGAAGAAAAGAATCGCTATCGTCGTTTAACTACAGATACAGATAATAGAATTGATGCGCTAAGAAAAGAGAATAATGCGTTACAACATGAACTGAGTGTCACGCTGAAAAAGCTTGAGAGCCTTACCCAAATTGAACGACAGTTATCGAATAGAAAACAGAGTGGTTCTGTTGATTCGTTATCGCAAAATGAAGATTTAGCTGAGAGCGCAACTGCAACATCTGCGGAAACAGAAAAAGTGAATGCAGAGAAAACTACCACTGAAAAAACTGTTGTTGAAAAAACGACTGAAAAACCTGTTTCGACACAATCGATAACAGAGAAGCCAAAGGGTGAGGAAAAACAACCTTCTGCCACAGCGGTTAAACCAGAGCCTTCAAAACCAGAATCTACGAAAGCCGAATCAACGAAATCTGAGGCGGTAAAATCAGAACCAGTCAAAACTGATACTGACACGCAAAGCTCAAAACCGACTGAAGCAGGTTCTAAATAAGGAGAATGTGCATGGCTGGCCATAAATCAGCAAATCTTTTACTTGTCGATGACGATCCTGGGTTATTAAAGTTACTTGGCATGCGATTAACAAGTGAAGGTTTTCATATCTTCACCGCTGAAAGTGGACAAGAAGCACTAAAACTTCTCTTAAAAGAAAAAATAGATCTTGTTATTAGTGATCTCCGAATGGATGAAATGGATGGTATGGCGCTGTTTGCTGAAATACAACGCCAGCAACCAGGTATGCCTGTTATCATTCTTACCGCCCATGGCTCTATTCCTGATGCAGTGGCTGCAACGCAGCAAGGTGTATTTAGTTTTTTAACTAAACCCGTTGATAGAGATGCACTTTATAAAGCGATTGATGAAGCACTTGAGCTTGTGACTATTGTTTCAGATGAAGAGTGGTCAAAAGATATCGTGACACGTAGCCCGCAAATGCTACGTTTATTAGAGCAAGCAAAGTTAGTTGCACAATCTGATGTCAGTGTACTTATTAACGGTCAAAGTGGCACAGGTAAAGAAGTGCTTGCTCAAGCTATTCATCGTGCCAGTCCTAGAGCGAAAAAACCTTTTATTGCCATTAACTGTGGCGCCTTACCTGAGCAACTTCTAGAGTCTGAATTATTTGGCCATGCGAAAGGCGCTTTTACAGGAGCAGTGAGTAGTCGTGAAGGTCTATTTCAGGCAGCTGAAGGCGGCACATTATTTTTAGATGAAATTGGCGATATGCCAATGGCATTGCAAGTTAAGTTATTACGTGTTTTACAAGAGCGAAAAGTTCGTCCATTAGGCAGTAATCGCGATATTGATATTGATGTACGTATTCTTTCTGCAACGCATCGTGATTTACCTAAAGCGATGGAACGTAATGAATTTCGTGAAGATCTATTCTATCGTTTAAATGTGGTTAACTTACGTATACCGACATTAAGTGAGAGAGCAGAAGATATTCCCGTTCTTGCAAATCATCTACTACGTGAATCGGCTAAACGCCATAAGCCTTTTGTTCGAAGTTTTTCAACCGATGCGATGAAATGCTTAATGACAGCAAGTTGGCCGGGTAATGTGCGTCAATTGGTTAACGTTATTGAGCAATGTGTTGCGTTAACAACAGCACCTGTGATTAGTGAAGCGCTTGTCACACAGGCATTACAAGGTGAAAATACGGCACTGCCGACATTTGCAGAAGCTAGAGGACATTTTGAAATGACCTATTTGAGAAAACTTTTGCAAATGACAAAAGGCAATGTGACTCAAGCCGCGCGTATGGCTGGACGCAATCGAACAGAGTTTTATAAATTGTTATCTCGTCATGAGCTAGATGCGAATGATTTTAAGGAATAACCTTTTCAGATAACGAATATATTTTTAAACTAATTTTCCTTTTATGCGGAAGATAGCGGAGAGACTAATTTTTATGAGTCGTAAACTAAAACTCGCCATGGCTCAACTTAATTGGGTTGTTGGCGATATTGAAGGTAACTGCGAACGCATGTTATCTACCATTAAAGCACAAGAAGAGGCTGATTTGGTCATGTTCTCTGAGTTGGCTTTATGTGGTTACTCTCCTGAAGATCTGCTATTTCGTCCTGATTTCCAACAGCGTTGTGAAACACAACTTACGCGTTTAGAACAAGCAAGTAAAAAAACAGCGATTGTGGTTGGACATCCTTGGTGGCAAAACGGCAAAATTTACAACGCACTTTCATTTTTTTATAAAGGTGAATTGCAAGCGCGTTATTTCAAACAACAATTACCTAATTATGGTGTGTTTGATGAGAAGCGTTATTTCCAACAAGGAAATGAGCGCTGTGTGGTACCATTTAAGGGTTACCACTTAGGTTTATTAATATGTGAGGATATTTGGATCAATGAACCTATTGATGCATTAAAACAAGCGGGCGCTGATCTTGTTTTATCTATTAATGCATCACCTTATAACCGTGAAAAACCTCATGTACGTACACAGCTAATCAAAGAACATTGCCAAAGAACACACCTTCCCGTGATTTATCTTAACCAAATTGGTGGTCAAGATGAGTTGGTATTTGATGGTTGTTCAAAAGTATTTGATGAGCGCGGTGCTATTACCCATCGTTTAGCTGCATTTGATGAACAAACCACTATCGTTGAATTCGACGAGTTGAATATTATTCCGATGGTAGATCCTGCTCCGGAACTTTCACCTTTAGCACAAGTTTATCAAGCGTTAGTACTTGCAACGCGTGATTATGTAATTAAAAACGGCTTTAAAGGGGCAATTCTAGGCTTATCTGGTGGTATTGACTCTGGATTAACGGTTGCTATCGCAGCTGATGCCTTAGGCAAAGAGAGTGTTCAGGCCGTTATGATGCCATTCCGTTATACTTCAGAAATGAGTATTCATGACGCGAAAGAACAAGCAGATTTATTAGGTGTTGAGTTTGATACTGTTTCTATTGAACCGATGTTTGATGCTTTTATGGCTCAGCTTGCTCCTATGTTTAAAGATACTGCCGCAGATACCACAGAAGAAAATCTACAAGCACGTTGTCGTGCTGTTATTTTGATGGCAATGTCGAATAAACGCCGTCGTTTAGTGTTAACTACAAGCAATAAAAGTGAATCAGCAGTGGGATATTCTACATTGTATGGTGATATGGCGGGGGGTTTTGATGTACTAAAAGATGTCCCTAAAACGTTAGTTTTTGAGCTTTCTAAATATCGAAACACACTTTCACCCGCTATTCCTCAGCGTGTTATTGATAGACCACCATCAGCAGAACTTGCACCAGGACAAACAGACCAAGATAATTTACCTCCTTATGACATTCTGGATGCTATTCTTGAAGGCTATGTTGAGCAAGATAAATCTGTATCTGACTTAGTTGCAGCAGGATTTGATGAAGCAACCGTCCGTAAAGTGATAAAATTAGTCGATATTAATGAATATAAGCGACGTCAAGCCCCTGTCGGGCCACGTATTACAAGTCGTAATTTTGGTAAAGATCGCAGATACCCAATTACAAGCGGTTTTGGTCGCCACAACTGGTAATAGCAGGATAATACGATGAAAAAAATTGAAGCGATAATTAAGCCGTTTAAATTAGATGATGTAAGAGAAGCACTGGGTGAAGTGGGTATCACGGGAATGACCGTAACAGAAGTAAAAGGCTTTGGTCGCCAAAAAGGGCATACAGAGCTTTACCGCGGTGCCGAATACATGGTCGATTTTTTACCTAAAGTAAAGATTGAAATTGTTGTCTCTGATGAAATTGTTGAAACCTGTGTAGATACAATTATGACAACAGCACAAACAGGTAAAATTGGTGACGGTAAGATTTTTGTTTTTGATGTGAATCGTGTTATTCGTATTCGTACTGGCGAGCAAGACGAAGAGGCTATTTAATTAATTAACTTAAGCCAAATAATTTATTATTCATTTTTATTTAAGTCCGATATTTTTAATCAAGATATCGGGCTTTTTCTTTTTCTTGTACATAATTAATTTTTTAATGTTTTGCCTATAATGCTATTTATATCTTATACAAGTCTATTGATGATATAGAACAATTTATTTTACTATTTTTTGTGAATTTTAAGGCACAAAATGTTATTCAATAACTTTTAAGTAAAGTTATTATCATCAATATTAAAAATTATTAAGGTATGGGCAAAATAGTGTTTAATTATTTATTAAAGCGTCTCGCTTTATTTTTATGTGCAGCAGTATTAATCGCTATCACTACGGGATTTATTTTTCTTGATATTTTGGTTTTTGATAATGGTATTTCTGAAACGTCGGTAACTGAATTAGCCCAAGAAATTATCGTTGCTATTATTTGCTTATTCTTTTTTGTTAAAGTGTGCCAAAAAAGTGAACAACGGGGAGCATTCACGCTTATTATGGGGTTTTTCTTGTGTATTTTAATTCGTGAATTAGATGGTGTATTTGATCGGATTGCACACGGATCTTGGGTTTGGTTTGCTCTAACGGTAGCATTTGTTTCTATTGCCATTGCAATTAGAGAAGGCAAGAAAACATTAAAAGGCTTATTTCATTTTATTACTCATCCAAGCCATGGAATGTTAGTTGCTGGCCTGTTATGTATTTTATTGTTTTCTCGTTTATTTGGCATGGGAATACTTTGGCATAAATTATTAGGTGAAGATTACAACCGTGCCGTTAAAAATATGGTGGAAGAGGGAAGTGAGTTATTTGGTTATACACTCTGTTTAATTAGTGTTATTTGGTACGGTTTTTCTGCTAAAGAGCATGTAATTCCCGCAGCGATTGAAAATAAATATCGATCATAAAAAGGTAGTGAAATAACCTAAAAAAGCGCTGATAATATAATGCTACAGCGCTTTTTTATTTAATTTAAAATTGAATGTTAATGAAGGTGTTTTTACTGCAAATCTTGCGTAATAACGGCATGCGGACCAAAACATTCATAATGAAGTTTTTCGCTATTAATACCCAGTTCAATAAGCTGCTTAGCAACAGATTGCATAAAAGGTAATGGACCACAAAAATAGAATTGCATATCAGGAATAGCTAACCAATCTTCAACTTGTTTTAATATCATTAATCCTTTGAATTGATAATCTTTATTTTGCACGTCTTCAGCACGTGGCGTGCGATACCATATTGCTTGTTGATAGTGTGAAAGCTGATTGCCGACTTGATTAACTTCATCTTTAAAAGCATGAACACCGCCGTGTTCAGCCGCATGTAACCAATTAATATTTGCTTGATGAGTTGAAAGTGTGTGTAACATAGACAGCATTGGTGTTAAACCCACACCTGCTGAAATTAAGGTTACTGGCGTTGTTGGTGACACATCTAAATAGAAATCGCCCCCTGGTGCGGCGACTTGTAAAATATCCCCTTCTTGAATATGGTCATGAAGAAAATTCGATAAAATACCTTTCTCTTCGCGTTTGACTGCGATGCGGTATGTTTTATTATTTGAAGATTGAGTTAATGAATATTGACGTATTTCTTGGTTCTCAAGGCGTTCATCACGGATATAAAGACTTAAATATTGTCCAGCTTGATAAGGTGTAATATCAAGGCCGTCTTCAGGAGCTAATTCAAAGCTGGTAATGACATCACTTTGTTTTACTTTATGTTTAACTTTAAAGTTTCGTAATCCTCTCCAACCTCCATTTGTTTGTTCTTTTTGTTGATAAATTTGCTCTTCGCGTTTGATAAAGACATCTGCCAATACTTGATAAGCCGCTCCCCAAGCATCTAGCACTTCTTGTCCGGGACTAAACATCTCATCAATGGTTGCTAATAAATTTTCACCAACGATGGGATAGTGTTCAGGAAGAATGTTTAAACTAGCGTGTTTTTGTGCAATTTTTTCAACGGCAGGCAAAATGGTAGTTAAGTTTTCAATGTTCGTTGCATAAGCGCATATCGCATTAAATAAGGCTTCACGTTGTGCGCCACTGCTTTGATGACTCATGGTGAAAATATCTTTTAACTCTGGATGACGAGAAAACATTCGATCATAAAAATGGGCGGTTAATGCTGGGCCTGTTTTAGCAATGAGAGGAATTGTTGATTTAATTGACGCGATAGTTTGTGCATCTAACATAATTGCTCCTGAAAATTTTTCAGTTTATTGTGAATATTTATAAATTGTATTTTATATGCAACTTATCTCTTTTTGATTATTTTGTAAATCTCTGTTTTTATTTTTTAACAAAAAATCTCAATTCTTAGAGAATGATGCGGGGTGTTTGCAAAATAAGGCGAGATGTGCCTCAAAAAGAGGAATAAGCACAGGATAAAATGAGGTTGTTAAAAAGTAATAATGTGCTGTTATAGTTGGATGGCAAACGATTGCGTATTTTTTCATTAGGGGCTATCTCAATGAAGAAAAAGAGTTTACACTGTATGCCATTCTTTCTCCCGTATGGGAGTTTGTCTTTAGTGAAGTTAGCTGAGTCAGGAGATGTGAATGTTAAAACGTGAAATGAATATTGCTGATTACGATCCAGAATTATGGAATGCAATGGAAGGTGAAGTGACTCGTCAAGAAGAGCACATCGAACTTATTGCTTCTGAAAACTATACCAGCCCTCGTGTTATGCAGGCGCAGGGATCTCAGCTGACAAATAAATATGCTGAAGGCTATCCGGGGAAACGTTACTACGGTGGTTGTGAGTATGTGGATGTTGTAGAGCAACTGGCTATCGATCGTGCAAAAGCATTATTTGGTGCAGATTACGCTAACGTACAGCCTCACTCAGGCTCTCAAGCAAATGCCGCTGTTTATATGGCATTATTAAAACCAGGTGATACTGTTTTAGGTATGAACTTAGCGCAAGGCGGTCACTTAACTCATGGTTCACCAGTTAACTTCTCTGGTAAACTATATAATATCGTACCTTATGGTATTGATGAATCGGGAAAAATTGATTACGAAGATATCGCTATTCAAGCTAAAAAACATCAACCAAAAATGATTATTGGTGGCTTCTCTGCCTATTCTGGTTTGGTTGATTGGGCAAAAATGCGTGAAATCGCAGATAGCATTGGTGCCTACCTGTTTGTTGATATGGCGCACGTTGCGGGTATGATTGCTGCGGGTGTTTATCCTAACCCAGTTCCTCATGCACATGTTGTTACAACAACAACGCATAAAACATTAGCAGGCCCACGTGGTGGTCTTATCCTTGCTAAAGGTGGCGATGAAGAGTTTTATAAAAAACTGAATTCTGCTGTATTCCCTGGTTCTCAAGGTGGTCCTTTAATGCATGTTATTGCAGGTAAAGCGGTTGCATTAAAAGAAGCTATGGAGCCAGAATTTAAGGTTTATCAGCAACAAGTTGCCAAAAACGCGAAAGCAATGGTAGACGTTTTCTTAGATCGCGGTTATAAAGTAGTGTCTGGCGGAACTGAAAACCACCTGTTTTTATTAGACTTAGTTGATAAAGACATTACAGGTAAAGATGCAGATGCTGCACTGGGTCGTGCAAATATCACTGTTAACAAAAACAGTGTACCAAATGATCCACGTAGCCCATTTGTAACTTCTGGTATTCGTATCGGTTCTCCAGCAATTACACGTCGTGGTTTTAAAGAAGCGGAAGCTCGCGAATTAGCCGGTTGGATGTGTGATGTCCTTGATAATATCAATGATGAAGCGAACATTGAGAAAGTGAAACAAAAAGTCTTGGATATCTGCGCTAAATTTCCAGTTTACGCATAAGTTTGTAACGATATAATAAACCCGTTGTACAAGCCCGCTTCGAGAACTTGTTCTTGGCGGGTTTTTTGCATCTTAAAAATGGGGGATTGGATGGTTATTCCATCAACATTGTGGCTTGCCTTAGATTATTTTACTTATTTCTTCTCATACGGCATCTTTTTACCTTTTTGGTCCATATGGCTAAAAGGAGAGGGTGTTGATCCTGCAATGATAGGTCTGTTATTAGGTGTAGGTTTAACCGCACGTTTTGTTGGTAGCCTAATTTTAACACCTGCGGTAAAAGATCCGTCAAAACTTATCACTGCATTAAGATTATTTGCTTTTCTCTCATTACTTTTTACTGTTGCATTTATGATGGGTAGCCATTGGGCATGGTTATTCTTTGTGATGACAGGATTTAATGTTTTCTTTTCACCTATGGTGCCTTTAGGCGATTCTCTAGCAGGAACATGGCAAAAACAGTTTCCTTTAGACTATGGAAAAATCCGCGTTTGGGGCTCAATCGCTTTTATTATTAGCTCATCACTGCTAGGTGTTTTAATTGATGTTTTTGGGCATCCCATTATTCTTTATGGGTTGATTGCCAGTACTTTTGCTCTATTCCTGACATCTATGCTTCGTCCTAAAGTTATGCCACAGGGTAAAGTGAAAAAAGCAGAACACAATAACGTCTCCTTTATAAAACTTATTTCAGATGGGCCAGTTTGGCGTTTTCTGCTATGCGTCTCTTTACTGCAAGGTGCACACGCAGCTTATTATGGTTTTAGTGCACTTTATTGGGAAAAAGCAGGTTATGACACCGCAACAATTGGTTATCTTTGGTCATTAGGTGTGGTTTCAGAAGTCATTGTTTTTATGCTGAGCCATCGTTTATTCCGTCGTTGGAGCGCAAGAAATCTACTCTTACTTTCTGCTTTTGCTGGGCTTTTACGTTGGGGATTAATGGGAAGTTTTACTGCATTACCCGCGCTTATTGTCGTTCAAGTCTTACACAGTGGTACGTTTACAGTGTGTCATTTAGCTGCTATGCGCTTTATTAGTGCTCGTCAAGAGCACGAAATTATTCGTCTGCAAGCGGTGTATTCAGCGTTAGCGATGGGAGGGAGTATTGCGATTATGACTATTGTATCTGGTTGGTTGTATGAAAAACTGCCTAACCAAGAATCGTTGATCTTCTGGTTAATGGCTGCATTAACGATCCCTGCCATGTTTATCAGACCTAAAGTACAGCCTCAAAATACCTAATTCCTTTATTTTATAAAATTAAGATCTGCAATATCCTTTGATATTGCAGATCTTTTTCTTTTATATTTTATTCGTATCAACGAAATTAACGTTTTAATGCATCTGTTAATTCGCTACGAATTTCAGCTAATAATGCTCTGACAACACGAGGGTTACCGGCAACAATATTACCTGTTTGTAAGTAGCCATGGTTACCTGTAAAGTCAGAAACGATAGCACCTGCTTCACGAGCGATTAATTCACCACCTAAGAAATCCCAAGGTTTTAAGCCAATCTCAAAGAAACCATTAACACGACCAGCGGCAACATAAGCTAAATCTAATGCTGCTGAACCTGTGCGACGGAAATCAGCACAAGGCACAAATAATTTGCCTAACATGTTTATGTAAGCGGCTGAATGTTGTTTACTTTTGAATGGGAAACCAGTCGCAAGAACTGCACCGTCTAAATCGCGAGCATTAGAGCCGCGTAGACGATAACCATTTAATTGTGCGCCTTGACCACGAACGGCTGAGAATAATTCGTTACGCATAGGATCGTAAACAACCGCAACTTCAGTACGGCCTTTAATGCGTACAGCAATAGAAACAGAAAAGTGTGGAAAACGTTTAATGAAGTTAGTGGTGCCATCAAGTGGATCAATAACCCATTGTATGTCGTGATCTTCACCGAGTAACTCGCCACTTTCTTCCGTAATAATGGTGTGTTTTGGATAAGATTTACGGATAATTTCAATGATTGCTTGTTCTGCGTCACGGTCAACATTAGTGACAAAATCATTAGTACCTTTCTGGTTAGCTTCTACAGATTCAGGATTTTCGTAATTTTTGGCGATTAAATTACCAGCCTTACGTGCGGCACGTATGGCAATATTCAGCATCGGATGCATGGTTATCTTCCACAAGATGTTAAAGAACGGGGATAAAAAACGTGCCAAAGTATAACAGACATTCGTGTTTCTGGCTACAATTGTGATAAAATAGATGGATCACAAAGCAATTAACAAGAAATCAATGTTAGAAAATATTCGCATCATCCTTGTAGAAACTTCTCATACAGGCAATATGGGCTCTACTGCTCGAGCTATGAAAACCATGGGATTAACCAATCTTTATTTTGTTAATCCAAAAGAAAAACCGGATTCACATTCTATTGCCTTATCAGCAGGCGCAAGTGATGTTATTGGCAATGCACATATTGTTAATAGTATCGATGAAGCGATTGAAGGCTGTGGGTTAGTTATAGGAACAAGTGCTCGTAGCCGTACACTTTCTTGGCCAATGCTTGCACCTCGTGAATGCGGTGAGCGCTGTGTTATGGAAGCGAAACATAAGCCTGTTGCTATTATTTTTGGTCGTGAACGTACAGGTTTAACCAATGAAGAATTACAAAAATGTGATTTTCATTTGTATGTTCCGACTAATCCAGAATATGGTTCTTTAAATTTAGCAATGGCTGTCCAGCTTGTTAGTTATGAAATTCGTATGGCAGCACTTGCCCAAGAAGAAAAACAAGAGGAAAATAGCTCATCAGAGATTGATTATCCACCCGCAGATGATATAGAACGTTTTTATGTTCATTTAGAACAGGTGCTTAATGAATCTGGCTTTATTCGTCCTAAACATCCGGGACAAGTGATGAGCCGTTTACGCCGTCTATTTACGCGTGCGCGCCCAGAAACACAAGAACTTCATATCTTGCGTGGTATTCTAACGTCAGTTGAGAAATGGGCTAAGAAATAGAGGGCTAAGTTGATTAACTTAAGTCAACTTTTGACCAAGTATAATACTTGACTAAAACACTCGGATAAATAGTTGACTAAATTACTCAGGAATGACACAATTTGATTATTGTTCACCACGGAGTATTTGTTATGAGACTGACATCAAAAGGGCGTTACGCAGTTACTGCAATGCTTGATGTTGCATTGCATTCACAGCAAGGTCCTGTCCCCCTCGCTGATATTTCAGAGCGCCAAGGGATTTCCCTTTCTTATCTTGAGCAGCTTTTCTCACGTTTGCGCAAAAATGAATTAGTTGCAAGTGTTCGTGGTCCTGGTGGCGGCTATTTATTAGGCCGTGATGCAGGGCAAATTTTTGTTGCTCAAGTTATTTCTGCGGTTGATGAATCTGTCGATGCTACTCGTTGTCAGGGTAATAAAGAAGGTTGTCAAGGTGGTGATCGTTGCCTGACTCATACTTTGTGGCGTGATTTAAGTGATCGTATAACCAGTTTCCTAAGCAGTATCAGCCTTGAAGAGTTAGTAAATAACGAAGAGGTTATGGATGTCGCCGATCGCCAAGACAATGAAAAACGCCATGCTATAAATGGTCGTTTACAAGAAACCATTGTTAATATGCGAGTTTAACGGCGATCTCTAGGTAGGCAAAAACAAAATTATTAAAGAAGATCCGTCGTCTTTGGAGTTAGTGAGCAATGAAATTACCCATTTATCTAGATTATTCAGCAACCACTCCTGTTGATCCACGAGTTGCTGAAAAAATGATGCAATGTCTGACTATTGATGGCATTTTTGGTAACCCAGCCTCTCGTTCACACCGTTTTGGTTGGCAAGCAGAAGAAGCTATCGATATTGCACGCAATCAGATTGCTGATTTAATCGGTGCAGATCCTCGTGAAATTGTGTTCACATCAGGTGCAACGGAAGCTGATAATCTCGCACTAAAAGGTGTTGCTAACTTTTACCAGAAAAAAGGTAAGCACATCATCACTTCGAAAACCGAACATAAAGCCATTTTAGACACTTGTCGTCAACTTGAGCGTGAAGGTTTTGAAGTTACTTATTTAGCACCAAAAAGTGATGGTCTGATTGACCTGAAAGAGCTTGAAGAAGCGATGCGTGAAGACACTATTTTAGTTTCTATCATGCATGTAAATAACGAAATTGGTGTCGTTCAAGATATTGCTGCTATCGGTGAATTATGCCGTAGCAAAGGGATTATTTACCATGTAGACGCGACACAAAGCGTTGGTAAGTTACCTATTGATCTCTCTAAGTTAAAAGTTGATTTACTTTCTCTTTCTGCGCATAAAGTATACGGCCCTATGGGTATCGGTGCACTTTATGTTCGTCGTAAGCCACGCATTCGTTTAGAAGCACAAATGCATGGTGGTGGTCATGAGCGCGGTATGCGTTCAGGTACATTAGCCGTTCACCAAATTGTAGGTATGGGCGAAGCTTACCGTATTTTGAAAGAAGAAATGGCTGATGAAACTAAACGCTTAAACGAATTACGTTTACGTTTATGGAATGGCATTAAAGATATCGAAGAAGTTTATATCAACGGTTCTTTAGAACATACTGCGCCAAACATTCTTAATGTAAGTTTCAACTATGTTGAAGGCGAATCATTAATGATGGCACTGAAAGATCTTGCTGTATCTTCAGGCTCTGCCTGTACTTCAGCAAGTTTAGAACCTTCTTACGTACTGCGTGCTTTAGGTTTAACTGATGAACTTGCACACAGTTCTATTCGCTTCTCTCTGGGTCGTTTCACAACAGAAGAAGAAATAGATTATGCAATTGAACAAATCCACAGTGCAATTGGTCGCTTACGTGATCTTTCTCCACTTTGGGATATGCATAAACAAGGTGTTGATATCAACAGTATCGAATGGTCTCACCATTAATCAGACGTTTTCAGGAGTTAAATCATGGCTTATAGCGAAAAAGTAATTGATCATTATGAAAACCCTCGTAATGTGGGATCATTTGATAATAATGACCCTACTGTAGGAAGTGGTATGGTTGGCGCACCTGCTTGTGGTGACGTTATGAAACTGCAAATCAAAGTTGATGATAATGGCGTAATTGAAGATGCGCGTTTTAAAACTTATGGTTGTGGTTCAGCGATTGCATCAAGTTCACTGGTTACAGAATGGATGAAAGGCAAAACATTAGATGAAGCCGAATCTATTAAGAACACAGCAATTGCAGAAGAATTAGAATTACCACCAGTGAAAATTCACTGTTCAATTCTTGCAGAAGATGCAATAAAAGCAGCGATTGCAGACTATAAAAGCAAACGCCAAGGCAAATAATTGTCTTTTATAATAAAAAAATAAAATATTGGCGGATGCTGAAACTTTTTTTCAGTATCCGCTTTCGTTCTTTATGAGTGAGGTGTGCCATGTCAATTTCCCTTACAGAATCCGCCGCTAATCGTGTTCGCTCTTTTCTATCTAATCGTGGAAAAGGTGAAGGTTTACGTTTAGGCGTAAGAACATCCGGTTGCTCTGGAATGGCTTATGTTCTTGAATTTGCTGATGTCATCAATGACGAAGATACTGTTTTTGAAGACAAAGGTGTGAAAGTTATCGTTGATGGTAAAAGCATGGTCTATTTAGATGGAACAGAGCTTGATTTCGTCAAAGAAGGATTAAATGAAGGCTTTAAATTTAACAACCCCAATGTATCTAATGAGTGTGGTTGTGGTGAAAGCTTCACCGTGTAATTTGTGTTAAAACACGGTATTAACGTTAATTAATCCAAGAGTAGATGTATGGACTATTTCACACTATTAGGCATGCCTAATCGTTTTGATATTGATAAACAGCAACTTGCTACACGTTATCAAGATATGCAACGTCAGTATCACCCAGATCGCTTTGCTGGTAAATCTGATAAAGAACAGGCTCAGGCAATCTCGCTTGCTTCAACCATCAATCAGGCTTATCAGACCTTAAAAAATCCACTCTCAAGAGCTGAATACATACTCTCATTAAACGGTATCGATATTGCTAATGAGCAACAAACGATGCACGATACTGCTTTTTTAATAGAGCAACTCACATTACGTGAAGAGTTGGATAACATCGAACACAGTGCTGAAGCGGAAAGTTTGTTAGCCGATTTTTCTGCGCGTTTAGAAAAAATGTACGCAATACGCCATGATGAAATGGTCAAAACGCTAGATAACCAAACTTGGGATATTGCTGCAGATAATGTGAGAAAATTGCGTTTTCTTGCAAAATTAAAAGAGCAAGTAGAACAACTTGAAGAACGCTTGTTTGATGGTTTTTAAGGGAAACAGTTATGTCATTATTACAAATTAGTGAACCAGGTCAAACACCTGCACCGCACCAGTGCCGACTTGCAGCGGGTATTGATTTAGGTACGACACACTCATTAGTTGCCACTGTACGTAGTGGGCAAGCCGAAGCGCTTTCTGACAGCGAAGGTCGCTATTTATTGCCATCTGTCGTGCAGTATCAAGTTGATAATATCAACGTTGGTTGGAATGCTAAAAAAGAAGCAGAAAAAGATCCTGCTAACACGATAAGCTCAATTAAAAGAATGGTGGGTCGCTCACTAAGTGATGTGATAAGCCGTTATCCAAATCTTCCTTATCATTTCCATGAAAATGACAATGGTTTACCGTTAATTAAAACAGTGGCGGGTATTGTCGATCCTATTCAAGTCTCTTCTGACATCTTAAAAACATTAGCAGAACGTGCAACGCAATCATTAGGTGGTGAACTTGATGGTGTTGTTGTTACCGTTCCTGCTTATTTTGATGATGCTCAACGCCAAGGTACAAAAGAAGCGGCTCGCCGTGCTGGTTTGCATGTTTTACGTTTATTAAACGAACCAACAGCAGCTGCTATTGCATATGGTTTAGATTCAGGAAAAGAAGGCACTATTGTTGTTTATGACTTAGGCGGTGGTACTTTTGATATTTCTGTTTTACGTTTAACCAAGGGTGTTTTTGAAGTCTTAGCAACTGGCGGTGATACTGCATTAGGCGGTGATGATTTTGATATGATGCTGGCCGACTGGATAAGAGAACGCGCAGGTTTTGGCTATCAAAAAGATGCGATATTACAACGCCAACTGCTGGATGTAGCATCAGAAACTAAAATTGCATTAAGTGAAAATGATGTTGCTGATATCAGTATTAATGGTTGGAAAGGCGAAATTACTCGCACTGAGTTTGAATCATTAATTCAATCATTAGTAAAGCGTACATTATTATCTGTTCGCCGCGCATTAAAAGACGCGGATGTTGAAATAGATGAAGTTCTAGAAGTGGTTATGGTTGGCGGTTCAACACGTGTGCCATTAGTTCGTCAAATGGTTGGTGATTATTTTAAACGTGAGCCTTTAACCTCTATTGATCCAGATAAAGTGGTTGCCATAGGTGCTTCAATCCAAGCTGATATTTTGGTGGGTAATAAACCAGATAGCGAAATGCTATTGCTAGATGTTATTCCACTTTCTCTTGGCCTTGAAACGATGGGCGGACTAGTTGAAAAAGTGATCCCTCGCAATACCACGATCCCAGTTGCCAGAGCGCAAGAATTTACGACATTCAAAGATGGTCAAACGGCAATGAGTGTTCATGTTGTTCAAGGTGAGCGTGAATTGGTGAGCGATTGTCGTTCTCTTGCGCGTTTTACATTACGTGGTATTCCGCCGATGGCTGCAGGTGGTGCTCATATTCGTGTGACATTCCAAGTTGATGCTGATGGTTTACTTAGTGTCAGTGCAATGGAAAAATCAACGGGCGTTGAAGCCTCAGTACAAGTCAAACCCTCTTATGGTCTTAGTGATACTGAAATCGCTAAGATGATCCAATCTTCGATGGAAAATGCCCAAGAAGATTTACAAGCTCGTCGCCTAGCCGAGCAAAAAGTCGAAGCAGCACGCGTGTTAGAAAGTTTAACTGCGGCATTAGAAGAAGATGCTCATCTGCTAAATGAAGATGAGAAAAGCGCTATCGACAAAGTTGTAGATACCTTAATAGAGAGCGTTGAAGGAACAGATCCTGTTGCCATTGAAAACGCGATTAAACTACTGGATAAGCAAACTCAGGATTTTGCAGCGCGTCGAATGGATTCATCTATTCGTCAAGCGTTGGCAGGTCATTCTGTGGATGAGATATAACTATGCCTAAAATTGTATTTTTACCCCATAGCACACTGTGCCCTGAAGGTGCTGTTGTTGACGCAACAGAAGGTGAGTCTATTCTAGATGTTGCATTGCGCAACGGTATTGAGATTGAACATGCTTGTGAAATGTCTTGTGCATGTACAACTTGTCACTGTGTAGTGCGTGAAGGTTTTGATTCACTAGAAGAGAGCTCTGAGCTTGAAGACGACATGTTAGATAAAGCATGGGGTTTAGAGCCTGAAAGTCGCTTAAGTTGCCAAGCTAAAGTGACTGACGAAGATTTAGTCGTTGAGATCCCTAAATATTCGATTAACCATGCAAGAGAGCACTAATTTCAGGAGCCAAGTATGAAATGGAGTGATACACGTGAAATAGGGGAAGCATTATTTGATCTTTACCCAGACACTGACCCTAAAACGGTACGCTTTACTGATATGCATCAGTGGATTTGTGATTTAGAAGATTTTGATGATGATCCGCAGAAATCAAATGAAAAAATTCTTGAGGCTATTTTACTTGTTTGGCTTGATGAATTTGAATAATTGATAACCTCATAAATTTAAAAGACTGGCTTATTGCCGGTCTTTTTGCATTATGACCTTTCATATTTTACTTTATCAGTGTGTTAAAAATAACCATAAATAGGGAAGTCTGGAGATTTCATTGTGCGATCTTCTTTGAGGAATATCATGTAAATACGGAAGATCCCTAGATGATAATGGTGACCTCTGGGTTTTTGCAGTAAATTGATCACGCTAAACGGTAAATATCTGGTAGTCTGAATAGGTTAACTGTCACCAGTAATAATAAGTGAGATAATAAATGAATAAACAAATTATGCCTATCATGCTGTCTAATGAACCTGCAGCAGCATGTTGGGGTGATAAAGCACTAATTAGCACTAGCGAAACAGGCATGACAATCCACTTAATGGAAGAAAACCGTTTAGGCGCTATTCAGCGTGGTGGACGTAAAGTTGATAGCCAAGGTATTCGTAATGTTGCTCTTGTTGGTGAAGGCTGGGATATAGAGCGTAGCTGGGCTTTTTGGTTAGGCTTTAGAGCACCTAAAGGCGCTCGTTCTATCGAATGGCCACAATTAAGCGAAGCGGATAAACACGAATTAGAATCACGTATTCGTATCGTTGATTGGGTTAGAGACACAATTAATACACCGGCTGAAGAATTAGGCCCAGAGCAACTGGCACAGCGCACTGTTGATCTTTTCTGTGGTCTTGGTAAAGAAGATATCAGCTATAAGATCACTAAAGGCGCCGATCTGCGCGATCAAAACTATGCCGGAATTTATACTGTAGGTCGCGGTTCTTCCCGTGATCCTGTCTATTTAGCATTAGATTTTAATCCGACTCAAGATAGCAATGCCCCTGTATTTGCATGTCTAGTAGGTAAAGGTATCACCTTCGATTCAGGCGGTTATAGCATCAAACCTTCATCATCTATGAATTCAATGAAAGCAGACATGGGTGGTGCAGCAACGTTAGCGGGTGCTTTAGCATTGGCTATTACTCGTGGTTTAAATAAACGTGTGAAATTACTGCTGTGTATCGCAGATAATATGGTCAGCGGTAATGCCTTTAAGCTGGGTGATATCATTCGTTACCGTAATGGTAAATCAGTCGAAATCATGAATACAGATGCGGAAGGTCGTTTAGTGCTAGCAGATGGTTTAATTGATGCCAGCAATATTGCACCTGAGCTGATTATCGACGCCGCAACATTAACCGGTGCCGCTAAAGTTGCAGTAGGTAATGATTACCACTCTGTATTGAGCTTTGATGACAAATTAGCTGCAGAGCTACTGGCTAGCGCTGAGCAAGAAAATGAATTGTTCTGGCGTTTACCATTAGCGGATTTTCATCGTAGTCAATTACCTTCTAGTTTCGCTGATTTAAACAATATCGCAGCACCTTCTCATACTGCGGGTGCAAGTACTGCGGCTGCATTCTTATCGCACTTTGTTACTGACTACAAAAAAGGTTGGGTACATATCGATTGTTCAGCAACGTACAGAAAATCTTCTGTAGAACAATGGGCGGCAGGTGCTACGGGTTACGGTGTGCGTTCTATCGCGAATCTGTTATTAGCAAAAGCAAAATAAATAAACGTTATTCGATTTGGAGTTTGTAATGGGTGTATCTGAACAATTTGAGACACAAGAAATTGTTTCTGTTGAAGGTTCTTCTTTGAAATTAAGTGTTCTAGAATCACAACCTGAAAAATTAACAACTGCACTTAGCGAGTTTTTTGGTGAACATAAACCAATCCGCCGTGCCTTTATTGTTAATGCTCAGGAGCAAGATAATGAAGAGGAATTTTATCTTATTGGTTTAGAGATAACTGGCGAAGAAGATGAGATTGCGCAGATACTCCCACAAGCGGCTGAATCGGTTTTTGAATATTTAGAAGAAGGGCAATCCTTAGATTTTTGTTTTGTGAATAAAGATGAAAAAGGTGTAAGTCATTTTATGATCCACCATGTATCACCTTTTTATCAACGCAAGCTTGGCGGATTTTTAAGAAAAGGGATCCCGATAGTTAATCTGGATAGTTAAATCGGCCCGCTAAATTTAGGCGATATCTCATCAGATATCGCTTTTTTTTATCTTATAATAGAAAAATGATTAAATTAGTAAATTGTTTATATTTTCATATAACGCTTTGTTTTATATAGGCTTTGTTTTTAAAGTAAAAATAAAGCGATTTTGTATTGTCATTTATTTCGTTTTACACGGTAAAAAATAGCTTATCGAGTTATTTTTTTACCTTATTAGAATGAAGAAATACATATATTATCTCAGTCTGCAGAAAACATCGCATTATTCAGGGGTTGAATTAAAGGAAATGGATATGAACCAAAACCAATTTAGACAATATACAGAAAAGAGAGGCTATCGTTGGAGCTCTCTTGCTGTTGTATTGGCATCAGCATTGGCGCTTACTGGCTGTGATGATCAAGCAGATGAAAACACATCATCTGCTGATAAAACACAAAATACACAATTGACTGAGCAAAAAGATGCTGCTCAGAACACACCAAAGACAGAAACTCAAATCAGTGAAAAATCGGCAGTTACAACAAAAACAAATAACGAAACTGCATTAAAAAGCAAAGAAGTTCGTGATGAGTTAGCAATGCGCTTTGCTGGAAAAGAAGTCACTGTATTAGATGCGTCAGAATTACAGCGTGATGGTGCGAGCACAATGGTTGTGACCTTCTCTGTACCGCTTGATCCTGACCAAAAGTTTGATGATGTTATTCATCTTGTTGATACCAAAAAAGGGAAATTAGAAGGTGCGTGGGAGTTATCTGATAACTTAATGGAACTGCGTTTTCGCCATTTACCACCATCAACAGAATTAAATTTAACAATTGATGAAAAAATAAAAGGTATTAATGAACGTACATTAACGACACCTTTTAGTCAGAAATTAACAACAGAAGAAATTTTTCCATCAGTTGGTTTCACCAGTAAGGGATCGTTACTGCCACTTGAAGCTGCTGAAGGTTTACCGATTATTGCGTTAAATGTGGGTCAAGTTGATGTAAATTTTTTCCGTGTTAAAGATGATCAATTAGCGCAATTCTTAACGCAATGGGAAAACCGTTCTAATATTAACTATTGGGAATCAGATGAATTTTTATCTCAAGCTGATCTGGTTTATACCGGTCGTTTTGAGTTAAACACAGAAAAAAATACCCGTGAAAACGTATTATTACCGTTAAAATCAATAGATGCCCTGAAAAAAGAAGGTGCCTATATTGCTGTAATGCAACAAGCCGGTAAATACTCTTATACGGTGCCGGCTACGGTATTCACTTTTAGTGATATCGGATTGTCGATGCACAGTTACCTTGATTCGCTAGATGTTTTCACTCAATCACTTAAAAATGGTTCTGCATTAGATAAAGTAGAAATTCGTCTGTTAGATGAAAAAGGTGGGTTGATTTCTAAAGCGCAAACAGATAGCCAAGGACATGCCACACTTGAGAAAAGTGATAAAGCGCGTTTATTAATGGCTATTCGTGATGGTCAAACTAGTATGATTGATTTGCGTAAACCTGCGCTTGATCTTTCTGAGTTTGATATCGGTGGCCCTCAAGGTTATAGCAAACAATTTTTTGCTTTCGGTCCTCGCGATCTCTATCGTCCTGGTGAAACATTAATCGTTAATGCCTTGCTACGTGACGGTGATGGTAATCCTATTAAAGAGCAACCTGTTAAAGTCGATCTGCTTAAAACTGACGGGCAAGTGTCACGTAGTTTTGTATGGCAACCTGAAAATGGACTTTACCAATTAAAATTGGTTATTCCTGAGGATGAAAATACGGGTACACGTACCCTACGTTTTGATGTAGGTGATGGTACTCCTCGTTTCTATGAGTTTCAGGTTGAAGATTTTATGCCAGAACGTATGGCATTAGAAATCACTGGTAAGAAAGGAATTATATTAAGCGGTAATGACGCTTATTTTGACATTAAAGGGCGTTATCTTTATGGCGCACCAGCTGCTGATAATCGTTTACAAGGACAAGTTTTCTTAAAAGCTTCACGTGAAGCTGTCAGTAAATTACCAGGCTATGAATTTGGTGCGGTAAAAGATGAAAACTTCAGCCGTTTACTGGATGAGTTTGAACTTAATTTAGACTCTGACGGACAAGGTGAATTAAGTGTTGATAGTGATCGCTATGCTGAACTGAAATCACCTATCAATATTATTTTACAAGCAAGCTTACTTGAAGCGGGTGGACGACCTGTTACGCGTCGTTATCAACAAGCGGTTTGGCCTGCAACTCACCTTGCTGGCATTCGTCCTGTATTCCCTAAAAAAGAAGTTTACGATTACCGTACAGACAAATATAAATCAGGTTATAGCGTTGATGAAAACTCAATGGCTGAATTTGAGATTGTCTATACAGATCAAGATGGTAAGAAACTACCCGCTAATGATCTTAAAGTGAAGTTTATCTATGAACGTCATGATTATTACTGGCGTTGGTCTAGTTCGAATGGCTGGGAATCTGGCTATAACGAAAAAGATCTACAAATGGATGAGCAGACAATCAAGATTGCTAAAGATGGCACTGCAAAAGTGGCATTCCCCGTTGAGTGGGGTTCTTATCGTATTGAGGTTGTCGATCCCAAAACAGAATTAGTCAGTAGCTTACGTTTCTGGGCTGGGTATTCTTGGATGGACAACACGGGGGGAACAGGTGCGGTAAGGCCAGACCAAGTTAAATTGAAACTGGATAAAGATGGTTATTTACCGGGTGAAAAAGTTAAGTTAAACATTGTTGCTCCTCACCCAGGTAAAGGTTATGTATTACTGGAATCAAGTAATGGACCTTTATGGTGGCAGGAAATTGATGTACCTGAAAAAGGGCTTGATGTTGAAGTGCCTATTAATAAAGAGTGGGCAAGACACGATCTCTATCTGACTTCTGTTGTTGTAAGACCGGGAGATACTTCAAAACAAGCGACAGTAAAACGTGCTGTGGGTATTTTACATTTACCATTACAGGATAAAAACCGTCGTATTGATATTTCACTTGATGCACCTGAAAAAATTCGTCCTAACCAAGATTTAAAAATCCGCATAAAAGCGAATCCAGTTGCAGGTCAACCATTACCTGAAAATATTAATGTATTGGTTTCTGCTGTTGATACTGGTGTATTGAATATCACCGAGTATAAAACCCCTGATCCTTACGATGCTTTCTTTGGTCGTAAACGTTACAGCATCGACCAATATGATGTTTACGGGCAATTAATTGAAGGGCAAGGGCGTTTAGCTAACTTGCGTTTTGGTGGGGATGGTGGTGAAGCTACTGCATTATCTCGTGGTGGTAAAAAACCATTAACGGATGTGCAAATCATTGCGCAACAATCAGCTCCTGTAAAATTAAATGCGCAAGGTGAAGGTGAAGTTTCTTTACCTATTCCTGAGTTTAATGGTGAAGTTCGTTTAATGGCGCAAGCTTGGACTGCGGATAAATTTGGTAGCCAAGAGGGTAAAGTTGTTATTGCTGCACCTTTAGTCACTCAGCTTTCATTACCTCGCTTTATGGCGGGTGGTGATAATGCTCTTTTATCGTTAGATTTAACCAATCTAACAGATGATGCGCAATCTATTACCTTAAATTATACCGCCTCAGGTTTGGTCGGATTAGGTGGTGCTGAAAGTAAAACCGTCTCGCTAACGAAAGGTGAACGTACTCAAATTCAAATCCCAGTAAAAGCGAAACATGGCTTTGGTCAAGGTGAATTCTCATTGTCTATTTATGGTATTAAAGTACCGGGTGAAGAGATTAAGCCTTATCACAATACATGGAATATTGGTGTTCGCCCTGCATTCCCAGCAGAAACGATCCATTATGCAAGTACATTGCAAGATGGTGACACTTGGCGCTTACCATCAGAAAGTTTAAGTCGCTTTAATAACTCAACGCTTGAAGGCGAACTATTACTGACAAGCCGTCCTCCGTTACAAGTGGCGCGTTATGTTAGAGAACTATTTGCTTATCCTTATGGTTGCTTAGAACAAACAGTTAGTGGGCTTTATCCTTCACTGTATTCAACAGAAAAAGAGTTGAAACAGTTGGGAATTAAAACGCAAACTGACGCTGATAGAAAAGCAGCTATTGATAAAGGTATTGCGCATCTGCTGACGATGCAAAAATCAGAAGGCGGATTCTCTTTATGGGATCAGGGGGGACGTGAAGAATATTGGTTAACCGCTTATGCGACTGATTTCTTATTCCGTGCGTCACAACAAGGTTATTCAGTTCCTGCTGATTCATTAAAACGTGCGAATGATCGCTTATTACGTTATTTACAAGATAAAAACTTAGTTAATTATGAATATGCGGTTAATCAAGATGCAGCACGTTTCTCAGCTAGGGCTTATGCTGCGTTAGTATTAGCGAATCAGCAAAAAGCACCTTTAGGTGAATTACGTCGTCTTTATCTTGAGCGTAACCAAGCTGGAAATGGCTTAGCCTTAGTTCAGTTAGGCATCGCACTAAAACTGATGGGTGATAGCAACCGCGCTGAAAGTTTAATTGCTGAAGGTGTGACAACAACGCGTAAATATAATTATGGATTAGGCGACTACGGTAGCACTATTCGTGACCAAGCATTAATTATTGCATTGTTAAGTGAAAATAACCTTGAAACACAGTCTCGTGATGCAAGTGTGATGGCACTATCTGATAATTTAACCAGTCGTGAATGGTTCTCAACCCAAGAAAGCAACTCGTTATACCTTGCCGGCCGTTTCTTCATTAATATGGCAGAACAGCCTTGGGAAGTTGCTGTTAATCGTCAAGTCCCTGCAATCAGTAGCGATCGCGCAGTTAATGAGACATTAACATCAACGCAATTACAAGAGGGTTTAGAGCTAAACAATCGTGGTGGAGCCACTATTTATTCTCGTATGAATATCGTGGGCTACCCGAAAGTTGCGCCTGCTCCTTATAGTAATGTATTAAATGTTCATCGTAGTTATTATGATTTAAAAGGAAACCGCGTTCATCCTAATCGCTTACAAAGTGGTGAAATGCTGGTGGTTAAACTGGAAGTTTCTGCTGATAGAGACGTACCTGATGCGTTAGTTGTTGATTTATTACCTGCTGGTCTTGAAATCGAAAACCAAAACTTAGCATCAAGTAGTGCAAGCTTAAGTGATAGTGCTGCAGACTTGCAGGAATTTATCGACGATATGGGACAAGCAAATATCAAACATCTCGAATATCGTGATGATCGCTTTGTTGCCGCTATCTCTGTTGATAAATATCGTCCGACAACATTGCTCTATTTAGCAAGAGCAGTAACACCGGGTAGCTATCAAGTACCACCACCACAAGTTGAATCTATGTATGTGCCTTATTGGCGTGCAATAGGATCAACAGAAACCAAGATTGACGTTGTTCCTTAAATCTTGTAGCCCTTTCTTCGGAAAGGGCTTTTTCCTTTGAGTGATTGAATGAAACTAGGATATAAACGGCTTATTGCTGTTATCATTATTTTTTTGCTAGCAACGTCGATTTTAGTCTGGATCGCAGATAAAATTTGGCCTCTCCCTGATCCCGAACCCCAAATTGCAACTATCGTTACAGCGCAAGATGGTACACCTCTTTGGCGCTTTGCCGATAAAGAGGGGGTATGGCGTTATCATGTCAAACTCGCTGATGTCTCTCCTGAATATTTAGAAGCTTTAATTACTTATGAAGATCGCTGGTTTTATCAACATCCTGGTGTTAATCCAATGTCGATATTACGAGCGGCATGGCAAGATCTAAGTTCCGGAAGAATAGTGTCGGGCGGAAGCACATTATCAATGCAAGTGGCTCGCCTTATTGATCCTCACTCCCGTACTTTAGGGGGAAAAATCAAACAACTTTGGCGTACCTTGCAATTAGAGTGGTATTACTCAAAAGATGAAATTTTGGAGATTTACCTCAATAGAGCACCCTTTGGCGGTACATTAGAAGGTATAGGTGCAGCGAGTTGGGCTTATTTAGGCAAATCACCTGCTGATTTATCCGCAGGAGAGGCGACATTGATGGCGGTATTACCACAAGCGCCAAGCCGTTTACGACCAGATAGATACCCTGAACGTGCTCAAGCAGCTAGAGATAAAGTATTAGATAGGCTGGCAGAATATCAGATATGGTCACAAGAAAAAGTTAATGAAATCAAAGAAGAGCAGGTTTTATTAGCACCAAGACAAACACCACAATTAGCGCCCTTGCTGGCTCGTCGTATGTATAACGAAAAGCGAGAGCCTGTTATTACAACAACGATTGATATTAATATTCAACGGCAACTTGAAGAGATTGCGAATCAATGGAAGTATCAATTAGCAGATAAAACATCCTTAGCCATATTGGTTGTTGATCATACGGATATGAGTGTGAAAGGGTATGTCGGTTCTGCCGATTTTAATGACAATTCGCGCTTTGGTCATGTCGATATGATTAGTGCATGGCGCTCACCAGGTTCAACATTAAAGCCATTTATTTATGCGCTAGCATTAGATGAAGGGCTTATTCATGCAGAATCACTCTTACAAGATGTTCCTCGTCGATTTGATAATTATCGTCCTGGTAATTTTGACTCTGGTTTTAATGGGGCGGTCAGTGCCAGTGAAGCACTAAGTCGCTCTTTAAATTTGCCTGCGGTGCAACTTATCGAAGTGTATGGTGCCAAGAAATTTGCAGCAAAATTGCGTCATAACCATATTGAAATGCGCTTTCCTTATGGTTCAGAGCCTAATTTAGCGCTGATCTTAGGAGGAACTGCGACACGAATGGATGAGCTTGTTTCTGCCTTTAGTGCGTTGGCAAGGCAAGGAAAAACAGCACCGTTACGTTTTAAACCGGAACAAATAATAGAAAACCGGGTGTTGATGTCACAAGGATCAGCATGGATTATTAGGCGAATATTAGCCGGAGAAGCCAGACCTCGTCCAGATAGCGCAATTTCACCTGTTGTTCCTTTGGCTTGGAAAACAGGGACAAGTTATGGTTATCGGGATGCGTGGTCTATAGGTGTAAATGCACGCTATACCATTGGCGTTTGGGTGGGTAGGCCTGATGGAACACCGGTTGCTGGGCAATTTGGCTTTGCGACAGCTGTTCCTATTATGAATCAGGTCAATAACTTATTAACAGGTTATTTCTATCAAAATAAACAAAGACCACCAACAGATTTACGTCCTAATAGTGTAACTGCGGCAACAATCTGTTGGCCAACAGGTAAGGCATTACCAAAAGAAGATAGCAATTGTAGAGTCAGTCGTCGAAGCTGGATCTTAGATAACACTATTCCGCCAACTTTATTAAATGATAGCCAAGAAGGTATTTTGGGGATCAACGAAAAAATTTGGTTAGATGATAAAGGCAAACGCACAGGGCCTAATTGCCCTAATGCAGAGCTAAAAGATATTGCTTTATGGCCGATAGCATTAGAAGCATGGTTACCTGAAAAAGAGCGTAGAGCAAAACGCCTACCACCGATTTCTGAAACTTGTCCACCAATCAAAGAGGACATTATTCCCTTGTTTATTTCGGGTATTCGTGCGGGTGATTTGCTAAGACCATTGCCCGGTGAAACTAATCTTGAAATAACCGTTTCTACGCAAGGTGGAAGTGGTATGCAATGGTGGTTTTTAAATGGTGAACAAATAGGGAAGACTGAAAATGGGGAAACGTTCTCTTATTTACTAGAGAAACGAGGTAAATACCAATTATCGGTGCTTGATTTAAGTGGTCAAACAGATATGGTTAATTTTATATTTCGTTAAACTAAAACGATGAGATAAACGAGAACTGAGTGATTTTTCACTAAAATAAGTTTTAATAAAGACAAAGAGGCTATTTATCGTGTGTCATTTCGGTTCTTTTTTATTGTTATTTTTAAGTTTGAACATGGAAAGCGTCAAAAATGTGATTAGATCGATAATTCATAACTTTTTTGCCACAGTTTTTTAAAAAAAAGGGTGTTCAATCTGTGCAATTCATTTTTATCCTCCTATAATCGAGCACTATTTTTTGCAGGGAATGCGGTTTTTGATTCGTTTTTCCATGATCTGCGATAAAAGAGATAAAAAAAGTTATCATTAATAAAATAATTTAGAGGTAAGACATGGCTATTCAGCGCACATTTTCTATTATCAAACCAAACGCAGTGAAAAAAAATGTTATCGGTGCAATTTATAACCGTTTTGAAAGTGCAGGTTTTAGCATCATTGGTGCTAAAATGTTGCATTTAACGCGTGAACAAGCTGAAGGCTTTTATGAAGAACACAAAGGCCGTCCTTTCTTTGATGGTTTAGTTGAATTTATGACTTCTGGCCCAATTATGGTTCAAGTGTTAGAAGGTGAAAATGCGATTCAGCGTCATCGTGATTTGATGGGGGCAACTAATCCAGACAACGCATTAGCGGGTACATTACGTGCTGACTACGCTGATAGCTTTACTGAAAATGCGGTACACGGTTCAGATTCAGAAGCTTCTGCTGCTCGTGAAATCGCATACTTCTTCACTGAAAACGAAGTTTGCGCGCGCTAATTTATTAGCATCTCTACGCGAAAAACAGTACAATGCGACGCCCTGTTTGATAATTAACGGGGCGTTTTTTATTATTGTTTAAATATACAAATTATATAAGTATCCCGTTAGCATCAATGCTAATGCAGGCCGCATAGTGTAACAACGAGGCAATGTCATGACCCAATCTACCACTCCAGCGCCAAGCGCTTCTGTCGCTGTTTCTAAAGAAAATACTGTGAATCAAAAAACTAAAATTAATCTGTTAGATTTAAATCGTAAACAGATGCGTGAGCTTTTTGTCTCTATGGGCGAAAAACCTTTCCGTGCTGACCAAATTATGAAGTGGATGTACCACTACTGTTATGACGATTTTGATCAAATGACAGATATCAATAAGGTGTTACGCAATAAATTAAAAGAAATTGCTGAAATTAAAGCACCTGAAGTTTCTGAAGAACAACGTTCAACAGATGGCACGATTAAATGGGCAATTAAAGTTGGCGATCAACAAGTAGAAACTGTGTATATCCCAGAAGATGATCGCGCAACATTATGTGTTTCTTCACAAGTTGGTTGTGCTTTAGAGTGTAAATTCTGTTCAACTGCACAGCAAGGTTTTAACCGTAACTTGAAAGTATCGGAAATTATTGGACAAGTTTGGCGTGCCGCTAAAATTATTGGCTCATTAAAAGAGACAGGCCGTCGTCCTATTACTAACGTTGTTATGATGGGAATGGGCGAGCCGTTGCTGAATCTAAATAATGTTATTCCAGCACTTGAAATTATGATGGATGATTTTGGTTTTGGTTTATCAAAACGTCGCGTTACTGTCTCTACATCAGGTGTTGTTCCTGCATTAGATAAATTAGCAGATGCGGTTGATGTGGCTTTAGCTATTTCATTACATGCGCCAACTGATGATATTCGTGATGAAATTGTTCCAATTAATAAGAAATATAATATTGCAATGTTTCTTGAAGGTGTTCGCCGTTATATCGCCAAATCAAATGCGAACCAAGGGCGTGTGACTGTTGAATACGTTATGCTTGATCATATCAATGACAGCACAGAACAAGCTCACCAATTAGCAGAATGCTTAAAAGATACACCATGTAAAATTAACTTAATTCCATGGAACCCGTTCCCAGGTGCACCATATGGACGTAGTTCCAATAGTCGAATTGACCGTTTTTCTAAAGTATTAATGGAATATGGTTTTACGACGATTGTACGTAAAACGCGAGGTGATGATATTGATGCGGCTTGTGGACAATTAGCCGGCGATGTTATTGACCGTACAAAACGTACACTGAAAAAACGCCAACAAGGTGAACTAATTTCAGTAAAAGCAGTCTGATACGGTTAGGAATCTCTTTCTTTGTGAAGTGTATTACACAATTACAATGTAGAGAGAACACGGATGAATATATTTGAGGAATAAAGCGATGATAAGGATATCATCAGTAGTTATAACTATTGGCGTGATGTTATTGACATTAGGTTGCCAATCATCAGCCAATCAACAACGTGTTGCAGTGTCTACACGTTTACAATTAGGTGATGCATATTTAGCTGAAAAACAATATCAAATAGCACAATATCATTTCCAAAAAGTGTTATCGGTGATACCAAATCACCCTGATGCTAATTTAGGAATGGCATTAACATCTCAGTTATTGGGAAATTCTATTCAAGCGTTAGATTATTACAAATTAGCGATGAAGTCGAAGCCAGTAAATGTTAATGTATTAAGGCTTTATGGTAATTTCCTTTGTGAACAAAAACTATTAAACAATAATAGTGTGTCAATTGAAGATATACCGCCAGATTATTTGGTTTGTCAGCAAAGTGATCATAAAATATCAATAAATTCGCGGTGAGACGTTAAGGTACTTGGTGCTTTTGCGAGTTCATCAATGTTAAACATCCAATAGCCACAGTGCCTAGATTGCTAATGAATACTGAAAACAAAACCGAAGAAGTGAAATTAACAGCAGGTCAACTTTTACGCCAGGCACGAGAAAAAGTGGGGCTAACACAACAAACTGTTGCTGATCGACTTTGTTTGAAGTTATCAACAGTGCGCGACATTGAAACAGATTCTGTTTCTTCTGACATTGCACCAACATTTTTACGCGGATACATGCGTTCTTACGCTAAGTTAGTTGGCGTTCCTGAAAAAGAAATCCTTGGTTTTATCGACCAACAAGCTCCAGTTAAACAAATTAGAATGACAACCACACAAAATTATTCATTAGGAAAACGTCATAAAAAACGTGAAGGTTGGCTAATGAAAATCACATGGGTGATTTTGATTATTATGGTTGCTCTCGTAGGGATTTGGTGGTGGCAAGGTCATCAGGCTGATCAACAAGAATTAGTCTCTATGGCATCTCAAGACATAGGGCAAAGTAGCGCACAAGAAAACACCAACCCGATAGATTCTTCTTTAGTAACCTCAGATAATACGTCAACATCTGAAGGTGATAATTTACAAGTACCTGCTTCGTCATTAGTTGATAATCAAGCGAATAATGTCGCTACAACATCACCAACGACTGAAACTACATCACCAGCACCAACAGAAGTGAGAACGGTTCCATTACCCGTATCACCTTTAACAACATCAACAACTTCTCGGGCAGATTCAGAACAAGAATCTACCTCTTCGGAAGCCCCTGCGATTGCGAACCAATTGGTTCTTATGTTTGATGGTGAATGTTGGTTAGAAGTTCGTAATGCTCAAAATAAAGTCTTATTTAATGGTATTAAGAAAGCGGGTGATCGTTTGGAATTTGATGGTGAGCAACCTTATAAACTAAAAATAGGCGCACCTTCTGTTACTCGCATACAGTTTAATGGTGAATCTGTTGATTTAAGCCGTTTTACTGGAAAAATAGCAAAAATAACAGTACCGAGTGCTTAATCTGACTACATATTTGAGCAAGCATGGAAGCATGGGAGAATTAATCAATGCATAAAGAATCACCTATCATTCGTCGTAAATCGACACGAATTTATGTGGGTAATGTACCTATTGGCGATGGTGCTCCTATCGCAGTACAGTCGATGACGAATACACGAACGACAGACGTAGAAGCGACTGTTCGCCAGATAAAATCTCTGGAGCGTGTAGGGGTGGATATTGTTCGCGTTTCTGTACCTACAATGGATGCTGCAGAAGCATTCAAATTAATTAAGCAGCAAGTTAATGTGCCTTTAGTGGCTGATATCCATTTTGATTATCGTATCGCATTAAAAGTTGCTGAATATGGTGTTGATTGTTTGCGTATCAATCCAGGTAATATCGGTAGTGAAGAGCGTATTCGCCAAGTTGTTGACTGTGCTCGTCATAACAATATTCCGATTCGTATTGGAGTAAACGGTGGTTCACTTGAAAAAGATATTCAAGAGAAATATGGAGAACCAACACCTGAAGCGTTAGTTGAATCAGCAATGCGCCATGTTGATATTCTTGAAAGACTTAATTTTGAACAATTTAAAATTAGTGTAAAAGCTTCTGATGTTTTCCTCGCTGTTGATTCTTACCGTTTATTAGCGAAAAAAATAGATCAACCCCTGCATCTTGGGATCACCGAAGCGGGAGGGGCAAGAGCCGGATCAGTTAAATCTGCGATTGGCCTTGGGATCTTATTATCAGAAGGTATCGGTGATACATTAAGGATCTCATTGGCGGCCGATCCGGTTGAAGAAGTTAAAGTTGGTTTTGATATCTTAAAATCATTACGTATTCGCTCTCGCGGAATTAACTTTATTGCTTGCCCAACGTGTTCCCGTCAAGAATTTGATGTTATTGGAACCGTCAACGAATTAGAGCAACGTTTGGAAGATATCATCACACCTATGGATGTCTCTATTATTGGTTGTGTTGTTAATGGCCCTGGCGAAGCTGAAGTTTCAACATTAGGTGTAACTGGCGCAAAAACACGCAGCGGTTTTTATGAAGATGGTGTGAGACAAAAAGAGCGTCTTGATAACGTTAATATGATTGATCTATTAGAAGCCAAAATTCGTGCTAAAGCATCAATGCTTGATGACAATATGCGTATAAACATAAATCAATTGGACAAATAATACTCAAAAAACTGGCTCATTAATCAATGAGCCAGTTTTACTATTGATTTCACGTTGAATACTGATTGATTTCGCTTCTATAATCAGCCTAACAATCAATTAATAACTATTAGAGAAGAAAAGTGGCCCAAAAAATCCAAGCCATTCGTGGTATGAACGACTATCTACCTGCTGACACTCGTGTATGGCAGAAAATTGAAAATACGCTAAAACAAATTTTAGCAGGTTACGGCTTTAGTGAAATCAGAACACCTATCGTAGAGCATACCCCTCTATTTCAGCGAGCAATTGGTGAAGTGACCGATGTTGTTGAAAAAGAAATGTATACTTTTACCGATCGTGGTGAAGATGCCCAAAGTCTGACATTACGCCCAGAAAATACAGCAGGTTGTGTTCGTGCAGGTATCGAGCATGGTTTGCTTTATAATCAAGAACAGCGTTTATGGTATTTAGGGCCAATGTTTCGTTATGAGCGCCCTCAAAAAGGTCGTTATCGTCAATTCCATCAGTTAGGTGCAGAGGTCTTTGGCCTACAAGGCCCTGATATTGATGCAGAATTAATTATGCTGACTGCGCGTTGGTGGAAAGCGTTAGGTATTGCAGAACATGTAACATTAGAACTTAATTCTATTGGTTCACTAGAAGCGCGTGCTAAATATCGTGAAGCGTTAGTCGCTTTCTTAGAACAACATGTCGATAAGTTAGATGAAGACTGCAAACGTCGTATGTATTCTAACCCATTACGTGTTTTAGACTCAAAAAATCCAGAAATTCAGACTTTATTGAATGATGCGCCTGAACTTTTCGATTATCTTGATGACGAATCAAGAGCGCATTTTGATGGTCTTTGTGCCTTATTGGACGCTGTCGGTATTACATACCGTGTTAATCAGCGTTTAGTCCGTGGGTTAGACTATTATAACCGTACTGTCTTTGAGTGGGTAACTAGTGCATTAGGTTCACAAGGAACAGTGTGTGCCGGTGGCCGTTATGATGGCCTTGTGAAACAACTTGGTGGACATCCGACACCGGCAGTTGGTTTTGCTATGGGGATGGAGCGCATGATCTTATTAGTTCAAGCGGTTAATCCTGAATTTGTTGCAGATACTAATGTCGCTGATGTTTATCTCGCTTCATTTGGTGAAAAGAGCCAAAGTGCAGCATTAATGCTGGCTGAAGAAATTCGTGATCAATTACCAACATTACGTTTAATGACGAATCATGGTAATGGCAACTTTAAAAAGCAGTTAGGACGTGCTGATAAACAAGGCGCTAAAATTGCTCTTATTTTAGGCGAAGATGAAATTAATGCCGGCACTGTTGCAGTGAAAGATTTGCGTTCAGGGGAACAAACAATCGTTGCTCGCAATGACCTCGCTCAGCAATTGACTCTGTTATTAGGTTAAGGAGAGACTTGTGGAAGTTTATAGCACCGAAAACGAACAAGTTGATGCAATTAAACAGTTCTTTAAAAACTACGGTTTAACTATCGTTTTAGCCGCTGTTATTGGTTTTGGTGGTGTATTTGGCTGGAAATATTGGCAATCACACCAAACAAATCGACTGCAAGAAAGTGCAGGTGCTTTTGCAACAATCAGTGAGGCACTTGCTAAGCCTACGCCTGAAAATATTGCATTAGCTGAAAAATTTGTTACTGAAACCAATGATATTTATGGCGCTTTAGCTTCATTAGAATTAGCTCAAATTGCTATCGATGCTAATGATTTAGTCAGTGGTGAACGTCATCTAACTAATGCGGTGGCAAAAGTAAAAAATGACGCATTTGCAGATATGCTTAATCTTCGTTTAGCTCGCGTACAATTAGCATTAGATAAAACAGATGCTGCTTTAGTTTCTTTAGAGCAAGTGAAGGGCAAAGCATGGAATGGAATGAAAAATTATATCCGTGGTGATGTCTTAGCGAAGAAAGGCGATAATGCAGGTGCAGCCGCCGCTTATCGTAGCGCGTTAACTGATGAAAACGCGGGTGCTATTCGCTCACTGGTTGAACTTAAACTCAATAATTTATCCAATTAAAGGGATCTTCAGACATGCAACTGCGTAAAACTCTCCTGGTTGGTCTACTAGCATCTGCTTTGTTGGCAGGATGTTCTAGTGAACAGGACAATGTGACAATGTCTCCATTGCCTGAGGTGCAAAGCCAATTTACACCTAAAGCTGTTTGGGACAAATCAGTTGGAAATGGTATTGGTAAATACTATTCTCACTTGTCACCAACATGGGATAGCGCAGTTATTTATGTCGCTGATCGCCATGGTTTAGTTAAAGCATTAGATGTAGAAACAGGTAAAGAGCTTTGGTCGCAAGATCTCTCTATTAAAACAGGTTTTCTTTCATCCAATGAGTCTGCATTACTTTCTGGTGGATTAACAGTTTCAGGCACTCGCGTTTTTGTGGGAACGGAAAAAGCGAAAGTATATGCACTGAACACAGAGGATGGCTCCATTGATTGGGAAACAGACGTTGCTGGTGAAGCCATTTCAAAACCTGTTGTTAGTGATGGTCTAGTACTTATTCATACCAGTAATGGCATGTTGCAAGGACTTGACTTATTAAGTGGTGAGATTGCTTGGACTATTAACTTAGACACTCCTTCATTATCTCTTCGTGGCGAGTCTGCACCTGCTGTCGCTTATGGCGCAGCGATTATTGGTGCGGATAATGGTCGCGTCAGTGCGGTTGTCCTTTCTCAAGGACAATTGATTTGGCAACAAAATATTTCACAAATTAAAGGCTCTACTGAAATTAGCCGATTAAATGATGTGGATATCACACCGATTATTGATGAAAATACAGTTTATGCAATGGCGTATAACGGTAATTTAGTTAGCCTTGATATGCGTTCTGGACAAATCCTTTGGAAACGCGAGCTAGGCTCAGTCAATGATATGGTGTTGTTGGGTGATAATCTTTACCTAGTTGACCAAAATGATAGAGTTTTATCTGTGCGTAAATCTGATGGTGTGACATTATGGACACAAGAAGATTTATTGCATCGTAATTTAACTGCTCCGGCTATTTTTGATGGCTATTTAGTTGTTGGTGATGCAGAAGGTTATCTCCATTGGATTGATACCAACACAGGTAAATTTATTGCACAAAACCAAGTGAATAGCTCAGGCTTATTAAGCCGCCCTCAAGCGGTACAAGATAAACTGATGATCCAAGCTCGTGACGGTAAGCTTTATCTTTATAGTCGGTAATTAATTGCTGACAAATCTATTTATTTTACGGCTCCTTTAAAGGAGCCGTTTCGTCTTTTTAGTAATTACATGTAAAATACAATCAGGTTTGTGATTGTATTTTTATGAGGCATCAAAAAATGATACCCGTTATTGCCTTAGTAGGGCGCCCTAACGTGGGTAAATCCACGTTATTTAATCGACTAACACGCACAAGAGACGCATTAGTTGCTGATTTTCCTGGCCTCACCCGTGACCGTAAATATGGTCGAGCAGAGTTAGAAGGCGAAGAATTTATTATTATTGATACCGGTGGTATTGATGGTGCTGAAGAGGGTGTTGAAACTCATATGGCATCACAATCGCTACAGGCTATTCAAGAAGCCGATATCGTACTGTTTTTAGTTGATGCTCGTGCGGGTTTGATGCCAGCAGACCAAGGTATTGCAAAACACCTTCGTGGTGTCGAGAAAAAAACGTATTTAGTTGCGAATAAAACTGACGGTATTGATATTGATACTGCATTAGCCGATTTTTACTCTTTAGGATTAGGTGAAATCTTCCCAATCGCGGCATCCCATGGCCGTGGTGTTGCTCAATTGATTGAACAAGCGTTATTACCAATTACGGGTAAAGTAGTGGAAGAAGAAGTCGAGCTGACTGAAGAAGAAGAAAATGCGGCTTATTGGGCTGCATTAGAAGCAGAACAAGAAGCGCAAGCATTAGAAGAGGAAGAAGATGACTTCGATCCTTCTACATTACCAGTAAAATTAGCGATTGTTGGTCGTCCTAACGTTGGTAAATCAACACTGACAAACCGTATGCTTGGTGAAGATCGTGTGGTTGTTTACGATATGCCGGGTACAACCCGTGACAGTATCTACATCCCTATGGAACGTGATGATAAAGACTATATCATTATCGATACTGCGGGTGTTCGTAAACGCGGTAAAGTAAAAGAAACAGTCGAAAAATTCTCTGTTATCAAAACATTACAAGCCATTGAAGATGCTAACGTTGCATTGCTGGTAATCGATGCCCGTGAAGGTATTTCAGATCAGGATCTTTCATTATTAGGTTATATCTTGAATGCAGGTCGTTCATTAGTCATTGCTGTCAATAAATGGGATGGCATGACACAAGACGATCGCGAACAAGTAAAAGCAATGCTTGATCTTAAACTAGGCTTTGTTGATTTTGCGCGTGTTCACTTTATTTCTGCATTACATGGAAGTGGCGTAGGTAATCTTTTTGAATCAATTCAAGAAGCTTATGTCTGTGCAACTCGTCGTGTAGGGACTTCTATGCTCACTCGTATCATGAAGATGGCAGAAGATGATCACCAGCCACCGATTGTTCGTGGACGCCGTGTAAAAATGAAATATGCACACGCCGGTGGTTATAATCCACCTGTTGTGGTTATCCATGGTAATCAGGTAACTGATTTACCAGATAGCTATAAGCGCTATTTGATGAACTATTTCCGTCGTACTTTGCAAGTGATGGGTACGCCAATCCGTATTCAATTTAAAGAGGGTGAAAACCCTTATGCGGATAAGAAAAATAAATTAACCGTTTCTCAAATGCGTAAACGTAAACGTTTAATGTCGCACTTAAAGAAATCTAAATAAGAAATTTTATTATTTAAGTAAAAAGCCACATTTTATGTGGCTTTTTTATATCTATAATTCAATGAGTTATTTGGATGTTACTGTTGTTAGTCGCTTTTTATATTTCATAAAAAATTAATTATTTCTTTAAAAAAATAGCTAAAATGCAATTGATACCTATTCGCCTTAAAGAGCTACTACGTTGAAAAAAAAGATTATTATCACATCAGTTTTTATGCTTTCTGCTTGTGCAACACCTGAAAAATGGGAAGCAAACACCACCATACCATCTCCTTTAGATATCGCTAAAAACATGTGTATGCAAGAAGCCAATGCGCTATATCCCGCGAGATATGTAGCTTCAAGTCAGCCTTCTTTTGCTCCAATGAAAATAAATGGCAAAGATATTTCAAACTCAAGGGCAGGAACATCTTTTCCTTCAGATGTGAATGAATGGCAGCGTAGGGATTATTTTAATACCTGTATGAAAGGAGAAGGTTGGGAAAATAAAAATAAAGTCACAGGGTTACTGGCTTTTTTATTTAATTGATTTTAGACAATATTTGTCATTAAACTTCTAGTTCTACTTTAGTAAAGCCACATTTTTAATGTGGCTTTATCATCAATAAATTAAGTTTTTTACACCCACTCTTTTTGGATCAAAAAATCGCTGTATAACTTTGCTTCAGGGGTATTGGGTTCAGGGGAGTAATCATATTCAAAACGGACTAAAGGTGGCATAGACATTAAAATTGATTCAGTTCTTCCACCACTTTGTAAGCCAAATAATGTCCCTCTATCCCACACTAAATTGAATTCAACATAGCGACCACGGCGATAGAGTTGGAACTGGCGTTCTCGCTCTCCCCAATGCATTGATTTGCGCTTTTCAACAATAGGTAAATAGGCATCAAGATAACCAAGTCCAACGTGTTGGACAAACTCGAAACAGTGGTCAAAATCTGGGGTATTTAAATCATCAAAGAAAAGGCCACCCACACCACGAGGTTCATTGCGGTGTTTAATATAAAAGTAGTCATCACACCATTTTTTATAACGAGGGTAATAATCTTCACTAAAAGGAGTACAAACAGATTTAGCAACTTTATGCCAATGAATAACATCTTCTTCAAATCCATAATAAGGTGTTAAGTCAAAGCCGCCACCAAACCACCACACTGGATCTTCACCTTCTTTTTCAGCAATAAAAAAACGCACATTAGCATGAGAAGTCGGAATATAAGGATTAATAGGGTGAATAACTAATGAAACTCCCATTGCTTGGAAGCGACGTCCTGCTAATTCTGGGCGATGTGCAGTGGCTGATTTCGGTAAAGTGTCGCCATAAACATGTGAAAAATTGACGCCAGCTTGTTCAAAAAGAGCGCCATTAGTTAAAACGCGAGTACGACCACCACCACCTTCTTTTCTTTCCCAAGTATCTTGCTGAAAAGTGCCTTTTGGGTCTATATTTTCAAGAGAGTGACAAATTGTATCTTGTAGTGATAAGAAAAATTCTTTAACGCGATGAATATCAGGTAAACTCATAATAACCTACAGTTTTTATCATATTTATTAAAAATAGAACTTCATATTGTCTATGTTCTCATTTTCAAGTTGATTCATAAACTAAACAAGCGATAATAAATTCAGATTTATATGACTAATAATGGGCAAAGCCATGGAAATACGTGTATTTCGCCAAGATGATTTTGAGGCAATTATTACACTTTGGGAGCGTTGCGATTTGATATCGCCCGATAACGATCCTGAAATTGATATTGAAAGAAAGTTAAACCACTCACCCGATTTATTTTTGATAGCAGAAGTGTCAGGTGAGCTTGTAGGCACTGTGATGGGAGGCTACGATGGTCATCGTGGCTCTTTATACTATTTAGCTGTTCATCCTGACTTTCGAGGAAGAGGCATTGCGAATGCATTGATCTCCCGATTAGAGAAAAAACTGATTGCGAAAGGATGCCCACAAATTACATTAGTTGTACCAGAAGAAAATGATGCAACAATTTGTATGTTTGAGAAGTTATTGTATGAAGATCAAAATCAAGAAAGCACAACTTATACTAAGCGATTAATTGTTGATCAGGATTTCGATCTTTAATTGTGTTTAAACCCCTGATATCTTTAGGGGTTGTTTCTCTTCCCTTTATACTTATCTCTTTTTCTTTGTTTCTATTCTTACGTTTATACTTCTTATTTTATACGTAAAATCTGATATTGCCTTTTCTGTGGAACAAAATGTTATGTTGATGGTCGTAACTAGGCTTTCTTTTCATGTGGTTATCTAAGATCAAATCAGTATATATTTTGTTATGCTGACTTATTGTAACTGTTTTAGCCTGATGTTTGAGGCAATACAAAGAGTAAGATAAGGTGTGCTTGATACCCTCAATATCTATTTTAATGTGTGATGAAAAAGTTTAACGGAGAAATAAATGATGCCTAAGTTTTGGTTACCCTTGTGTTTAAGCACGAGTGTTTTGCTATTAAGTGGCTGTTCATCCATGGGAGGAATGTCTTTTTCTGCACTAAATCCGATGAATTGGTTTTCAAATGATACGTTAACCGTTTCTGCTAATGGATTAGGAAATATCACCCAATCAACAAAAATAACAGAAAGTGAAATAAAAAATGAGTTAGGTGGTAGCTTCAATTACCGTGAAGGTATGGAGATGCAAGGTAGTGATATTATTGTTGTCGTTCAAGCATTAAAAGATAATAAAGTTCAAGTGGCTTTCTATGGCAAAGAAAAAAGTACCGTTGAGAAAATAGAAGTCTTTGATGATAAGGCAATGACAGATTGGGGCACAACGATAGGTACACCATTTAAAGATATTTATAAGAAAGCATTTGGTGCGTGTAGCAAAGGTCCTAAAGATGAAAAGCAGAGAACCATTTTGTGCCAATCTGCAGAAGCTAAATCGGTAAGTTATGTCTTTAGTGGCCAATGGGATGGCCCCGACGGATTAATGCCACCTGATGAAGTTTTATCAAACTGGACATTAACGCAAATTATTTGGCTTAATAAATCGCTTTAACGCTATTCCTTATAAAACAAGGAATAGTTTATAACTAGACTGTCTGATATTTGTTAAAAGGCAAATATTCAGAAAAAAATATTCGATATAATCAACATCATTTTGGGTGTTTTGATTATTGATTAGGAAAGCAATATGTCTCATGCACAAAGTGGCATTTTAGTCTCACATAGTAAATTTGGTCTTTTTATTGAAGCAATGGTCGTGGGTGAATTAGATGCTCTGCGTGAAGGGTGTCAGAAATTCATGCAATCATTATCTGATTTACAAAAGCAATTTCCTGATGCGTCATTAGGCGCAGTTGTTGCATTTGGCTCTGATCTTTGGAAAAAATTATCAGATGAAAACAGTGCTCCTGAGCTAAAACCTTTTCGCCCATTAGGTAAAGGTTTAGCACCAGCGACACAACGTGATCTCCTTATTCACATTCAATCTATGCGCCATGATGTGAATTTCTCACTCGCTCAAGCTGCAATTACTGCTTTTGGTGATGCAATCAAAGTTGAAGAAGAAATTCATGGTTTCCGTTGGATAGAAGAGCGCGATTTAAGTGGTTTTATTGATGGTACAGAAAACCCACAAGATGATGAGCGTTATGGTGTTGCGCTAATTAATGATGGTGTTGATGCGGGTGGTAGTTATGTTTTAGTTCAACGTTATGAGCATAACCTAAAAAAATGGGCTCGTTTTAGTGAATCAGATCAAGAGAAAATGATCGGTCGTACTAAAAAAGACAGTGTTGAACTTGATGAATCAGAACGTAATGTGACATCTCACGTTTCTCGTGTTGTGATTGAAGAAGATGGTGAAGAGTTAGCGATTTTACGTCACAGCCTACCTTACGGCACTGCAAGCGGCAAACATGGTTTATATTTCTTAGCTTACTGTGGTCGTTTATATAACATCGAGCAGCAATTATTGAGCATGTTTGGTGAATTAGATGGCAAACATGACGACCTATTACGTATGAGTAAACCGGTAACAGGAAGTTATTACTTCGCACCTTCTTACGAAGTATTAAAAGCACTGTAATCATTATCTAGTGTTAAATACGTTTTATTAATGAAATGCCTGCTTTTAAAGCGGGCATTTTTGTCTGAATTTTTTTCATATTAATAGTAATTGATACAAATTTAATAAATTAGCCTGAGTTTTATTCATTTTTAATATCTTTCAGTTATATCAAATAACAAAAGCTAACTACACTGTTATAAATAAAGCCGATAAAGTAACCATTAGAATAAAACTTACAATGATGGGTACTTTTGATGAAGAAAAATACAATCAAAACCTTTGCATTACAAACAACCGCAGTATTGTCTTTGGTTGTTAGTAGTTATGCAGGGGCCGCTCAATTACTTAATAGCTCTTATGACATTGCGCGAGAGTTATTCACACAGCTAAATAGTGATTTTAAAACGCAGTGGGATGCGCAGCATCCTGATGACAAAGTGACTATTAAACAATCTCATGCGGGTTCTTCTAAGCAAGCACTTGCGATATTGCAAGGGCTACCTGCGGATGTAGTGACCTATAACCAAGTTACAGATGTGCAAATTCTGCATGATAAAGGCAAGCTTATTCCTGCAGATTGGCAACAACGTTTGCCTAACAATAGCTCACCTTATTATTCCACTATGGCGTATTTAGTTCGCAAAGGTAATCCTAAAAATATTACAACATGGGAGGATTTAACCCGCGAAGATGTCAAAGTGGTTTTCCCTAATCCAAAAACATCAGGTAATGGGCGTTATACCTATTTAGCTGCTTGGGGCGCTTTTGAAAAAGCTTATGGTAATGATGCAAAAACCCAAGAAGCAATGAAAAAGTTCCTTAAAAATGTTGAAGTGTTTGATACGGGAGGTCGTGGTGCTACAACCTCTTTTATTGAACGTGGGCTTGGGGATGTGCTGATCAGTTTTGAATCCGAAGTTAATAATATTCGCCAGCAATATGGTGAAGATGAATATCAAGTTATTGTGCCACCTGTAGATATTCTAGCTGAGTTTCCAGTCGCTTGGATTGATAAAAATGTGCAACGTAATAACACAGAAACATTGGCAAAAACTTACCTCAATTATTTATACAGCCCTAGAGCACAAGAGATCATCACGCAATTTAACTATCGCGTAAATGATAAAGCAGTCATGGCTCAAAAAGCAGCACAGTTTCCAACAACATCTTTATTTACCGTTGAAGAGATATTTGGTGATTGGAATAACGTGATGAAAACGCATTTCACAACTGATGGCATGCTTGACAAGTTATTAGTGCAAGGACGTCAATAATGTTTATCACAACCAGTAAGCGGGTATTACCGGGATTTGGATTAAGCTTAGGCGGAACACTGTTTTATACCTGCTTGATCTTACTATTACCAATGAGTGCGCTGGTTGTGCAACTTTCTGATATGAGTTGGTCCCAATATTGGGCGGTGATAACACATCCTCAAATTGTGGCTGCGTATAAAGTCACACTATTAGCGGCTGCGGTTGCCAGTATTTTTAATGCTATTTTCGGTATGTTGCTTGCATGGATCATTACTCGTTACCGTTTTCCGGGTAGACGACTACTTGACGGTTTAATGGATTTACCTTTCGCTTTACCTACGGCTGTTGCTGGCTTGACGCTTGCAACTCTTTTTTCAACACAAGGCTGGTACGGTTTTGTATTGGATAAATTTGATATCAAAGTCATTAATACATGGATTGGCATCGCCGTTGCTATGGCTTTTACCAGTTTACCTTTTGTTGTAAGAACAGTTCAGCCAGTGCTTGAAGAGTTAGGCCCTGAGTATGAAGAAGCTGCTGAAACACTCGGGGCGAGTCGTTGGCAAACTTTTCGTAAGGTTGTATTACCGGAGTTATCGCCGGCGCTAATAGCGGGAACTGCGCTCTCGTTTACGCGCAGTTTAGGTGAGTTTGGCGCTGTGATTTTTATTGCTGGCAATATTGCATGGCAAACAGAAGTCGTTTCTTTGATGATTTTTATTCGATTGCAAGAATTTGATTATCCTGCGGCAAGTGCTGTGGCTTCCGTGATTTTACTTGTTTCTTTAGTCTTACTGTTTTCAATTAATGGATTACAAAGCCGATTTGGTCAACGGTTGAGGGGGCATTGATGTCAGATATTATGCAACAACGCTCTATCTATCGTCGCCAAATAGATTGGGTAAAGTGGGGATTAATTCTTACAGGCGTTGTGTTATCCATTTTATTTTTAGTTGTGCCGATTGCGTGGATCTTTATGACTGCGTTTTCAAAAGGTGTTGAAATATTTACTGAAAACTTATTAGACAGCGATATGTTACATGCTGTCTGGTTAACGGTATTAATCGCGTTAATCACGGTGCCTGTCAATATGTTGTTTGGTGTCAGTATGGCATGGCTGGTTACTCGCTTTCGTTTTCCGGGGCGACAACTATTAATGACACTCATTGATATCCCTTTTGCGGTATCGCCTGTTGTCGCTGGACTGCTCTACTTGCTTTTTTACGGCAGTAATGGCTGGGCTGGTCAATGGTTATCTCAGTTTGATATTCAGCTTATGTTCTCATGGCCGGGAATGGTTTTAGTCACCGTATTTGTCACTTGTCCTTTTGTTGTTAGAGAACTGGTGCCGGTGATGATGAGTCAAGGTAGCCAAGAAGATGAAGCCGCGGTGTTATTAGGGGCGAGTGGATGGAAAATGTTTTGGCGTGTGACATTACCAAATATTCGCTGGGCATTGTTATATGGTGTGGTTTTAACCAATGCCAGAGCCATTGGTGAGTTCGGCGCTGTTTCGGTGGTATCTGGTGCTATTCGTGGTGAAACCTATTCACTGCCGTTACAAGTTGAATTGCTGCATCAAGATTACAATACTGTTGGTGCATTTACTGCAGCTGCATTACTCGCGATGATGGCAATTTTTACCTTAATGTTTAAAAGTGCTTTGCAATGGCATTTAGCCCGTCAGCAATGACATCATTATTGACACAAAGTAGAGGCAAAATATGAGTATTGAAATTAATAGTGTCACAAAATATTTTGATCGCACTGAAGTGTTGCATGATGTCACCCTTGATGTCGCTTCAGGTGAAATGGTGGCACTGTTAGGGCCTTCAGGATCAGGAAAAACAACGCTTTTACGTATTATTGCGGGATTAGAACATCAAACCCAAGGAAAAATCTGTTTTGAAGGGCAGGATGTTAGCCAATTGCATGCGAGAGATCGCAAAGTTGGCTTTGTTTTTCAGCACTATGCGCTGTTTCGCCATATGACCGTATTTGAGAATATTGCTTTTGGTTTAACAGTATTACCTCGACGAGAGCGCCCGAACAAAGAAGCTATTCATAAAAAAGTGCAGCAGTTGTTAGAGATGATCCAATTGCCTCATTTAGCGCAACGTTACCCAGCACAATTATCGGGTGGGCAAAAACAGCGGGTGGCTTTAGCTAGGGCTTTGGCTGTAGAGCCTCAAATTTTATTATTAGATGAGCCTTTTGGTGCTTTAGATGCCAAAGTAAGAACAGAATTACGCCGTTGGCTACGTGAATTGCATGAAGAGCTTAAATTTACCAGTGTCTTTGTGACTCATGATCAACAGGAAGCGATGGAAGTTGCTGATCGCATTGTGATTATGGGGAATGGTAAAATAGAGCAAGTAGGGACACCACAAGAAGTATGGCAATCACCACAAAGCCGCTTTGTTTTAGAATTTCTAGGTGATGTGAATCATCTACAAGGTGAAATTAATGGCGCTCAATTACAGATTGGGGGATATCACTTGCCATTATCGGTGATACCGCTTTATCAAGGTTCAGTCGATGTGTTTTTACGCCCTTGGGAAATAGCATTAAGTACACATGAAAATAGTGTTTGTCGATTACCGGTTAAAGTCATTGAGGTTTCACCTAAAGGACATTATTGGCAATTGATTTTACAGCCCATAGGATGGAATAAAACGCCAATTACGGCAGTATGGAATGAGATGTCTTTAACGCCAACAAAAGGAAACACCTATTATATGGGCGGTGCTCAAGCCCGTTTATATTCGGGCGATACACCCTTAAAAACGGTATCGTTAGCTTATACTGCCTAATTTCATTATTAATCTATCGCTAATTTCACTCTTTTTCACCCATGCTTATTTCTGGCGTGGGTGTTTTGGTTTCTATAAAAGCAAAGAGACTTATCGAATTGCATTAATATTATTGCGTTAATAAGTTAAATGTGATTTCTTCATTAATACAGACAAATAAATGAGCAGGGACTTATTGTGGCAGGGTTAGAACAATTTATTGGTAATACACCATTAGTAAAACTACAACGACTTACGCAAGAGGTAGACGCTGAAATCTGGGTTAAACTTGAAGGCAATAATCCTGCAGGTTCAGTTAAAGACAGAGCTGCATTATCGATGATTGAACAAGCGGAATTACGCGGTGAAATAAAACCGGGTGATACGCTGATTGAAGCAACCAGTGGTAATACGGGTATTGCCTTGGCGATGATTGCGGCGGTAAAAGGTTACCGCTTAAAATTGTTAATGCCTGAGAATATGAGTAAAGAGCGTCAAGCTTCTATGCAAGCTTATGGCGCAGAATTGATTTTAGTAAGTCGTGAAGTCGGTATGGAAGGTGCGCGAGATCTTGCACAACAAATGGAACAGCAGGGCGAAGGAAAGGTATTAGATCAATTTAATAATCCAGATAACCCAAGAGCCCATTTTTTGTCAACAGGCCCCGAAATTTGGCAACAGACGCGAGGCCGTATTACACATTTTGTGTCAAGTATGGGCACAACAGGCACCATTACAGGTGTAGGTAGTTATTTAAAAACACAATCTGACCAAGTACAAATCATTGGACTTCAGCCAGAAGAAAAAAGCCAAATTCCAGGTATTCGTCGCTGGTCACCCGCTTATTTGCCGGGAATTTTTAAAAAAGAGCTGGTGGATAGTGTGATTGATATGTCTCAAACCGAAGCTGAATCAACAATGCGCCTTTTAGCAAGTCAAGAGGGTATCTTCTGTGGCGTAAGTTCTGGAGGGGCTGTTGCTGGCGCTCTGCGCGTTGCAAAAGAAAATCCAGGGGCAGTGATTGTGGCGATTGTTTGTGATAGAGGGGATCGTTATTTGTCGACGGGTGTTTACTCGTCATAATTCAAACTGCAGCGTTACTCGTCATACTTTAAGGTGTAGCGTTGTTGACTGCGTTCATTCGCACTAGGCACATACTTGTGTATGTTCCTAGCGACTTATTTACTTGTCGCCTAGCTACATCTTGAATTATTTAGAGTATTTTGGGTCTTTGGTCTTGGGGTTTTGAATATAAAAAAACCGCCACATATGGGTGGCGGTTTAAATAGAGAACATTACAGAAGATTATTTTTTAATCTGAATAATAACGGTTTCACCAACAGTAACTGGGCCTGTCATTTTGGTTAAACCTTGAATTTCATCCATATTAGAGATAACAACGGGTGTTAAAACTGATTTTGCTTTTTCTTCTAATACAGCTAAGTCAAATTCTAAAATAGTATCACCGACTTTTACTTGCTGACCTTCTTCAGCGATACGTTTAAACCCTTCACCTTTCAGTTCAACAGTGTCGATACCGAAGTGGACAAATAACTCGATACCGTTGTCAGACTCAATAGAGAAAGCATGGTTAGTCTCGAAAATTTTACCGATAGTACCATCGACTGGCGCAACAATTTTATTACCAGCAGGTTTGATAGCAATACCGTCACCTACGATTTTTTCAGCGAAAACAACATCAGGAACTTCTTCGATATTGACGATTTCACCTGAAAGTGGTGCGACAATATCAATCGTGCCACTGCCTTTCTTTTCCTCTGAAACCAGTGATTTTAATTTATCAAACAGACCCATGAATCTTCTCCTAATTATTGTAGTTGGGACCGGGCTCTGGCTAATGCGATTAGCACAGTGTCTTTTCTTTAGTAAAAGTTTCTACTAAGTCCATCAATTCTTTAGCAGTTGGCTGAGCAAGTGCTTGCTCTGCTAGTGCTTTTGCATCATCGTAATTCGCGTTACGAATCACTTTTTTGATGCGAGGAATTGAAATAGCACTCATACTAAACTCATCTAATCCCATGCCGAGAAGGAGCAATGTTGCTCGTTCATCTCCAGCAAGTTCACCACACATTCCAGTCCATTTACCTTCAGCATGTGATGCATCAATTACCTGTTTTATCAGGTTGAGTACTGCAGGTGACATTGGATTATATAGATGAGATATCAGCTCATTTCCACGGTCTACAGCCAGAGTATATTGTGTTAGATCGTTAGTCCCAATACTAAAAAAGTCAACTTCTTTTGCCATATGACGAGCCATCACTGCTGCGGCAGGGGTTTCTACCATCACACCGACTTCAATAGATTCATCAAAAGCTTTCTTTTCTTCACGAAGCTGGCTTTTTAGTATTTCAAGTTCTGCTTTCAATGCACGGATCTCTTCAACAGAGATAATCATTGGAAACATAATGCGTAGTTTACCAAAAGCAGATGCTCTTAAGATAGCACGTAATTGTGGATGAAGGATCTCTTTACGGTCAAGACAAATACGAATTGCACGCCAGCCTAAGAATGGGTTCTCTTCTTTTGGTAGGTTCATGTAAGGTAAGTCTTTATCACCACCAATATCCATAGTACGAATAATGACCGCAGAACTTCCTACTGCTTCGGCTACCGCTTTATAGGCTTGGAATTGTTCCTCTTCTGTTGGTAAAGAGTCTCTATCCATAAATAAGAATTCAGTACGATACAGACCAACACCTTCAGCACCGTTACGTTCAGCACCCGCAACATCTCGAACTGTACCAATATTAGCGCAAACTTCGACTTGATGCCCATCAAGTGTAATAGCAGGTAGGTCTTTAAGTTTTGCCAATTCTTCTTTTTCGTGCAGGTACTCGTCTTTGATTGCTTTTAATGTTTCGAGTTCCTCATCTGATGGATTAATAATGATTTTGTTATTAATCGCATCAAGAACAAGATAATCGTCTTTTTTAATGGTTTGTGTCGCATTAGATGTTCCTACGATAGCTGGAATTTCTAATGAACGAGCCATAATAGAGGTGTGAGATGTTCTACCGCCTAAATCAGTGATAAAACCTAATACGTTGTCTAAGCTTAATTGAGCAGTTTCAGAAGGGGTAAGGTCTGTTGCAACTAAAATAACTTTTTCTGAAATAGCGCTTAGATCGATAATTGGCATTTCTAAAATATTGCGCATCAAGCGTTTACCAATATCACGGACGTCAGCCGCACGCTCTTTTAGATATTCGTCATCTAACGCTTCTAATGCAGTTGCTTGATCTTCAATAACTGATTGAACAGCAGCTTCAGCGGTTTTTTTGTCACTTTTGATGAGAGCAACAATTTCTTGTTCTAATTCTTCATCTTCTAGCAACATGATATGACCTTCAAAGATTTCGGCTTTATCCGCACCAAGGTTTTTTTCAGCACGTTCTTTAATAATTTCTAGTTGTTGTGCAGATTTATTACGGCCGTCTTTAAAGCGTTCGATTTGATCCTCAATTTCATCACTTTGGATCTTACGTTGGCTAATAATGATAGGTTCTTCTTTGAGGAGAAGGGTCTGACCAAATGCGATACCGGGTGATGCTAAAATTCCTGAAATCATAATTTATCCTACGACTTGCTGGTGATAATCTTAAAAGAATAGGATTGCAAAATACTGTTGTTTTAAAATCATCATTGAAATTAACTCCCCTGAATAGTTTCAGGGGAATAAATACTGTGCTAATAATTAATCGCGAATTATTCTAATTCCGCCATTAATTTTACCAATGCTTCAACGGCTTGTTTTTCATCTTCGCCTTCTGCAGAGATAGTCACAACAGTACCTTGAGTTAAGCCTAACGTTTGTAATTTGAAAAGGCTCTTCGCGCTGGCAGATTTGCCGCTAGAGATAAGCGTGATATCTGAAGAGAATGTTTTGGCTTCTTTTACAAATTGTGCCGCAGGACGAGTATGTAAGCCGTTTGGTGCTGTAATAGTAACTTCTTGCTGGTACATAGGATATTTTCCTTTTATAACTCAATTGTTCACATTAAGTCAGGACTTAGTAAGTGTAGATGAATTTGTCCTGCTTTGCGTAGCAATATCAGATAATATTAAGTCGTAAAGCGTCATCTGATAAAAATAGTGTTCAGAAAGATAAAAGAGTTCGTTTTGTTATCTCGGTTATTTTCTGATTAATTTCGACCTTCGAAATAATTAATTGATTAAATACTAAACTCGAAGAAATAAATCACCTGTCTGGATGACAAACTTTGATCTCTACCACAAAAAAAGCACCATTGAGGTGCTTTTTTAATAAATATTTTACAATTGAGTGATGCGATTTAGCTGTCAGAAATATCAGCAAAAAGTGGTGTACTTAAATAACGCTCACCTGAAGAAGGTAAAATAACCACAATTTCTTTGTTTGCAAATTCGGGCTCTTTTGCAAGTTTTACGGCTGCCGCAATAGCTGCACCTGAAGAAATACCTGCGAGAATACCTTCTTTCGTCATAAGTTCACGAGCAGTATCAAAGGCTTCTTCGTTAGTGATTTGAATAACGCGATCCAGTAACGATAAATCTAGGTTTTCAGGAATAAAACCTGCTCCGATGCCTTGGATTTTATGAGGGCCTGGTTTAATTTCTTCACCAGCTAGAGCTTGAGTTATAACAGGGGAGTCTGCTGGTTCAACCGCAACCATTGTTACTGCTTTACCTTGTGTGTTTTTCAAATAGCGACCAATACCTGTAATAGTACCGCCAGTGCCGACGCCAGCAATAACAGCAGCTACTTCACCATCAGTGTCATTCCAGATTTCAGGGCCTGTGGTTTTTTCATGAATTTCAGGGTTAGCTGGATTACTAAATTGTTGTAGTAAAAGGTAACGGCCAGGATCGCTATCACGAATTTCATTGGCTTTATCGATAGCCCCTTTCATGCCTTTTGCGCCTTCAGTCAGCACTAAATTAGCCCCTAATGCTTTGAGTAATTTACGGCGCTCTACACTCATGGTATCAGGCATTGTCAGTGTTAATTTGTAGCCACGAGCTGCTGCAACATAAGCCAAAGCAATCCCAGTATTACCACTAGTAGGTTCTACAAGTTCAACACCTTCTTTAAGAATACCTTTCTTTTCTGCATCCCAAATCATGTTGGCACCGATACGGCATTTTACACTGAAGCTTGGGTTACGAGATTCCACTTTAGCCAGAATGTTACCATTTCCGAAATGCTTTAAGCGAATTAAAGGAGTGTGCCCAATAGTTTGCGAGTTGTCTTCGAAAATCTTGCTCATTTTTATCCTCGGTACATGATTTTTTATAAGGTCAGATGAAATTACCATACGCCATCAAGCTAAAGATGGAAATAAGCTTTATGAATATACTTATAACTTTTTTATCTTTTTATTCCAAAAGATTCTAATCAAGAGTCAGTGAGACAATTCACAAATTAATAAATCAAGAGATGTGCAGTATATTGATGGCTGATAATCTATTTTTAACTACATTTCTTGCAAATACAGGGGTCATAATGGAAACCATTGAAGAGTTGATTAACGCACTTGAACTCGCTGTACCAGAATTAGATGCGCAAGCTTTGCGTGAAAATTTACCCGAGTCCGATGCTCAAGAAGATGTACTTAATTGGCTATACGAATCGCTCTCTGCTCAAGGATTAATGGATTATGTGGAATGGACAGAATATTTTGGTGATATTCCTGACTTGAAATCGTTAGAACAGATTTCTTTGTCTGAATCACCTGGCGCACTGATTTTATCTCAAGTTGAAAATATTGATTGGGATGAAGTGAGTATTGATCCTTATATGTTGCCTTATGAACTACCTTATTTGGAATATATTAACTACTTTTTGACAGAAAAAGGGTTACGATTGGTTGATCTCACACCGTTTGAAAATGCTTATATTCTCTGCATTCGAGATGATGAAGAGATTATTGAAAAACTAGATGGTGCATTAAATATCTTTGAAATGGGAATTAATGAGCGTGAGCCGATGGATAGAGAAGAAACCAAAGATTATATTCGTTCATTAATTGAGTAGTCTGGCTAATAACAAAATAAGCCCAACCACGCTATTGAAAAAAGTTTAAAATAAAACCCCGCTTACAATTAAATAAAACGGGGTTTTTTGTATTTATCGAGATGTTGCTAAATTAGTTAGGCTTACCACTGCCCATCTTGCACATGCTGTTTACGATAACGATCGCACCACATTGCAGTCGCTCCACAAATTGCGACGGGCATGATGACTAAATTTAGAATAGGGATCATGGTAAAAATATTAATAACCATACCAAATTGAAGGTTATTCCATTTGTCCTGTTTGAGTGAGGATTTCATCGCTGAAAATGAAATTTTATGGTTATCAAATGGGAAGTCATTATATTGAATTGCCATCATCCAAGCACCAAAAGCAAACCATAAAATAGGGGCAACGGTTTGTCCGATAGCAGGAATAAAATAGAGCAATAACAAGACAATAGCGCGTGGTAAATAATAAGCTATTTTAATTAGCTCACGTTTTAAAATACGTGGAACATCTTTCAATATACCCGCAATACCCGTATCTGGTGGTGCAATGCCAGTTATTTGGCCTTCTAATTTTTCAGCCAATAATCCATTAAACGGAGAAGCAATAATATTGGCTAAGGTACTAAAGAAATAAGTGAACACTAATAAGATAAAAATAACGGATAATGGCCAGATTAAATAACTCAACCACTGTAACCAATCAGGCACTTTTTCCATCATCCAATTGACCATGCCACCAATTTGACCATATAACCACCAAAAGGCGCTTCCGAGAATAATAATATTGGCTAGTAATGGTAAGATAACAAAACGTTTTAGCCCTTTGCGTGTAATTAAACGCCAACCAAGAGCAAAATAATGAAATCCATTTAAATTTTTATTCGTTTCTGTCAAATTTGTCATACTTCCTATTCTCTCCAATGAGGGCAAGCTAGTATCATATAGGGAGATAATCAGCCTTACTAGTCATGAATTGTCTAAAAAATGTGCATAAGAGATTGATGTGTGTATCTTTGTGACAAGAAAATTAAGTATTGGCTTGCACTTATGAGCATTGGCAAATACTCTTAGTAAAAAGTAATATTTGCCAACGTGGCTATTAAACCTCAAGACAACAGAGATAGAAATGATGCAGCAAAATTTGCGTCTGATATTAATCGTTGTTGGTGCGATTTTAATCATAGCTTTGTTATTACACGGCTTATGGATTGGTCGAAAAGAGCGTTCTAAGCTTTTCCGTAATCGCCCAGTAAAACGTCAGAAACAGAATTATCAGTCAGATGAGAACGATGACGAACCACAATATGCTGAGGCTAGTCATCAGACATCAACTTTATCCTCTACTGAAAAGCGGGAGAGTGAGCCACCGATAAAATCGGCGCCTCTACATGAACCTGAAATTTCAGTGGTAGATAGTGATCCATTAATGTCTGAAACCCAAACAAAAGGGAACTCTCACGATACTTCATTACAGCAAGAGCCCAGCCTTGGTGTTTTTGATGTGATTGAAAAAGAGCCAACACCTATTGTTAGAGATGAGCCAAAACCAGCTCCTGCGGTTAATGTTGCGAGTGAAATAAAATCACACGTTAATACAGAAAGCCCATCTGCAAATTTTGAGCCTTCAATTTCAGAGACAGCGGCTCATGTGACTCCTGTTGAAACTGAGGTTTCGCATCATGTTCCTGCTGAAGAGTCAATGGCAGAATCGGCTTCACAAGCGTCAGAAGCAGAGAAAGAGCTGGTTATTGTTCTAAACGTAAGTGCACATCATGGTCAAATGCTGGATGGTGAAGCGTTAATGCAAAGTATCATTCAAGCTGGATTCCAGTTTGGTGAAATGAATATTTTCCATCGTCATCTTAATCCAACAGCTAATGGGCCTGTATTGTTTAGTTTAGCGAATATGGTGAAACCGGGAACATTTAATATTGATACAATGGCGGAATTGACGACACCAGGTGTATCAATGTTTATGATGGTGCCATCTTATGGTGATGCTAACCAAAACTTTAAATTGATGTTACTTACGGCTCAACGTATAGCATCTGATGTAGGTGGTGTTGTGCTGGATGATGAACGCAAACTCTTAACGCCACAAAAAATCGAGCTTTATAAATCTAGAATTCGCAGGACGTTGGATCTAAATCAATAGCTTTATACTCGTCATACTTCAAGTTGCAGCGTTGTTGACTACGTTCATTCGCACTAGTCACATACTGATGAATGCTCCTAGCGATTCGTTTACTTGTCGCCTAGCTGCACCTCGAATTATTTAGAGTATATATCTGTAAAAATACCCCCGCTTGCGGGGGTTTTTCTTCTTTGGTGATAATCATGAATAAAAACACTCAACAAAAAATTGATAAACTTCGCGTTACTCTACGTCACCATGAATATCTCTATCATGTCATGGACGCACCTGAAATACCTGATGCTGAATACGATCGCTTAATGAATGAGCTAAAAGCATTAGAAGCTGAATATCCCGAATTAATTACCTCTGATTCGCCTACACAGCGAGTTGGTGCCTTACCTCTAACTGCATTTGAGCAAGTGAGACATGAAATTCCGATGCTCTCCTTAGATAATGCTTTTGATGAAACAAGCTATCTGGCGTTTGATAAGCGTTTACGTGATCGTTTAAAGAATAGTGAAGAGATTACTTTCTGCTGTGAATTAAAATTAGATGGATTGGCTGTCAGTTTACTTTATGAAAATGGAGTATTAGTACAAGCTGCAACGCGTGGTGATGGTACAACAGGGGAAAATATCACTGAGAATGTAAGAACGATCAAAGCCATTCCACTGCGTTTATATGGTGAAAATATTCCTGCTCGTATTGAGATCCGTGGCGAAGTCTTTATGAATGAAAAAGGGTTTGAATATTTAAATGAGGAAGCTCGTCGCACAGGTGGAAAAGTTTTTGCTAACCCTCGTAATGCTGCAGCCGGCTCATTAAGACAGCTTGATCCCCGTATCACAGCAAAACGTCCATTAACCTTTTTCTGTTATGGGGTCGGGGTACTCGAAGGTGGAGAATTACCAACAAGCCACTATAAGCGCCTACAACAGTTTAAAAAATGGGGATTGCCCGTTAGTGATGCTGTTAAACTTTGCACAGGTAGCAAAGCAGTACTTGATTTTTACCACCATGTAGAAGAAATTCGCCCTAACTTAGGCTTTGATATCGATGGTGTCGTTATTAAGGTGGATGATATTGCTCTGCAAGAAGAGCTGGGTTTTGTCTCAAGAGCACCACGTTGGGCTATTGCTTATAAATTTCAAGCTCAAGAGCAAATGACGATTATCAAAGATGTCGAATTTCAAGTTGGACGTACTGGAGCAATTACCCCTGTTGCTCGTTTAGAGCCGGTACAAGTTGCTGGTGTTGTTGTGAGTAATGCTACATTACACAATGCTGATGAAATTGAACGCTTAGGGATACGCATTGGCGATACGGTGGTTATTCGTCGAGCAGGTGATGTTATTCCTCAGGTTGTTAGTGTGATCGAAGAGAAACGTCCAGCTGATGCACAAGAGATTATTTTTCCAACGCAATGCCCAATTTGCCAATCTGATATAGAGCGTATTGAAGGCGAAGCGGTAGCGCGTTGTACAGGAGGATTAATTTGTGGTGCACAACGTAAAGAAGCACTTAAGCATTTTGTTTCTCGTCGTGCGATGGATGTCGATGGTATGGGCGATAAAATTATCGACCAACTGGTTGAAAAAGAGTATGTCAAAACGCCAGCAGATCTTTTTCGTTTAGATGAAAAAATCCTATCTGGTTTAGAGCGAATGGGTGAAAAATCAGCAAAAAAATTGATCACTGCTTTAGACAAGGCTAAATCAACGACATTTGCGCGTTTTATTTATGCTCTCGGAATTAGAGAAGTCGGTGAAGCAACGGCAAGTGGATTAACCGCCCATTTTTCTACGCTTGAAGCATTACGAAATGCGGATGTTGACGCGCTAAAATTAGTCCCTGATGTAGGCGATATCGTGGCTAAACATGTCGTTAATTTCTTCCAAGAAGAACACAATAGAACGGTTATTGATCAATTGATCAATGATGCTGGTATTACATGGCAAGCACCTATTATTGTGACTCATGAAGTGGGTGAAAATCCTTTTGCAGGTAAAACTGTCGTGTTAACTGGATCACTTTCACAGTTAACCCGTGATGAAGCAAAAGACAGATTAGTTGCATTAGGTGCAAAAGTGAGTGGAAGTGTTTCTAAAAAAACTGACATGGTGATTGCGGGTGAAGCGGCTGGCTCTAAGTTAGTGAAAGCTAATGAATTAGGGATAACTGTTATCGATGAAGATGAAATGATACGATTACTTGATCAATCGAAATAATCATTCTACTATTTAATAAATGCTACTGGAAAACCTTCCTAGTAGCATTTTTTACTTAAGCTAAATGTACATTTAATGTTCCTTAAGTAACTTTGAAAATGTGATCAACCTATCTTATTTAATAAATAGTGTGTATATGGTTTCATAGTATTGTGACAAAAATCACATCGTAATGTTACGCGTTACATAAAATGCTCTACAAGATTTATTTTTATTTTTGGAGCATGCATGTCTTCTATCATTCACTTCGTTTTAGCACTCGCCGTTATTGGCGCATTAGCATTCATTGCGAGTAACAATCGCAAAGGGATCCGTCTGCGTTATATCGTGCAGTTATTAGTTATTGAAATCGCATTAGCATGGTTTTTCCTCAACTCTGATGTTGGCGAGGGCTTTGTTCGTGGATTCGCTGGATTATTTGATCACTTATTAGGTTATGCCGCACAAGGTACTGAGTTCGTATTCGGTGGCATGATGAAAGGTGGTTTAGCATTCTTCTTCCTGAATGTTTTATGTCCAATTATCTTTATTTCTGCATTAATTGGTATTCTTCAGCATATCAAAGTATTACCTTTCGTGATCCGTATTATCGGTACAGTGCTTTCTAAAGTGAATGGTATGGGGAAACTGGAATCTTTCAACGCAGTGAGCTCATTAGTTCTTGGTCAATCAGAGAACTTTATTGCTTATAAAGATGTTTTAGGCAAAATGTCTCAGCGTCGTATGTACACTATGGCTGCAACAGCAATGTCGACAGTATCAATGTCAATTGTTGGAGCATACATGACAATGTTAGATCCAAAATACGTTGTTGCTGCTCTAGTACTGAATATGTTCAGTACCTTTATCGTCCTTTCGGTGATTAACCCATATTCTGTTGAGAATGAAGAAGATATTCAAATGGGTAATCTTCATGAAGGTCAAAGCTTCTTTGAAATGTTAGGTGAATACATTCTAGCTGGTTTCAAAGTTGCGTTAATCGTAGCTGCAATGCTGATTGGGTTTATTGCCTTAATTGCTGCAGTGAATGCAATTTTCAGCATGATTTTTGGTATTAGCTTCCAAGATTGCTTAGGTTACGTTTTTTATCCATTAGCATGGGTTATTGGTGTTCCAGAGCAAGATGCATTACGTGTTGGTAGTGTTATGGCAACTAAACTAGTGTCTAACGAATTCGTTGCAATGGGTAGCTTACAAGATATTGCTGCTGAAATTTCACCGCGTTCTGTTGGTATCTTGTCTGTATTCTTAGTTTCATTTGCTAACTTCTCTTCAATCGGGATTGTGGCAGGTGCGATTAAAGGTTTAAACGAAGTACAAGGAAACGTTGTTTCTCGTTTCGGTTTGAAATTACTGTTTGGTTCTACATTAGTAAGCTTCTTATCCGCAGCTATCGCAGGTCTGTTTGTTTAATCTTGGAAGATAAAATAGATAGGTAGCATGTGAATAAAATAACAATGTAAATTGCATCACTTGTTAATCAAGTAACAGAAAATCAAGCAGTACCTTTGGGTACTGCTTTTTTTATCTTTAAATTACCCTATAATCGGAACTATTTCTTCAAGGGCAATGTGGTAGAGAACATGTTAGAGAAACAGCATCTTATTGATATAGCAAACACACAAATGCCATTTGGTAAGTACAAAGGGCGAATGTTAGTTGATTTACCTGAAGAGTATTTATTATGGTTTGCTAAGAAAGGACAGTTCCCTGAAGGAAAACTAGGGCAACTCATGGAGATGACCCTTGCAATTAAAATTGAAGGCTTAGAAGGACTATTAAAGCCCTTAAAGCGATGATGTTAATTATTATCTATACCGGATTTTTCAGGTGTTAATGCATTAATAATTTTCTGACTTAATTCAATAAATAATGTTTGTTCTCCGAGCGTTAAACATTCACTTATTTTTTCAGCATTTTGTTTTCGACCTAATGCTGCTCTTGCTAAAAAAGCGTGACCTTCATCAGTTAAATGGGTAATAAATTCACGCTTATCTTTTTCAGAACGTTTTTGTGCAATAAATCCTAATGATTTTAATCCTCGCATAAATTTCGACAAATTTTGTCCTGAAATAGCCAAAGAATCACTCAATTGAGAAGGGGTTAAGTCACCTCGTAAGCGTAATAATTCCAAAATATCATATTGACCCCAAGTGACTTGCTCTGGGGTATAACGAGTTCGCTGCGCGACTAATGTACATTGTAATAATGACAATGCATTTTCTAATTCACATTTTTCCATAAATACGCCATCTCATGAATTATGTTAACTAAAGTTAATATTATCAGGTCATGCATTTTGAACAAACTTTATATTGATTAACTAAAGTTAATCAAATATTATGGTATATAGTTAACTTTGGTTAATTATTTTATGGTTGCTTGATAGAAACTGATGTTATTGATAAGAGGTAAAGTTGAAATGATGGATTATTTTAAAGGTAGAGTGATTTTAGTCACTGGTGCAAGTACTGGTGTAGGTGAAGGTATTGCACAGTTACTATTTCAACGTGGTGCGACGGTTTTCATTACAGGTAGGCATTTAGATCAAGTAATAAAAACAGCACGTTCTATTGATATAACAGGCGAGAAAGTGATTGCTTTACAGGCTGATATGACCTCATCTTCTCAAGTCGAAAAAATGATTGAGGCTGTTATGTCTCAAGCTGGAGCATTACATGGCTTGGTTAATAATGCAGGGATCACGGGGCCTCATAATACGTCTATTGTGGATTATGAGATTGAAGATTGGAAAGCAGTAATTGATACAGATATCAATGGCGTATTTTATGGGTTGAAATATGGTATACCCGCAATATTAAAAAGTGGAGGAGGGAGTATTGTGAATCTTTCTTCATCTAATGGCATCGTGGGAATTGCGGGTATTTCAGCATATACAGCAGCTAAACACGCCGTATTAGGGATCACACGTTCAGCTGCGCTTGAGTTTGCAGATAAAGGAATAAGGATCAATGCTATTGGGCCTGGGTATGTTGATACGCCAAGAATGCAAATGCTACCCAACGAAGTTCGTGAATGGATGGCAAATACACACCCAATGAAAAGAATGGCAACTAGAGATGAAGTCGCTAAAACGGTTGCTTTTTTACTTTCAGATGAGAGCAGTTTCTCAACAGGAGCGTTTTATGCCATTGATGGCGGTTACACTGCACAGTAGAAATAAATAAAGGGAGAGTAGAAAACAAAAAATCCCGAAGATTTCTCTTCAGGATCTTAAAATTCTGGTGGAGCTAAACGGGATCGAACCGTTGACCTCTTGCATGCCATGCAAGCGCTCTCCCAACTGAGCTATAACCCCACATATTGGATTGTTCTAGAAGTATATTGGTGGAGCTAAGCGGGATCGAACCGCTGACCTCTTGCATGCCATGCAAGCGCTCTCCCAACTGAGCTATAGCCCCAACATACTGGAACGGGCTTGATAATAGGCAACAAGCACAATACTGTCAATCAGTTAATCTCACATTATTTATTGATTGCTGAAAAAGAGTACAAAAAAAAGATACATTCCCTATTTTAGGAATGTATCTTTCTTGATAAGCAAGATTAACGAGTAAATTAAGCTTGGTTTTCTCTTTCAGTAATAAAGTCTAATGCTTTATTAATACGTGCAATACTCCGTGTTTTACCAATAGCATGAACAGTAACATCTAAGCCTGGAGATTGGCCTGCACCCGTTACAGCAACACGTAATGGCATACCCACTTTACCCATACCGATTTCCAATTCATCAGCGGTATCTTGAATAGCTTGGTGAATATTTTCAGCTGTCCACTCCGTAATTGCTGATAATTTATCGCGAACAACTTCTAATGGTTGACGAGCAACTGGGCGTAAATGTTTTTTCGCAGCTGTTTCTTCAAAGTTCTCGAAATCAACATAGAAGTAATGGCAACTTTCAGCCATCTCTTTTAATGTTTTACAGCGTTCGCCTAATAATTTGATCAGTTCAACTAATGATGGGCCATTACTGGTATCAATATTTTGTTGTTTGATATGCCAATCTAAATGAACAGCGACTTTCTCAGCTGGCAGTGTATTGATGTAGTGATGGTTTAACCAAAGTAGTTTATCAGTATTAAATGCACTGGCTGATTTACTGATAGCTTCTAAAGTGAAGTGTTCAATCATTTCATCAATAGTAAAGATCTCTTGGTCACCATGAGACCAACCTAAACGTACTAAGTAGTTTAATAGTGCTTCTGGTAAATAGCCCTCATCACGATATTGCATTACGCTGACAGCGTTATAACGTTTAGATAATTTTTTACCATCATCACCTAAAATCATTGATACGTGAGCATATTCTGGTACAGGCGCACCTAATGCTTTGAGAATATTGATTTGGCGAGGTGTGTTGTTGATATGATCTTCACCACGAATAACGTGAGTGATTTCCATATCCCAGTCATCAATAACAACACAGAAGTTATAAGTTGGGGATCCATCAGTACGACGAATAATTAGATCGTCAAGCTCTTGGTTACTAAATTCAATTGGGCCACGAATTTTGTCATCAAAAATAACAGAACCTTCTTGAGGATTTAAGAAACGCACAACATGAGGCTCATCAGCGCTGTGATTATGGTTACCACCACGGCAACAACCATCGTAACGCGGTTTTTCACCTTTGGCCATTTGATCTTCGCGTAGCTGTTCTAAACGCTCTTTAGAGCAATAGCAACGGTATGCAGTACCCGCAGATAACATTTGATCAATCACTTGGTTATAGCGATCGAAGCGTTTAGTCTGATAATAAGGACCTTCATCCCAATTCAGATTTAACCAATTCATACCGTCCATGATTGCATCGATGGCTGGCTGAGTAGAACGTTCTAAGTCGGTATCTTCTATACGCAGTACAAATTCGCCCTTATTGTGACGGCTATATAACCAGGAATAAAGTGCGGTACGCGCACCACCAACATGTAGATAGCCAGTAGGACTTGGTGCAAAACGGGTTTTTATTTTACTCATTGGGATTGCCTTTGTACGTCTTACTTATATAGATAAGTAATCGTGATTATCAAAAAAACGAAATGGTTACCTCATTTTATCACTGGATGTTAATTCCTCAATGGCATTAAGCCTTTAACAGAGATAAAATTTTCAAATTGATGATTTTTTGTTTGACGAAGAGTACCCGTAGGATTATTTTGGTTAATTGCTGTATCACTTATGATGCTAAAAAAAGCATCTTGACTAAAAATAAAACGAACGATCATTTTCACAATAAAAAACTGATAAAAATCGTTGACTCATAGCGCAGTATCCCTATAATGCACCCCATCACGACGGGCGGTTAGCTCAGTTGGTAGAGCATCTCCCTTACAAGGAGGAGGTCGTTGGTTCGAGCCCAATACCGCCCACCA
>NZ_PHFJ01000003.1 GCF_003144535.1 Proteus penneri | reverse complement strand
CGTGACGTTCAAAATTACCTTTTCCAACAACGTTTACAGGACTATACCAACCAGTCTGAGTTTGGTACGGGCGGTAAATATACCCGAGCCATCCAAGCTATCACGGCATTTACGCAAGGTATGATGGGCAATAACATTGTCACCGCGATTGCTAATGGCTCAGCCCCTTATCTTGCCAATGAAGTAAAAAACCAAATTCAAGGTAACAGTGTTGAAAGTGATATTCAGCGCACGCTTGCCCACGGTTTACTCAATGCCGGTCTTGCATTGGCAAAAGGTGAAAATGTGGCAGCACAAGCCACGGGTGCGATGACCGGTGAAACGGTGGGTATTTTATCGCATTCACTTTATGGCAAAACGCCCGAAGAACTGACTGAGTCTGAAAAGCAAAATATAAGTGCATGGGCAACGTTAGCTTCAGGCATTGCCGGTGGTTTAATTAGCGATAATAGCGCAGGCGTTGCCAATGCCGCCCAAGCCGGGAAAGTGGTGGTTGAGAATAACTATCTGAGTTTTGATGAGGCTCGTGCGTTTGATAAAAAAATAACAATATGTAAAGCAGCTGGTGAGAATTGTCAGCCTATTATTGACAAGTACGCCACAATTCAAGGAAAAAATTCAGAAGAATTTAGAAAGGCATGCCAAAGAAACTCATTAGAATGCACTGCTGGCTATGAAAGGCTCAAGCTGAATGGAGGAATTTCGGCAGCCGAGAGACCAACATGGCTTTATGGTTCTTTAGATAATGAAGATGTCAGAAATGCTGTATTGTATATTAATAATCAGGATGTTGAATTTGCTAATAAACACTCAGATAACTGGGACAGATTTGCCTCCTTTGTTGGAGAGCCAGAAAATGTATTCGGATTGTACCTAGGTGGTAGGGCATTATTTAATTCAGCCGCCTCAGCGGAGGCTAAACTGATAGGAACTGGATTGAGTATGGGCGCAAATGCAGGTGTACAGGTTTACAATGATAATGCTGGAGATAAATTTGATTATCTGAGCTTCGGACTAGCCGGCTTTACCGGTTGGACAGGAACAGGTCGAAATCTACATTCCAATGTTCAATTAAACGCAGGTAGTGCTTATTTAGGGAGTAAGATTGCAGGCGAAAATTCAGAAGCTGCTGTTGTTTCAGCCACTTTTGGGGCCACATCGGGTTATGGTCTAACAACAGTATTAGTTAATCGTTGGGAGGCAAAATTAATAAAAGAACATTTTGGAATGTCTGCAAGTCGTTATGCATTACAGTATGCAGAAAAGTACAAATATTCAAATTTTATGACAGAAAGTTTTAAATTAAGTCCTCTCCCAGGGATTGTAGGTGGGGCTGCTGGTTCATTTGAATTAGAGCTAAGTGGTAGTTTATTAGGACGATATATTATGAAAAATAAGGATATTAAAGAGATTAACAATGAACAGCAATATTATTTAGAATTAGATAAAGGTGCATATTAATGAAACTCTCAATATATTCCTTATTTTTTATGATTTTTATATATGGTTTATTTTTCTCTTTTTTATCATTATCAGGAGAATGGCTTTTAACAGATAAAAGTATAAATCAATTAGATTGGGTGAATTCTATCAAACTAGGTGGCTTGATTGGTAGCAGTGTTGGAACAGTTGTTTGGATTGTTATGCGATATGAAATTGTTTAAATATTTTATTCTACTTTGGATTGCATTCTCTGTTATGGTTTTTTTTACTCTATTAATAATAAAAACTCTAGTAGAATTAATATACAATTACCCAATAGAAGATAGTCTTTTTTCTATTACTAAAGAGAATGTTATAGATTATATATGTTTGGGAATGGGATTTGGTTTTTTCTTTAGTATAGTAGCTTGCTTAGTCAGTTATCTTGAATATAAAAGACACTAATATTTTTACAAAAAAAACTAGCGCCACACTGAGTCTTGTATGACTACCTCATTTTTCAGACAACTGGATTATTAACAGTCTGGCTTGGCATATGAGGGGGAGTAACATTAAACTCATTCAGTTACTCATCTAGAATAGTTAGTTAGATGTTCACAGTTTTGTACTAACCCTCTAGTGCTGGTTTTTCAAATCTAAATTACGACCAATCTCTACCAAGCCCTTTCTGAAACTCACGAGAACGTTACCGAGCGTGACGTTCAAAATTACCTTTTCCAACAACGTTTACAGGACTATACCAATCAGTCTGACTTTGGCACAGGAGGTAAATATACCCGTGCCATCCAAGCCGTTACCGCATTTACGCAAGGTATGATGGGCAATAACATTGTCACCGCGATTGCTAATGGCTCAGCCCCTTATCTTGCCAATGAAGTAAAAAACCAAATTCAAGGCAATAGTGTTGAAAGTGATATTCAGCGCACGCTCATTTTTGCAAATCATCCACTTTAAATACATCATTAGTTAGAAAGCGATAGAGAATTTCATATCAATACTATTATCTTGCTGATTTTTTGCTGTCAATCCACTATATCCGATTGATAATTTTGATATTTCATTTATTTGGATAGTTGTTCCTGCTTTAACTACAAGAGCATCCCGTGCTGTATCAACGCTATTAGCAGTAAATGTTGGTTGGGTATCGGTGAAACGTAAATTGATACCTCGTTCCACATCGTTGTATTGGTGTAACCAACCTAGTTCGCCATACAGAGAAATATTAAATTTATTGTTAATTTTCAATTTGTTATTTAAACGCAATCCTGTGATAGATGTGGTTGAATCTAAACTTTGTGAATGGGCTTGTAAGGCAGCACGATCTCCTTGCTCGTTAATGGCAGCGTTTTTTGTTTTGACGTATTCTAAATTAACAAAAGGCTCTAATTGTGTGTCCGAGAGAGTTATTGGGTAAGCTACTTCGATAAATATCTGGCTGGTATTCCCATTGTAATTCGCTTTATTTTTATCTGATTGCGCGATGTAGTTGACCGTTTTTGACGTATGAACACGATGAAACGTATTCGATACACCTGCACGTAGCTTGATATGGTTAAAATCATAGCCACTATAAAATGATAAAAGGTAATTTTCGCTGTTTGCGTGACTGTTATAGCCAGAGAGCGAGGTTTTGGTGAAACCTGTTGCTATACCAAGCAACATTTTATCGTTATTAAAATGTTGATCTGCACCTAATAGTACGCCATAGGTGGAAGCATCATAGTTATTCGCATTACCATCACTTGAGTTATCATCCCAATTATATAAAGTTTTAGCCCAGACATTACTTTTATTGTCTGCAGTTTCTTTTTCACCATTAAGTGTTTCAGCGTTTTTAACCTGAGAAAGGAGTGTTTCTTTTATTTGTCGGCTACTGTTGAGTTGATTAGATAAAACATCGGCATGAATTTGGCCAGTTAATTCATTAAAGGCATAGTGGACATCATTTTTTAGATCCATTCCGACAATGCTTTCATAAACAGGATGCCCTGAAGGTAATGCATCTATTGCATTCGCGATTGATGCTTGATTTTTTGTTTTTGCCAAGCTGGAGAAAGCAGTATTATTTCTTCCGACATTCAATATTACTGCATTCTGATCGTAAGATAGTGTTGTTCCTACAAAAAGGTAGTTTGGGTTAACATCAGCAAATTTACCACTAATACCTTTATCTGCCATTAAAATAGTATATTTTGTGTTATATAGACTCTGAACATTGTCTTTTGTGAGGAGATTTCTATTATTTTCAAGAGATACATTAACTGTTCCTCCGTTAAGTATCGCTGTGCCGAGGCTCACTATTTTATCGCTATCACCCTGTGAATTTACTTCAACCAGATAGTGACTGCCAGCATTAAAAATCACAGTATCATCTATATTAAGTGTACCAATTGAGTGGCCTGGTGCTACGATGCCTCCTGAATTCACCTCTAGCTTATTAATTTTTCCTTTACCAGCAAGTGTACCCTTGTCATTGATATTGACTTGAGAACTTATGCTCCCATCATTTAATAGCAACGTTCCTTTATTAACATCCAGTAATGAATTTAATTTTCCTTCAAGTAACAATGTGCCACCATTGATGGAAGAATTTTTTGAATAGTGATTTTCGCCTATAAGGAGTAAATTTCCCTGATTAACCTCGACGCCTGCAAAATAGTTATTACCAGATAAGATTAATGCACCATCGCCTTGTTTGATTAATTTACCAGGGCCACTAATATCATTTTTCCATTCATCAAATTTACCAAACTCAGCGAAGTCAAATTCATTAGTTGTTTGATTAACAAGAAAATGATTATAAAAATATGAAGGCCCATTATAGGCTTTAGGAAGATTAATTAATCCCCAATTAGAATCTGGAACATTTTCATTTGAAGCCCAACCCGCTAAAGAATGACTCGGGTAGGCTGTGCTTGCTAAAATAGATTGCCTCTGCTCTTTGGTTAAATATGCAAAACGTAAACGCAGTAAGTTGTTGGACGAACTGGGTATTTGATTGGGAGAAATGAGCGATGAAGTTTCAGGATCTTTTGTTCCATAATAACCTGCATCATCGTTAGTTATTTTTTTAGGTGTGGTTAAACAATTTTGATTTTTACACTGATTAGCGACATTCTGGCGGACTTCTTTGGCAAGCTTAACAAAAGTTCGAGTTGTGTCATCATCTGCAAGCATTTGTGATAACAGGTAATAATTTCCTATTCTCGAAGCGATGGTATCTGTTGCAAAATGTGCCCCTACAATAACTCGGCTTTCACCATATTCTATTGCTCGGGCAAACATTTCACTGCCCTTTTCAGGGAATAATATCGATAAAACAGCAGCTTGTTTGTATCCATTCCATGTATGTCCACTTGGGTAAGATGAACCTGTTATATTGGTGTAATTATTAAAGTAATTACCTTCATTATCAATCACTTGATAAGGTCGGCCACGTAAAAAAAGTTCTTTTAAGATAAAATCTATCGAGCGCACTCTTTTTTTGTTTGGATCATAAGCATATATCCCTGAGTTATGTAATATATTCAGATCTTGGTAAGCTTGAATATCGCTAAAATTAATTGATTTAGCATTATCGCCAAATAAAATATTGGCATAGGTATTAAAAATATAAGAATGTGTCTGTGACTTATCAACTTCTGCTAGTTTTCTTCGTTCGCCAGAGATTGTTTGATAATTATTACTTATTATTCTATCTAGTTCGGCTGTTTTTGACCCTTTTTCAGGGGGAGCTGTGATGATACCATTTTTGATATCTTCCAACCAATTATTGCGTTGATCAATAATATGTTGTTTGGTTTCTAAAATATCTATTTCAGACCATGATGAATTCGAAAAAAATAAAAAAAAGAAACTTAACGAGGTAGGTATTACAATATTTTTCATAAAATAAGCCATAGTTTCCAAAAAACGTTGGAGCTAATTTATATTGTATTTATTAATATCATGCAATAATTTAAATATAATAATGGCTAGATAATGATAGAATATCAGCATGTTCTATATATTTAAAATAAATATTAGTTCATGCTGATTATTTAATTTATTTATAATCTAATTATTATGAATAAAAACTAATCTTTTGTCCGTTTTATTCTGTCTAAAAATTTAATTTATCATTTTATCCATTTATATTAGAATGAATATAATGAGCTTTTAGATTCTTTCAATTTTTTAGCTAATTCAGAAGCTTCATATCGCTCTGTTACTATTTCGATATAAGAGGCACTATCTGTTGATTCTGCCACTTCAAGCGCTTTATTTAATTCATCTATCGTTGTGACTTTCTCACAATGCCAATCTTTTGCACCAAAAGCTTTAGGTAATTGATGATAATTCCATTGAGCAAGATCGTTATAATAAGCTTCAGGGTAATCACATAATAATCGTTCAATTAAGTAACCATCGTTATTTAAAATAAGGATGATCGGCTTTAATCCAAAACGAACAAATTGACTAATCTCTTGTACGGTTAATTGATGTGAGCCTTCGCCTGTAATTAAAATAACTCGTTTGTTAGGTGCGGCAAGTGCGGCACCAAATGATGCGGGTGTTGCCCAACCAATAGAACCCCATAATGTTTGGTTATGGAACTGAGCACCTTCTGGTAATAGAGCAAAACCTAATCCCATTGATGACGTACCTGTCTCAGCAATAATAATATCGTTAGGTTTAAAGAATTTCTCTAATCGAGGGTAGAGGTATTGAGCTGTAATTTCACCGTTATCAGATAAAATAGCGTCTTCTAATCCCTTAGCTTTTATCTGATGATAAGTTTTATTCGGTAGTCGTTTTGTCAGCTCAAAGAGAATATCTTCCATATAAATAGAAGAGTAGATAACAGAATCAATTTCTACATATTCTGGCATGATGTTGATAAATTGTTCTGGTTTAATATTGGCTGTGAAACTTCCCGTATTAAAGTCGGTCATCATTGCTCCGATCCCTAATACATATTCACTATTTTCGACAAACTCTCTGACATCAGGTGTCATTAATTGTCCATCATACATCCCAATATATTGAGTATTAGATTCACTTAATATGCTTTTATCCATAAACATAGTGGCATAAGGTAAACCTGTTTTATCAATAAAGGCTTGGACATTATCTGATAACCCTAAACGTGCGGATAAAATACCGGGTAATACGCAGATATTATTGCTTTGTGTAAGCTTATCAATAATGAGTGATACTACTTTTTCTAGTATTTCTTTATCACTTATTGGTTTTTTCGGTGTGGTAACAAGTGTATTTTCTATCACTGGCATAACAGCATAATCAGATGGTAAGCCAATATAAACAGGACGACGTTCTTTTAATGCTGTCGCAATTAAGCGCTCCATTTCAGTAATACAATTTTCAGGCGTTAATATTGCATGAGCACAAGCAAGACGTTGGGCTAGTTGATAGAAAATATCAAAATCGCCATTACCTAATGTGTGATGAACAAGGCGCTTACTTTTTTGTACACCACTTGCTGGCATACCAACTAAATGAAAAATAGGTAGATTTTCTGCATAAGAGCCTGCAATAGCATTAATCGCACTTAATTCACCAACACCAAATGTTGTCGATAACGCTGCCATACCTTTAATTCGGGCATAACCATCAGCGGCGTAAGCTGCATTTAATTCGTTGCAGTTACCAATCCAACGCAGATGATTGCTATTACAAATCGTGTCTTCTATAGGAAAGGCATAATCGCCAGCGACACCAAAGACATCACTTATACCTAAGTTATATAGTCGGTTTAGCATATATTCAACAACAGTCTTATTCATATTATCTCCAGAATATCAGAATAATAATCTGTAAAAACAGGGTTATTCATTTATATTATGTTTAATGTTTTACCGCAGATATAAATCAATATGAAATGGTTTATTATTATTGGTGGTATAACTAAATGTAATAAGGTAAATGTGACTAATGGATATTCGTGCATTACGTTATTTTGTTGAAGTCGTCCAATTAAATGGCTTTAGCCGAGCTGCTGATGCTCTATTTATTACTCAGCCTGCAATTAGTCGTAGTATTAAAAAATTAGAAAATGAATTAGGTGTTATTTTATTAGTAAGAGAAGTCGATGGCGTAAGGTTAACGGATGATGGCGCGATACTTTTTGAACATGCAAAAAAAATACTCGCACAATTTAATAGTATGAATAAAGCGATACAAGACAAGTCAGGGCCATTGACAGGGACATTAAATGTGGGATTACCTCCGGTAATAGCTTCGACGTATTTTGCCGATATTATTATGGCATTTAGTTCTCTACACCCTCAGGTTGAACTAAAAATATTTGAATTGGGAACTAAACAAATGGCAGAAGCAATGATAGAGGGAAAAGTGGAAACAGCGGCCGTAGTATTACCTTTTAATAATGACATATTTGAATTAACACCTTTTTCAGAAGAAAGCTTGATGCTATTAGTCTCTCCATCACATCCTTTGGCCATCAAAAAAGAAGTACATTTTAAAGAGTTGATTAATGAACCGTTTATTTTTTTCTCTGAAGATTTTCGTATTAATGATTTAGTTTATAGTGCCTGCGGTATTTATAATACAAAGCCTATTATTGCAGGACGTAGTAATCATTTAGATTTAATTATAGCGATGGTAAAAGCGGGTGTAGGTGTAACGCTACTGCCTGGAAGTATGTGTAATAAAAATCCCATTGATGATTTAGTGGTACTTCCTGTTATTAAACCTACATTGTCATATCAATTGGCATTAGCAAATAATAAAAATAGTTATAAAAGTCGAAGTTGCCGAGCATGGGAGCGGCTAGCAAGAGAAAAGCTAATAATAGAATAAAATAGCAAATTGAGGCTTATCTATATTCTATTTAAGAAATAAATATCAAAAATTTTTTTAAATAACAAAAATGGCTGGACATAAAATATGTTGTTTTTTGAGGAAATATGAATAGCTGTATAAAAGCAGTTATATAAATGATAAGTTTATATTTTGCACGTAGCCTTATGAGTAATAATAAAAGCGAGCAAAATACAAATTAATCAGACAAGACAGGAATAGGATAGGGAAAATGAATGAGAGTAATAGCTCTGTAAATCAACATTTTATTCGTAAACTTGAAAGTATTGTTGGTAAAAAACAGGTATTAACACAAGCACATAAAACAGAACGTTATCGTAAAGGCTTTCGTTCAGGACAAGGCAAGGCATTAGCAGTTGTATTTCCTGCCAACTTATTAGAACAATGGCGTGTTTTTAAAACCTGTGTTGAAGCTGATAAAATTATTATTATGCAAGCGGCGAATACGGGATTAACCGAAGGTTCGACACCTAATGGTGATGATTATGATAGAGATATCGTGATTATTAGTACATTGCGCCAAGATAAAATACAGGTTCTTTCAGAGCATAATCAAGTTATTGCCTTTCCTGGTAGTACGCTGTGGCATTTAGAAAAAGTATTGAAGCCATTGGGGCGTGAACCACACTCTGTTATTGGCTCGTCTTGTATTGGTGCTTCTGTTATTGGCGGGATCTGTAATAACTCCGGCGGAGCTTTAGTTCGTCGAGGGCCTGCTTATACCGAATTATCACTATATGCTCGTGTGAATGAAGAGGGCGAAGCTGAATTAGTTAACCATTTAGGTATTGATTTAGGCGAGACTCCAGAAGAAATATTAACCAATTTAGATAATCGCCATTATCACGAGGATCAGATACAAATGACAGAGAAATTAGCCTCTGATCATGAATATCATGAACGTGTGCGTGATGTAGATGCCAATACGCCTTCTCGATTTAATAATGATGAACGCCGTTTATATGAGGCTGCGGGTAGTGCGGGTAAATTATCTGTATTTGCTGTGCGATTAGATACATTCCCTGCGGATCATCGTACTCAAGTCTTTTATATTGGTACTAATAATCCGGACGAACTAGAAGATATTCGTCGTCATATCTTAAGTCATTTTAAAAAATTACCTGTTGCTGGGGAATATATGCATAGAAGCTATTATAAAATGGCTGAAGTGTATGGAAAAGATACGTTTTTGGTGATTGATAAATTAGGCACAGATAAAATGCCAATATTATTTGCCGTAAAAGGGCGAGTAGATGCGGTATTAAATAAAGTTCCTTTTTTACCTAAAAATCTGGTGGATAGAACCATGCAGTTTATGAGCAAATTATGGCCTGCTCATTTACCAGAGCGCATGACAGACTTTCGTGATAAATATGAACATCATCTCATGTTAAGAATGGCAGATGATGGAATTGAAGAAGCTGCAACTTATTTAAAAGAATACTTTAAACAAGCTTCAGGTGATTATTTCGAATGTACTGAAGAAGAGGGAAATAAAGCCTTTTTGCATCGTTTTGCCGCTGCCGGTGCTGCTGTCCGTTATCACGCTGTACATGTGAATGACGTAGAAGATGTATTGCCATTAGATATTGCATTGCGCCGTAATGACAGAGATTGGTTTGAAAAATTACCACCAGAAATAGAAAGCAAATTACTTTATAAACTCTATTGTGGACATTTTATGTGTCACGTTATGCATCAAGACTACATTATTAAAAAAGGTGTTGATGCGAAGGCGCTAAAAGCAGAAATGTTAGCGTTATTAGATAAACGTGGGGCAGAGTATCCCGCAGAGCATAATGTAGGTCATATGTATTATGCCAAGCCTCAATTAAAAGCGTTCTATAAACATAACGATCCAACCAATAGTATGAACCCAGGTATAGGTAAAACCTCGAAATTGAAATATTGGGGAGAAGAGTGTGGATGTGGGCAGGCTCACTCTGAGGTTAAAACTGAAAGTATTGAAACCAAAAAATAATCGCTTTGTGTCGTGTTTATTAAGTTAAAAAGAAAGGCAGGATAAAACCTGCCTTTTATCTTATTGTCTAACTTGCAATATCTTGAGCATATAGATAAAGCTCTTGTAGTTGTTTTAGTTTCTCTTCGTTATCGCTATATTTTTCTGCTAATAGCTGGATTGTATTGATATATTCATTCAGCTTCTCTGGTGTTAACATCTCTTTTCTATGTGCTAACCAACGTTGTTGCTCATCATAATTGAGAGTAGAAGGATAATTTCTCGCACGATAACGGAAAAATAGCGGCTCCATTCTCGCATCTTCAAATGTTAAATCTAAAGCAGGTAAATTTTGTGGTTGCGTTGAGCGAATAATTTCCATCGCACTACGATCATTTTCACTGAAAAAGCCATTATAAATTTGAGAATCAACATCGTCAGAGACAACAAAAGGAGTTTGTTGAGCGAAGAGTTCTACGACTTTATTACGTATTTCAGGATGTGAAAATAAAATGGCTTGATTGTTTAAACAAGTATCAACATCTAAACCAATTCTATCTGCATCTTGTGGTCTTAATGTATTTTGTGGAGCCACAATAGGGCATTTATTAATATGCAGCAATTTAATTGGAACAGGGGGTTCATCAACTGCCAATTCACTGCGTGGCGTATATAAACGCTCTCGTAATTGGTCTGATGTTAAGGTTAATAGCGGGGATATATCCGCAGATAAATCGCACACAATAACAGCATTACGATTATCAGGGTGCCATGCCAATGGTGCTACAAGACTTAAATTAGAACGAGCCGCACCAAACATACCTGAAACATGTACAATTGGCGTCATGGCGGGAATATCAATTAACGCCTGAACTTTACGTTTATCGCGCAAATTGAAGAAATAATCAAACATACGCGGTTGAGCTTGTTTCAATTTTTTTGCCATCGCAATGGTGGCGTAGACATCAGACATTGCATCATGTGCATTCTCATGAGAGATGCCATTGGCTTTGGTTAATAGCTCTAGACGAAAGCTTGGGAAACCGTCTTCATTTTCAGGCCAAACAATACCTTCTGGACGCAGTGCATAACAGGCTCGTAAAACATCGAGCAAATCCCACCGAGAATTTCCTTTTTGCCAACTATAGGCATAAGGATCATAAAAATTACGATAAAGGATATTACGGGTTACTTCGTCATCAAATCGAAGGTTGTTATAACCCATAATACAGCTATTAGGTTGACTAAAAGCTTGATGAATTTGACGCGTAAACTCAGCTTCAATTAACCCATTTTTTGCCGCAATTTGTGGGGTGATCCCCGTGATCATTACCGCTTCGGGATGGGGTAAATAATCGTCATTAGGTTTGCAATAAATAACGAGAGGATCTTCAATTATGTTGAAATCCATATCAGTTCTTATACCCGCAAATTGAGCAGGGCGATCTAGCGCTGGGTGTGTACCAAAGGTCTCGTAGTCATGGATGTAAAATGTGGACGTTTTCGCTGAATTAGACAAGGTTTCCTACCGTAAATTTACTGATGATTTTTTCAATCATTACTCAATGAGTTGTATTGGGTTTAATTGAAACCATGGTAAACCATAATGTGGTAAACGTGAAATATCCTATGCAAATGGTTTTATTTGAAAGTGATAGAATATAAATGTAGGCTTTTTTTCTAAAAAGAGTACTTATTTGTATCTTTAACACTAAGCCACTAAGATAAAAGAAGAAAGTAGATCCAGAACACATAACTTAAATTGTTAACGTTAACTTATGTGCTTCATATCACATTAAAGCGACATAATTGTTTGTGAATCCAAAAGTTAACGTTAACATTTAAAGGTGAAATGACTTTATAAGGCGCTCAACAAATGAACAAAGACTCAAAAAAATACTATGCGATCTTAAGCGCGTTGTTATTTTTCTTCTTTTTTACCTGGTCTTCATCATTTTCATTAGTTTCCATTTGGTTAAATCAGTATGTAGGATTAAAAGCGACTGATACGGGATTAATATTCTCTGCTATTTCTTTGATTGCATTATGTGCTCAACCTTTATATGGCTTTATTCAAGATAAATTAGGGCTAAGAAAGAATTTATTATTAGTGATTGCAGTATTACTTATTCTTTCTGGACCATTTTTTCTAGGTTTCGCATCAATATTACGTTGGAATATTTTTGTTGGATCGATTTTAGGGGGCTTATATGTAGGTATGACTTTTAACGCAGGTATTGGCGTATTAGAGTCATATACAGAGCGTGTTAGTCGTATTCGCGGTTTTGAATACGGTAGGGCAAGAATGTGGGGATCATTGGGTTGGGCATCTGCAACATTTATTGCAGGACACAATATAAATATCGATCCTAATTACAATTTTGTGATGGCTTCTATTTCTGGTGTTGTGTTCTTAATTCTTTTAGCGCTGTTAAAAACTGATAAATCAGACGCATTTAATCAATTAGAGCATGGAAAAACATCGGCTATCACTATAAAAGATGCACTGAATTTACTTTCATTACCTCGTTTTTGGGCACTTATTTTGTTTGTTATTGGCACTTGTGTTTATGGGGTTTATGACCAACAGTTTCCCGTCTTCTTCTCATCGCAATTTGCGACCTTACAGCAGGGGAATGAGATGTACGGATATCTGAATTCATTGCAGGTATTCTTAGAAGCTGGTGGTATGTTTATCGCGCCTTTCCTTGTAAATAGAATAGGTGCTAAAAACGGCTTATTACTGGCAAGCAGTGTTATGGCTGCACGTATTATTGGCTCAGGACTAGTCGAAGGGCCTGTCTTGATCTCTTGTATGAAATTATTACATGCTGTTGAACTGCCGATTTTATTAATTTCAATTTTTAAATATAACAGCCAACATTTTGATAAACGTTTATCTTCAACACTTTATTTAGTCGGTTTTCAATGTGTGAGCTCTATTGTTGCGACATTATTATCTCCATTGGCTGGTTATGGGTATGATCATTTTGGGTTTGCACCAACTTATATGGTGATGGGATGTATTGTGATAGGGACAACACTTCTCTCAGCTGTATTTTTGCGTTCAGATGCGAAAGCGTTACAGCAACTTGATGGCTTACAACATGAAGATAAAAATAAAGCACAACTTATTTAGTTGCTCATTAATTTATCCTTTGTTGTGTCGATTAGGCTACCAGTAAAAATGTGTAGCCATTTTCTTATCATTAATTAAGTGAACATTTACGGGTTAAAGAATGTTGACTATATTTATTAATATATCATCCTAATTAATTGTTAATTAAGTAAAATCAATTAAATTTGTAAACTTTGCTTGTTTATTGACACGATTAAGCGATAATCTTAAACAGAACTATTTATCTTAAATATCAATTGTAAAGGTGTAGGAAATGGATAACGCAAACAAGCCGTCTTTCCAAAACGTACTGGAGTTTGTGCGTATGTATCGTCGTAAAAACAAAATCCGTCGTGAGATCACTGACAATGAGAAAAAGATCCGTGATAACCAAAAACGTGTTCTTTTGTTAGACAACTTAAGTGAATACATTAAACCGGGTATGTCAATTGAAGATGTACTGGGTATTATTGCGAACATGCGCAGTGACTATGATGATCGTGTTGACGATTACATTATTAAAAATGCAGACCTGTCTAAAGAACGCCGTGAGCTTTCTAAACAGTTAAAAGCGATGGGTGAAATTAAAAATATTCCTGATCTAAAAGACTGATTGCTTTACTAAGAATAAAAGATTGAAGGCCTCTGAATTGAATATTTAGAGGTCTTTTTTATTTTTACCTTAACCTTAATAAGTACTAAGTTAATTTACTAATAGTTATCTCCAAAAAAAAGAACCCACTCAAAGTGGGTTCTTAATTTAGAAGTATTATCAAGATATTCTTAATAACACCTTATTATCAGTTTTGACTTTCAGCTTTTGCCATTTCTGAAGAAGCGTGATTAGTAGAACAATGTCCACCGGCACCTGTGCGGCCTTTCTTATCAAAAGCAGGACGTGCTTCCCACGCTTTGATCTCAATTGCGACAGTAGGTTCATCAGATGCTGGCGCTTTTGTCATTGGTGCACTTGCATGAAGTTGGCGTACTACCGGCTCTTGACGAATAATCACGGCTGTAGGTTTGCTTTCTTTTACTGGTACCGACTCTGCTTCTACTGTAGGTGTCGCACTCTCATTTTCTTCAGGCTGACTTTCAATAACCGTTTTAACGATAGGCTCAGCAACTGTTTCAACAATAGCTTCAACATCACTTTCTTTATGTTGCTCAGTTGTTTCTTCGGTTGTAACTGAAGTAGCAACAACTTGAGGCTCAGAAGTAGATGTTTCAGTCACTTCGCGTTCTACTGGTGCAATGACTTCTTGTGTCACGTTTTCAGTCACTGCATCTGTTTCTGCTTGTTGTGAAGCTTCATGCATATAAGCCTCGGTTGTGTTTAATACCGCAGAAATATTTTCTTTACGAGTAACATGCTCTTCGGTATTCACATCATCGATAACGTTGTTGACAACACTTTCTTCAACTTGGTTCTCAATGTTATTTGCTTCTGCAGGTGCTAATTGTGGCTCTACTGCAATAATTTCAGCAACAGCTTCAGTGGTTGATTCAGAGCTAACAGTCACAGTGTAGGTGGATTCTGTGGTATCCGCTTGTTCCACTTTTGCCACAATGGCTTCTGAAACCGCTGGTGTGATAGCTACCATTTGTGGATCTTTATGAGTAATAATGTGGTTTCCAACAGAAACGTCATTGTTGTTTTCAACATTATTTTCAATAAATGGTGCATCACTTATTGGTGTGATTGGATAGTGAATGAAGACTTTACCTGAAGCAAGTTCAGGAGAAGCAACCGCCATTGCCAAAGGCATTGGTGATACGGTTAAAGTTCGTTCATCACGATAGCGACGACGACGTTGACCACTTACACGTAAATGACGAGGTGAACGGCGAGAACGACGAGGCATAACATTATCCTGTCCGTTATTATCTTCGTTCTTATTCTCATCTTGTGATTTAGTTGCATCAGGTAATGCTTTTACAGCTTGAGCTTCATTAGTTTCAACGTTTGCAACAGTGACTGCTTTAGGTGCTGATTTTTCAGTTGGTGCAACTTTCGTTTGTGTTGTTGCAACTGGTGGTTCAGAAACTGCTTTTTCCGTCGTAGCTGGCACAACTGTTGATGCATTATCATTGTCAGTCACACGTACAGATTGTGTTAATTGACGACGATTACGGCGTTGCATAACAGGGCGACGAGGTTCTTCTTTCTTCTCATTAGCACTGTCTTTTGCAACGGTATCATTTTCAGCCAGAGCAGCTTGAGCTTTAGCCGCTTCTTGTTGTTGACGTTTTTCTTCTTGACGACGACGTTGTTCAGCACGTTGTTCACGACGCTGCTGACGACGTGCTTCGCGTTCTGCAATCTCTTGTTCACTGCTAACTTCAGTTGTTGGTGTCGCTTGTGTTTTTTGATTGCGATTCTTGCGATTGTCTTCGCTATTTGCATTATCACGATTACGATCGTTATCACGGTCACGGCGATTATTGTTGTTACGTCGATTATTGTTATTACGACGTTCACGACGATTTTCGTTATTCTCTTTCTTATTTTCCTGTGGTTTTTCTTGTGTTACCACAGGCTCTGGTTCGCTACTAAATAAGTTAGAGAAGAATTTGGCGATAGAGCTAAAGAAACCTGTAGCTTGAGCTTGTTCTGTTTTAGCAGCTTTAGCTTGGGGTTGAGGGGCTTTTTTATTTTTCGTCGTCGTTTCTGGCGTGTCTTCTTCTTGCAATCCAAAAGCTGAAATAGCAGGTTGTTCAGGCGCTTTACGCTCTGTAACAACATCGTCATCAGCTTCATTTAACTGACTTTCATGGAATTGGGCTAAGTTGTAGCTTAGAGAGGTAATTTCTTCGCCCTTACGCACACGAATAACAGAGAAATGAGGCGTTTGCATTTGGTCATTAGGAACAATAACCACTTTGACATTAGATTGACGTAATTCAATATCAGTTACAGCTTTTCGTTTTTCGTTAAGCAAATAAGAGGCGATTTGAACAGGTACAATCGCATGCACTTCATGGGTATTTTCTTTAAGTGCTTCTTCTTCGATAAGACGTAACACAGAAAGTGACAGTGATTCGTTATCACGAATAGTACCAGTGCCTAAGCAACGAGGACAAACGTGATGGCTTGATTCACCTAATGAAGGGCTTAAACGTTGACGAGACATCTCTAATAAGCCAAAGCGAGAGATACGTCCAATTTGAATGCGAGCACGATCTTGGCGAACAGCTTCGCGCATTCTGTTTTCAACTTCACGCTGATGGCGCACCGGCGTCATGTCGATAAAGTCGATAACAATTAAACCACCGAGGTCGCGTAAACGTAATTGGCGTGCAATTTCGTCAGCAGCTTCTAAGTTAGTATTGAATGCTGTTTCTTCAATATCACCACCACGCGTTGAACGAGAGGAGTTAATATCAATCGCCGTTAATGCTTCAGTTGTATCAATAACTAAAGCGCCACCAGAAGGTAGGCGAACTTCACGCTGAAACGCAGATTCAATCTGTGATTCAATTTGATAATGGCTAAATAGAGGAACTGCACCTGTGTAATGGCGAATTTTGCTAGCAAAATCACCACGACCAATCGCTTCAATATGGCTACGCGCCATTTCAACGATTTTTGCGTTATCAATTAAAATCTCACCAATATCAGGACGTAAGTAGTCGCGGAATGCACGAACGATTACGTTACTTTCCTGATGGATTAAGAATGGAGCAGGGCGATTCTCTGCTGCTTTCTTAATAGCATCCCAATGTCTTAGACGATAGCTTAAGTCTTGTTGTAGTGCTTCAGCCGATTTACCGACACCAGCAGTGCGTACAATCAGACCCATGCCATCTGGGATTTCAAGGCTTGATAAAGCTTCTTTGAGTTCAGTACGGTCTTCACCTTCGATACGGCGAGAAATACCACCTGCACGAGGATTATTTGGCATTAAGACCAAATAACTTCCTGCTAGGCTGATAAAAGTGGTTAATGCTGCACCTTTATTACCACGCTCCTCTTTATCAACTTGAACAATAACTTCCTGGCCTTCTTTTAAGGCATCTTTGATGTTAGGACGACCATGAGAGTGATAATTACTAGGAAAGTATTCGCGGGCTATTTCTTTGATAGGAAGGAAACCGTGGCGTTCCGCACCATAATCAACAAAAGCGGCTTCTAGGCTGGGTTCAATTCTAGTAATTTTACCTTTATAGATATTTGCTTTTTTCTGTTCATGACCGGGGCTTTCGATATCCAGATCGTACAAACGTTGCCCATCGACAAGGGCAACACGCAACTCTTCCTGCTGAGTTGCGTTAATTAACATTCTTTTCATATTGTGACTTACTCGTTATTTTCACGTTTTATAATGTGCCACTAACATACGTAATTACACTATTGATAACCGATGACCTCGTGTCTTTTACAGATGCGTCAACCTCACGGTTGTCGATTGTATAGAGATGCAATATGTCGGTGAGTCTGATTTTCAGTTCAAAAATTCAGCACTGTTTAATTGAAAACGATGTTTCAACTCAATAAGCGATGTATTTGTGGCATACTAAATTGTTTGATTTTCGACTATGTCTTACGCCATTGCTGCATTTTGAAAATCAAACAAACAAAATTTTCATAAATATACCTGATAAACATAATCAGGAGAGTCTGCATTATTCCATTGGTGTTAGGGTTATAGCAAGATGACTTTTCTGCTTTGGTGACTTTTTCTGTATAAATATGAGAGATTAGCTAATGTTTCGTCTTTTTCCCATTATTCAGGTTAAAATAGACGACAGATTTGATGTTATTTTGTACACCACAAAGTAGTTTGTTATTTTTATTTTAAGAGAGCCAAAGAATCGCCACTATGAAATCATTTAATCAAGTTCAGTTCGTCACCATTGATGGCGATGAAGCAGGCCAGCGTATCGACAATTTTTTACTGGCACGCTTAAAAGGTGTACCAAAAAGTATGATTTACCGAATTATTCGTAAAGGGGAAGTTAGAGTTAACAAAGGGCGAATTAAACCTGAATATAAACTCAATGCGGGTGATAGCATCCGTATTCCTCCTGTGCGAGTGTCGGAAAAAGAAGAAGTCGCTGTATCACCAAAACTTGATAAAGTCTCAGCGTTGGCAAATTGTATTTTATATGAAGATGACCACTTAATGCTTATCAATAAGCCTTCTGGCACGGCTGTTCATGGGGGAAGTGGGTTAAGCTTTGGTGTGATTGAAGGCTTACGAGCATTGCGTCCAGAAGCCCGTTTTTTAGAGCTTGTACATCGTCTTGATAGAGATACATCGGGTGTGTTGTTAATTGCAAAAAAACGTTCAGCATTGCGTGCTTTGCATGAGCAATTACGCTTAAAACAGATGCAAAAAGATTATTTAGCCTTAGTGCGTGGTCAATGGCAATCCCACACTAAAGTTGTTCAGGCTCCGTTATTGAAGAATATTCTTCAAAGCGGTGAGCGAGTGGTTAAAGTGAGCAATGAAGGAAAACCTTCAGAGACACGTTTTAAGGTTGAAGAGCGTTTTGAATTTGCCACACTTGTGAAAGCAAGTCCTGTAACAGGCAGAACTCACCAAATTCGTGTACATACATTACATGCAGGTCATCCTATTGCATTTGATGATCGTTATGGTGATCGTGATTTTGATTCACAATTGGTAGGAACAAAACTTAATCGCTTATTTTTACATGCAAGCTCTTTGACATTTACTCATCCTTCAACAGGTGACCAAATGCGAATTGAAGCGCCAATGGATAATCAGTTACGCTGTTGTTTACAAGTATTACGCAGTCAAAAATCTTAAATCGAAAATTTTTATTTCGACAGAAAATCTGAATACCCAATGCGCCCAGTTAGCTGGGCGTATTGCTTTTCTTAAACCACTAAAAAAGTGAATAGAAAATAGGGTTAACCTTCCACTTTTGTCATACATTGCTCAACAATTTTATCAATGTTCCACTCTTTAGGCATTGATGTTGAACCGTTTTTGCGCATTTCCATATCTACACGGATAAATTCAGTAATTCCGTAATCTTTAATAATGCCGTCGTAAGTACATTCACATACTTCAGCAATTTGAGGAATTAACGCATCATCGGTAATACCAGAACCCAATATGCAACTACTGACAAAATTCTTTTTAAATAAGGATGTGCTGTCATCTTTTTTGTCTGAAATCACACTGTCTTGGATAGTATTTGTTGTGTTAGTTGTTTTTGTTGTCGAAATTTCAGTGTCTTTTTCATCAGAACAACCCACTAATGCTATTGCCACCACTAAAGCTGTTAAGACTGATGTTAATTTATTCATAATACGCTTTATCGCTACATAAGATTAAAAATGAAGATGATCAGGTTTATTTTTGATCATCAGAGAAAAATAATGGGTTTATTCTTTGTGAGAGTAACATTTTATTCAATCGGATAAGTGGTAAACCAATTAAAGAATTTGGATCGTCACCGACAAACTTATCAAATAGAGTAATGCCTAGCCCTTCAGATTTAAAACTGCCAGCACAATTAAAAGGCATTTCTTTATTTAAATAGCAGATAATTTCTTCATCAGTTAAATGACGAAAGTAAACTTGGAATAATTCACAATGCGTTTGATGTTCTAAAGTTAGGCTATTATATACAGTTAATCCGGTGTAGAACGAGATACACTGTCCTGAAGCTTGTTTTAGTTGTGCAAAGGCATTATCAAAATTATGGGGTTTTCCCGTGATCTTTTCATTCAACACACAAACTTGATCAGAACCAATTATAAGGTGTTGTGGAAATTTTGCTTGTAAAGCGCTGGCTTTTTCATAGGATAAGCGGTTGACAAGATCTTGAGCACATTCAGTGGGCTTCGGGGTTTCGTCAATATCGGGAGATGCCTGTATAAAGGGCATTCCAAGCTTTTTCAGCAACTGAGCTCGAAAGGGTGAAGTAGACGCAAGAACGAGTGGCAACATATTTTTTTTAAAATCCGTAGCAAAATGATGCCTGACATTCTAAACTATGCGCCGCTGATAAAGCGAATTTTGGTGGAAAGGTGTAGATAACCCGCCTTTTTCTTTGACTATATTCCATTACAAAGATAATATGCGCGCCTTATGCAAAAGGTAAAATTACCCCTGACCATTGATGCGCTGCGAGCAGCTCAAAAGAATTTAGACTATGACGGTCATTATTCTCCAGAGCAAGTAAGCCGCTTAGCTGAATCGGTGGTCAGTGTGGACAGTGATATTGATGTGGTTTTATCATTTGATATTGACCATCAACGTCTTGCCGTGATTAAAGGACATTCCGATGTGGATGTGACTTTAGAATGTCAACGTTGTGGTGGCCATTTTCCGTATCATGTTCACGCAACATATTGTTTTAGCCCTGTTGTCAGTGATGAACGGGCCGAGGCATTACCGGAAGAATATGAACCAGTCGATGTAAACGAATTTGGTGAAATAGATTTACTGGCGATGATTGAAGATGAAATAATCCTCAACTTGCCGGTGGTTCCGGTACATGATTTTGAACACTGTGAAGTGTCCGACGCGGATATGGTGTTTGGTGAACTCCCTGAAGAATTATCAGAGAAACCAAATCCATTTGCCGTATTAGCCAGTTTAAAGAAAAGTACTAAGGAGTAAGGTCAATGGCCGTACAACAAAACAAACCAACTCGTTCTAAACGTGGTATGCGTCGCTCTCATGACGCACTGACAGTAACTCAGGTTTCTGTTGACAAAACTTCTGGTGAAACTCACCTGCGTCACCATGTAACTGCTGACGGTTACTACCGTGGCCGCAAGGTTATCAACAAGTAATTAGCTTTATAGCTCGTTGATACCTTGACAAATCTAACCATAGCGTTAGATGCGATGGGCGGGGACTTCGGTCCTCGCATCACAGTGCCTGCTTGTTTGCGGGCGCTGGCATCTAATCCTCATTTAAAAATATTGCTGGTAGGTCAACCAGACTCTATCTCCCCTCTGCTTGCAAATCAAAATGCTGAGCTAATCACCCGTTTACAAGTTATACCCGCAGAACATATTGTCGCCAATGATGCCAAACCTTCACAAGCCATTAGAGCAAGTAAAGGTACATCAATGCGAGTGGCTCTTGATCTGGTGAAAACAGGTGAAGCACAGGCTTGTGTAAGTGCAGGGAATACTGGCGTATTGATGGGATTAGCAAAACTTCGACTTAATGCTATCGATGGAATTGAACGTCCTGCACTGGTTTCGGTATTACCTAATCAGAAAAAAGGTAAGACGGTTGTTCTAGATTTAGGCGCTAACGTTAATTGTGATAGCAAAATGCTAGTGCAGTTTGCGGTAATGGGCGCAGTGATGGCCGAAGAGATAGCAGGGATTGATTCACCAAAAGTGGCACTTTTAAATATTGGTGAAGAAGAGAGTAAGGGATTAGATAATATCCGCGAAGCTGCTACGGTATTAAAATCGACATCTAATATCAATTATATTGGTTATGTTGAAGGTAATGAATTACTGACAGGCAAAACAGATGTATTGGTGTGTGACGGCTTCGCAGGTAATGTCTCTCTTAAAACGATGGAAGGAGTGATTCGAGTTTTCCTTTCATTGATTAAATCTTCTACTACCGAAAATAAAAAAACGTCGTGGTGGATGAAAATATTGAAGAAGTGGTTACAAAAACGGCTAATTAAGCGTTTTGGACACATGAACCCCGACCAGTATAACGGTGCTTCTCTGTTAGGATTACGCGGTATCGTCATTAAGAGCCATGGTGGCGCAAATGAAAGCGCGTTTACAGCAGCAATAGAACAGGCTGTTCATGCCGTTGAGCGAAAAATCCCAGAACGGATCGCTTCTCGACTGACAACAGTATTACCCAAGAGCGATTGATAGAATGTATACAAAAATCTTAGGTACTGGTAGTTACTTGCCTGTACAAGTGCGAACTAATGCCGATTTAGAAAAAATGGTTGAAACATCTGACGAATGGATTGTTACCCGAACAGGTATTAATGAACGTCGGATTGCAACAGAAGAAGAATCTGTTGCTGTGATGGGCGCGGGTGCGGCTGAAAAAGCACTAGAAATGTCTGGTATTGATAAGCAAGACATTGGATTGATTGTTGTTGCTACAACATCAGGCTCACATGCATTTCCAAGCGCAGCATGTCAGATTCAAAATGCGTTAGGTATCAATGATTGCATCGCTTTTGACGTTGCAGCTGCATGTTCTGGCTTTGTTTATGCATTAAGCATTGCTGATCAATTTATTAAAGCTGGTTCTGTTAAGCATGCTCTTGTGATTGGTGCTGATAGATTATCCCATGCGTTAGATCCTAACGATCGTGGCACCATTATTTTATTTGGTGATGCAGCAGGTGCAGCAGTCGTGGGGGCGTCAGAAGACGAAGGTATTATTTCTACCCATTTACATTCAGATGGGCGTTTTGGTGATTTATTAGCATTACCTTATCAGCGTAAAGAAAATGAAGATTTACCTGCTTACGTTACCATGGCAGGAAATGAAGTCTTTAAAGTCGCAGTTCGTGAACTTGCCCACATTGTGGATGAGACACTAGAAGCTAACAAAATTGATAAATCTGAACTGGACTGGCTTGTGCCTCATCAGGCAAATTTAAGAATTATTTCAGCGACAGCGAAAAAGCTGGATATGACAATGGATAAAGTAGTGGTGACATTAGATCGCCACGGCAATACGTCAGCAGCATCAGTCCCAACAGCATTAGATGAAGCTGTAAGAGATAATCGCATTCAACGTGGTCAGTTAATCTTACTGGAAGCGTTTGGTGGCGGTTTTACTTGGGGTTCTGCACTTATCCGTTTTTAATATTATCAGGAAAATAAATATGACTGATTTTGCAATGGTTTTTCCCGGACAGGGATCACAATCTGTTGGAATGCTTGCAGAACTTGCAGAGCAATATCCAATTGTGACTGAAACATTCGCTCAAGCATCTGATGTATTGGGTTACTCTCTTTGGGACTTAGTTCAGAATGGTCCAGAAGAAGAGTTAAACAAAACATGGAAAACACAGCCAGCGTTATTAGCCGCTTCTGTTGCAATCTGGCGTGTATGGCAAGAAAAACAAGGCAAAATGCCACAAATGATGGCAGGTCACAGTCTTGGTGAGTATTCTGCTTTAGTGTGTGCGGGAGTTATTGATTTCGCTGCTGCAATTAAATTAGTAGAATTACGTGGTCAACTGATGCAAGAAGCCGTGCCAGCAGGCACTGGTGCAATGTATGCGATTATCGGTTTAGATAATGACGCTATTGCAAAAGCTTGTGAAGAAGCTGCGCAAGGACAAGTTGTTTCACCAGTAAACTTTAATTCACCAGGCCAAGTTGTTATCGCAGGTAACAAAGAAGCCGTAGAACGCGCTGGTGTGTTATGTAAAGAAGCGGGTGCTAAACGTGCTTTACCATTAGCAGTAAGCGTGCCTTCGCATTGTGCTTTAATGAAGCCAGCTGCTGATAAGCTTGCGGTTGCATTACAAGAAATTGAATTTAAACAACCTGAAATTCAGGTCGTTAATAACGTTGATGTGAAAGCGCAAACTGATGCGAATGCTATCCGTGATGCGTTAGTTCGTCAGCTTTATAACCCAGTTCGTTGGACTGAAACGGTTGAATTTATCGCTGAAAAAGGCATCACACAACTATTAGAAATCGGTCCAGGAAAAGTATTAACTGGTTTAACCAAACGTATTTCTAAAGAAATGAACGCTGCAGCAGTTAATGATATTGCATCATTAGATGCTGCATTAGGAAATGACTGAGGGATCTCATGGGATTTGACGGAAAAATAGCGCTAGTTACTGGTGCAAGCCGTGGTATTGGCCGTGCGATTGCAGAAGATTTAGTTGCACGCGGTGCAACAGTAATTGGTACAGCAACGAGTGAAAACGGTGCACAAGCTATTAGCGAATATTTAGACGGTAAGGGTAAGGGTTTTGTGTTAAACGTCACAGAAAACGACTCTATCGAAAAATTTTTAGCAGATGTGCGTGCTGAATTTGGCGAAATTGATATTTTAGTCAATAATGCAGGTATTACTCGTGATAACCTGTTGATGCGCATGAAAGATGATGAATGGCAAGATATCATTGACACTAATCTTTCATCAGTCTTCCGTCTGTCTAAAGCAGTTATGCGTGCTATGATGAAAAAACGTTATGGTCGTATAATTACCATTGGTTCTGTTGTTGGAACCATGGGTAACGCAGGGCAGGCAAACTACGCGGCGGCAAAAGCGGGTGTGATTGGTTTTAGTAAATCATTAGCACGCGAAGTTGCTTCCCGTGGCATTACGGTGAATGTTGTTGCTCCAGGCTTTATCGAAACTGATATGACTAGAGCATTAACAGACGACCAAAGAGCAGGTATTTTATCTCAAGTTCCTGCTAACCGTTTAGGTGATGCCAAAGAGATTGCCAGTGCTGTAGCCTTCTTAGCTTCTGATGAAGCGAGCTATATCACGGGTGAAACATTGCATGTCAATGGTGGCATGTACATGATCTAATTATGGGGACGTCTTTATATTTGCTTTTTGCGTACAATATAATGCAAAATATAGCGAATAAAGTAGTCCACACAGTCGGGATTGGTTAGATCTTTTCCTGTATTTATAAACTAAGAAAATCATCGCGCAAGCGAGTTTTGATAGGAAATTTAATAGTATGAGCACTATCGACGAACGCGTTAAGAAAATCATTGTTGAACAACTGGGTGTTAAAGAGGAAGAAGTTGTAAATTCAGCTTCATTTGTTGATGACTTAGGCGCTGATTCTCTTGACACAGTTGAGCTGGTAATGGCTCTGGAAGAAGAATTCGATATCGAAATCCCAGACGAAGAAGCAGAAAAAATTACTACAGTTCAAGCTGCTATTGATTACGTTGAAAACGCAGGTAAATAAGCTTGCTAATCTAGGCGGTCACTCGACCGCCTATATTTTTAATCCTAAACTTTTTCCCTCCTTGGAGGATAAGCGTGTCTAAGCGTCGTGTAGTTGTGACCGGACTAGGCATGTTATCTCCTGTCGGTAATAACGCAGAAGCTTCTTGGAAAGCTGTGTGTGCTGGACAGAGTGGTATCGGCCTTATCGAAGATTTTGACACCAGTCATCATGCGACTAAATTCGCTGGATTGGTAAAAGATTTCAATCATGAAGATTATAATCTTTCGCGTAAAGATGCGCGTAAGATGGATCTTTTTATTCAATATGGTATTGCAGCAGGTGTGCAGGCCATTGCGGACTCAGGTCTTGAAGTAACAGAAGCCAATGCAAGTCGTATCGGAGCTGCTATTGGTTCTGGTATTGGTGGCTTAGGCCTTATCGAAGAAAATCATACATCTATGATGAATGGTGGCCCTCGTAAAATTAGCCCATTCTTTGTACCTTCAACCATTATTAATATGGTTGCGGGGCATTTAAGCATTATGTATGGCCTTCGTGGCCCTACAATCTCTATCGCAACAGCGTGTACTTCAGGTGTTCATAATATTGGACATGCTGCACGTATTATCGCTTATGGTGATGCAGATGCAATGCTGGCAGGCGGTGCCGAAAAAGCGACTACACCATTAGGTTTGGGTGGCTTTGGTGCTGTTCGTGCATTATCAACACGTAACGACAATCCTCAAGCGGCTAGCCGTCCATGGGATAAAGAGCGTGATGGTTTTGTATTAGGTGATGGTGCGGGTGTTCTTGTTCTTGAAGAATACGAACACGCTAAAAACCGTGGTGCTAAAATTTATGCTGAAGTGGTTGGTTTTGGTATGAGCAGCGATGCTTATCACATGACTTCACCGGCAGAAAATGGCGAAGGCGGTGCGTTAGCAATGACAAATGCACTGAAAGATGCAGGTATTGCCTCATCAGAAGTGGGTTATATCAATGCACACGGTACATCAACGAATGCAGGCGACGTTGCTGAAGCACAAGCGGTAGAAAATGTATTTGGTAAAGGTACTGATGTATTAGTTAGCTCAACAAAATCTATGACAGGTCACTTATTAGGTGCTGCGGGTGCTATTGAGTCTATCTTTACAATCCTTTCACTGCGTGATCAAATCGTACCTCCAACAATTAACCTAGATAATCAAGACGAAAATTGTCATCTTGATTTTGTTCCTCATAAAGCCCGTAAAGTTGAGAACATGGACTATGCTCTGTGTAACTCATTTGGCTTTGGTGGTACGAACGGTTCAATTCTCTTTAAACGCGTATAAGCTGTTTTTTGTAGAAAGTTGAAATAATAAAAGACCCAGGATTATTCTGGGTCTTTTATTTTGTCCTTTTACTGCCAGTTGTTTTATCATGTGCAGATTGATATCAATAACATAGATGTAAGGTGTGTTAGATGTATTGGGTAAATGGACAACAGCAACAAAATGTAGATGCCAGTGATCGAGCAGTGCAATTTGGGGATGGCTGTTTTACAACACTTGCTGTTGAGCAGGGTGATCCCATTTTATTATCTGCACACATAAATCGTTTAAAACAAGGCTGTAACGCTCTCTTTTTACCGCATCCTAATTGGTTTGAACTTAAAAAGCAGATCATAGATATCGCCTCACAGGTTCAAACAAAAAGTGTGATTAAAATTATTATTAGTCGTGGTTATGGTGGACGAGGATATTCTTCCAATGGATTTATAACACCGACGGTAATAATGTCACTGTCATCTTATCCTACCCATTATCTCCACCAGCAACGTGCAGGTGTATCGCTTGGTATAAGTCCTGTTACTTTAGGGCAAAATCCTTTATTGGCTGGGATCAAACATCTCAATCGTCTTGAACAAGTCCTTATCAAATATCATTTAGAAAAAACAGAATTTGATGATGTTTTAGTGTGTGATAATGAAGGATATTTAGTGGAAGCGAATGCGGCGAATCTTTTTTGGCGCAAAGGAGATAGGCTTTTTACACCAAACCTGGCTAATTCAGGGGTAAATGGCATTATGCGTCAATCTATTTTTCAATTAGCTCAGAAAAATCATTGGCAAATTGATATTGTGAGAGAAAAAACAGAAACACTTTATCAGGCTGATGAAATATGGTTAACAAATGCGTTGATGCCAGTGATCCCTGTTTCACAAATCACTTTTTCAGATGATAAGTGCTATCAATATCCTAGTAGGGATTATTATCATGTTGTTTTACAACACAGCTTGTCACTTAAATAGAATTTAATGAGTTATAAATGAAGATAAAAAAAATAGTCTGGATAGTTTTTTTTGCCTTATTAATTAGTATCGGTGCAATAGCGTTGTATATGATGCAACATATTCGTGGTTTAGAAGAAAATGTTGTTGTAAAGCAAGATGAAATGCTACTCACAGTGCCAGCAGGAACAGGGCGCGTAGCCATGGAACAACTGCTAATAAAAAATAATCTACTTAACCAAGACGATTATTTTCAAATTTTACTAAAAGTAAAACCAGAGCTTAGCCAATTTAAAGCAGGAACCTATCGCTTAACAAAAGGGATGACATTGCGTGATGTTTTATTGTTGATCAAAAGTGGTAAAGAAGCTCAATTTACGATCCGTTTTATTGAAGGTAGCCGTTTACAAGACTGGCAATCTATTTTTGAACAAGCTCCGCAACTTACGACTGTCGCACACACAATGGATAGCGATAAATTACGTGAAGAAATAGGGATAAAACCTGAATTTGTTAACCTAGAAGGTTGGTTTGCCCCAGATACATACCATTACACCGCAGGTACGACCGATGTCGCAATTTTAAAGCGCGCCTACCAACAAATGGAAAAAACATTAGAAGAAGAGTGGATTAAACGCGATAGTGATCTACCGTATAAATCGGCTTATGAAATGCTTATCATGGCATCAATCATTGAAAAAGAGACGGGTATTGATGCTGAAAGAACAAAGGTGGCATCTGTTTTTGTCAATCGATTAAAAACTAATATGCGATTACAGACTGATCCAACGGTCATTTATGGTTTAGGTGATAAATATAGAGGCACGATTTATCGTAGTGATTTAAATGGCTATACACCTTATAACACCTATCAGATTGATGGCTTACCACCTACACCAATAGCAATGCCGGGCGTTGCTTCAATTAGGGCGGCTGCACATCCAGCAGATACTCGTTATCTCTATTTTGTTGCAGATGGAACGGGTGGCCATAAGTTTTCAACCACACTCAATGAACATAATAAAGCCGTCGCACAATATCGACGCTTACAACAAAGATAATTATGAACAACAGTAAATTTATTGTAATTGAAGGACTTGAAGGTGCTGGAAAAACCAGCGCAATCCAAACGGTTATCGATACACTTAAAGATAAAGGTATCACCAATCTGGCATTTACCCGAGAACCCGGTGGTACACCTCTTGCCGAAAAATTACGTGAGCTTATCAAACAAGGTATTGAGGGTGAAAAAGTTACGGATAAAGCCGAATTATTGATGCTATATGCAGCACGTGTTCAGCTGATAGAAAATGTGATAAAACCCGCGCTAGCAGAAGGTAAATGGGTGATTGGTGATAGACACGATCTCTCTTCACAAGCTTATCAAGGTGGCGGACGTGGCTTAGATAAAGATCTTATGTTGTCACTTCGTAATACGGTGCTTGGTAATTTTCGCCCTGATTTAACCTTATATCTTGATTTAGATCCGGCTATTGGGCTTACCAGAGCCCGTGCTAGAGGTGAATTAGACCGGATTGAAAAAGAATCAATGGATTTCTTTTATCGTACTCGTGAACGTTATCAAGCATTGGCTAAAGATGATGACACGATTATCACGATAGATGCATCTCAAGCAATTGATAAAGTACAAGCAGATATCCGTCAAATACTAACAGCGTGGTTAGTTCAGCAGGAAAATAAATCATTATGAATTGGTATCCTTGGCTAAATCAGGCATATCGACAACTTATTAGCATATATCAAGAAGGGCGTGGTCATCATGCTCTGCTTTTACATGCGATAGAAGGCATGGGAGGAGAAGCACTCTCTTATGGGTTAAGTCGTTGGTTAATGTGCCAGAATAGGCAGGGATTAAAAAGTTGTAACGAATGCCATAGTTGTCGCTTGATGCTTGCTGAAACACATCCAGATTGGCATATTTTGCAGAGTGAAAAGGGTAAGTCTTCGATTGGTATTGAAGCAGTAAGAAAAGTCACTGAAAAGCTGGAGCATCATGCTCAGCAAAGTGGTTTTAGAGTTGTTTGGATAAAAGACGTTGAAGCATTAACAGAAGCGGCAGCAAATGCATTGCTCAAAACGTTGGAAGAACCCCCTAAAGACACCTATTTTTTACTGAATTGTCAGCATCCAGAGGTTTTATTAGCGACATTGCGTAGTCGTTGTTTTTATTACCATTTAGCAACGCCTAATCTTCAACATGCAACGCACTGGTTACAGCAACAATTACCAAACATACCTTATGCAAATAGTGTAACGGCATTAAATTTATCGCAGAACGCTCCAGTTTTAGCGCTTTCCTTATTGAAAGATGAGTGGAAAGAAAGAGAGATTTTTTGCCAAGCTTTATATACAAGCATACAACAGCATGATTTATATTCATTTTTACCACAATTAAATCAAGATAATGCCGAGCGTCGCTTATACTGGCTATTATCATTACTGCTTGATGCATTAAAATACCAAACCAATGCACAAGTGTATTGTGTTAATCAGGATCAGCAAGCATTGATTATGGCGTTATCACAATGGTCTTCGGATATTTTGTTATCCACTATTGATGGATGGAAACAGTGTCGTTATCAGTTAATGACCATCCCCGCGTTAAATAGAGAATTATTACTAGTAGAACAGCTACTAGATTGGGAAAATCAGCTAACCACAAAAATTAATTAACTATATATTAATTATAATTTAGCTGTAATAAAAAACACCTATAAGTCGTACCAGATAAATGAGAGTAAGTTATGTTTTTAGTTGATTCACACTGCCATCTCGACTGCTTAGATTATGAAAAATTACATGAAAATATTGATGATGTTGTCGAAAAAGCACAGCAGCGTGATGTTCAATATATGTTAGCAGTGGCAACCACATTACCGGGTTTTAATAGAATGCGTGAGCTAATCGGTAAACGTGACAACATCGCCTTTTCTTGTGGGATCCACCCTTTAAATTTAGATGAAGGTTATGATGTTGAAGAATTAGCACGTTTAGCTACCGCACCTGATGTTGTGGCTTTAGGTGAAACAGGGCTAGATTACTATTACCAACAAGAAAATGCGGCTCTGCAACGTGAAATTTTCCGTGAGCATATTCGAATTGGACGCCAAGTTAATAAACCCGTTATTGTGCATACACGCAGTGCTCGCGAAGATACCTTATCTATTTTAAAAGAAGAGAAAGTTCAAGATTGTGGCGGTGTTCTGCATTGCTTTACTGAAGATAAAGAGACAGCAACAACATTACTTGATCTTGGAATGTATATCTCTTTTTCTGGTATCGTGACATTTAGAAATGCGGAACAAATTAGAGAGGCTGCTCGTATTGTTCCTCTTGATCGAATTTTAATTGAAACAGACTCCCCTTATCTAGCGCCAGTACCTCATCGCGGAAAAGAAAACCAACCCGCTTATGTTCGTGATGTTGCAGAGTATATGGCTGTCTTAAAAGGGGTAAGTGTTGAAGAGTTAGCGCAACAAACAACGCGTAATTTTGCTAAGCTCTTTCATATTCAAAACTTGCCTGCTTAATAGATTAATCAGGAATTAAAATAAACAATAAGGTGATGGAAATGGCAGAAGAAACAATTTTCAGTAAAATTATTCGTGGTGAAATTCCAGCCAATATCGTTTTTCAAGATGATACAGTGACTGCATTTCGTGATATTTCACCTCAAGCACCCACTCATATTTTGATTATTCCTAATAAACTTATTCCTACTGTAAATGATGTTACTGCAGAAGATGAGCAAGTATTAGGACACCTTTTTGTTGTTGCGGCAAAAATAGCTCAACAAGAAGGTATTGCTGAAGACGGCTATCGCCTAGTGATGAACTGCAATAAACATGGTGGACAAGAAGTTTTCCATATTCATATGCATTTGCTTGGTGGAAAACCATTAGGGCCATTATTAAGTCAATGATCGGTATGATGCTAAAAGCGAGATAACAGGAAGTAATACATGATAAGACAAAGTAAGGCTATTTACTCATTACTTATCGCTATGTGTATGACGACATTGCTCTCTGGGTGTTTATCATCTCATTCAGATAATAAACTCTATTTTAATCGTCAGCAGGCTATTATTATGGAGTCATCGGTCTTAGCTGTGGGAATTGTGGCGGGACAACCCGCCCTTGAACACCATACTAACGGCACAAGAGCGACAGTTATGCTGTCAAATACACAATCTTACCCTGTTTCAATTCGCTATCGCTTTTATTGGTATAACGAGCAAGGGCTTGAAGTATCTCCTGCTGGACATGTAAATGATGTGACTATTCTTGGTGATGGTGATACCGAAATTAGCGGTGATATACCAGATAAAACCATTAGTTATGTCAGAGTTTATCTCTTTATTTAGGATAAGGTAACACGAGCATGAAAAGAGTTCTATTTGTGGCGATGTCTGTGTTTTTATTAGCAGGTTGTCCGTCTATGTTGCCACAACAACCGCCTGTACCTGTAGAGCCTGTGACACCTACAGAGCCAGTAGAGCCACCTAAACCGATAGAGCCACCAATTGAAGTTGTGCCGACACCACCTAAAATCACAAGTATTAATTGGAATGCAGCCGTCACTCCTTTAATTAGAGAAATGGCAGTTACTGGTGACTTAGAAGTGGGTAAGCTTATCGTTGTTGATAATGTTAAAAATAATTCAGGTGGGAACATCCAAGCAGTAAATGCAACCAATACAATTATTGAATCAGTTAATAGTATTAGTGCATTGCAAACTGTGCCTTATACGCAAATGATGTCTGCACGGAAGGCGCTTGGTTTATCTGGTGAAGATAGCCTAGGTCTTCGTAGTGCCGCTATTGGCTTAGCCCGCTATTTGAAAGCTGATTATATTTTATTCTCAACTGTTGATGGTAAAAAAGATAATCGTGTGATCAGTATGCAGTTAATGTCGGTTTCTTCTGGTGAAATTCTTTGGAATGGGCGCCATAAGGTTGAATGATCCGCATTACTCCAGTTTGCTTAATGCCTTGCAAGCACTTTTCCCTGCAACGGCATTAAGTAAATGGAAAATCATTGCATTAGAAGGATCTGGCGGTGGCGCTTTTCGTGTGCAATGTGCAGATATTGACTGGGTTGCCCGCTATTATGGTGATGAAAAAAAAGCGCTTTATGTACATGGAAGAAAAGAATACGCCATTTTAAAACAGCTATCAGGCTCTAATTTATCGCCAAAAGTTGCTACACGCTATAAAGAGTGGTTTTTTCTTTATTGGTTACAGGGTGAACATCTTACTCATCAATCACTTTTTAGTACTTATTTAAAGCCATTGGCTGAAAAAATAGCCATACTTCATCAATACACACCGTTAGGCTTCCCTCTTAACTTAAATCATGAATTATTAATTTATTGGCAGTGTATTGATAGAAAACGTTTATCTGCTAAATGGTTACGTTTACAACAACATTTTTTACGCCAACCGCGATGCAATCTCATAAAATACGCGCCTGCTCACATGGATTTACATGTTGAGAATATTCTTCTTAGTGATTCCGGTATAAAATTTATTGATTGGGAATATGCAGCCGATATTGATACAGCAGATTCGTTGATGACGTTTTTTGCGACAAATCAACTCAATGAAGTGCAACAAAATATGTTTTTGGATTATTACTGTTCGTATCATTGTCATTATACTCAATCCAAAGAAACAGACATTTATTCTGTGAAGGAGCTGAGAACGCGTATTTTTTCAAGAGAACCATTCATTTTTTATATGATGCTAATGTGGTATGAAGTCCGTTGGCAACAAACAAAAGATGAGTCATTTTTAATAATGTCTGAACCTTTACGTCGTTATTTTAGTCTGATGAATTAAAGACATTATCTTGTCACAATTACAAAGAGAGGAATGTTATGGGTCCAGTAATGCTTGATGTTGAAGGGTATGAACTCGATAGTGAAGAGCGTGAAATTTTAAAGCATCCTCTTGTCGGTGGATTAATCCTTTTTACCCGCAACTTCCACGATGCTGAACAATTAAATGAATTAGTCCGTCAAATTCGTGATGCATCTCATGAACGTCTAGTGATTGCAGTAGACCAAGAAGGGGGACGAGTACAACGTTTCCGTGATGGTTTTACTCGCATACCCGCGGCACAATCCTACGCAGCATTAAATGAAAGTTATCAAGCGAGTCATTTAGCACAAGAAGCAGGATGGTTAATGGCATCAGAAATGATTGCCATGGATATTGATATCAGTTTTGCTCCTGTGCTCGACTTAGGTCATAACTGTATTGCCATTGGTGAGCGTTCTTTCCATGATTCGCCTGAAATCGCCATGACAATGGCAGAGAGCTTTATTAAAGGTATGCGTTCTGCAGGTATGAAATCAACAGGTAAACATTTCCCAGGTCATGGTGCAGTCAGGGCTGATTCTCATAAAGAAACACCTCGTGATGACCGCTCTTTAAATGATATTCGCCAACGTGATATGTCTATTTTCAAAGACTTTATTCAACGCCAGCTATTAGATGCCATTATGCCGGCTCATGTTATTTATTCTCAGGTTGATGAGCGTCCTGCAAGCGGTTCATCATATTGGTTGAAATCGATTTTACGTGAACAACTAGGCTTCCAAGGCGTTATCTTTTCTGATGATTTATCGATGGAAGGTGCTGCCATTATGGGAAGTTATGCAGAAAGAGCACAACGTTCACTAGATGCTGGTTGTGATATGCTGTTAGTGTGTAATAACCGAAAAGGGGCAGTGAGTGTGTTAGATAACCTGTCCTCTGTCAAAGCAGAACGCATTGCCACATTGTACCATCACCGAGGTCGTTACACATTGAGTGAGCTACAAACCTCTGATCGTTGGAAAAAAGCGAATCAGTTGCTGACCCAATTACAGGAGCAATGGCAGGAGCGAGCATGATTATATATTTACATGGTTTTGATTCCACAAGTCCTGGAAATCATGAGAAAGTTTTACAGCTACAGTTTATTGATCCTGATGTCCGTTTTTTAAGCTACAGTACGTTGCATCCTCGTCATGACATGCAACACTTACTGAAAGAAACGGATAAAGTGATTAAATCCACAAAAGAGCCCGTATTAATTTGTGGCGTAGGATTAGGTGGATATTGGGCAGAGCGTATTGGTTTCTTATGTAATATTCGTCAGGTAATGATTAATCCTAATCTTTTTCCTTACGAAAACATGACAGACAAAATCGACAGACCTGAAGAATATTTAGATATTGCAACGAAATGTATTAAAGATTTTCGTTCTAAAAACAAAGATAGCGCTTTAGTGATTTTATCTCGTAATGATGAGATTTTAGATAACCAGCGTTCTGCTGATGAATTATCGCCTTATTACTCTGTCATTTGGGATGAAGTGCAAACGCATAAATTTAAGAGCCTTTCTGAGCATCTATTTAAAATTAAAGCGTTTTATAGTAAAAAGTAAGACTAAAGTAATGTGTTTAAAATGGATGGTGTTTGTTCCATCCATTTTTCTATCTAACATAGCTAAAATGTGCATACTCTTCTGCTATCTATCTCTTTTCAACATTTGTTTTGATCCTTTATTTTTATCATCTCAATATCGCGATTGATTTTAATGATCCTCTCTATGCTTATTTTCTAGTTGATTGTATTAATTGATTAAAAAATATCCTTATGTTTTTAATGGTGATTGATTTATCACTGAATAGCAAAAAATGACTCTTTTCTTCAAAAAAGAGATATGAATATTCAAATATTTTTGATATAAATCAACTTTGGTATGACCATCTTCCCAGCTAACTTATTTAAGAACAAAAATAACAGCCGAAACGATTTAACTGTCGTTATTTAAGTAGATTTCACTAAGGTTATTTAAATAACAACAGTAAATATCTTTATGGAGTGACGTTAAATGTCATTAAAAAAAATTGTTATTGTCGGTGGTGGCGCTGGTGGGTTAGAGCTGGCGACTAAATTAGGCAATAAATTAGGCCGCAGCAAAAAAGCAGAAATCACCTTAGTTGATCGTAATAATAGCCATTTATGGAAACCGTTATTACATGAAGTAGCGACAGGCTCTTTAGACGATGGAGTTGATGCACTAAGTTATTTAGCTCATGGTTATAATCATCACTTCAATTTCCAATTAGGCTCATTAATAGGGCTTGATCGTGAGCAAAAAAATATCACACTGGCTGCTATTTATAATGAAGAGCAAGAGCTACTCGTACCTGAACGCATATTAGACTACGATATTTTAGTGATGGCGTTAGGCAGTAAATCGAATGATTTTGGTACTCCAGGCATTAAAGAAAACTGCATTTTCTTAGATAGCCCACAGCAAGCCCATCGTTTCCATAACGAAATGTTGAATTTGTTTTTAAAATACTCAGCAGATGCCAATGCACAAGAAGAAAATCGTAAGGTAAATATTGCGATCGTGGGTGGTGGTGCAACGGGGGTTGAGCTTTCAGCTGAATTGCATAACGCAGTACGCCAATTAAATAGTTATGGATTAAAAAAATTAGCACCTTCAGCATTAAATATCACTTTGGTTGAAGCTGGAGAACGCATTTTACCTGCATTACCGGTACGTATTTCGAGTGCGGCACATCAAGAGTTAACAAAATTAGGTGTGCGAGTGATGACTAAAACTATGGTCACAAGTGCAGATGAAGGCGGATTAAACACCAAAGAAGGCGAGCATATCGATGCCGACTTAATGGTGTGGGCTGCAGGTATTAAAGCACCTGATTTTATGAAAGAGATTGCGGGTCTAGAGACTAACCGTATTAATCAGCTGGTTGTTAAACCGACCTTACAAACAACCTTAGATGAGTCTATCTTTGCTATTGGCGACTGTTCTTCTTGCCCAAGAAAAGATGGCGGTTTTGTTCCACCAAGAGCACAATCTGCACATCAAATGGCAAGTCGTTGTTATGGCAATATATTAGCAATGTTAAAAGACAAACCGCTCAAAGATTATGTGTTTACCGATCACGGCTCATTAGTTTCACTCTCAAAATTTAGTACTGTGGGGAGTTTGATGGGGAATTTAATGAAGGGTGATATGATGATAGAAGGGCGTATCGCGCGGATTGTTTATATCTCTTTATATCGAATGCATCAAATAGCTTTGCATGGTTATATCAAAACAGGGCTTATGATGTTAGTCGGATCAATCAACCGAGTGATTAGACCTAAACTAAAACTCCATTAATTTATCTTTTGCTTTACAGAGAAGACAAAAGTCACCTTTTAAAACCCTTATATTGTATGAGGGTTTTTTATCTATCTTTTCTTTTAAATTAAATAATTAAATGAGAATATCTAAATAAGATAAATAATCTCAGCATAAAGCACTAGAAGATTTATCTGTCGATACCAAAAATAACCAATAACTCTAAAACAAAATATAACAATGATAAATATAATTTTATTATCAAGATCAAACCGTAATATCAAAGATAACGTTAACTTTATTTATCATGTTAAATTATTTAAGACTTTTCTTAAATAAAAAATGATGTTTAATTCATTAATTCATCAAATAAAATGTTATGGTATTTCATAGGATTGTATTAGAAAGATAATAAGTGAAGATTATAAAGGTTAAGCTTAACTTGTTATTTTTATTCGTATTTAATTAGATGAAATGGTTTTACAAATCTTAAAATCAAACTTTATAATATAAGTTAAATATAGAAGACTCCCTATTTTTTGGCAACATTTGTTAATCTGGTGTTATCATAATGATGTATTATAAATAGCATAATGATTTCTATTTTTTCAGCTTAATAAATTAAGATCTATCTTAATATAATGTGTAAGTCTTGAGAATATAGTCAGTATTTAATTAAGTAATTAAAACAGAAATAAGTGGTGTATTTAACATGTCATAAATACGTAGTTTACTTATTATGTTAATCAGCATGGATGTTGAATTAAGCTATCAGATTAGAAAATTCATTTATTGAATACTAAATATATTAGCCAGTTAGAGTGAAACAGTGGCTTTTATTCTATATCTGTGGCAATTAAGGATAAAACAAATAAAAAGGGGTAAAAGTGGGTGTTAATGTCAGAAAGTACACACTAATAGGACTAATCATTGCATTAGCTATTCTTTCATTTATTGCATGGAGGTGGGTCTTTCCTCAACCTCAATATGCTCATGTCGTTTCGGCTACACCTATTAAATCAACCGTTTTTGTGACAGAAGAGTATTGTCATCGAATTGGCTTACCAACACCTTTTACACCAGAAAATTTGTCACGATTTCATCCCGCAGAGCAAGAGTGTCGAGTGTTCTATATGATTGAAGCACTCAATAACAGCAATATTGCTAATTTCCCTTATCCTCAATTTAAAGAGTGCATCCCGATTTATCGTCAAGAGCGTAGAATTGTTGGTTATGATGTGCTCTATACTATTGATGGAACACCCGGCAAAGTACGTACCACGTTTAAACCCGGTGAAGTTATTGCATTAGATTCTGATGGTAGGCTGATTTTAGAACAAGAACCTTATTGTTCTATGAATGAAAAAGTACCTTGTCGTAAAGAGTAAACCTAACAATATAAAAGAGAGGCGTAATGAAATTATTTCAATTACGCCTTTTTGTCGATTCGATAACCGCTAAAGTGAGGTTATTTTGTGTTCATTAAATGCACTTAACATATCATCAATAAAAGTGAGTCGTTTTTCACGCTCAGTTAAATCTGTAATAAACTTCAGTTTTGATGGGCCATCTAAACGGAAAATAGCAGGTTGCTCTTGAAGTAAGCTGATTAAATATCCCGGATCAACCTTGTTCTTTTCACCAAACTCAACAAATCCACCTTTATCATGGGCTTCAATTCGAGTAATCCCCAAGTTCACTGCACTTAAGCGAATAGCTGCATTACGTAGTAGATAACGCCCTGCATCAGGTAGTTTACCAAATCTATCGATTAACTCTGCTCTTAGATCATTAAGCTCTGTTAAGTTGATCGCACTGGCAATTCGTTTATAGAATGAAAGTCTGACATTTACATCAGGGATGTAATCATCAGGCAATAAAACAGGCATTCTTAATTCAATTTCAGTTTGTTGATTGGTGAGATCTTCAAGTGATGGTTCTCTCCCCTCTTTAAGCGCTTCTACTGCACTTTCTAGCAATTCCATATAAAGCGAGAAACCGACGGTATTCATTTGACCGCTCTGTTCTTCACCTAATAATTCACCGGCGCCTCGAATTTCTAGATCATGAGTTGCTAATGCAAAACCTGCACCTAGATCTTCCAGTGAAGCAATCGCTTCTAAACGCTTATGAGCATCCTTTGTCATCGCTTTAGGATGTGGTGTCAACAAATAAGCATAAGCTTGATGATGAGAACGGCCTACACGACCACGTAACTGATGTAATTGCGCTAAACCAAAGTGATCTGCACGTTCAATAATAATGGTGTTTGCGCTGGGTATATCGATACCTGTTTCAATAATTGTGGTGCAAAGTAACACATTAAAACGTTGATGGTGGAAATCATTCATCACACGCTCAAGTTCTCGTTCACGCATTTGTCCGTGACCAATACCAATACGCGCTTCAGGAACGAGCGCAGCCAATCTCTCTCGGGCTTTTTCGATATTCTCAACATCGTTATACAAGTAATAAACTTGTCCGCCACGCAATGTTTCACGCAAGATAGCTTCACGTACCACTAAGTCATCATATTCCCGTACAAAGGTTTTTACGGATAAGCGACGTGCTGGTGGTGTTGCAATGATAGAAAGATCACGCATACCACTCATTGCCATATTTAACGTACGAGGAATAGGTGTTGCTGTTAGCGTTAAAATATCGACATTTGCGCGCATGGCTTTTATTCGTTCTTTGTGACGAACACCAAAACGGTGTTCTTCATCGACAATTAATAGCCCTAAATCTTTCCATTGAATATTAGGCTGAAGGAGTTTATGTGTACCAATGACAATATCAATCGTTCCTTCAGCCAGTTTTTCTGTGATTTGCTGTTGCTCTTTTGCACTACGAAAGCGTGAGATCATCTCAATGTTAACGGGCCAATTAGCAAAACGATCACGGAAATTATCAAAATGTTGCTGAGCCAATAAGGTGGTCGGCACTAAAATGGCGACTTGTTTATTGTTGTTAACTGCAAGAAATGCAGCACGCATTGCCACTTCTGTTTTACCAAATCCGACATCGCCACAGACGAGTCTATCCATTGAAATAGCTTGGCACATATCGCTAAGGACAGCATTGATCGCCATTTCTTGATCAGGTGTTGTTTCAAAAGGAAAGCTTTGGCGGAATGTTTGGTACTGCTCTTTATCCATTTTAAAGGCAAAGCCTGTTTTTACTTCACGCTGAGCATAAACATCTAATAACTCTGCTGCGACATCACGCACTTTTTCAGCGGCTTTTTGGCGCGCTCTTACCCATGCATCGCCACCCAATTTGTGTAGTGGCGCATTTTCATCTGCGCCACCAGAATAACGACTGATTAAATGCAAGGATGAAACAGGGACATAAAGCTTGTCATTACCTGCGTAACTTAACATCAAGTATTCAGCTTTAACGCCACCGGCTTCTAGTGTTGTCATGCCTTGATAGCGACCAACACCATGCTGAAGATGAACAACCGGTTGACCTATGCTTAATTCAGCAAGGTTGCGAATTAAGGTATCAGTATTAATTGTTCGGCGATTGTCTTGACGACGACGATTAATTCGCTCGCCTAACATATCGCTTTCACAGATCATAGCTAATTGACGATGACTATCAATAAAACCGTGCTCAGCTGCACCAATAATAAAATAGGCTCCTTTTTCTTGGGCATCTGATAACTCAATGATCTGTTTAGGGGCAATTTTTATCCGTGATAACAGTTCTTGTACGGTTTCGCGTCGTCCTTCACTTTCAACAGAGAAAATAATACTGCCAGAAAATTGTTCTTGGAATCGACGTAGATTGTCTAAAGGGGATTTGCTTTGCGCGTTGATCGATAAATCAGGAAGTGGTTGATAACCTAAATTAGTTTGTCCTGCTTTTTCTGGCAATGTTTCTGTTTTAAGTTGAATTCGTGGCCACTGTTTAAGTTCTTTATTAAATTTATCAACACTGAGCCAAATATCATCAGGCGGTAACAGCGGTCGCATAGGATCAACGCGACGGCTTTCAAAACGCTGGTTGATGTCTTGCCAAAACTTTTCTGCAAAATCTTGTAGATCTTGCGTCACTATCAATGTGTTTTTAGGGAAATAAGCAAATAAGTTAGATAAAGGCTGTTCAAAAAACAGCGATTGCCAATATTCAATTCCCGTTGGCAATATGTGTTTACTGACTTGCTGATAAATATGTTCAGGATCACGTCTTACATCAAATCGTTCACGCCATTGGCTACGGAAAAGTTCTATCGCATTTGCATCTGTTGGGAATTCATGGGCAGGCAGTAAATTAATTTGATCAACTTCTGCTAATGTCCGCTGTGTATCGACATCAAAAGTGCGCAGGCTATCTATTTCGTCATCGAAAAAATCAATACGATAAGGAAATTCACTTCCCATAGGAAATAAGTCTAATAATGCACCGCGTGTTGCATATTCACCGTGTTCTAATACTTGCTCTACATGGCGATATCCTGCTTCATCTAATGTTTTACGTAAATTATCACGAGAAAGTATCTCTCCTTTTTGCATTATCAACGCATGACTTGCGAGATAATCCGTAGGGCAGACTTTCTGCATTAACGTATTGACGGGTAAGATTAAAATTCCCTTGAGAAGTGATGGAATACGGTATAGCGTAGAAAGGCGGTTTGAGATAATTTCTTGGTGAGGTGAAAAACTGTCGTATGGCAGCGTTTCCCAATCCGATAATGTCTCTACTGGAAAATCACAAAACTGACGGATTTCATCTTGTAAACGCAATGCATTTTGCATATCACGAGTAACAAGAACGACTAATCCAGAGTGACGTTTGATGATCTCTGCACATTCTAGAGCGCAAGCGGCACCAGTCAGTTGACCTAGCTGACGAGTATCCCCTTGTTTTATAGGAAGTTGATAACGATATTCTGAGGACATAAGCGTGTAATGTGAACTCTTTGTTGTAGTTAACTCCCAACACATCTTTAGCTTAATGGCTAAAGCTTAAACTGGCGGGCAGGTTAAGATAAAAGAAAAACCACAGTTTGGGAATAGAGTGGTTCCATTCAGTAAGACTACCCTTTATTATCCCTGAACACTTCGCATTAGCAACAGGAACAGCACAGATTTCATGTACAATTCTGTCTCATTTTATATAGGGCTCCGTTATATGCGGGGTCGTGCGGTCGATAAATTCGGTCGCTTCGTCTCATGGCTATCCGCTTTAGGGATTATGTTAGGTGTAGCTGCACTGATCACAGTAACTTCTGTCATGAATGGTTTCGAACGTTCATTGCAAGAAAGCATTCTTGCTTATATTCCACAAGCAATCGTGACATCACCTAACGGACAATTACCCCGAGATTCAAATATAGCTGAAAGATTACTGACGCGTGAAGGTATCATAAACGTTACCCCTTTAGTAGAAGGCGATGTTGTTTTACAGAGTAAAGACAATATCAGCGTTGGTGTCATGCTAGGTATAGAAAAAGAGCAAGATGAGCCTTTAACGAAATATATTCGTTATGGCGATTTTTCTATGCTGAAAGCAGGTGACTATGGCGTGATCTTAGGAAGTGGCCTTGCTAAACAGTTAAAAGTAAAAGAGGGGGATAACATTCGCCTTATTGTGCCAAGTGTAAGCCAATTAACACCAATGGGAAGATTACCTAGCCAACGCTTATTTACCGTTAAAGGTATTTTCCAAAGTGGTGGCGATGCAGATGCCTCACAAATTTTAGTTAATCAGCAAGATGCAGCACGTTTAATGCGTTATCAGCCGGGTAATATTACAGGATGGCGTCTTTTCTTTACTGATCCTCTCAATATTGAAAAATACAGTGCACAATCTTTAGATAAAAATCTTAGTTGGAGAGATTGGCGCGAACGTAAAGGTGAATTTTTCCAGGCTGTTAAAATGGAAAAAAATATGATGGGATTATTATTAAGCTTAATTATAGCTGTGGCGGCTTTTAATATCATTACCTCACTTTCTTTGTTGGTGATGGAAAAACAAGGTGAAGTTGCTATTTTGCAAACTATGGGTTTAAAACGCTCTCAGATTATGTCCATCTTTATGCTACAAGGTGCTGGTGCAGGTATTTTAGGTGCTGTTGCTGGTGGTCTGTTGGGGGCATTACTCTCAAGTCAATTAAACGTCATCATGCCAGCGGTAGGACTTATTCCTCAAGGTGTGGAATTGCCTGCAACACTTGATTGGGGACGCGTCTTTATGATCGGTTTCTCCGCTATTGTCATTTCACTTTTATCCACTTTATACCCGTCTTGGCGGGCCGCGGCTATTCAGCCAGCAGAGGCGCTACGTTATGAGTAATTCTTCTTTGAATAAACAATCAATGGCATCAGAAAAACAAATGCAAATTAACAAAGAGGGTTTATTGGATTGCCACGCCCTATGTAAACAATACCAAGATGGTTCGATTTCTACTCAAGTGCTGAAATCCGTCTCTTTTAAAATGGATAAGGGGGATTTTCTTGCCATAGTAGGCAGTTCCGGCTCAGGAAAAAGTACTTTATTACATTTACTGGGGGGATTGGATTCTCCAACATCAGGCGAAGTCTTTTTTAAAGGGCAATCACTTAATAAGTTATCTTCGTCTGAAAAGGCTGATTTACGTAATAGCCAATTGGGATTTATCTATCAATTTCACCATCTATTACCTGATTTTACAGCACTTGAAAATGTGGCTATGCCGCTGATGATTGGTGGGGCTAGTGTTGTAAAGGCGAAAGAAAAAGCGATGTCTTTACTTGAAGCGGTGGGGTTAAAAGATCGCGCTCATCATCGTCCTTCAGAGCTTTCTGGTGGTGAGAGACAACGTGTTGCGATTGCGAGAGCATTAGTGAACGATCCTTCATTAGTCCTTGCTGATGAGCCAACAGGTAATCTTGATCAGAAAAATGCTGAAGGGATTTTCGAATTGTTGATTAAGTTAAACAAAGAAAAACAAACTGCTTTTCTAGTGGTGACGCATGATTTGTCATTGGCTGCTCGTTTTCAGCGCCAACTTGAAATGAAAGATGGTCAACTACAGTCACAAAACGCAATTTCAGGAGTGAAATAATGGCACAATTGCCACTTGCATTAGTGACCGCTTTACGTTTTTCAAGAGGGCGAAAACGTGCGGGAATGGTTTCTTTAATTTCAGTTATTTCAACACTGGGCATTATGCTTGGTGTTGCTGTCTTGATTATTGGTCTAAGTGCCATGAATGGGTTTGAACGTGAATTAAAAAATCGCATTTTATCAGTGGTGCCTCACGGACAAATTTATTCAGTAGAACAGCCATTTGTACAATGGCAATCAGCATTACCTCGTATTGAAAATACCCAAGGTGTTGTCGCTGCTGCGCCATATATCTTATTAACAGGATTGTTAGAGAAAGGAACTGAACTAAAAGCAGTGCAAGTTATGGGTGTATCACCTGAAAAACAGAGTGATATCAGCTTATTACCTCGCTATGTACAAAATAATGCATGGCAAGATTTTCGGGCGGGTAAGCAACAAATTATTATTGGGCAAGGTGTTGCAGACGCATTGAAAATTAAACAAGGTGATTGGCTCACCGTATTAATTCCTAATAATGATGATCCAACTAAGCTTTTACAGCCTAAGCGTATTCGCTTACAAGTAAGTGGTATTTTTAAACTTAGTGGTATGCTTGATCATCAATTAGCGTTAATTCCTTTAGCCGATGCTCAACAATATATGGATTATGGACAAGGAATAACTGGGATTGAAGTGAAAACGGTAGATCCTTTTTTCGCGAATGAAATTATTCATGATGCCGGTTTAAACAGCAAAGAATATGTTTATGCCAAAAGTTGGATAAGCGATTATGGCTATATGTATAGTGATATTCAAATGATCCGTAGCATTATGTATTTATCGATGATCCTAGTGATTGGTGTCGCTTGTTTTAATATTGTCTCAACGCTGATTATGGCAGTAAGAGATAAAAGTAGTGATATTGCTATCTTACGAACATTAGGCGCACGAGATAGTCATATTCGTAATATCTTTTTATGGTACGGCTTATTATCAGGCATGATTGGCTGTGTTGCTGGTGTGATATTGGGTGTATTGATTGCTTATAATTTAACACCATTAGTGTCTGTTATTGAATCATTAACGGGACATAGTGTGTTGTCTGGTGATGTTTATTTCGTCGATTTTTTACCTTCAGAAGTTCATTTAATTGACGTTTTCTCTGTATTTATTACCACTGTAATTTTAAGCCTAGTTGCAAGTTGGTATCCTGCACGTCGAGCGACTAAACTAGATCCTGCTAGAATTTTAAGTGGACAATAAGGTTATTATTGACAGACAAAGAAGAAAAAACGCTTAAACTAGTAAAGATAAGAAACGCGCTATTTAAATTTGAAAACCAAGGATTGTCATGATGAAACTTAAACTTCGTCATCGTCGGCTTAGGAAGTTTCGTAAGATCAAAAGTTTACGCAGACAACATTCACGTTGTCGTTATTTTCATCTAACCCATAAAACGGAACATGAAATGAATTTACCCAAAGTTGTCGTATTAACAGGGGCTGGCATTTCGGCTGAATCAGGAATTAAAACATTCCGATCAGAAGATGGATTGTGGGAAGAACATCGTGTTGAAGATGTTGCTACACCTGAAGGTTATCAACGCAACCCACAATTGGTTCAGCAGTTTTATAATGAACGCCGTCGTCAATTGCAACATCCCTCTATTCAACCGAATGAAGCGCATTATGCATTAGCGAAACTTGAGCAGCGCTTAGGTAAAGATAACTTCCTTCTTGTAACGCAAAATATTGATAATTTACATGAAAAAGCAGGTAGTAAACATATTTTGCATATGCATGGTGAATTGCTAAAAGTACGTTGCCCACAATCTCGCCAAGTTTTTGAATGGAAAGGGGACTTAGAAACAACCGATCGCTGTCATTGTTGCCAATTCCCATCGCCACTACGACCACATATTGTCTGGTTTGGTGAAATGCCCATTGGTATGGAAGAGATTTATCGCGCCTTGGCTGAGGCTGATATTTTTATCTCTATCGGTACATCTGGAAATGTCTACCCTGCTGCGGGTTTTGTCCATGAAGCTCGATTAACAGGTGCTCATACCGTTGAGTTAAATCTTGAACCCAGTTTGGTTGAAAGCCAGTTTGAAGAGAAACATTATGGTCAAGCAAGTCAGATAGTTGATGAATATGTTCATAAATTGTTTGAATTAATTAATGATCCTAAAGCTGATTTGACGCAATAATTATTTTATAGAGTTCCCTATTATTGTTCTTAGAGAGATCTTAGGGGGCAAAATGGATAAATTATTAGAACGTTTTTTTGAATATATTAATTTTGATACACAATCAAAACCATCTTCAAAAATGTCACCAAGCAGTGATGGACAATTAAAACTTGCCAAGGCATTGACTCACGAATTAAAAAAACTGGGTTTTTCCGATGTAACGCTCAGTGACAAGGGATGTGTGATGGCAAGTTTACCATCCAATGTCTCTTGGCCAGTGCCTGTGATTGGTTTTATTTCGCATCTTGATACAGCGCCGGATTTTTCTGGTAAGCATGTCAAACCACAAGTGCTTGAAGATTATCGTGGCGGTGATATTGCATTGGGTATTGGTGATGAAGTGTTATCACCAGTTATGTTTCCAATCTTACACTCCATGATTGGTAAAACATTAATTACCACAGACGGTAAAACCTTATTAGGTGCTGATGATAAAGCAGGCATTGCTGAAATTATTACCGCCATGGTACGTTTAAAAGAAACCAATCGACCTCATGGTGATATTCGTATTGCGTTCACACCTGACGAAGAAATTGGTCGTGGTGCGCATTATGTCGATTTAAATGCATTCGGTGCAAGTTGGGCTTATACCGTTGATGGTGGTGGTGTTGGCGAATTGGAATATGAAAACTTCAACGCAGCATCAGTGAATATCAAAATTGTTGGTAACAATGTTCACCCTGGTAGTGCAAAAGGGGTGATGGTAAACGCATTAGGATTAGCAACGCGCATTCATCAAGAGTTACCTATTGAAGAAACACCAGAAAATACCGATGGTTATGAAGGTTTCTACCATCTGCAAAGTATTAAAGGCACGGTAGAAAGGGCGGAAATGCATTATATTATCCGTGATTTTAATCGTAACTTATTTGAAAAACGCAAACAGAATATGATTGCGATTGCAGAAAAAGTAGGTAAAGGCTTACATCCAGATTGTTATATTGAACTGACTATTGATGATAGTTATTACAATATGCATGATAAAGTTGTTCAATTCCCGCACATTATTGAAATAGCAAAACAAGCAATGATTGATTGTGATATTGAGCCTAATATCAAGCCTATTCGTGGTGGTACAGATGGTGCTCAGCTTTCTTATCGTGGATTACCTTGCCCTAATATTTTTACTGGTGGTTATAATTTCCATGGTAAGCACGAATTTATCTCTTTAGAAGGTATGGAAGCGGCGGTGAGTGTAATTATGCGTATCGCTGAAATTACAGCTGAAAGAGAGAAAGCTAACGTGATTAGCTAATCACTAATTGAACCTTGAAAGTAAAAATAATAGCCGATATTTCGGCTATTATTTTTTTAACCAGTTTAATTCTACTAAGTAGTTAATGATTTCATTTTTTCTCGCTTTATTTAATATAAACTGATATCTGTTTGTGCTGGTGGTGTTTTCATATTTGTTATTTTATTATTTCTGCAAATATCATGGTCAGTAAAATAAAAGTAATGATTAACACAATAAATTTTTATAGACGATTTTATTGTTGAAAAAAGAAGTAAAATCTAATTTTCTCCTAGGTAAAATAGGAGAAACAGCAAGGTATTGATAGGGTATTAATAGGGATGTTTACTTAATTAAAAATAGAATAATTTTATAATAATGGGCTTACATATTATTTACTATTAAACTTTTAATATAGGCACAATAGTCATCACTCTTTGCTAAATTGGGTTCAATAAATTTATCTTATAATTACAGAAAACTGAATGCAATATAAGGATATTGAATGGAAAACATGACAGGAAGATCATTAAAACCTGTAATAGAAGAGCAACTAAGCTTTCATAAAGAGAAAATAATTAAAAAATCTGAGCAGCAATCATTTTTTATTATTTTAAGCTATTTTTTGATAACTTATTTTATCTCCTTTTCTCTGTATGCAACAAATAGCAAACATACATTATTGCTTTTTTTCTTACAAAGTACTTTTTTTGTTGTTATTCCTTTTTTCTTTCATAATACGAGAGTACTTTTAAAAGAATCAATAAATTATTTAATTCGTTAGATTTTTAAATATAATATATTTATTAAATAGCTAATGATAAAAAGCCCTGCAATAATATGACAGGGCTTTATAACTTATAGTTGAAAATTAGTGATAATTAATCTTCAAAATACCAATAACCTTGGTTAACTAAGTGTGTTAATAAACGCACAAATTTCGGATCAGCTAACGCATCACCTAAGTGTTGTTTATCAATATAATCATATTGGCAAAGCGCATCCACAGCTTCTATATGATCAGTATCCATCAATTCACCATTTACGAAACAATTATCGCCAACACGTAGTGCACGAAGACCATTTAAACGATGAAGTTGCTCGCCTTGTTGCAGCAGATCATGAATTTCCGCATTTTCATATAAAGGTTCTGGAACCGCGAGATCAAGCTCATGACGAGATTGAGAAATAAATTCACCAAACCAATGCCGGAATACTTCTGGTTGAGCAAGTAAATCCTCCATCATGGCATGAAGTTTATTTAACTCTTGGTGTTGCACTAATGCTGGGTTTTCACGCTGTGTTAGATCAGGATCGCTATAACGATAGCTACCTAAATCATTTGCTAATATATAGTCAGCGAACCCACTGAAAAGTTCACGAGCATTAGGCGATCTGAAACCAACAGAGTAGTTTAGTGACTCTTCAATCGCATAGCCTTCATGCGGGAATCCAGGTGGGATATAAAGAATATCTCCCGGCTCTAATTCTTCATCAATAATTGCTTCAAAAGGATCTACTTGAAGTAGATCCGGGTGAGGGCAATGTTGTTTCATTGGGAATTTTTCACCCACCCGCCAACGGCGACGGCCTTGTCCCTGAATGATAAAGACATCATATTGATCAAGATGTGGGCCAACACCACCCCCAGGAACAGAATAAGAGATCATTAAATCATCAATGCGCCAATCGGGTAACACACGAAATGGTTTCATTAATGCCGCACTAGGAAAATGCCAGTGATCGACGGCTTGTACAAGTAAAGACCAATCTTTATCACCAAGTCCTTCAAAGTGCTCAAAAGGCCCGTGTTTGACTCCCCACTGTCCGTCTTGACAACTAACAAGACGGCTATCTACTTCATCTTCCATTGCAAGACCAGCAAGTTCATCAGGAGATAAAGGATCAACAAAACGAGAGAAGCCGTTTTTAATTAATAAAGGGCGTTTTTGCCAATGGCTTTCGAGGAATGATTGCCAATCTAAATTAAGTTTATAGTCCATTGTGTATATCCTGAGTTCGGGAAGCCTAGAGCCATAGTATAATGAATTCTAACTTCCTGCTAAACATTCCTTTGAGCAATGTGAGTAACACGATAATAAGTGAACAGATATCATACATAACGTCGTAGACTTAACGGTAATTTAAAAGTACCTTAATCAACAATGATTATTCACGCTCAGCCGTAAGTTGCTGCTCAGCAAAGATTACAGTAATACGAGCACCACCTAAAGGACTATCGGTAATAGTAATTTCACCACTGTATTGTTCAATAATATCTACTGCAATAGATAATCCTAAACCTTGCCCTGGACGAAGCGTGTCTGCTCTTGTTCCTCGCTGGAAAATAGCTTCTCTTTTTTCCGGGCTGACGCCTGGCCCGTCATCATCAATAATAATAATGACACTACTTTCATTATTGCTAACATTGATTTCAACAAATTCTAAGCAGTATTTACAAGCGTTATCCAGGATATTGCCCATCACTTCCATAAAATCATTTTTCTCACCTAACCACATGATTTCAGGTGAAATATTGAGTGTTAAATCAACGCCTTTTGACTGATAAACTTTACTTAATGCACTACAAAGATTATCTAATAACCCTGACAGTGAATGGAGTTTTCGTGTGGTAATATCGTGATCACCATGAATAGATGCTCGATGCAGATAATAACCGACTTGTTGTGAAATTCGTTCTATCTGATCGAGCATGATAGGTTCAGCTTGCTCTATCGTCATTTGCTTACCTGATCGTAAAGAGCGTAATGTTGATTGTAATACGGCAAGTGGCGTTTTTAAGCTATGAGTCAGATCTGATAAGCTTGTGCGATATTTACTATAACGGTTTCGTTCATTACGCAATAATACATTTAAGTTTCGGACTAAGCCTTTTAACTCGGTTGGTGGGTTTTCATCCAAATCATTGCGTGTCCCTTTTTCTAATGCACTGATTTGTTCTATCACTTGTTTTATAGGCCGTAAACTCCAGTGTGCAGCTAACCAAATTAAAGGCACAACTAAGAACAAATTAGCGAGAATGATATATAAGAACCAGTCCCAAACCTGACTGACTTTTTGCATTCGCTGAGGAATAGGATCGATAACTGCAATCGCCATATAAGGCATATTATCAGCCGCAGGATAATGATTAATTACCACTGAGTGAGTTAAAAATTCGTTACTTGAATATTCTTCGAGTCGCTTGAGATAAACACGGTATTGAGGTAACTGTTGTAGCATTAAACGCGTTGTTTTGACATCAACCGAAATTTCAAATAACCCTTCTTCATGGCGCCATTTATGCTTAATGCTATCTGGAATGGCTTTAGGTAAATCGGGAGTTGTCCATAATACACTGCCTTTATCATCAAAAATGATCACCAAAGAGGTGTTATTATTAAGGCTTGTAGGAAACTCAATATTCAGCTTGCCCTTATCCCACTGCGCTAAGCTGTAGTAAAGATTGCTTTGACTACGCATTAGCATAAAAGTGGTTTTATCCACACTGACAATCGAACCGACAATGGCAACTAATCCATAAGAAAGCACAAGAGCTAAAATTATGGCACTAGTTGCAAGTAAAAAACGAGTTCGTAATGAGAGTGGGGAGCGCTGTTTTTTTGCATATTAGGGTTTCATATCAAAACGGTAGCCTTGTCCACGTACTGTCACGACAACATCATCAGGATATTTTTCTAAGATTTTTTTACGTAATCGCCCCATTAGTACATCAATAGTATGACTTTCTTTTAATTCAGCATCTGGATACAACTGGCGCATTAATGCATCTTTGCTAACAACTTTGTTTTGATTGCGCATCAAGGTTTCTAAAATTGTATATTCAAATGCAGTTAACTTAATTTGTTCTCCCGAAATCATGAACTCTTTACGTGACAAATCCAATTCAAAAGGTTCGATAGCGAGGGTTTGTGATGCAATTCCCATGTTTCTTCGCATTAATGCCTGAATACGTGCAATAATTTCCTCAAAATGAAAGGGCTTTGTCACATAGTCATCAGCGCCTGCATTTAACGCTGACACTTTTTCTTGCCAACTTTCTCGTGCTGTTAAGACCATTATTGGTAGAGTAATATTATTTTCTCGCCATCTACGAATAAGGCTAATGCCATCTTCATCTGGTAATCCTAAGTCCACAATAGCTACATCAGGTGTACCTTCTGCAATAAAACTATCTGCTTCTTTGGCATCTTCAGCTGCATCAACCTGATGGCCAGCATCACGAAATTGCACAGATAAGTGATGGCGAAGTAAGATATTATCTTCAATAATTAAGATCCGCATTATTCCACCTTGAGTACAATCAGCAAAAATTTACTGTCATAAAATAAATATATGAATGATAGTTAATCTATCAGATAAAAATATGGGCTCATCATAGACAATCTATCGCTTAAAAAACACTGTATCTAGCAAAGTGTTTAAGTTATAGATAGTTTTCTTTGTGTTTTGGCTATAAAAAAAGGCAGAAATTATCTGCCTTTTTAGAGAGGTAAATTAGTTTAATTTATCAACGAGTTGAGTTGCAAAACCAATATAACTTTCAGGTTTCATTGCTTTTAAACGTGTTTTTTCATTTTCTGGTAATTCTAAACCATCGATGAAAACGACCATGTCTTGTTCTGTGATGCGTTTACCACGAGTAAGCTCTTTTAATTTTTCGTAAGGTTTTTCAATGCCATAACGACGCATTACAGTTTGAATTGGCTCGGCTAATACTTCCCAATTGCAGTCTAATTCTTTACGAAGGTGGTTTTCATTCACTTCAAGTTTATTAAGACCTTTCATGGTTGATTGGTAAGCAATTAATGCATAACCCATACCCACACCTAAATTACGCAGTACAGTTGAATCAGTTAAATCACGTTGCCAGCGAGAAACAGGTAATTTGCTAGCAAGATGTCCCATTACTGCATTTGCTAACCCTAAGTTTCCTTCAGAGTTTTCAAAATCAATTGGGTTTACTTTATGAGGCATGGTGGATGAACCAATTTCACCTGCAATGGTTTTTTGTTTAAAGTGGTTCAGTGCAATGTAACCCCAAATATCACGGTCGAAATCAATCAAGATAGTATTGAAGCGACTAATACAATCAAAAAGCTCCGCAATATAATCATGTGGTTCAATTTGAGTTGTGTATGGGTTCCATGTAATACCAAGTGAAGTGACAAATTCTTCACTAAATTGATGCCAGTTTACATCAGGGTATGCAGCTAAGTGAGCATTGTAGTTACCTACTGCACCATTGATTTTACCTAAGATCTCAACTTGTGTAAGTTGGCGATATTGGCGCTCCATGCGGTAAGCAACGTTAGCAAACTCTTTGCCAATTGTAGAGGGTGTCGCAGGTTGACCATGAGTGCGAGAAAGTAATGGTAAATCACGGTATTCTTGAGCCATTTTGCTAATGGTATCAATAAGTTCACGCCATGCAGGTAATAAGATCTCTTGGCGTGCCGTTTCCAGCATAATGGCATGAGACAGGTTATTAATATCTTCAGAAGTACAAGCAAAGTGAATAAATTCAGAAACCTGATGTAAAGCAGGGATGTTCGCCACTTTTTCTTTTAAGAAATATTCTACGGCTTTTACATCATGATTAGTGGTGCGTTCGATCGTTTTAATGCGAGCTGCATCTTCTTCATTGAAGTTAGCAACAATTGCATCAAGGTAATCGTTTGCGTTTTTTTCAAAGGCGGGAACTTCTTTAATGTCGGCGCAAGATGCCAGCTTTTGTAGCCAGCGAACTTCTACCTGTACACGGAATTTCAGAAGACCGAATTCACTAAAAATAGAACGTAACGACGAGGTTTTACTACCGTAACGACCGTCAATCGGTGAAATCGCTGTCAGCGAAGATAATTCCATTGTTGGCAACTCCCAGGTTGAATTTAAAGTATTAACATTGAGCGAGAAAATCATCAGCTTGTCGCAGGATAGTCTTTTGATGAAGTAAAAAATCAAAACGACGGCCACCTACTTGACGCCAGAGCACAGCACTACGAATGCCAGTTAATAACAACGCTCTAACTTTAGCTTGAATAATAGGGTTCTTTAACAGATCAATTGCGCCATGAACTTGAATGCGTGGGCCAACAGGGCTAACGGCATCAACATAAACGCCGGCAAGTGCATTAAATACACCTTCAGACATGGGTTCAAAGTAACTTTTTTGGCGATCTAATTGAGAAATTTTTTGCGATAAACGAGAACTGTAATCATCATTTCTATTGATAAGACGTTCTAGATTGATTAAGCCCTGTTGGTAAGTCATCAATTCAAGCGTTAATTTTTCTCTTCTTACCGCCTGATGAATAGCTTTCAGTGTTTGAAAGCCTAATTTTAAATGACTGATTTGATTGCCATAAACATCAAGTGTTGAGGTTGGATTGAGATTAAAAATACTGTTAACCATCACTTCAACATCATTCTCGTTCGCACTACCTTGGTAAGCAATTTGCTGAACAAGACGACTTGCTTGGCAGATGCCTGCCAATGCAAGTGTAATATCACGAAAATCTTTAGCCACGTCTACTCCTGAATACGGGTTTCAATGATACCGCCACCTAAACAGACTTCGTCTTGATAAAAGACGGCTGATTGTCCTGGCGTTACAGCAGCAACAGGATAATCAAAGCGGACTTCAATTTTATCTTCACTTAATGGCGTTACTGTACACGCAATATCAGGTTGGCGGTATCGTGTTTTAACAGTACAGCGGAAAGCTTCAGTAATTGGCTCTCTCGATACCCAATGCAATTGTTGAGCAATTAAGCCGACAGACATTAATCTTGGATGTTCATGACCTTGTGCCACAATAAGAATGTTGTTTTCAACATCTTTATCAACGACATACCAAGGGGAGTCTCCACCGTCTTTTGTTCCACCGATACCTAAACCTTTACGTTGACCTAATGTGTGATACATCAATCCTTGGTGTTCACCAATAGTTTCACCATCAACTGTGATGATAGGGCCAGGTTTAGCAGGGAGGTAACGTGATAAGAAATCGGTAAATTTACGCTCACCAATAAAACAAATACCTGTTGAGTCTTTTTTCTTTGCTGTTGCTAAATCAAGTTTTTCAGCGATTTTTCTAACTTCAGGCTTTTCCATTTCACCAACAGGGAAAAGGCTTTGTGCGATTTGCTCGTGACTTAACGTGTATAAGAAATAGCTCTGGTCTTTGTTATTATCGACGCCACGAAGTAATTGGCTTTTGCCATTGATATCACGACGGCGAACATAGTGACCTGTTGCGATGTAATCAGCACCTAAGTCTTCTGCCGCATATTCTAAAAATGCTTTAAATTTTATTTCTTTATTGCACAGAATATCGGGGTTTGGGGTGCGGCCTGCTTTATATTCAGATAAAAAATGTTCAAAAACATTATCCCAATATTCAGCGGCAAAATTGATAGTATAAAGCTCAATGCCAAGTTTATCGCACACGGCTTGCGCATCGGCAAGATCCGTTGAAGCTGAGCAATATTCTGTATCGTCGTCTTCTTCCCAGTTCTTCATAAACAGACCAACGACCTGATATCCCTGTTCCTTAAGAAGATAGGCTGAGACGGATGAATCTACGCCACCGGACATTCCTACGATGACTTTTTTTTGGCTGTTATCTGACATGACTGGATCTCACTGCGGAAAAATAAGCGCCATACTTTACCATATCACTGACACAGGTGCATCAAGTGTTGCTCTGTTTTTGATGCTTTGTTTTTCTATTCTCTACCATTTAGTTAAAGGGCGCACCAAAGCTAGTTAAAATAGAAAGAGGGTAGCGTTCACCTTGTTGATAACATAATAGGCTTTCTCTTACCAACGGTGAGCGCAATTGCTGGCTATGAATAATTTCATCAGCGCTAACCCAGTGACAACAATCAATATCACTATCTTGGGGCTGAGTTTCAAATTGTTCTTGTGCTTCAATAAGAAAAAGAAAACGTAGAAAAGGCGTTTTATCTGGGGCAATCCATTGATGTAACTTAAGAAAATGTTGAACGGGAAGTGTTAAGCCTGTTTCTTCCCATAATTCACGTTGAACAGCCTGAATAAGAGTTTCATTGGCTTCAAGGTGCCCTGCAGGTTGATTCCACGTTGCTTTTCCATTGACAGTTTCTTCAACAACGAGAAACTTATTTTGCGCATGAACGATACACGCGACAGTCACATGAGGTTTAAACAAAATTAATCTCCTTCCATTCACCGGGTAATAAATTATCCAATGTAATATTTCCCATACTAAAGCGGATCAAACGCAATGTAGGATAACCAATATGAGCCGTCATTCGTCTTACTTGACGGTTTTTGCCTTCAAATAAGGTGATTCTTAACCAAGTGGTCGGGATAGTTTGGCGTTCTCTAATCGGCGGGTTTCTCTCCCATAACCATTCGGGTTGCTCAACTATTTCGACTTGTGCTGGCAATGTTTTGCCATCTTTAAGCGCTAATCCATCTCGAAATTGTTGTAATGCGGCTGTACAAGGAACACCCTCTACTTGAGCATAGTAGATTTTTCCTGTGTTTTTACTCGGTTGTGTTAATTTTGCTTGTAGCTTCCCATCATTTGTTAAGACTAAAAGTCCTTCACTGTCTCTATCTAAACGTCCTGCTGCATAAATATCACGAATAGGAATAAAATCTTTTAGTGTTTTTCTGCCATTCTCGTCTGTAAATTGTACAAGAACATCGAAGGGCTTGTTGAAGATAACGACTTTACGCTCACCTCTTAGGCGCACTGGTTTTCTTTGTGCTAATGAAGTGTGGTGTTTTCTCGGTTTAGCACTATTTTTAAGTTGATTTGCCATAGTTAATTTTTGTAAAAAATGGGAGATTGATTATACCTTAAAAGAGAAGCGATTGGCGTTAGCTGAATAATCAAGTAGTATTGACAGGTCTCTTACAAAAAATTAACAAAGCGTGCGCTTACATGAAAGGAGAGGTAAATGGAAAGCAAAGTAGTTGTTCCGGCTAATGGCGCTAAAATTACACTAGATGCTAAAGGTAAGCTTGTTGTTCCAAATAATCCGGTTATCCCTTATATCGAAGGGGACGGTATCGGTATCGATGTTACGCCAGCAATGTTAAAAGTTGTTGATGCTGCAGTTGAGAAAGCTTACGGCAAAGAACGTAAAATTGAGTGGATGGAAGTCTATACTGGTGAGAAATCAACGCAGGTATATGGCAAAGATGTTTGGTTACCAGAAGAAACATTAGATCTTATCCGTGAATATCGTGTTTCTATCAAAGGACCTCTTACTACCCCAGTTGGCGGTGGTATCCGTTCATTAAACGTTGCACTACGCCAACAACTTGACCTCTATATTTGCCTACGTCCAGTACGTTACTACAAAGGCACACCAAGCCCAGTTAAACAACCTGAACTAACTGATATGGTTATCTTCCGTGAAAATTCAGAAGATATCTATGCAGGTATTGAATGGAAAGCGGGCTCAGCAGAAGCCGATAAAGTCATTAAATTCCTGCAAAATGAAATGGGTGTTACCAAAATCCGCTTCCCACAAGATTGCGGTATTGGCATCAAACCTTGTTCAGAAGAAGGAACTAAGCGCTTAGTTCGTGCGGCAATTGAATACGCTATCGATAACGACCGTGATTCAGTTACATTGGTACATAAAGGTAATATTATGAAATTTACCGAAGGTGCCTTTAAAGACTGGGGTTATGAATTAGCTCGCGAAGAGTTTGGTGGTGAATTATTAGATGGTGGTCCTTGGGTTAAAATCAAAAATCCAAAATCGGGTAAAGAGATCATCGTTAAAGACGTCATCGCTGACGCATTCTTGCAACAGATTCTGTTACGTCCAGCAGAGTACGATGTTATCGCATGTATGAACCTAAATGGTGACTACATTTCTGATGCATTAGCGGCTCAAGTAGGTGGTATTGGCATCGCACCTGGCGCAAATATTGGTGATGAATGTGCTTTATTTGAAGCAACACACGGTACTGCACCAAAATATGCAGGCCAAGATAAAGTTAACCCTGGTTCTATTATTCTTTCCGCAGAGATGATGCTACGCCACATGGGTTGGACAGAAGCTGCTGACTTAATCATTAAAGGTATGGAAGGCGCGATTGCCGCTAAGACTGTAACTTATGATTTCGAACGTCAGTTAGAAGGCGCTAAACTGCTGAAATGTAGCGAGTTTGGTGACGCGATTATCAAACATATGTAATATAATTAGCGTTGCGAACTGATTACGGGAACTTAAGGGTTCCCGTTTTTGTTACAGGATTTTTTATGAGTACGTGTAACGTCTTGATGCGTATTTTTGTATTAAAAGTAGCCTAATGTAGCAAAACCAAACAAACAATGCATAAAGCGTAAGTGTTAAAATCAACCCATTAAAAGAGGCGATAAGGCTTTATTTACGGCGAAATGAAAAAGAAAGAAAATAATCTGCAAACTGCATGATAAACGTGGCGAAAATTATCATTTGCAGATTATCTGATGGATTAAAATAAGGTCAGAAATAAGATTAACACGCGATGGTTATCCATTCTTTGCCACGAACATCATTATAACGGTCTGTCTGTGCTCGAGTGGCATGCCCTAATAAAGCTTGCGTATCTATACCCTGTTTTCGATATAAACGTTCTGATAATGAACGTTGCTCATGAAAGGACGCTGGCATTCCTTCACCCCAATCAATATTGGTTTTATTTCTTGCTTTGGTGAAATTCGTTGTCATCGTATTTGCGGTGACAGGGCCTCCTCGTTGCCCTTGTGATGTAGTCCGAAAATAGTGAATTAAATAGTGGCTTACCACGCGATCACGACAGCGGTCAACAATTTCTTTAAGTGAAACATTGATGGCTTGATTGCGTAAAGAAAGGGGAATGGCCACTTTAGCCCCGGTTTTTCCTTGAACAACATGTAAATGGTCATCCCAAATATCTTGAAAACGCATCCGTGAGATATCGCTAATACGCTGACCTGTTACGAGAGCAAGGAGCATCGCATTACCCATATAACGATGTTGCTTGTCCGCTAAATCATAAATCTGATGCCACTCATCTAAAGTCAATCTTTGACGTTTTATCCGAGTTTTTGGCCTTTTAGTTGCCAATGCGGGGTTATAACCTGGTGGAACTTCACCCGCATGTTGTGCTTCTTTAAAAATATCACTAAAAACGGATCTAACGACCTGTGCCATACGCGATTGTCCCGCCGTTTTATACTCGTCGAGAATACTGACCAAATCTCGAGTGCCTACTTTGGCTAATGGGAGCAACGCTAATTTTTGGCGCATAAGGGCGATGGGTTTTTTCTTTTGCCGATAGGTGGCCAGTTGTATCTCTCCTTGATCTAAGCGCTCCTTTTGGATGTTCCAATAACGATCTAACCATGTGGCAACCGTAATCGACTCATCTTTGTCAGTTGCAATGCGATCACTGATGGCTAAAATTTGACGCGTTCTTTGCTCTGCAATACGGCTATTGGCTTCGATGGCGATTAATCGCGCTTGAGTTTCATCAGCGCCCAAGGAATGAAATTTACCCGTTATAGGGTGACGATATCGCCAATACATTTTTCGCATTCTTGGATGATACGTTGTATATAAATTGGGGATATCAATGTTCTTCTCACGAGGTCGTCCGGTCATCTTTCAGTATCTTCCTTAATATTGGATCATCAAAGGTATTGATTGAAGGGATAGCTAACATGCCGACTAAATCCGCATCTTCTCTTACTCGCCACATGCCACCTTCTTTCCTTGCGGGAGGGCAGAAAAAACCTAATCGCGCATAGCGACTTAATGTGGTGAGAGACGGCGGACGACTTTTGTATCGTTTATCAGCCCACTCTTTTAATGTTAATACTTGCATTATTCTTTCCTTATATTATTAAAAATGAATTAATAATGATTATTCCTTTATTTTAAATAAATGAATGCTGTATTTATTTGATGACTAATTAATACGTAATTATATTTATAGTCTTTTATTCCCTTATCGTTTAAATGCGTGGGTGTTTGTTACTTGTGATTAATTGTACTCTATGTTTCTTTATAGGCAATAACACTGTGAGGGGAAGTACATATTGAGCTGAAGTGATCCAGCTCAATAAATTAAACTAAATAAGTTAAAGTGTTTGAATAATTTGTATCACATAACCAATGATTTGATAATCATGAGTTAATAATATAGGTGTAAAGGCGGTATTTAATGAAACCAAATAAAGATGAGGGGGTTCTGATATCAATTTCTTAATTACCACATCATGGGTAATACAATTTTTCGCGATGATTATCTTTCCATATAATTCAATATTATTTTTAAATTCCGGCTCGATAATAATCGTTGAACCCTTTGGTATGGAGGGGAGCGAGTAAGGGTTAGTCATTGATTCACCTTGATACACAAGCCCATAAGCCTGCTCAGAAACAGGTACTGTTGCATAACACCAAGTTTGAATATCACTTAATCTTAATGTTTCATAACGTGCATTCCAATCAATGGTTTGCTCTAGTGTGATAACGGGAATTTGACGAATATTCATTGTCTTGCGTGTGATTATTAATGCATCAGCATCGGATGATGTTCCACCATAAAGTAACCATTCGGGTGAAACTTCAAGAACTTTAGCCAGCATTTGTAAGTTTTCCCCGTCGGGCTCGGTGACTTGGGTTTCCCATTTTGTAATAGAAACTCGGCTGACACTTAACATCTTTGCTAATGACTCTTGTGTTAAAGCTAATTGCAATCGACGCTCTCTAATTCGGGTATGCATTTTGTTTCTCATGTAATTCCCATTTCCTTTTATTTAAGTAAAAATGATTTGCGTGTCCATTCTCTATTTGTTAATTTTAATAGCGTAATCGATAACTGATTAATTTAATCTATAAAGATGTTATTTAAATTAATCCTATTAATTTAACTCACGATAGTTTCAATAGTAATAACGAATTAGATTTTTTCGTTAAGTGTGCTAATTAAAATTAATGCAACGGAATATTTTACAAAACAAAAGTGGAATTACCATCTTTTGTTATTTTTTCAATTAAATTATTTTTAATTTGATGCGCATCTTTTTTTTAAAAGAATGGTAGAAAAAGGAATTCACATGAAATTATTAATGGAAAAAACACGTCCTCAGATAGTCATACCTGAATTAGCAGTTCAAATTGGGTTATACGAAGCAATTGTTTTGCAACAATTACATTATTGGATAACAGAAACAACATCGGGTGTTGAATATGAAGGACGGCGATGGATCTACAATACATTACCTGATTGGCATTTACAGTTTCCCTACTTATCTCTATCAACACTAAAACGCGTCTTTACTCATCTTCGAACGGCTGGATTGATTGAAGTGAGACAGCTCAACAAACACCTTCATGATCGTACTAACTTTTATAGTATTAATTATCAGCATAAGATTTTGAAAACAGAAGATGAAGAGCAAAAGACGAATGAAGAAGGTAGTGATAATAAAACGAAAATACGTACATTCGATGGCGCCAAACAGGAACAATGGAAGGGAAGCAAAAGTCAGCCTCAGAACAGTTCAAATAGGGCTCTTCTTACAGAGAATACAACAAAGATTACTACAAAGAGTAACCTTAAAAGATCTTGTTCAGATTGCTCATTGCCAAATCGTGAGCGGCCTGAAATAGACATTATTCGCTATTTTAATAAAACAACCCACTCCCATTATCGAGAATGTCAAATCACATTGAGCTATGTTCGAGCGAGGTTAGCTGATGGTTTTCAAGTTGATGAATTGATCTTAATTACCGATTACCTAACAGCAAAATGGCTTAATGATAATAAAATGCAGGATTATTTAAGACCTAAAACTCTGTTCCATAAAAACAATTGTGCAGAGTATCTTGATAAAGCGAAAAAATGGCAATTAAAAGGACGACCGGCTTATCAAAATGGGCGGTGCTTAAAGGAGGGTGAGATCCCTATTGAAATCGATTGTGCTGAAAGAGATAACACATTTAGTCTGTTATTTAGTTCAGCATGGAAGCCTAAAACAGCCCTTCAGATCCTCGCGAAAAAAATCGCCTTACAACGTGGTTTAGGGCGAATGCATATTCATAATGCTAAAGCGCTTTGGAAAGAAATTTGGTATCAGTCCGCACAGTTAATTGCGCGTTCAACACACCACAATAGTATTGGATAAAGGTATTTGCGACATGAGAGATATACAGCAAGTATTAGAACGATGGGGTGCTTGGGCATCTGATGTACAAAGTGGTGTGGATTATTCTCATATTGCTGCGGGTTTTAAAGGGATATTACCTTATCAATCATCATCTCGTATAAGTTGTTGCGATGATGATGGATTGATCATTGATTCAGCTATCGCTCGCCTAAAACAACTGAGAAAAGAAGGAGAGGTGAATGCACTTATATTACATTATATTTATCAGCATACTAAAAGAAGTATTGCGAGGCGTTGGAAAATAAGTGAAAGCCGAGTTCGTCAAATTATACAAGTCGCAGAGGGTTTTGTTGAAGGTGGGCTGGCAATGTTAGAAATACGTTTAGAGATGGATCATGAAGTTTCTTGTTATAAGAAAACAAATTAAATAAAAAAGTATTAACGCGCTACGCAAACTAGCTGTTAATCTAATAAAAATAAAGATATTTACCTGACTTATGTTTTATTTAAAACGGTAATATTAAATAATGAAATATCAAATACTATTTTAATTAATGTTTATATGGCCTAATCTTGTTAAGTAATGCTTAATTTTTAAGGTTTGAATTTTTATGATATAAACTTACATCTTCATTTTAAATGTTAGAGTTATTATGATCCCTAAAAGACTAAAAACAGCAAGAGCAAGAGTTGAATTAACTCAAGAGGAGTTAGGAATTTTAGCTGAGATAGATGAAGAGTCAGCTAAAATTAGAGTTTGCCAATATGAGTCAGGCACACATCGTCCTAATTTTGAAACTATTTGCCGGTTTGCCAAAATATTGAAAGTACCAGAAAATTATTTTTACACTTTAAATGATGAATTCGCAGAAGAGTTAATTCTTATTTATAATGAAAAATATAATTTACTATAAATTTTTTTAAAGAAGTGCTATACACGTTTTTTTACTTTATGATATAAAATAAATGAATTACTAAAATAAAATACTATTTTTAAAGAAATTGCTATTTGTTTAATAATTGGGAGGTGAGATAGAATAGATAAAATAAATATTATATTAATTTTGAAGAGTAATTAGTTTTGAATTATGGTTCCTATTAGATTGAGATATGCCCGTAAAAGGGCAAAGTTGACTCAGGCAAGATTAGGTGCTTTAGTTGGAATGGAAATAGCTAGTTCTCGTTCTAGAATTTCGCAATACGAGTCTGGGTTACATAAACCAAGCTTTGATATGGTATGTAAGCTAGCCAAAGTACTTAATTTGCCTGAATGTTATTTTTATACTGTTAATGATAATCTGGCAGAAGATATCATTGAATTATATTATAATAAATATTGCTAATGATGAATTTATTCTTTATTTTTATCATTAAATTTTTGTTCTCTTGTTTTTCGGATAATTTGATTTCCGTTTTCATCAAAATATCTTTCAGGCCATATTGTTGAAGGTGGCAAATTAAGTTTTTGAGCGATAATTTGTTCACCTTTAGGCCATGGTCGGGACAACGCATTAGCTAGAGTTGAGGAACTTAAACCAGCACCTCTGGAGATCTCTGCTAACGTTGTCCCTTTTTTCTTTAATGATGCGATAATATCTGCTGCATGCCAATTTTTATTAATCATAATATACCCATATGAGTTTGATGAAATAATGTATTATAAGTAATTTGTTAATACATCGGTTAACATTTTTTATTTTAAATAATTATTGTATTTTTTCAATTGAAGTGATTCCTATTTTTAAATGTAGTGAATTAGTATTTGTTTTTATAAAAATATCTTAAATATATAAATTAATATTTTTTGTTTTTACAATTATCAATAAAGTTATTTATTTAAAAATAATCTGACAAAAAACTTGCTGTTTTTAGGATGAGGAGTTACATCTTTAGATATATTCTCTTTTAAATAAAAGGTGTAAAATATCATGATAAAACAGAGTGATATGACTATTCAGGCATATGATGTATTAGAAATGATATCACAAAGTGTAGGTAAGGATATAATAGAAATCGTAAGTGAATCAAAACTCAGTTATGAAAGTTGCGAATTTTTACTCACTCAATTAGAAATGGCGGAATTAATTTTAAAACAAGATGATTTTTATAAGCGAACAAGTAAAAGAATTGATTAAATACTTTATATTATAATAAAAGGTGTCAGTTCATATTTTTCTTGCATAAAAGATGAATTTACACTTGATAAGCCGTAGATAAAGATAAGACCGAATAATTACTTTATAAATTAAAATTTAAGATAAAGCTTTTCGATTAATTGACGATATACATAATGACTTATCTTAAATGAGAGATTAAATTTGTGAAAAAAATCTTATTATTATCACTACTGTTTAGTTCTTCTGTTTTTGCACAAAATGTCGATGTAGGGCAAGTATGTAAAGCGTCTGCGGCAACCATGTTTGGTCGAGATCATAAGATTATGCAATTAGATACTATTGAAAGCGGTATTGCTTATGTTCATTACATTCGTTCAGTGGATAAAAGTCGCTGGGCTATTAAATGCAAGCTAAACGGTGAAAAGGTAATTTGGGCATCAAATAATGCTGATAGTATTGGTCGATGGAGGGATGATCCTCTAGATAGCATTGTGAAATATTCTGTAAATGGTGGGGATATCACGATTTCTGAAATTTATAGTGATGGTTCTAAAACGGAAAAAACATATCCAATAAAAGAGCTATAAATTACCACCTGTTTTTGCACTCTTTTATATTAAATATAAATACAAGTCAGAAATTTGATAATTTCTGGCTTTTTTGTTGCCTCAATAAAGGATATAGATGCAATTATATAATAATGACGCATTAATTGTGCTGAAAGCGTTACCAGAGAATTGTATTGATTTGATAGTGACAGATCCCCCTTATTTTCGGGTTAAATCTTGTGCATGGGATAATCAATGGGCAAATGAAGCAGAATACTTAGCGTGGTTAGATGACGTATTAACTGAGTTTTGGCGAGTATTGAAACCGAATGGAAGCTTGTATTTATTTTGTGGCTCTAAGCTTGCCTCAGATACTGAATTATTAGTAAAAGGGCGATTTAATATGCTAAGTCATATTATTTGGGCTAAACCTTCAGGTCCTTGGCGACGCCAGAATAAAGAAAGCCTGCGTGCATTTTTTCCTTCGACAGAACGAATATTGTTTGCGGAACATTATCAAAGACCAGTACAAGCAAAAGGGGCTGAGTTTGTTATAAAGTGTCGTGAACTCAAGCAACAAGTATTTAAACCGCTAATGGATTATTTTATCGATGCACGATCAGCATTACAGGTTGGTGTTAAACAAATAAATAAAGTTACAGGGAAGAAAATGGCTAATCACTGGTTTGGTCGCAGTCAGTGGCAATTACCATTAAGGGATGACTATCAAAAATTACAAATGTTATTTTCACAACGAGCTACGCATATTGATCAGTTATCACCGTTATTACGTACCTATGATGATTTGCTGTCAGAACATAAAGTTTCTCAGATACGTTATCAAGTATTGGTTGAAGAATACGGATTATCGAAGCGTCCTTTTTTTGTTACAGCTGATGTTCCTTACACTGATGTATGGACATATCCTCCAGTGCAATATTATTCTGGCAAGCATCCTTGTGAAAAGCCATCAGCTATGATGGAACATATCATTCGTTCTAGTAGCCGTGAAGGTGATTTAGTGGCTGATTTCTTTATGGGCTCAGGGGCAACACTGAAAGCAGCACTAAAACTTAATCGAGAGGTTTTAGGTGTTGAGCTAGAAAAAGAACGCTTCGAACAAACAGAGAAAGAGATAAATAATACATTGTTATAGATATAATCAGTACTCATTAAGCAAGTATTGGCAAGGTCAGTAAAGTCAGAAGTGCGATTTTAATCACCGAATTGACTTAAGCTAAATGTTATTAAATTATCTTCATACTTAAATGGAGGTAATGAATGGTTGTTTGTCGGGGATGTAAATATCCATTATCTGAATCTCAAGAGATAGAAATAGATGGTGAGTTGTTGAAATCTTGTCCCAAATGCTCATCCAATAAGGGTGTTCATATTTTCTATAGGTATGAAGACTTTGGAATGAGAGATATGGGGGATGGACGTCATATTGTACAATCATGGTGCCCATCATGTCGCTCTGATGAGTATCCGTCCCTTAAAACAAAATTTACTTGTTAATTTATTAGTAAAGTAAAATTATAAGGCCTCCTTTGGTGGCCTTTTTCGTATAAGAGATAGTTATGTAACATAAAAAATTATAAATTGCAGTTAGTATGGCATCAATGCAAGTGGAAGAACGAGGACAATAAATAATAGAGTTAAAAAATAGCTAGCATGCAATTAATGAGCTATAAATTAGAAACTATTAATAAAGCTACACTAATGGCTCTACTATTTACCACTTAAAGCTTTTTAGTTGTTTGACCTATTAGAGCTATTTGCTCTTTAACTAGTAGTTGCTCATTCCATTTTAGAGTTTTATTTAACATTCTAAAAACGTTATTTTTTATTTTTATTACCATTAGTCATTAGCTTTGCTAACAATGAAAATAAAAAATGTGTGGCATACATCATTTTTCTACTTTAATTTTTAGATCTTTTATTTTTTCAAATTCATATTTCATAAAGCTTCTTTACCGAAGTAAATCAGCCATCCTTTCGGTTCATTACATTGGAATAACCTATCAGTTTAACTTAAGTTTTACTGTTTCTTGTTTAACTCACTCATATTAATCATCAACGGACACTCCATAGGGGTGTATATGCGCATGGAAAAATTGACCAATGTTACCTACGGAACGGCTGGCTTAACTGCCTTTTTTGCAAGTATCTCATTGTATGAATGGGGATTTGTAATAGGGATGGGATTTAGCATGCTGCTTGGATTAGCAACTTATCTGATGACATGGCGAGAACAGCGGAAACGAACAGCGTTATTTGCCGAGCTAGTTCATCGAAATTGTTCTAGTGATCCGCGAGACATAGAAAAGATAGTTGGTGAAATACTGACTAAAGCTAAAAAGGACATTTAATGAATCTAAAACAAAAGGTAGCTGCAGTTGCGAGTGCAGGTGTAGTAAGTATTGCGATAACTATGATTAGTTATTTTGAAGGTGTGCATTACGAACCTTATCGTGATGTTGTTGGTGTGCTGACGGTTTGCTACGGACATACTGGCAATGACATCATTCAGAATAGGCTATACACACAGCAAGAATGTGATGCTTTATTACAAAAAGATTTTATTAAAATACAACGACAAGTCGATGCTTTAGTTAAAGTATCCCTCGATAATCACACTCAAGCCTCTTTATATTCTTTTGCTTTTAATGTTGGAATAACTGCATTTGCGCGTTCTACTTTACTCAATAAATTAAATGCAGGTGATAAACATGGTGCTTGTGAAGAAATGAAACGCTGGGTTTATGCTGGTGGAAAAGTATGGAAGGGCTTAATTAATCGCCGTGAAATGGAATCTACTTTATGCCATGGAAATCTTTAATTATTATTTTGTGCTTTATTATTACTCTTTTTCTTATTGTTATCTTCAGTTTTTATCTTTCCATTGATCCTTTTTGTTCAAATGATAAAGCGAGTTTAGCTAAACGTTGTCAACGCGCTATTTCTCATCATAGGTATTAATCAATAATGAATTGGAAAGTTTATATCATGACTATAGCGATAGTTATCATTGCGGGTGGTTATATGGTGGTAAATGAGCAATCAAAAAAACTCAATAGATTAAACGATGCTAATAAGGAGCTAGCCAGTCGTTTAAAAGAGCTAGTGAATATAAATCACGATTATCAAAAACGGGTAACTCTATTAAATCAGCTCGATATTAAACACACTAAGGAATTAGTTAATGCGAAAAAGAAAATTGATGGGTTGCGTATTTTGGCTGAGCGTAATCCTAAGCGGGTGTATATCAGAGCCGAGTGCTCCTCTCGTATCACCACAAATTCCACCTCCAGCATGGATGATGCAACCCCCGCCAGACCTACTGACACCGCTATCCGAAATTATTGGCTACTTAGAGAGCGAATTGCCGAGTCGGAAAGAATGATTAAGGGATTGCAGGAGTATATCAAAATAGAATAAATCAATAACTACAGTTATAAATTTTTTGATAATAATAAGATTAATTAATAGTATGTATTGGAATATATAATTATAATGCTATTATGTTAAACAACTTTTATAAAATTTAATTTGGCTAGATTTAATGAAAATCATAATAAAATTATTAGTTATAACTCAATTTTTATTCTTATCAATAAATGCACACGCATTAATGGCGAGAACGGTAGTTATAGCAGCAACCTATGAATCTTATTTTGCATGTGCAGCCGCTCAAGAAAATATAGAGTTTGATAAAATTTATCTTCTAATGCGTGATAATCGAAATGAAGTAAATGGCGAAGGAGATCAAATACCATTGTCTTTAAATCCTAGATTTGATACCGATTTACTTAAACATTATCGTATAGTTCAAGAAATTAAAATGAGCGGAAAACAATTAGACTGTAATATCTTTGCTAGTGTTGTGTATGATTCATTAAAAGAAGAGCTCGATGCAAATGATATGAGTGAATATGTTCCAATGAGTAAGAAGAATGCGGATAAAATTTTATCTTTGTTAAAATGATTAATTCTTTGTTATTTATAAAGTTTTCAATAATATTTAATAAATTAATATCTATCTATTAATTCGTTAATAGCTTGAAGAATAGAATAAATTACAAAAGGTACTCCCAATAGCCTCCCTTCCCACGGGGCGAGGGCTTCGCGGAAAACGTCAAATTTTTGTATTTTATTTTAGCATCATCACTATTGAATTAACTTATTAATTTTTAAATATATAAATAATAAATACTGATGATCGTGAACGTTTTTTGTTCATCAGCATGTTTTACAATTCATTATTTTCTACAGGAATTTTTTTTAATATTTATAAGAATGTGATGTAGTGACTTGTATTTATTACATTCAGCACGTATATCATAAATCATTATTTAAAGTGGACTATCCCATAATGAAACTTGGTAAAAAATTATTGTTAGGTGTTTTTGGTGCAAGTGAACGAGGTAAAACTCAAACACTGAGCAAATTGATTGATAAGTTTGAATCAGATAAAAGCTATTCTATTCCTTTTGAATTAAAAATAAGGGAATTATCTTCAAGTGATGAGATCGCTATTTTTGAGAAAAATGGTATTAAAATAGGAATTTCTACAGAAGGTGATTATAAAGAAATAGTAGATAAAACAGTTGGGAAATTAATTAGTCATGGATGTGATCTGATCGTTACAGCGACAAGAACTAAAGGTGAAACTACGAACTTAATTAATCAAATAGCAGATAAATATTGCTATGAAATGCAATGGTTCGAAAAAAATACAAATATAAATGAGTGGTGTAATAAATGGCCTCATAAAGGTGAAGATTTTGAAAAAAGAAAAACCGAATATTTTAATAAATTAAACGAGACTGATGCTCAATTTCTTTTTGACTATATTGATTCCCTAACACAATAAAGTTAAATACCACTGCGAACACCCGCTCAACGCGGGTTTTTTATTCACTATTTACATGCAATGATGGATCAAAAACTCAAACAGCTAACACTCAATATTAGCCAGATAGCTGTATTATCAGGAATACATCGACAGACCGTTTCATCACGCCTTAAAAATCTCACACCTGTTAATACCAATAACTCAAACCTCAAACTTTATGCACTTAGCGATATTTTAGCCGAAACAATGAAAGCTCATGCATCGATTGATAGTCAAGACATGCAACCTCAAGATCGAAAAGCGTGGTATCAGTCTGAGCGGGAGCGTTTGAAGTTTGAGCAAGAAGTGGGGGAGTTATTGCCGGCTTCAGATGTTGCACGAGAATATTCAGTACTGGCTAAAGCGATGGTGCAAGTATTGGAAACGTTACCAGATATATTAGAGCGCGATTGTGCATTAACGCCTTCAGCGGTTTTTCAAATACAAGCAGTGATTGATGACCTACGTGATCAAATTGCGATAAAAGTGCTAGCAGACGATGAGCTTAAGGAGGATTAAAAGGAGGGGAAATGGTTAAACCAATATCTGCCTCTTTGTTACGTAAGAATGTGGCTCAACTCATCAAAGCACCGAGGCGAATGCCAGTTGCGGATGCTGTGGCAAAATATATGCGCGTACCAGTAGGCGCGGGTAACTCTGTTCCTTGGGACCCAGCAGTATCCCCTTACATTGTTGAACCTATGAATTGTTTATCGTCACGGCTCTATGATGCAGTGATATTTGTCGGTCCTGCGAGAACAGGAAAGACGGTCGGGTTAATTGATGGGTGGGTAATTTACAATATTGTGTGCGACCCTTCGGATATGTTGCTGGTGCAAATGACGCAAGACAAAGCACAAGAGCACAGTAAAAAACGGCTTTCTCGTACCTTTCGTTGCAGTCCTGAAGTCAGTAAGCAACTCAGTCCTCGTCGTAACGATAATAACGTGTTTGATAAATACTTTTTATCGGGCAGTTTTTTAAAAATGGGGTGGCCATCGATTAATGTGATGTCCTCATCTGACTTTAAATGTGTGGCACTCACTGATTATGACCGTTTTCCTGAAGATATTGACGGTGAAGGGGATGGCTTTTCTTTAGCCTCAAAACGGACAACCACTTTTATGTCAGCGGGTATGACGTTGGTGGAAAGCTCTCCGGGACGAGATATTACCGATACTAAATGGAGTCGTTTATCCCCTCACGAAGCTCCGCCCACAACGGGCATTTTATCGCTTTATAATCGGGGGGATCGCCGTCGCTGGTACTGGCAATGTCCTCACTGCCACGAATATTTTCAGCCTATTTATGATGCGGTAAAGGGGTATCGTGACAATCCAGATCCCGTAGAAGCGAGTGAATCTGCGTATGTGGAATGTCAGCACTGCTTAGGTCGCATCGAACCCCATCAAAAACGGGAACTCAATAATAAAGGGGTGTGGTTGATTGAAGGGCAGTCCATTGATAAGCAAGGGAAGATCTCAGGCACAGGGCGTCGTTCGCGTATTGCCTCTTTTTGGATGGAAGGACCTGCTGCTGCTTATCAAACGTTGTCTCAGTTAGTTTATAAGTTACTAACTGCAGAACAAGAATACGAATTAACCGGCAGTGAAGAAACCCTAAAAGCCGTCACCAATACAGACTGGGGTTTGCCTTATTTACCGCGCACAGCACAAGAGCAACGCCGGAGCGATGAATTAATCAATCGTGTAGAAAGTTGGGAAGAATCAGTTGTGCCAGATGGTGTACGGTTCTTGGTTGCCACAGTTGACGTACAGGGCGGTAAAAAACGACGCTTTGTGGTTCAGGTGGTCGGTTATGGCGAAAAAGGCGAGCGCTGGGTGATTGACCGATTTGAAATCACGCAATCTCTACGTTATGACAACAACGGTGAATGCCGTCGAATCGATCCGGGTTCGTATCCCGAAGATTGGCAAGTATTAATCACCGATGTATTAGAGAAAACCTATCCATTGCAACATTATCCTCACCATGAAATGGAAATCATGATGTTGGGCGTAGACTCTGGTGGTGAAGATGGCGTTACTGATAATGCTTATAAATTTTGGCGTCGCTGTCGAAAAGAGGGATTACACCGTAAAGTCTATCTCTTTAAGGGCGACGGGCATAAACGCAGTAAGTTAATTACTAAATCATTCCCTGATAACACCAGTCGTTCTGAAAGGCGCGCCCAAGCCAAAGGGGATGTGCCTCTTTATTTACTGCAAACAGACCAACTTAAAGATCGGATCAGTTCTGCGTTATCGCGCGATACCGTCGGGCCTAATTATATTCATTTCCCTGATTGGCTGGATGAATCGTTCTATGACGAGTTGACGTATGAAGAGCGTGATGAAAAAGGGCATTGGGAAAAACCGGGTCGAGGCGCTAATGAGGCATTTGACTTGATGGTTTACGCCCATGCCTTGGTGATATTAAAGGGGTACGAAGGGATCAATTGGGAAAAACCGCCTAAATGGGCAAGGTTGCCTGATGTAACGCTTTCCTCATCTCCGTCAATTGCCGATATCGCCACAGAGCCTGAAATAAAACCCTCACCCGAAATCCAAAAACAGGAAATGCCTGCCGTATCAGCATGGGCACCGGTATCAAACAGCGGAGGCTGGATATGACGAAAGAAGAAATTGAACACATGATTGAGCAATACCGTTTAGCGGAAGAGGCGGTGTTAAAAGGCAAATCCATCACCTTTAATGGACAAGCCATGACAATGGAAAACCTCAACGAGATCATTAAAGGTCGTGAGCGTTGGGAAGCCCGTTTATCGGCATTGATATCACGAAAACGAGGTAATCCAATGTATAAATTAGCGAGGTTTAGATGACATTATTAGACAACGCCATTGGTTATTTCGCCCCAAACTGGCAAGCCTCACGCCTCCGCTCTCGATTACAAATTAAAGCTTATGAAGCCGTTTTACCCACTCGCACACATCCCGCTAAACGTGAAAATCGCAATGGTAACCAGCTAACTCAATTCGGTGGGGCATCATTACGGGAGCAAGCGCGGTGGCTAGATAATAATCATGATATCTCTATCGGTATTCTCGACAAGATGGAAGAGCGCATTGTCGGGGCAAAGGGCATTATTGTTGAGCCTCAGCCCTTAGATGGCGCAGGGCAAATCCATGAGGATTTAGCGTCGCAAATTCGTCAAGCCTGGGCGGAATGGTCCGTGTTACCCGAAGTGACAGGGCAATTTAGTCGCCCTGTATTAGAACGTTTATTGGTGAGAACATGGCTACGTGATGGTGAAGTCTTTGCTCAACTGGTCAAAGGTAAAGCCAAAGGATTAGAACCTCACGCCAATATCTATTTTTGGCTAGAAGCCTTAGAGCCTGACTTTGTGCCGATCCACATGAATATGCCAGAAAGTAAGATTATCCAAGGCATTAAATTCAATGAGTGGGGGCGACCCACAGGGTATCAGGTGTATAAAAACCTCCCCCAATTCAGTGCCAATTTAGGGGATATCAAAACCATTGATGCCGAAAACATGTTGCACCTGAAGTTCACTCGCCGGCTTCATCAAGCGCGAGGTGTCAGTTTGTTTTCGGGGATCTTAATGCGCTTAAGTGCGTTAAAAGATTACGAAGATGCGGAATTAACCTCCGCACGTATTGCAGCTTCATTGGGGATGTACATCAAGAAAGGGGATGCTGGCTCTTTCCCAGAGGGTGAATACGACGAAGATGAGCAACGTAACATCGATATTCAGCCGGGCATGATTTACGACGGATTAAAACCGGGTGAAGAAGTGGGCATGATCAAATCAGACCGACCCAATCCTAATCTACAAACTTTTCGCAATGGGCAATTACGTGCAGTTTCTGCAGGCAGTCGGGGCAGTTATTCCAGTATCGCCCGTGACTATAACGGTACATATAGCGCTCAACGACAAGAGCTGGTGGAGTCATTTGAAGGTTATAACATTTTCCAAGATACCTTTGTGGCAGGTATTAGCCGTCCGATGTATCGCAATTGGTTAAAAATGGCGATAGCCAGTGGTGTGGTCGCCGTGCCACCTGATGTTGACCCTAAATCACTGTTTAATGCGGTTTACAGTGGCCCTGTGATGCCGTGGATTGATCCGAAAAAAGAGTCTGAGGCATGGAAAACCTTATTACGCGGTGGTGCGTCAACAGAAAGTGACTGGATACGTGCCAAAGGGGGCAACCCTGCGGATGTGAAACGTCGTCGTAAAACCGAAATTGACGAAAATAAACGATTAGGACTGGTATTTGATACTGATCCTGCTAATGACAAAGGGGCACAAGATGCTAAACAACAAGAAATCGATGACGATGCCTAAAATGTCGGGGCCAGCAAATCAAAAAAGCTGGTTTCGCATGCAGGCTAAAGAAGACCAAACTGCAGATATCTATATTTATGATGAAATTGGTGGGTGGGGAATTAGCGCAAGACGCTTTACAGAAGATTTACTCTCGCTGGGTAATCTCAGCCATATCAATCTGCATATTCACTCGCCGGGTGGTGAGGTATTTGATGGTATCGCCATTTATAACCAACTTAAAAACCATTCTGCAACAATCACGGTTTATATCGATGGTTTGGCCGCCTCAATGGCGTCGGTCATTGCCATGGTCGGTGACACGGTCATTATGCCGAAAAATGCCATGATGATGATCCACAAACCGTGGGGCGTTTCATGGGGGGATGCGAATGATATGCGCGAATATGCTGACTTGCTCGACAAGTTAGAAAACGTATTAATCCCTGCTTATGTGGCGAAAACAGGAAAAACAACAGAAGAAATTACCGCCATGTTAGAGCAGGAAACATGGCTGGATGGTGACGAGTGTGTTGAACACGGTTTCGCCGATAAAGTGATTGAGCCAGTAAAAGCAATGGCAAGTCTTACATCTAAACGAATTGAGGAATTTTCATCTATGCCAAGTGCAATTAAAAATCAAATTACCCCTAAAAACACCACGAGTCCTACACAACCTCATCCAACTCCAGTGCCAGCACCGGAGCCACAACCTAGCGCCACCTATGCTGACGAACAAGCGCGATTAAATGGGATTAAAGATTTATTTGCCATGTTCGGTGGTCGTCACAATGATTTGATGATTACTTGTTTAGCGGATGCGAGCTGTTCTATTGAGAAAGCGCGTGAGCAATTACTTAACACGGTTGCACAACAACAAAATCCTGAACCATCAAATAAAGGTAATGCACATATTTACGCTGGAAACGGCAATATCGTGGGTGACAGTGTGCGTGCCTCTGTGATGGCACGCGCGGGTTATCAGGATTATGAAAAAGATAACGCCTATAACAGCATGACACTGCGTGAGTTAGCACGCGCATCACTGACGGAGCGTGGTGTTGGCGTGGCTACGTATAATCCGATGCAAATGATTGGTATGGCCTTTACGCACAGCACCTCTGATTTCGGTAATATCCTGCTGGATGTCGCGAATAAAGCGATTTTGCTTGGTTGGGAAGAAAATGACGAAACCTTTGAGAAATGGACGAAAAAAGGACAACTCAGTGACTTTAAAACTGCACATCGTGTGGGATTAGGGGCATTCCCTTCCTTACGTCAAGTGCGTGAAGGTGCCGAGTATAAATACGTTACGCTCGATGATAAAGGTGAAACCATCGCGCTGGCGACCTACGGTGAGTTATTTAGCATTACCCGTCAAGCCATTATCAATGATGATATGAACATGCTGACGGATGTGCCAATGAAGTTCGGTCGTGCAGCTAAAGCGACAGTCGGCGATTTGGTATATGCGGTGCTTATCGACAATGAAAAAATGAGCGATAAAAAAGCGCTATTTAGTGCCGATCATAAAAACATGATCACCGGTGGGATGGATGTAGAAACCATCAGCGCAGGTCGTACCGCTATGCGCCAACAAAAAGAAGGTGAGCGTACACTCAATATTCGCCCCGCGTTTATGTTGGTACCGACCACACTGGAAACACAAGCTATCCAAGTGGTTAAATCAGGCAGTGTGAAAGGCGCTGATGTTAATGCCAATATTATTAACCCGGTGCGTGATTTAGCGGAAATTATTGCTGAACCTCGTTTAGATGATGCGAGCGAGAAAGATTGGTATATGGCCTCACGTCAAGGTAGCGACACCATTGAGGTGGCGTACTTAAACGGGATTGATGTGCCATATATTGATCAGCTTGAAGGCTTTACCTCTGATGGTGTCACTACGAAAGTGCGTATTGATGCGGGTGTAGCACCGGTTGATTATCGCGGTCTGCTGAAAGTAACTGGTAAGTAAGACGTCTTTTTTCTTCGTTTTATCCTGATGCCCTGATGGGCTTTTTTTATATCTAAAATCCGGTGTTTCGGCATCGGAAGGAGTTTTTATGGCTAAAAATTATGTACAAGCAGGAAACACTATCGCCATACATAACACCACTCAACATAGGATCAAAAGTGGTCAGCTAGTTTTTGTGGGGAAAGTTGCCACGGTTGCATTGACCGATATTGCAATAAAAAGTGTGGGGGATGGGATCACGGAAGGTGTCTTTTTACTTAACAAAAAAGTAGGGATCACGCTAAAAGCAGGCACAGTCGCATTGGTCAAAAATAATGAAGTTGTGGAGACAGAAGGCATGCCAGCAGGGATGGTATGGCAGGATGTTGAAGCTTCTGACAGCGCGATTGCAGTGAAATTAAATGTTGCTATGCCTAAACAAGAATAGAAGGAAAAAATGAGTGTATTTGAATACTTGCGTTATCAAATGGATAGTCTTACGGCAAAACGTATTGGAAAAAGCATCAGAATAAATGGGATCGTTTATCAAGCCATTGACGCTTATTTTATGGTTGAATTAGGCCCAATTCAGGGCGATAGCGTGAGCTATATCGTGTTTTCCCAAGATTATCGACCTCAACGTGGTGATGAGGTTGAAGTGGATAATCACATTTATAAAGTGACTCGCTATCAACAATTTAATGGAAAACCGCATATATGGGTAACATAAGGAACAAATATGAAAGGACTCGATCAGGCAATAAAAAACCTGAACAGCATCAATGATCAAATGGTTCCTAAAGCGACGGCACAAGCGATTAACCGTGTTGCAACACGGGTGATCAGCCATAGTGTAAAGCGAGTGGCGAAAAAAACAGGCGTACCACAGCGATTAATTCGACAACGTGTCAAACTCAATAAAGCTAAAAGTAATTACACAAAACCTCGTGCAAGGCTGGTGATAAATCGAGGTAACTTACCTGCGATTGCATTAGGTAAAGCTCGACTTCAACTGACTCGAAAACAACGTTATCAAAAAAATCAGGGGAGCGTTCTTAAAGTAGGGAAATTTACTTTTCCTAATGCCTTTATTCAGCAACTTAATAACGGGCGCTGGCATGTTCTTCAACGTGTTACAAAGGATCAATATCCCATTGATGTTGTAAAAATCCCACTTGTTACACCTCTGACCCAAGCCTTTCAAGAAGAGACTCAACGACTAATACATTCAGAAATGTCAAAAGAAATAGGGTATGCCTTGAAGCAACAATTGAGGCTCTATATTAACGAGAGGACGAGATGACCAAACATGCTCAAATACGACAGAAAGTGAAAGAGGCGATAATACCTTATGTAACGGGGGCGACATTTTTTGATGGACGCCCCTTTTTTATTGATACACAAGAATTACCCGCCATTGCAATTTATTTAACAGATGCGGTTTCGATTAGCGATACGCTTGATGCGGATAGTTGGCAAGCGATTATCCATATCACTCTTTTTCTCGAAGCGAAAAAACCAGATACCGAATTAGATCAATGGATAGAAACACTAATTTATCCAGCCTTGAATACGCTACCTTCGCTCACCTCCTTAATTGATGTCATGACACCTCATGGTTATGACTATCAGCGCGATGATGATGTTGGCTTATGGTGTTCTGCTGATCTTACCTACCACATACAGTATGTATTGTAAGGCGATTATGACTATAACCTCACTAACACCGATTAAAGGTACAGGTACCACATTATGGCTTTATCTCGGTGAAAATAACCCATTGGAAGCCCCTTTTTCAAATACAGATTGGATAAAAATAGCCAAAGTAAAAGAACTTCAACCTGGAGAAATGACAGCCGAAAGCCAAGACGACACTTATCTTGATGATGAAAATGCGGATTGGAAAATAACCACGCAAGGTGAAAAATCAGCGGGTGAAGCGAGTATTACACTGGCATGGCTACCTAATGAATCAGGACAAAAGGAGATCATTCATTGGTTTGATAAAGGAAATGTTCGTTACTATCGCATTCGTTTTCCTAATGGTGCTGTCGATATTTACCAAGGCTGGGTAAGCGCATTAGGTAAAACCGTCACCGCGAAAGAAATGATCACTCGTACAATTAAAATTACCAACAACGGCCGCCCTACATTAGCTGAAATTTTACCTAACCCGCCTGTAATAATAAAAACAGTGACTCAACTCACTGAAGAAGAGGAATAAATTATGTTTTTAAAACAAAAAACACTCAATTATGGTGAAAACAATATTGTGATACATGAATTATTAGCATTACAGCGTGTTGAGTATTTCGATTTTCTTGTTGAACAATCAGAACATAAAGCGCCAGAGAAAAACAATGATGACATTAAACGCACCGCTTTTTATTTACGTTTATCTGTAGAAGCGAATGCTTGGTTAGTTTCTTGCTCATTACAACAACAAGGAGCTCAAGAGGTAAATGATGTTTACAAAGAGGTTATTAATACATGGCCTCCAAGCATGTTAGAAAGTGTGGCAAAAGAAGTATTATTACTGAGTGATATGTTACCTAATAACCCATCATCAAAATCTTCTTCTCCAGAAGAAAATGGAGAACCCACATCTTATGAGTCATTGGAAAAGTAAGAACCCGTGAACATCAATTTATTTTACGTTTAGCTCATGAATTTAGGCGATTAGATTGGCATAAAATGCTGAGTGAAATGTCGTCTAGTGAACTTGCGGATTGGGGGCGTTATTTCGGTGAAGTACCGTTTACGCTCCCTTTTTATGATTGGGCGTTTGCGGGATTAAATTGCACCATAATGACGGCATTAACAGGGAAGGAAAATTGTTCATTAACCGACTTCACCTTATTGAATAAGGAAAATACTAACGAAATGAAGGCTGAAACAATGATGACAATTAGCGAAGGAATGGCAGGTGGAATAAGGTATGAGCCAACAAATAGCCGATCTCACGATTAATTTAAGTGCGGATACCGCAGAGTTTGGTCAGCAAATGGGGCGTGTTGAACGTCAACTGCAAGAAACCGCAGAAAAAGCCAAAGCCAGTCAACGACGCATGGCTCAACTGGTTGAACAACAAGCGCAATCTGCTCGCAGTTCAGCAGAGAGTACTGCGCAGTCTCTTCAAGAACTTAACAATCAACAAGAAATTTCCCAGCAACAACGGGCTGATTACTATCAGCGGATCGCACAGGAAGAAGCGCGTTCAGCGATTGAATCACGCAAACAAGCCGATGCTTTTTTAGAGCAAGCTCAAAGTGTTGGGCAAACGAGAAATGCACTCGAACAACTCACTGAGGTTTTAAATAAATCAACAAAGGCTTATGACAAGCTCAAAATTACAGGTGAGCAGTTTGTCGAAATTCAGAATGTCACTAAATCAAGAATAAAGGCGATACAAGATCAACAAGACGCGAATACTGAAAAATACTACAAACAAATCGAAGCCGTTAAAGGATTATCAGGTAGTGCATCAGCGTTAAGAGCCATTCAGGCTCAGTTAAACCAAGAAGTGAAGAAAGGCACTATCCATCAACGCGATTATCAGGTGCTTATTTCTGCTATTACTTCAGAGTCAATGAAGTTACGCAGAGAAGAAGAGTCTCTAACACAACAAAAAACACGGTTTATTCAGCGACTAAAAGAACAGGTTGCCACTCAAAATTTAAGTCGTGAACAGATGTTGCGTTATCAAGCCTCTCAACTAGGTGTCAGTTCTTCAGCCGAGATCTATATTCGTCGATTATATGAATCGAACAAAGAAACTAAAGAGTTTGATAAAAACAGCAAGTCATTATCTGGTCGTCTTCAAAGTATTGCCAACTCCTTTAATATGGGCTCACTGGTTCGTGGTGGTATTTGGGGGGGGGATCACCGCAGGGTTAACGGGCGTTGCAAAATTAGCTTATGATGCAGAAAGAGAGTTTTCTCAATTTAATAAGCAGTTGATCTTAACAGGTAACTACGCCAATAAATCTGCCAGCCAATTAAATGAAATGGCGCGAACCCTTGCAGGTGGCGGTATTACGCGTGGTGAAATGGCAACATCCATTTCGAGTGTGGTCGGTACAGGCGTATTTTCAAATAATGAAATTTCTCGTGTTTCAAAAGCGGCCGCACAGATGAATTACATCACTGGGCAGGCGATTGATACCACGATTGATCAGTTTAAACGCTTGCAAGATGAACCACTTCAAATGTCGCTTGAATTAGAAAAAGCGAATCATCATCTCACAGCATCCCAATTAGAGCAAATCAGAACACTCGAATTGCAAGGTAATAAAACCGAAGCAGCACGATTGGCAATTGATGCTTATGCCCAAGCTATCAATGATGGTGCTAATGATATTGTTGAAAATCTTGGGTATTTAGAATCGGCATGGCTAGGGATAAAAAATACAGCGAAAAAAGGCTGGGATGCCATGCTCAATATTGGGCGTACAGAAACATTAAATGATCAAATTAGAGAGCAAGAGTCATTATTAAAGAGCCTCAGTAATATCGTGATCACTCCGCAATATCGTCTTGATGAAATCAAAGTAAAAATCGCTACTTTAAAAGAGCAAGTGAGCGATATTGATCTTAAAAATGCACAAAAACAAGCAGAAGTGGTGGCAAATCAATTAGAAGTGAACCAAATCAGGTTACAAGAAAAATGGCGAAGTTTTTATAGTTGGGAAACACAACGGCTAAAAAAATTAGCTGAATTAGAAAAAGAGAAACATGCCTTAACCAAAGAGCAGTACGAAGAAGCTAAAGCGATGATCAATTACCGATTAAGAGATCGTCAAATACCAAGAAGAGGACGAGAAAATGGAAATCGCGTCTCTGCTGGGAAGCGCGAAGAAGAGAATGCCTCACGTGACTTACTCGCATTACAAGCCCAACTTGATGTACTCAGAAAACATCACAATACATATCAACAAATTAGCCAACAACGTAAAGACTTACAAAAACAACAAGCGCAATTTACCCTCTTAGAACAAGCCTCTCAGTCTCGGCAATTAACGGTAACTGAAAAATCGTTATTAGCTCACAAAGATAATATCCTCACACAAAAAGAAAAATTAGCATTAATTGGTGATGAAATCGTATTACAGCAACGCTTAAACAAGATGCAAGCGCAAGCTGAAAAATATCTCACTCAACAAATTAAAAAACGTCAAGCAATAGAGGCAAATGCAGGACTTTCTCGTCAAGAAATTCAACGAAATAATCAGCGAGAACAATTATTAATAGACAATAAAGATAATCCTCAATTATCTATGATGGTTGCAGAGCAACAAAAAACATTTGAAGCGGAAGACAATCAACGAAACAACTGGTTAGCAGGGGCAAAAAGTGCGTGGGCTGATTATTGTGAAACGGCATTAGATGTTAACACGCAAGTTAAAAATGCCACATCAATGGCATTAGACGGATTTAGTAGCCAGTTAACAGATGTATTAGTAGAAAGAGAAGCTGATTTTAAAGCATTCACTAAATCGATATTTAAAATGATCACGAATATCTTAGTTAAAATGGCTTTAATAAAAGGCCTAGAAGCCTTTGGCTTTGGTGGTTTTAGTGCGCCAGTCGCTAATGCGAAAGGGGGTGTTTATTCCTCATCAAGTCTTAGTCGTTATAGTGGACACATCGTCAATCGCCCTACATTATTTGCCTTCGCTAAAGGCGCAGGAGTGATGGGGGAAGCTGGGCCTGAAGGTATTTTTCCTCTTCGCCGAGGGATTGATGGCAAATTAGGTGTTGTTGCTAAAATACCGAATCAAGGTGCAGGATTCACTCAAATCAATAATGTCACTATTCAAAATGAAAGTAGTCAGGGACAAATTAGCCCTCATGTGCTGAAAAAAATCTATGAGATAAGCAAGCGGGGAGCTCAAGATTATATTTTAAGTCAGCGCCGTGACGGTGGTGGAATGTAGGAGGTATATGGACGTTTTTAAATGGAAAGTGAAACCTGATATGACCAAAGTATCTGAACCCAGAGTAAAATCGGTAAAACTGGGAGAGGGTTATGAACAACGACGGCCTGATGGGTTAAATTCTAATACAGTCAAATATCATGTCACATTTCTATCGACTCACGCTGGATCACAAGAAATCGATCGTTTTTTAGCAAAACATCAAGGTGTTAAAGCCTTTCTCTGGCAACCTCCATACCAATCTGACTATATCAAAGTGATTTGTCGTAAATGGTCAGAGCAAATCAAACTAATGCGCAGTGAAATTGAAGCTGAATTTGAACAAGTGGTAAATTAATAAAATTAATTATTACTGTGTAATCAATCTGAAAATAAAGAATAGAAGAGGAAAATGATTTTTTTATTAACTATAAATTATTAAAGTACCATCAATTAAAAATTAACGAGGAGAATGTATATTAAATTTAAATTAATAGGGGAGAAATGTTCTCCAACCATATATGGTGGATATCTTATTATTTATAATAATGATATAGAGGTATCAATTGTTTGTATACCTTCTCTGATTATATCTAATGATGGTAATGTTTTTTATTCCATAATGAAAGAGAATTTTATTTATGATGAATTCGGGAATAAATATGATATCGATATTATTTTATTAGTTAATAAAATTATTTGGAGGTTAGTCATAGAAACTAAAGATAATAGTTTAAGAGATAAGATAAAAATAGAGTATCAATCAACATGTTTTTAATTATTATTTAAATAACAGGGAATGGTAAACTTTGAATTATTCAAGTGAGAAATATATCCAAATGGGCTATATGGGTATTATAGTATTTATTGTTATATTATTTGGAATTATTGCATGCGTGATTTTCTTACGAAAGAAAAGAAGTGTATGGGTAATGAGACTTGCCAGTATGACTCACTCTGCTTATGGGCATTTATTACTAGCAGCTATTGGAATATTCTGGGCATCTAGCGTATCCGTTTTTGGTACACAATTACAAAAACAGTGGTTTGATGGTGAAGTATGGGGATTTGAAAGTCTCTTTTTTGCCATTCCTGTGACTTTTGCTTTGGTATTGAGCGTATTGCATTATATTTATAGTCAGCATAAAGAACATACAAATCAAACTCGTGCTTCATATAATGCCGTTAATGAAAATGGAACACAGTGTATTAATATGTTAAGTGTTATTAATTCCTGTATACAGGATTTAAGAAAAATTATGCAAGCAGAAAAGCATCAAGTGGGATCTATTTTAGGAAATAAAGAACTAGTTAATAGGTATAATGACACTTTAGACAGTGCTATAGATACCGTGCAGGAATCAATATTAAAAGTGACTCATCGTTTTTTAGAAGGAAATGATGATGTTACGATAAAAAGTAATCTTTTTTCTTTAGTTCCAACATCATCATTATTAAATACATTTCAAAGTGAGGATGTTTATAAACAAGAAAATCATTCTATTTTTAGTAAGAATGCCGTTGTATCTTCACCTTTTTTCTTGTTTTCATCAAATCTTCAATCTCGCTTAGAACATTGCGATCATGTTTTAATATGTGAGCAACAATTTACCTGTGAATTGAATAAAAAACATCAATTTTCAAACTGTTATAAAAATGGAAAGAACAGTAATTCATATCCAATTTGCATGCCATTCTCTACCACTGAAGAGGTTGGAAAGATAAAGCATCCCAATCTATTTGGCGCACCAGAGGCGGTGATTACTGCACGTGAAGTTTATATAAAAAACATACAAGAGTGTGTCGATAATTATCTTAATCGATTAAAAAAATCGCCCACATATCGAGAGCATCTTACAGGAGTATATGAACAAGATATTCGTAAGTATTATGAAAGAGATAAAGATAGAACTAAGTCAATACTTTCGGTGCCTATTGGGAGATTAGATATTGATTGTAATACATTAGAAATACCTATTGTATTTGAAGAGATAGCAGGAGTTATAAATATTTATGTCGATAGAGTTAATTTTTTAGAAAATGAAATTAAGTCAGAAGTATATTATTCAACAATAAAACCATTATGCCACAATCTATCAGTATTAATGTCATTGAAAATACTGTACTCTAAATTATTAAATAGCTACAATTTAAACGATAATGAAAAAGAAGATAACTATCTAGCAGATCTAAAATCCGAGGTGTAAGATGAACAGAACAGAATTATGGGCATATACAGGACTTTCCTATAAAAAACTCCCTAACTCAGATGCATTATATGCTGAAGTCGCCATAGACTTGAATGGTAAGTGGTTGAGAAATAAAGACTCAGGAGAAATTATATATTTAAAAAATGAAGATAAAAAAGAAAGTGAGAATATTATACAAGCAAGAAAATTCAGTGTATTACAATCAGTAGATAGACGAAGAATAAAATAATTAAAATCCTAATCATTCAATTAAAATATAATTAAAACATTAATACTTTAATCTTAATTCATTTGTCTTCTTATATGAAAGATATTAATTCATAATTTATTTAAATATGAATATTATCGTCATCATCCTTAAATTATTGCTCATAATATAAAAAAGTATTGTAACCCTGACCCGCTTCGGCGGGTTTTTTATTGGAGCTAATATGCAACATATTCCTCCTGAAATGCGAATTAGTGTTACCGAACTCTCCTCCACTGATGCTTTGCTTGAACTTTACGAATTTGATTTAACCAAAATAGGCGGTATTCGGTACCGCTTTTTTGATGGACTCAATCAGCGTAAAGAACCGTTAATCTGGCAAGGAAATACCTATGAACCTTACCCCGTGAAAGGTGAGGGATTTACCTTCAATGGCAAAGGCCCCTCAGGGCGACCCACTATTACATTGTCTAATTTATTCGGGCTCATTACTGGTATTGCCAGTCAGCTAGATAGTGCAATTGGTGGGCTGGTGGTACGTCGCATTGTCAGCACCCAATTTTTAGATGCGGTAAATTTTCCTCAAGGCAATCCTAACGCTGACCCTTCACAAGAGATTGTGACACGTTGGATCATCGAACAGATGACCAGTTTAAATTCAGTAACTGCTACCTTTATGTTGGCGACACCCAGTGAAACCGACGGATTGATGCTTCCTGGTCGCGTGATTTTGTCGGATATCTGCCCTTGGGGATATCGCTCAGAAGAGTGTGGATATAAAGGGCCTCCTGTTGCCGATGAATGGGGAAAACCGACCACGGATCCATTAAAAGATAAATGCGGTAAGCGTCTGAGTGACTGTAAGTTACGAAAAAACGAATCCCGCATAGGGGCATTTGTTTCCACGTCCCGCATTGGTAACAGTTAATTCCCTCCTAAGGTGTTTCTTATGATTGAACAAGCAATTTTGGCGCATGCAAAAGAGCAAGCGCCCTTAGAGGCGTGTGGTTTATTGATAAGTACCGCGCAGGGTGAACAGTATTTACCTTGCGTTAATCAGCATGCTGATCCGAAAAACCATTTCACAATTTCTTTTGATGATTTTATTCGCGCCGAACAGCAGGGTGAGGTGATTGCGGTTGTACACAGTCACCCCGATGGTCAGCCTTATCTCAGTCCCTTAGACCGACAACTGCAGGTGAACAGCGCGTTGCCGTGGTGGGTGGCCTGTAATGAAAAAATTCACAGCTATCAGCCAGTGCCTCATCTGTTAGGTCGCCAATTTATTCATGGCTCAATCGATTGTTATGGGTTGTTTCGTGATGCTTATCATTTAGCTGGGCATGAATTGCCTGATTTTGAGCGACATGATAATTGGTGGCGACAAGGTAAAGAGTTGTACCTCGACAATATGGCGAACAGTGGTTTTCGGCAGGTCAAAAAAGAGGCGCAACCCGGCGATATTATTTTGTGTTGCTATGCCAGCTCTCGCGCTAATCACGCAGGGATCTATTTAGGCAATCAAACAATTTTGCACCACATTCCTAATCAACTTAGCAAACGCGAGGAGTATAACGAACGATGGCAACGAATGACGCACTCAATCTGGCGTTACCGAGATTGGCAACCTTCCGACTTTACGGGAATTTGCAACGATTTGGACGTCGCTTTGATTTAAATGTGAATACTGCTTCTGAAGGGCTTCACGCGCTTTTTATTCAAATTCCAGCCTTACGTTTAGCGATTCGTGATGGTTGGTATCAAGTCCGCATTGCGGGTACTGATATTTCCCCGCAAGAAGTTCACCAAAAATTCAATGAAGCCTTACCTGATAATGCGGTCGTCCATATTGTGCCGAAATTATCAGGGGCTAAAAACGTCGGCGTTTTTCAGTTTGTTGCGGGTGCCGCCTTATTTTCACTGGGATGGTGGGGGCCTGCGTGGATCTCCGCAACCGTTGCCACATCTTTGATGGCGGGTGGTGCGGCCATGATGATTGGTGGTGTCGCTCAAATGCTGATCCCCGCGCCTAAGCCACCTAATTTATCTCGTAGTGATGAAGAAAAAGGCAATACCTATTTTAGTAATCTTGATAACGCGGTTGCTCAAGGGATGCCGGTGCCCATTGCGTATGGCGAAATTATGTGTGGCTCACGTGTCATTTCACAATCTGTTGAAATTATGGATGACAGTGACGGTGAAGATATTGATGCAGGCAAACACGGTGGATAAGAGGAGTTCGTATCATGGGTAAAGGTGGTGGCGGTCAAAAAACACCGTATGAGGCACCAAACGATTTAACATCACGCCAAAAAGCCTCATTAATTGATTTAATCAGTGAGGGACCGATTGAAGGTCCTATTCATATTCAAGGCTCGATGGATGATTTAGGGTGTATTTATTTGGATGATACACCTGTGATAGACGGCTCTGGCAATAGCACCATTAATGGAATGTATGCACAATGGCGGGCAGGGACATTAGAACAACCAGCAATGAGTGGCTTTACTGCGTCTGCGAATGAAGTGCCGGTGGGTATCGAAGTTAAATATAATTCCCCCGTCACTCGTACTATTACCTCACCCAATATTGACCGTTTACGTCTAACCTTTGGTACACAAGCTCTGGTTGAAACCAAAGATAATGGTGATCGCGTACCGACTTCTGTTCAATTACAAATCCAAATTCAGCGCAATGGGGCATGGATAACAGAGAAAAACGTCACGATTAATGGCAAACGCTCTAACTCACCTTACTTAATGGCCGTTGTGTTGGATAATTTACCCCCCGTGCCATTCAGTGTGCGCATGATCCGTATCACTCAAGACAGCACGTCTGACAAAATTCAAAATAATACCATTTGGTCAAGTTATTCTGAATTAGTCGATATTTCACAAACCTATCCGGGGTCTGCTGTTGCAGGATTAATGTTTGATAGTGAACAGTTTGGCAATAAATTTCCACGCCGTAATTATTTAATTAAAGGTCGTATTATTCAGGTACCGAGTAATTATGATCCAGATAAACGGATTTACTCGGGAATTTGGGATGGCACCTTTAAGCCCGCATTTACTAACAACCCCGCATGGATATTATGGGATTTATTAACCCATCCGCGTTATGGCATGGGGAAACGTCTTAATATTAGTGAAGTCGATAAATTCGCCCTGTATGCAATCGGTCGTTATTGTGATGAACAGGTTGATGATGGGTTCGGTGGAAAAGAACCCCGTATGACGTGTAATGCTTACATTACGGATATGCGCAAAGCCTATGATGTCATGGGTGATATGTGTGCCATGATGCGCATTATGCCTGTCTGGAATGGGCGAACATTAACCTTTATTCAAGATAGACCGTCTGATGTGGTGTGGCCCTATACCAACGCCAATGTGATTGAGGGTAACTTTCAGTATAGTTTTAGTGCATTAAAATCGCGTCATACTGCTGTCGAGGTTCGTTTTATTGATCCCGATAATGGCTGGAAAACCAGTGTTGAGCTGGTTGAAGATGATGCCAGTATTGCCCGTTTTGGGCGTAATGTGATGCGCGTCGATGCCTTTGGTTGCACTAGCAGAGGGCAGGCTCATCGTCACGGTCTGTGGTTATTAACCACGGAAAAATTAGAGACACAGACAGTTGAGTTTACTGTCGGCAGTGAAGGCTTGCGTCATATTCCGGGTGATATTATTGAAATTGCTGATAATTATTATGCCGATAATCAAATCGGTGGACGCATAACACACATTGATTATACCTCTCAAACATTAACCTTAGATCGTAATATCGACACACCCAAAAGCGGTAAATCAAGCGTTACGCTCATCAATGCACAAGGTGATCCACAATCTTATGAAGTGTTGAGCTATCCCGCATCTAACCAAATAAAGCTGGATACCTTACCGTTAGGGTTACGCGAGGGCGGAATTTGGACGTTGACGCTCCCGTCTTTACGTCGTCGATTATTTCGTGCTATCAGTTTGGCAGATAATGGTGATGGTAGTTTTACGGTTATCGCAGTGCAACACACACCCGAAAAAGAGGCGATTGTTGATAAAGGCGCTAAATTTGAGCCAAAGCCCGATACGCCACTGGGTGGATTTATTCCACCGGTTGAAAACCTTTCTGTGGATATCGAATCGGATGCGAGTGCGTGGCAAGTGGAGGCGAGTTGGAACACGCCTTATTCCAGTCGAGGAGTCGATTTTTTATTAAAACTCACCACCGGTTATCGCATTGTCGGTACCGCTTCAACCACGGATACGATGTATCGTTTTGGTGGTTTGCCTCAAGGAAATTACGTTTTATCCGTTGTACCTCAAAATGATCGGAAACAAAAAGGCGAGGTGACCACAACCTCATTTGCGATTAATCCACCCCTACCACCGAGTTATATTGAAGTGGAGTCAGGTTATTTTAGCTTGGGTATTATTCCGCGTTCTGGTGGTCAAAATAGCTTACGAGCACAGTATGAGTTTTGGTTTTCAGAAAAGCAGATCACAGATATTTGCGAAGTGGAAAGTCGTGCCGAATATTTAGGTGTCAGTACGATGTGGGTTATTCAAGGGCGCAACCTAAAGGCAGGGCATACCTATTATATTTATGTTCGCAGTATAAACGCTGTAGGGCGTTCAGAATTTGTGGAAGGAATAGGGCAACCAGAAAGCTACACCAGAGAGATATTAGATAACTTAGATAAAGAATTACAAGAAACCCAAGCATGGAAAACACTGAGTGAAACTGTCGATTGGAATGAAACCACCGTTAAAAGACTGCGTTACAATGAATACCGCTTATCTCGAAAGTTTGAAAAATACAGTGAACAGATTGAAACAGATATTAAAGATATCCGAACTCAAATAGAAAATACGGAAGCGGATATTATTACCCAAAAAGAAGCCATTTCCTCAATAACACAAGCACAATCAACTTATCAACAACAGGTTCAAGCCAAGTTTAATCAGCAGTCAGGTATTGTTAATCAAAAGATGAATGCGCAATTTACGCAATCAGGCGGATATGCGAGGCATTCAATGAACATTACCATTATCCAAGATAATATTAAATATAATGCTGGTGGCCTTGTGGTGAGCGCTGAAATTAAAAATAAAAAGATCACCTCCTATATTGGATTTAATGCCAATAACTTTGCCTTTTATAATCCTAAAAATAATCGAATGGAACTGTTTATGTCAGCAAAAAATGGACAGTTTTTTATTCGAGATGCATTAATTGATAAAGCCATGATCAGAAAATTAGTCTTATCAGAAGCCATTACTTCCGATAATTATTATCCCGACGAGTCAGGTTTTATTATTGACGTGAAAAATAATAAATTAGAATTTTATGGCGGTAATGGTGGTACATCCCTCACAGAACAAAATTTATATGTCAAAGATGAGTTTGGAAATAACGTTGTTATTATTGGTGATATCAGCAATGAAGAGTAAATATGGCGTACTGGTTAGGTCTACATTATATGATATGGATTTATTAAATACCTCAGACAGAGTAGGAAGAATAGTCGGGTATCATGATATCACACCCATCCCACTACATACTCAAAAAGAGTATATTTTCGATTATCAAGATTTAAATAAATATGGCAAGGTTTTTGCTTGGTTTGGTTCGGCATTTTTGATGGGATTGGCAGGTGATATTAAATTAGAGATAAATAATGGAGTGATTAAACTTGAATTAAAAAATATGTATACCAATGGAGTTGATGGTGAATATGAAGATATTATAAAACTCTACTATGGTGTTTATTAATGAAAAGTAAATATGGAATAATCATCCGCGGTGAAAATAGGCAAGTTCAGATCGATAGCCATAACCAAGTGATGTGCTGTCTTGATAAAAGAACCATAAGGATGGCTGGTGGGATAACATCAAATAATGAAGGATATAGCCAAGAGTTTAAAATACCTCCTCATCCCAATACAAAATTATTAGCAATATCACCTAAACATGCATTTATTCGGATCACCTCAAGAATTATAAATAACGAGATGAAAGCGGTTTATATATCACAACCTTGCTATGATTCACAGGGCGTTGTTGATATTTATGAGTTTGGTGATCAGCCAAACAATATTTTTAATGAAAAATATGGATTGGTTGTAAAAAACAGCAAAACAAAAAAGACCGTTTATAATTCAAATTGGGGAATATTGAAAATAGTTGATTATTTTATTGTTTCACAAAAAGAAAGTATGGATTATCCGTTACCGAATATAAAGGATTTAGCCTTTGTTTTTGGTGGAGGTATGGCCGGAATTTGTGAAGATGGTTTTGAAGGTGCTTTGATGGAAACTTTTATTCGAAGAGAAGGAAATGTGCTCCAAATTCGATATAAAGAAAGCATTAAATGGGCAACAAATGTTGCAGGAGAAGAGATATCCCGATTTCCCGCAACCTGCTTGGTGGTTGATGTGGGGAATATAAATAGGGTTTTGTAGTTTGTTTTAAATTATTTATTTTAATCTGATCTAACATCATAATACCTTAATGAAAATTAGTTTTTGAGAGAGGGGTAAGTATGGCGATTGATTATGGGAAAATATCAGTACAAGTAACTAAATTGTATAGTAAAGATGATGATATTTATGAACTATGGGAGAAAGAGCATGGTAAACAAAGTGACAAGAGGATTAAAAGCTGTCCTCGAAGTGTTTTTATAGCACTATGTGAATTAGGATATATAAAACATATTCCCAAGAATAAATATTCAAAGAGAAATGTGAGTGAATCAAAAAAGCATGCTAATAATCTAATTTATTTAATGAAAGCTAATCCAAAAGTATCTTTATCAGAATTAAGAAAACAAAAGAGTGGAGAGCAATCACGAGCTTCTGTCGTATATTCGTTATTTAGAGAGGGTTTATTAATCATCTAACCCATCCTTGGGCTATTATCATTATTATTTATTTTCCACAAGGAAATGCAGACATTAATGATTTAACAACTAAAGACATGCCTGACGAAGAATCAGGTACTTTGTTATTCAAAATGTATCTGATAACTCCTTTATTTAGCGTTATTAGGGTAGCATCAATAGGAGGGCAGTAATAAATTCCTTCTCCAGAATCATATATACCAGCAACATATCCTTGGAATATAGATGCTTCCATAAGCTCTTTGCTGGATAACTCTCCTTTTGTGTAAGCTTTATTGGAAGCAATGGCGAATCTTTTTATTTCTCCGGCGGTATATGCTGAGGAGAATACGGATGGAGAAATAGTTAATAAAATTAAAAAGATGATTTTCTTCATTATTCAAATATTCTATGCTTTCTTAGGTTAGTGGTTGGTTTGGTTATCTGTTTGTTTCATTGAAATTTTAAATCTAAAGTGCTTGTATGTTTGGTATTATATCTACTTTAGTAATTGTACAAGCATTTATTGAAGTTTATTTAGTATTTACTGAATTAGTGGTTATTCACTTAATGCATTGCGATACTTACAATCTATATCTATTTTTTACACCAAACAAGCTATATGCAAAGTTGAAGAAAAGGGCAAAAACTAACTTATCCAACTGAACATAGCTACTATGATGACATTTTTAGTCAAAATATGTAATTAATAATAGGGGGATAAATCAGAAATAAGGACACAAGGAACAATGGATATTTTGTCTTTAAAAGAATTGCTTCGTCCAGAAGTTGGAAATTTAAATGGTCATTGCACTCACCAGGAGCTTCCTGAATTTTTCCGTCAATTGGGATTGCCGATATCAGAGGATAGTGGAAGTAAGCGTGAACGATTATATTCAGCTTTTGACTTACTTGATGACGCAGAATTACCTAGGTTTGCAGAAAAATTGTTAGCACAACAAATTCTAAATGAAAGAGTTCGTAACCAAATCCAAGATTTGTTGTGGGAGGATGAATTAAGCATCGAGATCTCGAAAAGACATCGTCGAGAATTGGCGACTGTTTTACAGCCATTAAAACTTTTTAGCCACTGGGAAAATTTTAAGCAACTAATTAACGATATCTTTATTATTCCTGTTGATTTAAGTTCAATGTTCTTAATACCTGAAACAGGTATTTGGGCAGAAATTGAACGACGTTTTGTTAAATGTCCTGAACATGCTGATATAGAATGGCTATTTGATGAATTGGGTGTAGTTGAATTATCCCATCCACGTTTTCGCCGATGGTTATTCAGATAATGCATTATATAGAGCAAAAAGGCTTTTATTCCATTCAGATCGCCATAATCTGAAACCATTACTTTGATCTTGCTGTTGTTCAGAATTGACTTGAACAGATACTCGCCTTGGTCAAACACATTTTACGGATGAATTTTTGATCGTTTTTCCGTTCTGGGAGATAGTCCATTCAGAGCCAGCAAAGCTAATTTTGGTATCTTTAAGGGCAAATTCAAACGGAAATAGTTATCACCGAATTTCATCAAAACTATATCTGCATGAACATCATTACTGTCAGTAAGTATCAAGATCATTGGTAGAATGTGTCTGAAATTTTTTGTTCACTTAATATCCGATAGTTATGTTACATCGTCAATATTAATTATTGTTAATTATAATTTATTGATTTAAAAGTGGTTTAATCATTGCGTTGGTTTTTATAATCTAATTTCAATTAGGTATTTTATCTTTTATTTTAGTATCTCTTGTAAACTACTTTGCTTTTATTTGACTTAACTAGACTTTTGAATTTGATGGCTTTGTGCTTTTGGTGGCTATGGAGTAATCTAATGTGTAGTAAAACTATGCTAAGGGCTCAATAGATTACTATGTATATCAATAAATTAGCTATTAGAAACTATAAAAACTTTCGAAGCTCAAATTTCTACTTTGTTAAAGACTCAGTGAATACAATTATCGGTGAAAATGCTTCGGGAAAAACAAATTTATTTAATGCTATGAGATTGATTCTAGATGATTCTCTCCCAATGAATTCTAGGATTCTATCTAATGAGGACTTCTACTGTGGATTATCCGAACCTTTTGGTCATTGGATCATAATTACGCTATATTTTGATGATTTAAGTGAGTCGGAGGAAGAACAGGTCCTTGCCAACTATACAGTAAATGATGGTAATGATAAGTCTATAAAGGAAGGTAATTACACTTTTATATATCGACCAAAATTCCATATTCGTCAAAAATTGTATGAGTTAACATTAGAAGATGAAAATGTGGAAGCAAGATCCGATTCTTTTACTGAATTTGTATCTAATCATATTATTTCTAAAGAAACATATGAAGCAGTGGCTTTTGTTAGAACAAAGGTTGATTTGAATAATGACGAAATTTATAAACAAGTAGTTGGGGATTTTGATAGTTACTCCTTTTCAAATCCTAATGATGATGATGCTACTGTATTAGGGGTTAAGAAGCCTCCTTATTTTGCCTTAGGCAGCGAAGTCGCTTGCACTTATGTAAAAGCACTTAGGAATGTAGTTGCAGATCTTAAATATTATAAAACGAATCCATTGTATAAATTACTTACTTTAAAAAGTAAACAAATTGATGATAGAAAAGATATTGTAGAAAATGTTAAAGAGATCAATGGTAAAATCTCTGCCATACCTGAAATTGAGAGATTGAGTAATAAAATATCTGCTTCATTACTTAATACAGTAGGTTCGACTTATTCCCCTAAAATATTAGTATCCTCACAACTTCCAGAGGATTTCACAGAATTAATTCAATCACTTGGTTTAGTAGTTGAAGATTCTCTGGATTACAATGGCTCAGGAAAGATTGATGATCTGAGTCTTGGTGGAGCAAACTTAATTTATCTTGCTTTAAAGTTATATGAATACGAAGAAATAAGGGATAGTGAAGAGCATATTACTCACTTTTTGTTAATTGAAGAGCCTGAAGCACATATTCATAATCATATCCAAAAAACCCTTTTCGATAACTTCAATTTTAAAAATACGCAAGTGTTTGTTTCTACACATTCAACACAAATTAGTTCTGTATCAAAAATATCATCAATGAATATACTATCACGCCAAAAAGGATTCACTGATGTATATCATCCATCGTTTGGTTTGACGCCGAAAGAAATTTCTTCCGTAGAACGATATCTTGATGCAATTCGTAGTGACCTTTTGTTTGCTAAAAGTGTCATTCTAGTAGAAGGCGATGCAGAACTTATTTTAATACCAGCAATGGTAAAAGAAACTTTAGGAATTAGTTTAGATGAGTTGGGCATAAGTATTATCAAAGTAGATGGCACTGTTTTTAAACATATTTCTAATCTTTTCCATGAAACACGGTTGAAAAGAAAATGTGCTATTCTCACGGATCTTGATTCGGCCTATGTAAAAGTAGCTGATAATATTTTTGATGCGGATTTTGTCGAATCTCTGGTAGATGCCGAAGATGATGGATTACGAAGAAAAGAAGAGTTAGATAAATATATTAAAGGTAATGAGTTTATTACTGTTCATTACGCAGAAAATACTTTCGAAACTGAGCTTGTTCGCTACGATGAAAACAATAACTTGTTTATAGAAGTTATGAAAACAGAGTATAAAAAAGAAGCGTATTTTAAAAAGGCTGAATCAGATGTAAATTCATCTGATCTCAGAGTTCGATATAAAAGAGTATTAAAGTTTGCAAAGAAAATAGGGAAGGGATGGTTGGCTACTGAAATGGTAGAGCATCTTAGTGTTGATAATCGTGTTCCTGATTATATTTTACAGGCCATTCAATTTGTTCTTCAGGATAGAAATGTCGAGCCTATATATCAAAAAATGCTTGACTACAATATGTCTTTAATGGGGGTTAAAGAATTTGATTGTATAAATGCCGAAAAGGATTTTTCTAGTAAAATGATAGAATATAAGAAACACTTCAATGACAGTTTTGTAAGATTGTTGGAGTTATAGTTTATGCCATATAGAAATTTAACTTCTGAGCAAATGGATGCCGTTAAATTCAACGGGAATTTATTATTAACGGCATGTCCAGGGTCGGGTAAAACAAAAACATTGGTTTCTAAACTTTGTTTTATTTTAGAAAATAAAGAACTATTTTGTATAGGTAAAAAAAAGATAATTGCTCTTACATATACAAATATAGCAGCTGATACGATTCTTGAACGGATTATGTCATTCGGTATAAGTAGTGAATCGTTATGGATTGGAACAATACACAGTTTTTGTTTGAATTGGATTATAAAACCTAATGTAGATAAGATACCAAGGCTTTGCCGAGGATTTAGTGTAATTGATGAGCATGAAAAGGAATTTCTCATAAATGAATTAAAAGAAAAACATGGCCTATCTGCAAATGATAAAGTTTTTACTAATTTAGATTTTAACCTTGGTCAGCTTTATTCCCGTGGGACCAAAGAATATTTGGTTGTAAAAGAATATCATAATCACTTGTATGAGCAAAAGTTAATCGATTTTGATTTGATATTAAATCTGACTTGTCGAGTGTTGACAAAATATAATACACTTTGTGAAAGATTGTCTTTACTTTTAAGGTGTATTTTAATCGATGAGTATCAAGATACATCTCTTATACAATATGAAATACTCAGACAAATTGTATTAAAGAAAAATACAATGATTACTTTTATTGGAGATAAAGAGCAAGCTATATACACTGGTTTGGGGGCTGTCGTAAAGAATAGAGATGAATTAATTGATTGTTTCAAACTTGATAATCTAACCGAGATGAAATTAACGGGGTGTTTCCGTAGTAGCCAATCTATTATTGATTTTTATAGTAAATACAAAGACGAAGATTATGAGATTAATTCACTTTCAGATAATAAGGATTTCAACTCAGTAATTTTTAAAGAAAGCGAGGTAGATGTTACTCAACTGCCTATTTATGTATCAGGTATTATTAGAACTCATTTAGCTCAGGGAGTACTTCCAAATGAAATTGCTATTCTGTGTCCTGGTTGGTTTGATGTGATAAAACTTTCAAATGATATTGTTACTCTTAATCCTGATATAGAAATTGATGGAGTCATGATCTCTCCTATACCTAAAAACAATGAAAATCTCTGGCTTGCTTTAGTTAAACTCTTTTTAATTAAGAGGGTTCCATCTAATTTTAATACAAGACAGAAGCTATTGCGAGATTTCCTTCAAGAATTAAATGTTACTGCACCCTATACTGAATCTTTGTCTCCTAAAAAAATATTGAAGATGATAAACAAAATATCATTATCAGTGGATTATGATTGTGAAATTGATGTTTGGTTGAGAGAGGTTATAACGAACTTTTGCCATTCTATTAATTTGAGTATAAGTAATGATAGTTACTATTATCAAGAAATGGATCTTTTGATTAATGCCACATTGAAAAGAATGTTGAAGTATAAAATGGCTTATAAAGCAAATGAATTACATTTATTTTTCAATTTTAGAAACGGTGTTAAAATCACGACTTGTCATTCGACAAAAGGTGATGAGTATGAAGTGGTCATTTGCACTGGGTTACTAAATGGAAAAATACCTAATTGGAATGATATTATAAATTGTAGCTCAGAGCATCAAAATTATGTTGCCCGTAGACTTTTATATGTTGTTTCTTCGCGTGCAAAGAAACATTTATACATGATATCAGAGAGAGGTTACAAAACAAAAAGAGGATATCCATATCAGACAACACCACAGCTTTGATCCCGCATTTCTTGTATTATTTGTCAGTTCATACAGAAAATCGCTTTTGTTCGTTACAGTCTATGTATCTTGGTTCAGAAGAAAGTGATATAAAAACAGAAGGTTATGTCTTGGGAGGGAATAAGGGCTAGGAGAATTAACCCCTTATAGAGTTGTTACTCCGCAATAGCCTTAAATTTTTGAGTAATGACGTAATGTCCACTCCCCATTAATTGAGACACGTTAAATTAGAGTTTTCTAACTGTTTTCTGTATGCCTCCGGCGGGAGATGATTTAAACTTTCATGAGTGCGGTTCTGATTATAATCTTGCTGCCAAAACCACACCATTTCTCGCACCTGACTTAATGATTCAAATAAATAGGCATTTAAAAATTCACGGCGAAATGAGCCGTTAGATCGTTCAATAAAGCCATTTTGCTGTGGCTTGCCGTGTTGAATATGGCAAAGCTCAACGTGGTGAGTTTCACAGTAATTCAATAAATTAATCGAGATTAGCTCAGGCCCATTATCCACGCGTATCTGTTTTGGCAACCCCCTTTCTGTTCTTAACCGTTCGAGTACCCTAATGACGCGCTCGGCGGGCAATGACGTATCAACCTCAATTGCCAAACATTCACGCGTTCCTTCATCAATAATGTTGAGTGTTCTGAAACGCTTACCACAATATAAACTGTCATGCATGAAATCTAATGCCCATTGAATATTCGGGACATTTTCAATTTTTAATGGTCTTTTTTCACGCTTCGGAAGTACTTTTTTAACCCGTTGCTTCAAGTTCAGCCCTAGTCGACAGTAAACGAGATAAACTCGTTTATGATTAAACGAATAGCCTTGAAATCGCAGCTTCTCACGCCAATCTTGAGTCTTCCGATAAAACGTGGATGGAGGCAATGACGTGAGCAGACAAGCCTTAATGACTGATAACCCTTGCCTTATTTAAAGCTTGAGCACAGGACTTTTTCTCAGCTATCACCAACCCTTTTTTACGAAAAGCTTCTTCATGGTATGATTTTCAAGGCTGACTTCTTTTTCAGTTTAACATTTTCATCTCCGAGCTCTTTTAATCGTTTAACATCACTGGCTTCTATACCACCATACTTTCTTTGATTTCCAATAATAAGTGGCATTACTGATCCCATTTTGGCGACAAATATCTTCCACTTTCATACCAGAATCAGCGAGTTTTAAAATATTAACGATTTGAGCTTCAGTAAAACGAACTTTTTTCATGATGACTTCTGCAAATTAAAGAGCCGAAAATCTAATTATAGCTGTCTTATTTTAGGGGAAGTGGACATATTGACTGGAAAGGTTTTGGTGTTAACACAAATACACGAAATGGAAATTGTATAGTTTAGAGTGCAAAAACAATATTCATTACATTAATTAGGTTATTAATTAAACTTAAGGTATATTAATGTAACTATAATTAATCATGAGATATCGAGATGAATGGTTTGTATTCTTTGTATGAAACTCTTTATTTTAAATCACTTGAAGAAAGAGATAGGGTTATTTCACGTATTCAAGTGAATGTAACATTATTCACTGCCTTTTCTGTTGCAATATTTTATATGTTTAAATCAATGGATTATAATGAGACCGAAATCCCCATAATTATCTGTATTGTGGCTTTAATATGCACATTCCTTTCTATACTTGCATCTGCTTACTATACATACAAAGTTTTAAAAAATAAAAATGATTATTTAAAGATCTCAGAATGTTCAAGTCTTACTCAATATAGGGAAGGAATGAGTCAATATATAGCAAAACTAGAATTAAAAAATTTAAATAGTGAGGAAAAAATAGTACTACCTGATTTATCCTTAGAAGTGAAAAAAAATTTATGCAAACAAATGTCTGAGTGTATAGATAAAAACAATGCTATTAATGAAAAAAAAATGTTATTGATAAATAACTCATTCACATTTTTAGGTGCTGCATTTGCTTTTTTACTTATATCATCAATGATTTATGTTGTATGGGATTTGGATGGTTCTACTCCTCGAAAAAAATTACAAGTAGAAGATAGCAGTCTGAGTTTTTCTTTAAATAATATTGAGTATTTCTTATATAGAAATCAATCTGTATTAAGTGATTTTATATATACAGCAGGAAAAAATAAAGGAGTACAAAAGATAGAGAAAAAACAATAAATAATAAGGTTAAATATCTTTCTCAATTGAGAAAATGGGAAAATAGTAATTAATATTAATCATATGGAGCAATATATGAGCCGTAGTACAGATAGCAATCCATCAAACGAAGAAAACAATACGCAACCAGAGGAAAGGCCAACAGATAATACAGCTTTTTTTAGACCAAAAGAACCAGAGCCAAGAGTTGTAACTGAGAGCTATAATCCAAAGAGAAATCATGATATGTATAAAGAGAAGAATGATTAAACTTTGACTAGTCCTGATATAGGTTGACAACTTTTCAGGTATAAACGCTCGATGAATCTCATCGAGCGCTTTATAATTATCGGCTTTAGCCAGTTTAAGTCGCGTCAGCCTCTTAAATATACAACCACCCGCTATGCGGGTGGGTATTAAAGGTTATACCAAGAAAAACACCTTTCCGTTACGATATAGATGTTCAAGCTAATATTCGTAACTTAAATAAGGAAAGGTGCTTTTTTTCACCATATATTGGCGAATAAAGGCAGTGATATTTTTTATCCATCCAAGATACAAACTGCTCAACAGTTAAATCAAAAATCTTTTTATCAACTTCAAGCCAGTAATGATGATTATCATCTTTACGAGAACTACCTTTAACAATAGTGACTTTAGCATTTGGGTGTAAGTCTAGGATAAGTTGTCCTAATATAATTGAAGTACCTTGGCAACAATTTAGAGGATAAGTACAGAAAAATGGTAAATCCATCCGCTCATGATATTGTTGAAAAATAGCGTGTAATAACTTAGCAACCTCAATATATTTTTTATTCATTGTACTCAGCCTTTACAAATTAACTTTGTACTTAAGGTAGCAAAGTTAAGTTACAAGCATGATTAATATAAATTGTTTAATTAACCCTACAAAACTAAAAATAAGAAAGTAATGAATGAAATATACCCTACAAATTAATAAAGTAAGTGATAATTTAGGTGTTACTGCTACGCCACATGGGTTGGACAGAAGCGGCTGACTTAATCATTAAAGGTATGGAAGGTGCGATTGCTGCTAAGACTGTAACTTATGATTTCGAACGTCAGTTAGAAGGCGCTAAATTACTGAAATGTAGCGAGTTTGGTGACGCGATTATCAAACATATGTAATTGTTGATTTGATAAATAGTTAACGGGAGCTTATTAGTTCCCGTTTATTTTTTGTACTATAAAATTCTTCCCCAAAATATCCCCAAAATATCCCCAAAACTCTTCCCCAAAACTGTTCAATTAAACAGCAATACTTTGCCATTCTTTGCCTCTATCATCGTGGTATTTATCAGTCATATTTTGTGTTTTATGCCCCAATAATTTTTGTGTATTAATTCCTTGTTCTCGATAAAGTCGCTCGGATAAAGAACGTTGTTCATGGAAAGTAGGTGCAGTACCTTTTTCCCAAGTTAACCCACATTTATCTCGTGCTTTTTTAAACGTTGTGGTTAATGTATTTGGTGTGACTTGTTCACCTCGTTTCGCTTGTGCGGTGGTATGCCGATAATGCACGAGATATTTACTTACAACCGCGTCACGACATTGAGCAACGACATCCCTTAAGGAGAGATTGATAGCTTCACATTTTAGCGAGAGAGGGATGGCTAACTTACTCCCCGTTTTCTCTTGCTGTATATGTAGCATGTCATCCCAAATATCAGAGAATTTCATTTTACAGATATCACCGATCCGCTGACCTGTGGTTAAAGCCAGCAACATGCCACATTGCAAATAAGGAGGGTGATTTTTAGCTTGCTGATAAATAGTGCGCCATTCTTCCAATGTCATGCGTTCTCTTTTCACCCTGTTCCGTGGTTGTTTAGTTGCTTTCGCGGGATTGTAACCAGGCGGAACATAGCCAGCATGTTGAGCTTCTTTAAATACATCAATAAGCACCATGCGAACGACCTGAGCCATTCTTGAATGTCCTAATACTTTGATGGAATCTATTATTTCAGCAATATCTAAAGCGGTTATCTCTTTTAATATTTTCGTACCACAATACTGACGGAATAAATTAATAGGTTTCATCTTTTGTCGATAAGAATTAATTTTTAATTCACCGATATCTAATCTTTCTTTTTGAATATCTAAATATTTATCCATCCATATATCGACAGATATTTCAGACTTATTTGTCTTAATTTTTGATAACCGTTCATTAATACTTAATAACTGTCGAGTATGTTGTTCAGCAATAATTGTATTGGCTTGAATGGCGGTTTCTCTCGCTTCTTGCTCGTCGGTGCCTAAGCTATGAAATTTACCGGTGATGGGATGTTTATATTGCCAATAAATCTTGCCGTTACGTTTATCTAGCTTTCGATATAGATTAGGGATAATAATTTTATGGGTTCGTGGTCGGGCAGCCATCTGTAATTATCCTCTTAAGTCGTTCCGTTGATTTAGTAGGAATTTGAGGGAGAGATAGATAACCCACATAACGAGCTTCTCTATCAACCATCCACTTGCGGCCAACTTTCATTGCAGGTGGTGCAATAAGGTTATTCTTTGCGTATTTTTGTAATACCGTCATGCAAGGAGAAGCATCTCCAAATTCCAACCTTGCCCACGCTTCAAGAGTCACCATTCTTGACATGTTTTCTCTCCATACTGCCGTATACAGTTTAAATAGACGTTAATAATGCTGGTGGTATTTATTTAAACTTTTTAGAACTGTTTATTTAGCTCCTTTTATTTAATTCATTAAATCTACGTAAAAATAAAACTTTGGCTTGTAGTGGGGTTAATGGATTAACAATAAAATCACTCGTAGGAATACTTTCAAGCATTAGCCAATTGCTACCCACATCAATTTCTAAATCTCGTTTTTCAGTTGCTAACATCATTAAGTCGGCTAAATGCACAGCGTCCGATATAACGGGTGGCAAGTTATATTTTTGACGAATAACAGTATCAATTCTTTTTTCTATCTCCTTATATTCAGGTAATAGCTTTTTAAGCGGTGATGGCAGATCTTTTACATAGGCCTCACTGGCATCATGAAGTAAGGCTTCTAAAGCATATTCAGGAGCAACTAAATAGCTGACATATACCGAGTGTTGAGCAACAGAATAGAAATTATCAATCTGCCCATTAAAGCGACATTCATTAGCTAAACCCGTCGCAATGTCTTGAATATCTATATCCTCGATCCGTACATCGAGGTAATAGAAGTGCTTATTTGTTGCTGTTGCAATATAAGACATTATTCTCTCCACATAATTTAAGTAATAAAGATCCCTCTCGAATTAATCGAGATTAAATTTCCCTGATGTTGGTTAATGGTAAATAAAGACTTATTTTTTATGTTTCAATTATTGAACTTGATTATTGCTTACCTCAAGTTGTGGCGGTTTCTGCTGTTTTCTATGAAGTGGGAAAGACTCTTCATCTAATACTAAGTTTTGTTAGAATTAAATCTAATAAAACTTATATTTTATGTCAACACAAATCTAAGTAAATTTAGATTTGTGTGATGGTGAGATTACAATTCGTACTGAACACCCTTTACAACACCAACAATTTCACAATTGCCATTGATCGGGATGTTTGGATAGCGGGGATTGAGTGGAGATAGGTATTTATTAGGGCCATCAATAATTAATTTTTTAATTGTTACCTCGTCACTTCCTGTAAGGCGAGCGACTACAATTTTGCCACTAATTACCTCTGCTGCGGGATCAACAATAACTTTTGCACCTTCTGGAATAGAAGGCATACCCGAGGGATTAGTCATCGAATCACCTCTTACTGTAAGGGCAAAGCTTGAAGGTGATACCTTTAAAGAAGTTTCTAGATATTCCAACGTTTCATCATAAATCTCTGTTGCTAGGTATTCAGTGAATTTATCTGCTTGTACATATGACAAAACGGGAAGTTTTCTCATTGTTGTAATCACAGAAATATTTTCCTTCGATGATATGCCGTAAAGGATGTAAGACTCAGTTGTATTAAAAAATTGAGCAAGCTTTATTAGAGCATCACCATTTGGCAAATTAAGATCTTTTTCCCAATAGCCAACCGCAACACCCGATACGCCACAGTATTTCCCTAGTTCATTTTGTGTCGTCTTGGTTGTCTTACGAAGCTTTTTTATTCTGCTTCCAACAGTATCCATTTTCATTCCGAGGTTAGTTTTTAACTAAGTTATCTTAGTTTTTATTGATAAAAGAAAACTTATATTTTAATATCTAATAAAACTTATATTGGAGGTGCTTATGACAACTAATGAAGTTGAAGTTTACTTTGGTGATGCTAGCAAAGTCGCTAGTTTTTTTAAAATTACGCCAGAAGCCTTTTATCAATGGAAGAAAAGACCAGGTCAATTAATACCTAAAAATCGAGCAATTGAAGCTGACTTACTAACTGAGGGAAAACTTAAATATAACCCTGAACTTTATAGAAAAAATACCAAAACAGCATAAGGCAATTAACTACCAATAAAAGATAGAGCAGGTAGATATGAGCAAACATTCAATTAAAGAAGTTATTAAAGAAATGTGCAAAGCACTGCCGGGTGGACGTTCTGCTATGGCAGGGGCTTTAGGCATGTCACTCGATACGTTTAATAACAAGTTATATGAAAAAAATGGCTGTCGTTTCTTTGATATTGATGAACAAGAAGCTATGGAAGACATTTCGGGCACTAAGTTGCTGGTGGAATATCACCTAGAACGTCATGGCATGAGTGCATTACCAAAAATAGAAGCAGAAAAGATAGATCAAGTAGAGCTATTTGATATGCGAATGACATTGGCTGCTATGCAAGGTTCACTCGCCGTTTTAATTCAAGAAAGCCTTGTTGATGGTGTTTTAACGGATGAAGAAATAGGGCGTATTTATCGAAAAGCAGGGAAAGTTTTTGCGTATGCAATTGGGTTCTTGGATTCACTGAAAGTGTTATACGGTGAAAAACAGGAAGCGACTAAGAAAGGGTGAAGCCAAAGGTATACGGCCTCTGGCTTCGATTGCCAATTTCAATGATGTGAAGAGAAATAAGCATGAGTAGATTAGCGCATTTAATACCTAAAAAGCAATTTCGCTGTTTACCCTTAACTAAAGAGGGAACATTTCGCTATGTAGAAAGCATACCGAGTGACAATCGATCACATAACTACCGAAAAAATATCGATTTGGTAGATAAGAGGACACTGAAAAAGTCATGGGCTGATTTCTATTTCTTGAGTGGAGGAAAATGCAATGCGAAATGAAGATCCCAATCGTCTTGATCGCTATTACAGAAACCCTCGAGGGCTCCTTGTTCATGTCATCCGTTATGATCGAGAAAAACAGCGCGTTATTTTTATGATTGATGGTTGTGAATACGAACAATGCGAGCCGGTTCAAAGATTTAAAGAGAGATATACCCGAGTTAAGTGAGGCCTCTTATGAGTGTTAAATTATCTAGTTATGTTTGGGATGGTTGCGCCCATGCAGGTTTAAAACTCACATCAGTCGCTATCATGGCAAGATTAGCTGATTTTTCTAATGATGAAGGTATTTGTTGGCCTTCGGTTGTGACGATTGCACGTCAAATTGGTGCGGGTGAAAGCACGGTGCGCACGGCAATAAAACAGTTGGAAAAAGAAGGGTGGTTAACCAGTGAAAAGCGTAGAAAAGGCAATCGCAACGCAAGCAATATCTATCAGCTGAATGTAGAGAAACTATACCAATCAGCAAAGAAAGCGCTTTCTCAACCAACAAAATCTGACGTGTCAAAATTTGACGCATCAGGAGTTGACCCATCAAAATTTGTTGCATCAAATTCTGTTCCCTCAAAATCGAGCAAAAATAGGGATTTTGAACCGCCAGCTCCTGAGGGCGATCCATCAGTAACTTCAAAATATGATCCATCAATAAACCATTCTTCGTCGCAGAATTCTGGCGAATCCAGCGACCAGCCCAAAAATGATTTTTTAACTCGTTATCCTGAAGCTGTGATTTACAGCGCCAACTTTCAAAAATGGGGCTCCGCTGACGATTTGAAGTGCGCTAAATGGCTATTCAGTCGTAAATGCGAAGTGTTTCAAGAGATGGGATTAAAAACGCCTAAAGAGCCAAATTTCACTGATTGGGCTAATGATATTCGCTTAATGACAACGATTGATGGGCATACTCACAAAGAAATTTGCCAGTTCTATAAACGAATTACGCAAGATGATTTTTGGAAAAAGAATGTTCAGTGTCCTCGTACACTCAGGGCTCAATGGGATGATTTAACCTTACGTTTGGCGGGTAAGAAAAAAATCACAATCGATTCCGTAGAGCGTGATGAAACATTCCGGCTTATCTGGGGTACGGGTTGGAAACCTAAAAATAAAATCCAAGAATTAGCCGCTATTCAGGCAAAGAAAAATGGTCTAGGCCGAATGAATGAGGTTGCAGGTTTAGCTGCGTGGCGAGGTATTTGGCAACAAGTCGCGGAACAAGTTGCTCAGGAAGTTTTGCTATAAACGAGAGTGGAGAAAAATAACATGAATGGACTAATTGTTATTGATGGTGTTCAAATTCGTCGAGATACCGCAGGGCGTTATTGTTTAAATGACCTTCATCGAGTCTCAGGTGGTGAAAAACGGCATCAACCGTCGAATTGGAGTGCTTTGACTCAAACTAAAGAGTTGGTTGATGAAATTTCAACCGCTCCTGAGATCACAGGAGCGGTTCCCATTGTGACCATTGTTGGTGGGCTTAACCAAGGAACGTATGTTTGCAAAGAATTAGTGTATGCCTATGCAATGTGGATAAGTCCTTCATTTCATTTAAAAGTGATCCGTACTTTTGATGCATTGATAACACAGCAACACGACGAAAAGTTAGCCGATAAAGTTCAAGCTGGAGTCATATTGCTTGAATCGATGGCCAAGAGCCTGAATTTCTCAAACTCTTCAAAATTAGGGGCGTATCAAAAATTACAAGTCATGGCAGGCTTACCCGAATTAGCCCCTGTGTATGCGATTGATGCACCAATTGGTTCAATGGATGGTTCAAGTCGTCCAACAGTAGCTTTATCAACACTGATTAGAAAACACCAATTACCTATTTCAGCGCAACAAGCTTATAAACGATTAGCCGATCTTGGCATTGTTGAACGTTTATCTCGTCCAAGTACGAAAACCGCAAACAAAGTGAAAGAGTTCTGGTCTGTGACTGCTCGAGGTTGTCAGTTTGGGAAGAACATGACCAGCCCTAATAATCCTCGTGAAACTCAACCCCATTTCTTTGAAAGTAAAACGGATGAATTGATCCGTATGGTGATGCTGAATAAACAGGTGAGTGTATGAAATTATTATTAACACCCTATATTCAGTCCGATCTTGGTGTTGTTTTATTGAAGCCTGAAGCGGAGTTGCTTGAGCAACTTAAACAACATTCTCGTGTGATTATTAGTGATGTACCAAAGAGTTTAAATAAATGGCCTTCTGGTGCATTAACAGGGAACGAACAACCATTATTGAATAACAAGGACATTATTGACTTTTTGAATAATGAAAAAGTGATCCAAGCTATGGGCGGGCTGGTATCGATGAATATGTGGATAGGCAGAAATATCCATTGCTGCCAGATCAACGATGAACATGACAGTTATCATCATCATGAATTAACAACCACATGGCATAAAGACGGTGTGATACGGACTTGTTGGTATCATGATAATCATATTCGCAATTCATCGGCGGGGTGGGTTGCTGAATTAGCGTATAAAAATCGTATTGCTTGGATGATAGACACTATTCGCAGTCGTTTGAGATTAGATGATAGCCATTCGCTGACGATACCTGATTTTTTTGCTTTTGCTGTGATGCATAAACTGGTTGATAAATTACCTGATGCTATATTGCGCCGTATTCTAAATTGGCCTGATAAAACTAAAGAGCGTAGGGTGCATGGCGGTTTTCCTGAAGCTGATATTGTTCCAAATGAAGTGACAGCACTATCAGCAATGAATGCGCGTTTAGATGCCATAAAACCCGTTATTAATGTGACTGTCGATCCTGAACCTCCAGCCTCATTTCTTCTTAAACCTAAAATGCGCCGTTGGGAAAATTCCCAGTGGCTTCAATGGGTAAAAACACAGCCTTGTTGTGTTTGCGGACAACAAGCTGATGATCCACATCATATCATCGGCCATGGTATGGGAGGCATGGGAACGAAAGCCCATGACTTATTCACTATTCCATTATGTCGCATTCATCATGACGAGTTACATCGTGATCCCAAATTGTGGGAAGCCACTTACGGCAATCAAATCGAATTGTTATTTTCTTTTTTAAACCGTTCATTAGGAATGGGAGCATTGGTTTAACGTGTATACGGCACGGGGAGTATTAGTATGAGAGACTTTGATATTCATGATTTAGTTAGTAAATGGGGGGCATGGGCCGTTGCCGATAATAGTAATATTGACTGGCCTAATATAGCTGCTGGTTTTAAAGGTGTTTTACCTTATTCTGGAAGTAAATACCCACAATGTAATGATGATGAAGGAATTTTAATAGATAAATGTGTTGCTAAATTAAAACAATATTGTTACGAGGAATATGAAATAATAGTGTTACACTTTATTTATAGAATATCATTAAGAAATATAGCTAAATATAAGAAATGCTCAGATGGTACTATAAGAAAAAAAGTGCAAACAGCATTAGGATTTATAAATGGAATAGTTTCTATTTTAACATAATTATTTAATAGCTGAATAAGATAACAGTATTATTGAAGTAATTGAAGGTATCCATGTAATAGTTATTAAACAAATAAGAGTAAATTTTGTAAATTTTTGATTTTTATCTAAGCTCGTTAATGCTTCTTGTACATCAGCATGTAACTCTTGTGGATATGTTTTTTCATCATTTTCAAATGGCTTAAATACTAAATCTTTAGCATGTATAACTCTATTTAATTGTTTATATTGGTTTATTAAGACTAAATGCATAAAGATAGATGTAATAAGTACACCTAAAGTTGCAAAACTAATTTCGATTATGTTATTTAATTTAAAAATTGCAATAGTTGCAGCCATCGATACTGGGATAGATAATATCTTTCCAGCAATATCACTAGTTATTTTAGATAACTTTTCTGCAAAGTTAGCCTCAGCTTCTGCAATCTCTTTTCTAGCCTTATGAAATGAAAAGTTATTTAAATAAGTTGATAAATTGTCTAAATAAAGTTTATTGAAATCATTCCAATTTTTTATTATGTCTTGAAACGATACTTTATTTTCACAAACAAATTCCACAATTGTATTTCTGAAAATGCCAACTTTTTCATGGTAATGAGGAGTGTTTTTTGATGAAGGATCGCTGAAAAAATCCAAAATCGAGTAATCAAAATCTTCAATATCGATTAAATCTTTAGTCAAAATAATATTTAAGATAGCAGATATTGACTTTCCGTTTTCATTATTTTTAATAAAAACAAGTTTATAGTCATCATCACTATTTCGAGAATCATGATAGTGGGCTAAAGTAGATAATTTATCGATAAAGTCACATAGTTTGTTAAGCTTTATAATATCATCTGGTTTATTGTTATCCTCAGAAAAATAATTTGTATCAACTAAATAATAATATCTAGGTAAAACACCTTTTTTAACTGAATTGATTGATAATAAATCATCAATGCAAGAGTAAAACCTGTTTTCAGAGTTTGAAGGAGTAATACATGTTAACTCTATTTTTGACCACTCTTCTGGGATATTGGAGGAATCTGGGTCACTAGGTAAGAATAATTTACCATCAAGAACAATATCCTCAAGAATAGGTATTGATGAATTATACAGAGTGGAAACGGAATGATGCAAAGAATCACAATAGGTTGTTAAGCTCACATTAAAGCGCCGATTGCTCCATTTTGGGCATCCAGTTGTTCTGTATAAATTAACAATATCTTCTAACATGTTCATTTTATAAGTTTATTGAATTAATCCTTGTTCTTTTAGAGCTTTGATAATATCCAACTGCGCGGACTCAGGCAAGCTAGTGAAAGTAAGCGATTTCTCTTTTGGGTTATAACAAACACTAGCACTCTTGTTAATTCCCAACATATTTTTCTCAAAAGTATAACCAAACCCCGCTGATTTATATGAAATATTTTTCATTTTTTCATAAGCGGCTTTATTCACATTAAATTCTGAAGGAATTTGTACTTCATCGCTATTTAATCTTTCAATTAGAAGACTAACAAGAGTTTCTTTTCGTTCATCATCTATATTAGTCATATGTGTTTTTGCCATGTCCTCAATATCTGATAACTTGGCTGGTTGATTATTGGATATTTTATCACCTAAATAATCTATAACTTTTTTTCTAAAGTTTAAGGATGATGGTTTTAATTCCTCATGTGACTCAAAAAATTTCTTTATTTCATAAGGTAATTGTTGTGTGGCTTTTGTTGATGATATACCTTTATCACATCCTAATGCTGTAATAAAATAGCTAGCAGCGTTAGTGTTTGGTGTTTTGCTTATAAAACTAAGGTAATTTAGATCTGATTTTTCTACTTTAGCTGAATTTTGGTACTGTTCATAACGTGAAAAGTTGATTCTTGCGGCTTGATGAATTTTTGATAGATCTAATTGTTCTAACTCTTCGGGCTCTAATTTAGAGCTAATTCGCATTCCAGGCTTATTTTTTACCATTGTTATAATGAAATATCTTGTTGCATCAGATAAATAGTCGGCATAAATTAAAAAACCGCCAGAAGACCAAATTTCCTTTTCAGCTTCCTCTGCTATTTGTTTTGTTATAGATACTGTAAAGTCGATAAAATTTTGTATATTTTTATCGCCATATACGAAATATTCTTCAAATTTATTAGGAATAGGACCTCGTTTGGTCGTATCTTCTTTAAAGATACCGTAATATGCCGAGTTGCCTTTTTTTCCATATAAACCAGTAATCGTTGATACTAATCCTGAGACATTTTGATTTTTAGGATCTAGTACGCTATCCCTAAAATTAAACATCTTGCTCTTATCAACGGGTTTCTTTGCTTCCTTTATAAACTCATGGATAATGACATTTTTAATTTCAATTGTTGCCATTTTTTTATTATTCCTGTTCTAATACATAATAATTACTTATGTCATATTAGCCCAGATAATTGATCAAAAAAACTAACGCGTACGCAAAAAATCTAGTATTGTGATAAGAGTAGTCTTTAATGTCATATATCTTACCAATTAAAGATTTCGTTAAGTTATTAGGGGAGAGCTGGTGGTACTTAAGCTGATTTACCGCTAAAAAATAAAGTTTGCTATCTGCATTTTTCTATGGCTTAATAGCGTCACTGGTTTGGAAGTACAGACCTATTTATGTTAGTAAGTTTAAAGTTGTTCCCGTTTAGCGTTATCCTCGATACCTCTTCATTGTGAATTCCTTCTAATTAATACCCATAAGTAAAAATACAAAACAAACCGCATATGCCTTATGGCAAATTAAATAAATTAAAGGAAATTCTATGTCTAATACAATGACTGGTACAGTAAAATGGTTCGATGAAGGTAAAGGTTTTGGTTTTATTACTCCAGCTGATGGCAGCAAAGATGTATTCGTACATTTCTCTGCAATCCAAAGTGATAGCTTTAAAACATTAGCGGAAGGCCAACAAGTTTCATTCACCATGGAAAATGGTATGAAAGGCCCAGCAGCCGGCAACGTGGTGGCTCTCTAAAGGCGCTATTACTATTCGCCTCTATTTTAAATGCCCAAGGTGTTGCGGTTCACAATATAGAACATCACAATTTGATGTCACAGTGAACAACCCACACGGCGCAAAATGTATCTTTTGCAAAAGTGTGATGACAGCTCAAATGAGTTGAGCATTAAATAGTTGAATATACAAAACCTCGCTTCGGCGGGGTTTTTTGTTATCTATAATCTCATATTAGTTAAAGATAAAAAATTTAGATTTTAGGGCTTGAAAAATACTTGCTCGTTCATATTTATATTTTGGGTAAATAAGAGACCGCCCATAATTCACTAAATACTGAAGGAGGAGTTATATGCCTAACATTAAACCTTTTTCATTATTCCCAACATTATCTGATAACTTACTTTCAAACCGTTTTGATCAGATAGATCGCCTGTTTAGTCAGTTAACAGGCAGTAAGCCTATTGCATCACCAATTCAGACTTATAACCTGAAACAGATTGATGATAACCATTATGAACTGACGGTGAGTGTGCCTGGATATCAAGAAAATGACTTATCGGTTTCATTAAAAGGAAGTCGTTTATTGATTGAAGGGAAAAAAGAAGAAAAATCAGAAGAAGACAATGATAAATGGATCCACCGAGGTATATCTCAAGGTCAATTTACGTTGCAATTTGACCTCGGTAAAAATGTTAAAATAGAAAAAGCCGATTTATCAAGTGGACTTCTGACTATTGCTATTGAGTATGAATTACCTGAAGAAGAAAAACGGCAAACAATAGCGATAGAAAATAAAGACAAAAGATAATTGAGTTATATAACGTAAATAAGATTAAGGCTACGCATAATGTGTAGCCTTAATTGTTTTTGTGAGGGGTTTAAATTTCACTAATTCAAAGTTGAGTTCACAAGATTTGTAAGCCGAACATAATTAGAGTGGACAGTCTGGTTTGAGCGAAGAGCGGACATACGGGAGCATGGGCTATGTATGAAAGCTAATGATGATAGCTGCCATCTTCCAAAGGGGGACCATCAGCAGTAATCCCCGTTATACTAATTGGCGGTTCAAAGATGGCTCCACCAAATATTGTATCAAACTCTGCTTTGGTGTCTGATAAGTATTCTAATATGATTTTTAGTAGCTCTCTGTACGTATCGCAATACAGTTCAATGTGAGGACAAATTTGGGAGAGAACTCTGGTCTTAAAATCATCCAAATTCTTTGGGACTTCTAGCAAGTTGCCAGTGTTTAATGCTTTTGACATAAACTTGTAATTGAACATAGAAAGAACCATGACTGATGCACCTTTCTCTCGCCTTAACTGATCGAACTTCTCTTGTGCTTGAAGGCTAAGCTTGGCGTATTCGCGATCTCGCTTAGAGTTGATTGGTTCGACGTACTGAAGTGGTTCGTCTGCAGCATCACCGATACGTGGACAAAAGTACCTATACCACCAAGCCTCAAAATACCTTTGTTGGAACTCCAGGTATGTCATCCCAATAATATTGGTGTTTTGAGTGTACTGTTTAGCACCTCGCTGAAGCCCATGCTTTGAAATAATAAATCCAATGTTAGCCCCAGTTTCATGCATTACCGTAGTGAACGAATGGACCACTGTCTGTGGTATAGAACTACCCCAGTTTTTGCATTCCACGATATATCTGATTTTGTCCACGCTCCTAACATCTGTCGCGAGAACATCCACATTCACCGAGCCACGCGGGGTTTCTAAATCGACCTCAACTTCTGCAAGTAAGCCAACATTACGGAATATACGTTGAACCCCTGTCTGGAGGTCTTGCCAGTTCTCTGGTAATGGGTCATCGATCATTTTATTTCCTATGCACAGAAGTTAATCTTTTCGTTTGTTAAGTAATAAGATTAGTTAACCTGCTCTTTTTAAAGGATAAGACTACTTTTTAAAATATTTTGATGTAATGAAATATCGTTACAATGTTCATTTTAATTTTTAAAGTTATTTTTTGACGCTTTTAAAGCATCTATCACAGATTTAGGATAAGGAGTCGCTACTTTCTGGATGTAGCAAGTATAATCACCTAAACCACCAGATCTTTTGTCTTGAGCGCTCAGCCATTTTTCCATTGGTGAACCATCATAAAAGAAATCTCCACCCCATACTTCTATACCTTGCTGATAATATTTTGTATTTAAACCACTTTCAGAGGTACACACTGCCCTGATTATTGTTTCAGTAGTTGTAGCATGTACAGGAAAGACGAAGGTTATTGCTAAGCCAATAGTAATAAATTCAAGCCAGCTTAAAATCTTTTTCTTCATTCGATAGAGTATCCTAAAAAATTAGATAAAATGTGGAAATAATTAAAATAGCTGTTGTTTCGAGTGCATCATCCGTTCAGCTTTTTTTAACTTTTTGTTGAAAGCTGATTTTGATTTGATACGGAGAATCTGTTTCTTGCTTCTAAGCAAGCTATCTTTAGGTTTCCATCCATGATCAGAATCTATTTTCAATTTATCACGGATATCTTCTGATAATTGATTAACGTGCAATCCTAGATCTGTATAACGTTCACGTCTTAACAAAATATAGCGATCCATAAATTCTGGACCAAAATTTAGATCAGATGTCATTTCTTGAAGTTCTTGTTTGATTTTCAATAATTCAATATCGATGGATTGCAATTTGTAAATGAGTGCTGGTTCAAGGTATTTGTACTCACCCCTCACTGTACTCATATCGAAGATGGGAGGTTCGACTCGAGGGCTTAAACATTCAGGGGAGTCAGGTTCATGATAGGTTTCATCAAACCCTCTATCCCATGAAACTTCTGCACATTCACTAACAAATTTATCCAAAATAAATACAAGCTGAACACCAATATAATTGCGTTCTACTGTCATCTTTTTCCGATCAAAAGCTATTTCTTTGAGCAAATTAAATAAAAGTGGAAATCCGATAGCAACGGCACCACCAAGGAACCCGAGCATAGCAGGACTAAGGTTAAACATATAAACAACCATCAAAAGTTGAAAGTAGTTTAATTCTAACTTATATCAATAGTAATAAAAGTTGTGTTTTAGTGAATTGCACCTCGAATAAGATAGAGGAGTCTAGTCACTCCATTTTTGACCTTACCTATATTCGTTTTTTGGCGTTGAACGGATACATGTAAATTGTAAGTACAAGAGATTACACAACACACAATAAAAAAATGCCGATACGCTAGGAGTCATATCGGCATATAAAATAAACGCAAGAAGCAATGTAAGTCATGTCGTACTAATTCGTATCAGACCTGTCAAATTTGATACATATGTAATGATAATTATTCTCATTAATATATTCAACCATAAATTAAATAAGGTTACTTTGTAGCCTTTTCATCTACGCCGACCACAGAATCAACACCCACTTATACCGTTCACACAAGAGCTGTGAGTCGGCACCTTATTAACTAAATAAATCGGTAAATGTTATGTCAAAAGAGATAAGCGAATTACAGTTTAGTCTTCACTATGCCTCAGAAACAGACAGTGAAATGAATACTTCAGCCATTTTAACGGCGAATATCCATACGGCTGATGGTGAAACTCAACAACTGACACAACTAATTTGCACGACATCTCCCGCAGGTAAAAAGCAATATCGAATCGGCACACAAAAGATTAATGATGCAGGCGACCCATTGCTGGTGGCGATTGAATCTTATTGGCGCAAAAATACACAAGAGAGCTGTGTTTATTTGTTAGAGAAAGCGAAGCAATTTATTCAAGGACACTTACAACAAACGAATACATGGATATCTATGTATGGTCTTGTGATTGTTTCTAATGCTTCACTGGAAGAGCAATTGCCTGAAGGTTTATTAAGGGCACTTAATGTGTCGAAAGCTGTTTGATACTTTGAGTAAACAGAGCAAAAAATAAATATGTCGATTTGTAATTAGCTCTTACAGGTTGAACTCTCCCGAAACTCCAGAGAGTTCATATTTTTAGTTATAAGAGTTTATGGCAAATTACATACTATTTTATAAGTAGGTTTTTATAATTATTGATACATCATCGAGACTCTTCTTATTAATGAGAAGTATGTGATGCAAAGTTTTAACGTTTGAGGAATATCGGGATCAGACATTCGATAGGTAAATGTTTTTTTTGCATTAGAAGGGGAATAGTGTATACCTTCATCTTCTAATTTTAATTCTTGTTCTGAAGAGCGTATTGAATCGATAAGAGTGCAAAGTTTATTTATTCTATCTGCGGGTATTTCCGCATGTAATAATTTATGTGCAAACTGATTTCTTATCTGATCAATATGACAAAAAGCATCATATGCTTGTTTTGGCATACCTAATCGCTGAGCTAGCTTATTTTTATGTTCAAAGGACATTCTAAATCTAACATCGTTAATATTTTCTGGTTTTTCTGCAAACAAATCCTCAATATTTAGATGAGCTGATATAAAAGCTTCTAAAAAATTTTCACAAGTTAAATGTAGTGTTAAAACTGAGACGAGGGGAGTATCGGTCTCACAAATTGTTAATACAGCATTTCGAGTTTTATCATCGGCAAGAAATAATTTTTCAAATATTTTAGTATTCATTCTTTCCTCATAGGACTTTGTATGAAAATAAAAAATGAAACCATTGGATTGGCAGATCCTAATGGCCATATAGCCTGCGTTATTGGGCGCCTACCTGATAATAATGTATCAGAAGTGAATACGGAGGATAATGATATTTTTAAGTCGATGATAAAAGATAAAATTTTTATAGGTGAAACTTGGTCGGATCATGATACACCTTTATTGGCTATATGGAATTCTTTTACCGATATACAACAGGAGGTTATAAGTAGCGTTATTCAAAGATATAAAGATGAGATATTTAATTTGGAATGTTCTCTTTATGAAAGGAATTTCGATTAGTTGGAATGTTTGGTTATTTGCGAGCACCTGAATATTTTTAATGCTCCCACTGAATTCTTGAATAGCCTGTGATCATTCATTCAGCCAACCACATTGGGCTGGATCATTAAATTAATTAAGTCTTATATTTTCACTTTTAACTTTCTCACACTAATCATCAACGGACACTCCTCTGGGGGTGACTATGCGTATGGAAAAATTAACCAATGTTACTTACGGAACCGCAGGCCTAACGGCATTTTTTGCCAGTCTCTCATTATATGAATGGGGATTTGTTATCGGGATGGCGTTTAGCATGGTTCTAGGTTTAGCTACTTATTTTATGACTCGTCGAGAGCAACGAAAACGCACTCAATTATTTGAAGAGCTTGTCCGTCATGTTGATCCACAAAACCCGACCGAAACGTTAAAAAGGCTTGCTGAATTAATGGTAAAAGCGCCAAAGGATATTTAATGTCTTTCAAACAGAAAATAGCGGCGCTAACAACTGCGGGAGCAACAGCCATCGCATTAGTAGTAATAGCCCATTTTGAAGGTGTGCGTTATGAACCTTATCGTGATGTGGCTGGTGTTTTGACGGTTTGTTATGGGCACACAGGCAAAGACATTATTCAAGGTAAGACATACACACAACAAGAATGTGATGCGTTATTACAAAACGATTTTATTAAGACACAACAGCAAGTCGATGCATTAATCAAAGTACCACTCAATGACCATACTAAAGCCGCTTTATATTCTTTTGCTTTTAATGTGGGAACGACAGCATTTGCTCGTTCAACATTACTTAAGAAACTAAATGTTGGTGATAGAGCGGGTGCCTGTGAAGAAATGAAACGTTGGGTATATGCAGGCGGAAAGGTTTGGCGAGGGCTTGTCAGTCGTCGAGAGGCGGAGTCAGCACTATGTCATGGAAACCTTTAATCATCATTATCAGCTTTATCCTTGCATTACTCATTACAGTCGCTGGTGGCATTTATCTCTTGATTGATAACTCATGTACTAAAGACCAAGTTAGTTTAGAAAAACGCTGTCAGATTGCACTCTCACATCATCGGTACTAATCATGAAATACGGGAAACTCTATGCCATCATTGCGTTGGTAGGCATTATTGTGGGTAGTTACTGGGTGATTAACTGGCAAGCTAATAGGATTAATTCACTGACAGATACCAACAAAAAACTGGCCGTGGCTCTCGAAGAACAGAAGTCTATTAATACTGATTATCAAGCGCGCATAATGCGATTAAATCAGTTGGATATTCAATATATGCAGGAGTTAGCGAATGCCAAGAATGAAATTAGCCACTTGCGTGATATTAGTGAGCGTCATCCTGAGCGGGTGTATATCAAAGCCGAGTGTCCAAAGAGTACAAGTGATCCCGCCACCAGCTTGGCTTATGCAACCACCGCCAGACCTACTGACACCGCTATCCGGAATTATTGGTTACTCAGAGAGCGAATTGCAGAGTCAGAGCAAATGATTAAAGGGTTGCAGGATTACATTAGAGCGGAGTGTGTCCAATGAAAAATACATCTAATCAAAATAGGAGGTATAAGGTTAAATAGAGATTATTATATAAATTTCATTATCAAAATAATGGATATAAATTATTATCTTAATTGGGTAGGTTAGTATTATTATTTGCTGTTGTTTGATATATTGGAAAGATAATATTCAATTCAATAGAGAATAATTGTAATGAAACTAAAAAAGTTACTCGAATATGATTTTATTATTGATTTTCAAAAAGTATTAGTCACTAATTTTGAAAAAGAATTATTTATTGGAAGCCTGAGGAATTATTGTTCTCATGGTAATCCATTGAGATTCCATAATTTTGCATTTTCAATGAGAGAATTGGTTCTATCTATTATTGAAAGAAGAGCTCCTAATGATAAAGTTAAAGCGACTAGCTGGTATCAGGTAGAAAGTGATAAATTTGAAGTAACAAGAAGACAAAAGCTTAAGTTTTGTGCTCAAGGATTTTTATCAGATGATTTTTTTGATGAATACTCACTTGAGGATTTAAATTTAACTATTAGTGAATACTTGGGTAAATTCCGTTTTTTTAATAAGTATACACATATAAATGAAAAATCCTTTAAACCATGCCCGAAGAAATTTTTTGAAGATATGAAAAATATTATTCAATTATCAAAAAATGTCATAGATGAATTATCTTCAATAGAAGAACTTGTTATTTCTGCGGTAGAAAGTAACTTGGAGCCTACTGTTTTTGAAGCGGTTGTTAATAATTTTCCTGATGATTTATCAATCTTAGCTGAAAATGTAATTATAGAACAAACATCTCCAGAAGAGCTTAATATTTCTACTATTAATGATAGATTTATCTCTATTTATGTTGATGGTACTGTGTATGTGAGTCAAGAATATGGTGGAAGCGAGGACTTTACATCACTACCATCAAACTATCCATTTTCTATTGAAATATATGTATCTGTTAATAACCCAAATGATATTACTGTGGATGTCAATAATATTAATGTTGATACTTCCAGTTGGTACGAATAGTATGTTTATTCATTTTTATAGTGTAATTTTAATTTAACAAATTAAAAATAGTCCAAGTTTAATTTAATTATTTTACTATTTAAAATTAATGAGATTTCTGAATTCCATTACTTAATTTAAACTTTATTTAATGATTATATCGCAGAGATATAACATTTATATCAATAAATGAGGTAAATAGCGTAACTAAAGTTACTTAGTTGAGTTTTTACTACACGAATTATATAAGACCTTATAAATTTATTCACTGAGTAATATTGATAAAATTTATTTATATAACCATCAGTTAACCGCTGGTGGCTTTTTTATTGGGGAAAATTTGTAATGAGATAAACCATGAAAAAACGCAATGTCTATGGTGGTCGCTGGGCTAAAGTGAGATTAGCGTTTCTTAATGAACATCCGCTCTGTGTTATGTGCCAAGAGCAAGGGCGCATTACTGCTGCCACAGTAGTTGACCACATTATTCCGCATCGTCTTAAAGAAGCGCTTGAATCAGGTGATAAAGAACGTATCGCAAAAGCTCAAGCCTTATTCTGGGACACAAAAAACTTTCAAAGCTTATGCGAACTGCATCATAACTCAACCAAACAACGTATTGAAAAGAGTGGCAAAGTCATTGGCTGTAATGCGGATGGCATTCCACTCGATCCCAATTCTCATTGGCATCAATAACACCATGAAATACAGGGTGGGGGCGGGGTAAAAGTTCAAACACTTTCGCCCTGATTACCTAGCGCCCTCATTTGTGTGCACAACCGCGAAATGAAAAGTTTTTTTCTGGGAGGTTCCGATGGCAGGAAGACGCCCGAAACCGACCCACTTGAAGGTGGTCACTGGTAATCCGGGAAAACGAAAACTCAACGATAAAGAACCCCAACCCAAACGTGAAATTCCAAGCCCACCCGAACATTTAACGGATTGGGGGAAAATGGCGTGGGCAAAATTAACCTTATTACTCGATGGAATGGGCGTTTTAACCGTGGCTGACACGCTGGCATTAGAACGGCTGTGTGATATCTACGCTGATATTCTTCAATTGCGAGACACCATTGCCATTGAAGGTCGGACATACACCACAAAAACGCAATTAGGGGATTTTTTAATTAAAGCGAATCCTGCCGTTGCCATGTTGGCTGATGCAGATCGCCGTTTTAAAAGTTATTTAGTCGAGTTTGGTTTAACCCCCGCCGCTCGTTCGAAGGTGAAGATGGATGGTGGAGAAGAAGAGGAAGATCCGCTCAACCAATATTTCGGTTGATCCCGCAACGCAATACGCGCAAGACGTGCATCAAGGCAAAATCTTAGCGGGGCCTGATATTCGTCATGCATGTGCACGTCATCTCAAAGACTTAAATGAAGCCGAGCAACGAGGATTAGTCTGGGATGTTGAGGCTGTCAAAAGGGTGATCGACTTTTTCGCGAAAGTCTTAAAGCTCAATGGCGGGGAGCATGAAGGGAAACCGTTTATTTTATTGCCTTGGCAATGCTTTGTGATTGGCTCTATTTTTGGCTGGAAAATGACAGACGGCACACGCCGATTTCGCATGGTGTACGTTGAATCAGGTAAAGGTTCAGGAAAATCCCCGATGGCAGGTGGCGTTGGGCTGTATTGTTTAGTCGCCGACAGTGAACCGCGTGCCGAAGTGTATGCGGCAGCCACGAAAAAAGACCAAGCCATGATTTTGTTTCGTGATGCGGTGGCGATGGTTGATCAATCTCCCGCATTAAGTCAGCGGATCACCAAATCAGGCGGAACAGGCAAAGAGTGGAATTTGGCTTATTTGAAAACGAGTTCATTCTTTCGCCCGATTAGTTCGGATGATGGGCAATCAGGGCCTCGTCCCCATTGTGCGCTGATTGATGAAATTCATGAGCACAAAAATAATACCGCCGTTGAGATGATGCGAGCGGGCACAAAAGGTCGGCGACAAGCCTTGATATTTATGATCACCAATAGTGGCCATGATAAAACCAGCGTGTGTTATGACTATCATGAATACGGACGAAAAGTCGCCGAAGGTACTATCGAAGACGACAGTTTCTTTTCCTATATTTGCTCACTGGATGAGGGCGATGATCCCTTTAAGGATGAGTCTTGCTGGGGGAAAGCCAATCCGTCATTGGGCTACACCTTTTCTGATCGCTATTTACGCGAGCAAGTGACACAAGCCCGAGGTATGCCCGCGAAAGAAAGCATTGTGCGTCGGCTTAATTTTTGTCAGTGGGTGGATGCCGATAATCCGTGGATTAACAGTGAAACATGGATGCAGTGTGAAAACACGTTCACATTCGATGACCTTCAAGGTGAAGAGTGTTATGGCGGACTGGACTTATCGGGAACCAAAGATTTAACCGCATTAGCCTTGTATTTTCCTAGTCTCAAACGTCTTTATGTCGAATTTTGGACACCCAAAGACACCTTATTGGATAGAGCGAAAACCGACCGAGTGCCTTACGACTTATGGGTAAGGCAAGGTTTTATGCATACCACGCCAGGGAATGCGGTGAGATATGAATTTGTGGCAGAACGCATTGCTGAAATGGCGATGCACGTCAGCATGAGAGCCATTGCCTTTGACCCTTATCGCATTAAATACCTTGAACCCAAACTCGATGACGCGGGTGTGACGGTTCCTTTAACTCCGCATGGACAAGGATATTACAAAGCCAAAGATTCAGGGCTGTGGATGCCACACTCTATCGAACTGTTTGAACAGCTCATTGATGACAAGAAGATTGAGATCCACACCAATCCTTGTTTGAGATGGAATGCTGCATCCGCTGTGCTTGAGGCTGACCAAAAAGATAACCGCGTCTTTGCCAAGAAAAAAAGCACCGGTCGAATCGATGGTGTGGTGGCCTCTGCAATGGCGATTGGTGCTGCGGAAGGTGAGGTTGATAATGGCAACCTTGATGATTTTTTCTCTAACCCATTGAGTATGTGATGACAGATAAACAATATTCAATCGATTTGCGCACTAATCATGGTTGGTTTGCGCGTCTGGCTTCCTTCTTCGTTGGGGGAAGACTCGTGACACCTGAACAAGGTTCACAATCAGGCGTTATCTCAGCGCAAGGCTCACTTGGTGGTTCTTCTGTAAATGATGAGCGAATACTCCAAATATCAACGGTTTGGCGTTGTGTTAGCTTAATTTCGACGTTAACGGCTTGTTTGCCACTGGATGTGTTCGAAACGGATAAACAGGGAAATAGAACCAAAGTCGATTTAAGTCACCCATTGGCTCGATTACTGCGATATTCGCCCAATCAATATATGACGGCTCAAGAATTCCGAGAGGCAATGACTATGCAGCTTTGCTTTTATGGTAATGCTTTCGCGTTGATTGAGCGAAATAAAGTCGGTGATGTGATCAGCTTGCTTCCTCTGTTGTCTGCCAATATGGATGTGCGCATGGAGGGGAGGAATATTATCTATAAATATCAGCGTGATCATGAATTTGCGAAATTTAAACAACATGAAATTTTTCATTTAAAAGGGTTTGGTTTTAATGGGTTAGTTGGATTGTCGCCTATTGCTTATGCGTGTAAGACAGCAAGCACGGCCGTTGCGATGGAAGATCAACAACGTGAGTTTTACGCTAATGGGGCTAAGTCTCCTAAAATTCTGACAACGGGCGATAAGGTATTAAATAAAGAGCAACGTAGCCAACTTGAAGAGAATTTCAAAGAAATTGCGGGTGGCCCCGTTAAAAAACGATTGTGGATCTTAGAAGGGGGATTTCAAGCACAAGATATTGGCGTTAGTCCTCAAGATGCAGAAACAATGTCTTCCCGAAAATTTCAAGTCAGTGAATTAGCGCGTTTCTTTGGTGTTCCACCGCACTTAGTCGGTGATGTTGAAAAATCAACAAGTTGGGGAACAGGTATTGAGCAACAAAACTTAGGTTTTCTTCAATATACCTTACAACCCTATATCTCCCGATGGGAAAACTGCATTGCGCGTTGGCTTCTAAAACCCCCCGAAGTGGGAAAATACCATGCTGAACATAACCTTGATGGATTATTGCGAGGCGATTCTACTTCACGCGCCGCGTTTATGAAAGCGATGGGAGAATCGGGGCTAAGAACTATTAATGAAATGCGACGGCTCGATAATTATCCTCCTCTTGAAGGTGGAGATGTCGCTTACCGGCAAGCACAATATTTACCGATTAACCAACTCAATAAAGAGCCTCACGAAAGTGGGGCTTAATTATTTATGGGGGTTCAATGCCTGATATTAGAAAAACACTGAATTTTGATGAAGCGGAAATCAAATTTACGGGTGATGGCACACAAGGCGTTTTCGAAGGTTATGCCTCTGTATTTAGTCATCAAGATTCCGATGGTGACATTATTTTACCCGGTGCGTTTAAGCATGTTTTAGATAAGCAAAAACAAAAAGTCGCTATGTTTTATAACCATCGAGTCTGGGAGCTTCCTGTGGGGAAATGGGAGTACATGGAGGAAGATCAAAAAGGATTACGTGTAAGAGGACAACTGACACCCGGTCATAGTGCGGCTCAAGATCTAAAAGCGGCAATGAAGCATGGCACGGTTGACGGGCTTTCTATCGGATTCGGTTGTCTGCGTAATGACTTTGAGCGAACACCTTCAGGTCGTATTTTTAAAAATATCTCCCTGTTACGTGAAATTAGTATTTGTACATTTCCCGCTAATGACCAAGCACAGGTTTCATCACTCAAGAGCATTGATGGGTTATTAACGATCCGAGATATTGAGGATTGGCTGAGAGAGTCAGCCGGTTTATCAAAATCAGAAGCAGTCGGTTTTATTTCCCGCTTCAAATCCGCTATTCGGAGTGAGTCCGATGACACTCAACAATCCCTAGTCGCATCTATTGTTAACCAAATTAATGCATTTAATCTGAAAGGATAGAATATGTCTGACTTAGCTATTATCCAAGAAGCCATCGAAGGATCACAAAAAAAGGTGCAAGAGCTTTTCGATGCACAGAAGAAAGAAATTGAAGCTACTGGCGTAGTTTCAAAGCAATTACAAACAGATTTAGCCTTAGTTCAAGAGGAATTAAAAAAAGCCGGTGAGCGTCTGTTTGATTTAGAGCAGAAAGGGGCAACGAGTGCTGATGATCCTAATGTGAAAAAAGATTTTTCTGAGCGAGCAGCAGAAGCGCTGACAAAATCATGGAATGGGAGTCAGGCTTCTTATGAAGTGAAAACGTTTAATAAATCATTAGGCAGTGATGTGAGTTCAGCCGGAGTTCTCATTCAGCCGATGCAAGTACCGGGTATTATTATGCCGGGTATGCGTCGTTTAGTTATCCGCGATTTATTAGCACAAGGTCGTATTTCCAGTAACTCACTGGAATATGTACGCGAAAAATTGTTTACCAATAGCGCGGCACCTGTGAAAGAAAAGGCACAAAAACCAGAATCTAATCTGACTTTTGAAAAACAAACGGCAAATGTGATCACTATTGCTCATTGGATCCAAGCGTCTCGCCAAGTGATGGATGATGCTGTGCAGTTACAGTCTTACGTTAATAACCGCTTATTGTATGGCTTAGCGTTAGTGGAAGAGGAGCAATTACTCAATGGTGACGGTACTGCGGATAATTTGACGGGGATTAATCATGTTGCCACGGCCTATGATACCACGTTGAGTGCTACGGGTGACACGCATGCTGACCTGATTGCTCATGCCATTTATCAGGTAACAGAATCTGAATTTAGCGCCTCTGGTATTATTTTAAATCCTCGTGATTGGCATGCCATTGCGTTAATGAAAGATAAAGAAGGGCGTTATATTTTTGGTGGTCCACAAGCGTTTACTTCAAATGTAATGTGGGGATTACCTGTTGTTCCAACAAAAGCACAAAAACAAGGTGAGTTTACTGTTGGTGCATTTGATTTGGCGTCTCAAGTATGGGATCGAATGAATGCAGTTATCGAAGTGAGTCGAGAAGATCGTGATAATTTCGTGAAGAATATGCTGACCATTTTGTGTGAAGAACGTTTAGCATTAGCCCATTATCGCCCTCAAGCCTTAATCAAAGGGACTTTCCCAACGTCTGGAAGAAGTGCTTAAGTAATAGGTCGGGGTAGGTAACTATCCCGTATTACATCATGAATATCTTAGATGTCATTCCTCTTTCTTTATTAAAACAGCATCTCGAATACAGCGGTGATGATCGTGATGAACCAGCATGGAAATCACCCGATGATATCCCTTATGAAGTGAAATCGGCAATGCTCTTAGTGCTGGGGGATATGTTTGAACATCGAACCAGCCAAAGTGAAATTCCGTTATATGAAAATAAAGCAGTAGAACGATTGTTACTGCTTTGTCGAAATTGGCGAGGTAGTTAATGGATCCTGGACGATTACGCCACACTATTCATATTCAAAAATCAGTATTAGCGCCCGATGCCATCAGTGGCAGTGATGTGATTTGGACGGATCATGCGACAAAAGTACGTGCAGCGATCATGCCTTATCAAGGGCGGGAATATTTTCAAGCCCAGCAAGTACAAAGTGAGGCCACAACACGAATTCTTATTCGTTATATCGCTGATATTGATACTTCGATGCGTATTGTATGGGGTAAGCGAATATTTAATATTATTTCGATTATTGACCCTTATGAGCGTCATCGTGAGCTTCAATTAATGTGCAAAGAGGGCGTGAATGATGGGTGAAATTAAAATCAGTGGATTGTCTGAACTCGCTCAACGAATGCAAGACATCGCCCGTAAAACTAGAAATCAAAGCGCGCGTAAGGCGATGAATGTAGGGGCTTCGGCGTTAAAAGAAGAAATCAAACATCGAGTACCTATTCTTAAGGAAACGGTGCCTCATCGACGCAAAGGCACCATCAAGCGCAATATTCGTTCTAAAACGAAAGTGCAGCGCAATGGGCAAGTTAAAACGCGCATTTGGGTGAAATCATTATCGGGTAAAAAGGTGTCTGCCTTTAAACAGGCAACGGGAAAAAGTGCGGCATTGAACCCGAATGATCCGTTTTATTGGTGGTTTGTCGAGTTTGGCACCGCCAAGATGCCCGCACAACCGTTTATGCGGCCCAGTTTTGAAGCGAAAAAGGAAGCGACGGCCAAAGTGATTGTTCAAACACTCAAAGAGGACATTGAAAAAGTAAGGTAGAGATCATGATACAGCAATTAAAAGAGACCCTTTCACCGCTTGTCGATGGAAGGGTTTTTTTTCAGGTATTACCTGAAGGCAAAGGGCATTATCCCGCCATTGTGATCCAGTTTGCCAGCATCACGCCTAACAGTGCGCTGGAGGATATGGATTTAGATAACTATCGCGTGCAACTTGATGTGTATGCGCCACAACCACAACCTCTCATGGTCTTGCGTAAAAAAATCGAGGCTCAGATTATCGAGGCAATCCCATTTGCACAACGAATGAATGCGGTCTTTGGGTATGAAGCGGATGTCAAATTGCATCGGCTTGTTCTTGAATTAATGATTTCATCAGATAAATAAGGAATGGATATGGCAAAGTCAAAAAACCATAAAGCGACGCCTTTCCTCGGCACGAAGATCTTTGTGCAAACAGGCTTAGGGGAGGCGATGACAGTGACGGAAGCGACGTTATCACCCGCAACCATTACCATCGCCAATAATAAACTGAAAGCGGATGACATGATTATGTTATCGGGTTTAGGGGAGTTAGATGGGCGTTTTCCCATTGCACAGGTTGATGGCAATAAAGTGACCCTGTGCGACGAAGTGGATTGGAGTGATAAAACGCTACCTACGGATTTTTCAAACGCCAAAGCACAACGTATTCAATGGTCTAATAATTTCTGTGCGGTAAAAAGTTTCAGTAAAGACGGTTCGACAACCGAACAAATTGATGTCACCACCATTTGCAGTGATGGCAAGGAATATGAATCCGGTGATACGGAATACGGCTCAATTAAATTGACCTTCTTCTTACGTTATAGCTCCAGTGATGTGCAGCGACTCTTGCGTAAATATGAAAACAGCAAAGAAAAATTCGCAGTGAAAATGGTCTTAACGCGAGATGAAGGCTCCATGTTTTATTACGGCTCCGTCGAGACAGGTATGAACATTGATGGCAGTGTAGGGCAAATGATGGATTCGGGGATCTCGATTAAATTGTCTGGCCGTGATTATTTGAATGTGAAGAAATAACCCCTTAATTCATCCACCTCATTATTTCTCTTCTCCCTTCTCGATAAAAAACTTAGGAGTGATTATGTCTAACGCTTTATTGCGTGAATTAGTGTTAAACCAAGCACTGAAAGTGACGCCTTTTACCTATTTAGACAACACTTTTTATGTCAAAGAGCTGGATGTTGGCACCATGAATTACATTCAGCGCAAACTTCGCCAAATTAAAATCAAGCTCGCCGAAGCGCAGGATATTTACTTAGACGAAGACGATCCCGAACAATTTAATGAGGCGATAAATCGTGTCTACGATGAATATGATGTCGCCAGAATGTTGGCTTTTAAGTTGTGTGATGAAAAAGGGGAACTGCTTTTTGATGCAGAAAATGAAGAAGACTTAAAAGGTCTTAATCGATTAGGGCAAGGGTTCTCTAATGCGGTGTTTACAGCAGAAGCGGGGAACAGCGAAAAAAACTCGGAGACCGACGGCAATTCCAACTGATATTGTCGTTGGCTCTGGGAAAAACGCTCGCGGAAATCGAGCAAATGCCCGAAAGCCACTTGTGTGAATATGAAGCTTTTTATCGCAAACAACCCTTTGGTTTATGGCGAGAGGATTATCGGATGGCACAAGTGGCGCATCTTCTTGCGATGATAAATCGTGATCCGAAAACGTCTCCGCCTGAATTGATGGATTTTATGCCGATGTGGAAGAAGAAAATCACGGAAGAAGAGCTGTGGGATAACGTTACTGAGAGTGTATTAGCTAATCGATAGCCCCACATCAGTGGGGCTTAATCGTTAACCACCGCGAGACATTTTCTCAATTTTTTTATCCGTATTGTATTGAGAAAGCGCATAAACCGACCAGATAGCCGCAGGGATCCAGCCAATTAATGTGATTTGTAGGATAAGGCAGAAGATGCCAGCAAATGGGCGACCAATCGTGAAAAATTGTAACCAAGGTAGTAATAACGCCAGAATAAGTCTCATAAAACCCCCTCTATTATTCGAAATTTCAGTTTATCAATAATTAAATCAATAGCAAATAACAAGGAATATTGCATTTATTCAGGGTGAAAGTTTGCTTTTGTAGTGTTCATACCAAGGATTGAATTTATGGCGGGAGCATTAGGTAGATTAAATATTGATTTGACGCTGAATACGGCAAATTTCACAAATGCGATCAACCGTAGCCAGCGCCAAACAGAACAATTTGGGCAAAGTATTCGCGTCAGTCTTCAAGCTATCACCGTACAACAAGAGCGAATGGTATCACAAACCGTAAAATCCTCGGCGCTTTTTGCCCGTTTTGCGAGTGTCACCGCAAGTGCATTATCCATTCATCAAGTAATTAATTATGCTGATAGTTGGACGGAATTACAGAACCGTTTAAAACTGGTGACAGAAAGTTCTGTCGAGTTAAATAAAGCCACACAAGCAGTCTATGGCATTGCCCAAAAAACCTATCAATCATTGGATGCCACAGCACAAGTTTATCAACGTTTTGCGGATAATGCCGATCGCTTAGGATTAAGTCAGCAAAAAGTCGCTGAACTCACGGAAACCGTCTCAAAAGCCGTGGCGATTTCGGGAGCAAGTGCAACCGCAGCCCAAGCAGCATTAACTCAATTTGGTCAAGCATTAGCCTCGGGGCAGTTACGTGGCGAAGAGCTAAATTCAGTGATGGAGCAAACCCCTGCGTTAGCGAAAGCCATCGCTGACGGAATGGGTGTCAGTGTGGGTGAACTAAGGAAGAAAGCCCAAGACGGTGAAATGACGATTGAGAAAGTCATTCAAGCCTTAGAACGTGCAGCCGACAGTGTGGATAAAAAATTTGCTACCAGCGTGACAACAGTTAGCCAAGGTTTTACCAATCTTCAATCGGCGATGACAAAATTTATCGGTGAAGCGAATCAAGGTACAGGTGCGACTCAGCTTTTTACCACAGGGATGACCACTCTTGCCGATAATCTATCGTTAGTGGCCAAAATGGTTGAAGGGATCGCCGTCACGGCATTGGTAGCAAAACTCTCTCAATGGACGAAAGCCACTTATCTGAAAAATCAGACAACGTTGAATGAAGCCAAAGCCACATTACACAGTGCAGAGGCAAACAGTGTGGCAGCAACCAGTGCCGTGAGGAAGGCATGGGCGGATAAAGAAGCCGCCACATCGGCGCTCAATAGAGCCAAAATGGAATATCAAGTTGCTAGAGGCACTAACGCGGAAAAAATCGCACTCGATAATCTTATCGCCACAAAGTCACTCGCAAGAACGGCCTCTTTAAACTATACACAAGCATTAACCGCAGAAAATGTTGCTCAACGCGCATTAACAACCGCTCGGCGTCAATCAACGGTGGCGGGGCGAGCGCTCAACAGTGTTATGGGATTAGCGGGTGGCCCTATTGGATTAGTGCTGACTGGTGTTGCGGCATTGGGCATGGGATTGTATGAATACAGCGAAAATGTCAAACAAGCCAAGTTAGAATCGATTGAATTTGCTAATTCCCTTGATACATCAACAGAAGCGTTAAACAAAATGAGCAATGCCACGTTAGTGGCGAATTTAAGCAAAGTTTCATCGGGCATTAACGCGCAATTGGAGAAAATCGAGGAACTTAAACAACAGGTTATTTCCTTACAAGGTCTATCAAAATACAGCGTTGAGAGTGAAAAGGCGTTTACTGAACAAGGTGTGGGGGATTTATACCTTAAACGAGTAGCTGAAAAGCAAAAAGAGCTTGATGCTGCGATGGGAATGTATGCCGAGCAAGTTAACAACTTAGAGCGTCAGCGAGCCAATATGCAAAATATGTTGGCGACACTCAAAGAAAAAGTGGGCGATCAAGCCCCTGAATATAAACGCTATGTCACTGAGTTACAAAATGTTGATGCCGTTATCAATTCACTTAAGGCGAGCTTAAAGAGTTTAGGCATTGAATATGAATCACTCATTGATATCACGCTTCAGGCGACAAATAGCCAAGTGAATGCCGCCACGACGATTGCTAAACAGATTGATGAATCGATTGAAAAATCGCAACGTTCAGTAGCAAAAGCGCAAGCCACAGGGAAGGTATTAGCGAAATTAAATGCAGAAGATGTATTGGCCTCACGCAAAATTACACCAGATATGCAAGGCTACGATAAAGCCTTACAAGCTGAAATTGAGGCACAACTGGCACTGCAAGCCAAACGGACGTATAAGCCCAGCCATAAATCAACCATTGATTATGCCAAGCAATACACCAAAATCTTAACGGAATTGGAGGAAAAACAAGCCTCACTGATTGCGGATGGACAAAGCATTCAGCTGTATGGCACTACCTCTTCTTTTAATGAGTACACATCCGCCTTAGCTGATATCAAACAGAACAAAGATAAGTTTGATGCCATCTTAAAAATCGATCCCAAAGCGATTGAGACGATAAAAGAAAAAGCGAAAGCCATTGATGACTTAGCGCGAGCCAACTCGGTTGCGCAATTTGCTTATGATCGCGGTAAAGAAATTGAGCAGATGCAATTTGAAACTTCCTTGATAGGAAAATCGCGCGCAGAGCAAGAAAAGCTCAATGCCCTTCGTCAGATTGATGTGCTGTATCAGCAAGCCAGTGTGGATTTAGGCGAAAAAGAGCTGGTGAACTTACAACGCAATGTTGAACTCACTAAACAGCAGATTGAGGCAGAGCTGAGGAAGCGAGAGGCCATGAAAGGCGATCCGATGGCGGGATTAAAACAAGGATTATCGGATTTCAGTGAGTCGGCCATGAATGTGATGGAGAACGTCAGAAACGTCACTACCAATGCGCTGAATAATATGTCTGATGCATTAGCCGATTTTGCTTTAACGGGCAAAGGAAGCTTTAAAGATTTTGCCAATGCGGTGATCTCCGATATCACTCGAATGGTAATGAAAATGCTGATTTTCAAAGCCATTGAAGCAGGCGGGCAGGCAATGGGCTTTGATATGGGATGGATGAGCAAAGGGCATGCTTACGGTGGCTATACGGGGCATGGAGGAAAATTCGAACCTAAAGGGATTGTGCATGGTGGTGAGTTTGTTTTTACCAAAGAAGCGACGGCTAAATTGGGTGTCGGCAATCTCTATCGCTTAATGCATGCGGCGCAAGGTTATGCTTCAGGGGGCTTTGTGGGGGCGGTCGCAGGACGAATACCCGTTACACCGCAACCGACGTTAGCCCGTGCCGGTGGTGTGCAAATGACGGTCGTTAATCATATTACAGTGACAGGAAATGGTGACGCTGTACTTGCGCAGGCAATGAAAGAAGCCACACAACAAGGGACAGAAGCCGGCGCACAGAAAGCTCACGCGATGATGTTACAAGACTTTCAAAGTAATGGCGCAGCACGCAGAACATTAGGAGTCTAAATGTCTATTCTTGAATGGCCAAAAGAGGTGATCCCCACACAGGAAAACTGGCAATTATTGAGTAACAGCAAAACCTTTACCTCGCCGTTTAATGGAAGTAGCCAAACGGTACGCTTTCCGGGAAGCCGTTGGCGTTGTGAGCTGACATTCAATAATTTAAATGAAGAGAAATCGCGCCAGTTAGAAGCGCTGGTGGCTTCATTGGATGGCATGTCGGGGCGAGTCAAAATAGCCAGTTGGATAAGAAAAGGGCGTTATGGGTATGGTTCGCCTCGTATTGCAATACCAAGCCAATTAGGTCATCGGCTAGAAACAAAGGACTGGAAGCGCAATATGCGCGTGTTACAGCAAGGGGATCGTTTAACTGTGGGCAATGAACTCAAAATGGTGGTGGCTGATGTGGTCAGTGATAATCAGGGGTATGCCAGTATCCCTATTTCACCGATGTTAAGAACGTCACCTACTGTTAATGAAATGCTTGAGGTTGAGCGTCCTTTTGGGGTTTTTCGGCTTGTTGATAATGAACAGGGGAAATTTCAGCATCGCCGCTTGGGGTATACCCATATCACGTTATCTTTTGAGGAGGTGTTGTACTAATGCAATATCATCCATTTTCTGACGGTATGGTAAAGGCGATTAATGAGGGGGCTTATATCGTCTTAGCCGCCAGACTCGATTTGAAATCAGGCGTCACCTGTGCGCATACCGGTGTTGGGCAACTAATTATTGCAGGGGAAACTTATTTAGGTGTAGGAAGTTTAGGCGAAATCAGTCAGCTAAAAGAAAATAAGACAACCAGCCCTCCACAATTACAGCTTAAATTAGCGGGTTTTGATAAATCGCTGGTGGGGATGGTGATGAATGAGCAAAGTCGAGGGCGAGAAGTGCGATTGATGATGGTTGCCATCAGTGAAGAGGGGAAACCGTTGCTTGCTGAAGTCTTATTTGTCGGACAAATCACATCGATTAATGTGGTGTCTGGCGAAGAAAATGCCGTATGTGTTAATGTTTCTAATCGATTCGAGCGGTGGTCAATCGGGTTACCCGATAGATTTACCGATGAGTCGTGGTCATCTCGAAGACAAGGTGATCGCATCTTTCGCTATGTGGCTCAAATGGCTGAACGGGCGATTTATTGGGGCAGCAAGAAAGATGCACCTGCATTTATTTATAAATAATCTTATTGCTTTGTTAAACCCACTTTTGTGGGTTTTTATTGCATAAACAAGAGGAACTGTGTCCTTTGTTGTTTCATGAAAGAGCTAAATTTATCCTTGTTAGAAGATATCAGCGTTGGGAGTATAGATAGGTAGTTGATGCCAAAAACTACATTCATATACCTTTATAACCGCAAAAAAAACAAGCTTTAGTTGATAAATCTGGGTTGTAATGGCGACAAGATGACTCTATTATGAATAGGCCACTGGTCGAAAAGGTTCACAAAAAATAATCCAGTACCCACTAACAGTGTGGGTGATTTTTTACATGCAGAGTAATTGCAATAACCTCAAAATCGTCTATTTTGTATATATGCCAGAGATCCTGGTAAGAGGGTATTTATATGAGTCACGCACTGAGAAAGGCTAGTCGTTTAGATATACCGCCTCGTGACAAAAGTAAAGTTGCGTCTCCTAGAGCAGTAGTTGGATATAATTGCTCACACAAAGATCAAGTGAAAAATGCTTTCAGTCTTGGCTTTGAGCGTTATGAGACTGCTATGGATAAATTATCTAAGGTGTGATAGATGTCTAGGGAGTTTGGTTATCATCTTGACGGCGTGAATTACTTATCTGTTGATGACATAATTTATATCAATGAAGTTCTTATTAAAGCACAAACGCCAGATGAGCCAATCCAAGTTTTAAATCAAAGCAATCTAGAATCGTCACAAGCCAGACCTAGCGTAATAAGATATTACGAACAAACAGAGGATATGTTTAGATTATCCTCTGTTCTTATTGAAAGCCTTATCCAAAACCATCCATTCGCGAATGCTAATAAAAGAACAGCCATGATGTGTGGTTATGTTTTTTATTGATAAATGGTTATGAGCTTACTGCACCAAGTGATGATATGGTTGATATTGCATCTGGTTTAGCCACTAAAGATTATAGTTGTGAGGATCTTGAGAATTGGCTGTGTCATTGGTCTAGGACTTATGACACAGTAGAATTATGTAATCCTGATTTCGGTAAACTATGTTGTGGTGTAATCAAATTAAAAAATATCTGATATTACGCAATTGAAACTAACCCACTTCGGTGGGTTTTTTATTGCCTGAATTTCACCATGCCTCTTAATTGAGGTTTTTTGCTATTTAAGGTCAGTACATGAAACAACCTAACTGGACACTTAAATTACCTGAAACCATAAGGGCGGCGATGAGTCGCCCTTTTTCATGGGGTGAATTTGATTGTTGTATTTTTGCCTCGGAATGTATTTACGCACAATGCGGTTTCTCGCCAATAAAGCCTTATCTCAATCACTATAAAACCAAAGCCGAAGCCTTCAACCTGATCAAATCTAAATTTGGCACATTAGAGAAAGCCGTATCACGCTATTTCAAATCCATTGAGATTGAGCGCGTTCAGCGTGGCGACCTCGTATTGTTTAAAGGTGAGGACGGTGACAGTTTAGCCGTGGTTTGGGCGAGGCATTATTGGGGAGTAACCCCACAAGGTGTGAAGCCAGTGCAGATTAACCCAATCAAAGCGTGGAGAGTGGAATAATGGGTGGGAGTGGTGGATTAATTTCAAAAGTCGTGGGCGCAGGCTTAATGATTGCGGGGCTATTTACCGGAGGTGTTACCTCGGCGATGGGGATGGCGCTGATGGCAGCAGGCGTTGCGGTTCAAGTCGCGGGTTCGCTTATCTTTAAGCCAAAACTGCCTTCCATGAATTATCGAGATACCAGTGAACGCAAACAGATGTTACGTTCATCGTCTGCCCCTGAAACCGTGATCGTTGGAAAAACAGTGATATCGGGTTTGCTTTTCTTCGCCGAAGAAGAGGCGGGTGAACAAGATGAAAACGAAAAAATCACACTGACATTGGCTCTGGCAGGGCACCCCATAGAGAAAATCGGGAAGATTTGGTTGGGTGATGATCTCATTGAGACGTTTGGTGATAAAGCCTCATGGGAATTACATAACGATAGGGAAAATGCCGATCCCTTTATGCTTAAAAATTGCCCGTCATGGAAAGAGGATATGATTGGTCGAGGTCTGGCGTGGTTACGTGTGACACTCATGTTTGACCAAGAAAAATTCCCTTATGGATTACCCAATGTGAAATGTGAAGTTTGGGGAAAACATCTGTTTGATCCTCGCACTGGGCAAACTGCATGGAGTAATAATGGGGCCTTAGTGGTTTTAGATTATTACCGCCATTATTTAAAAGTACCTGATACAGATATTGATTTTGACAGCTTTAAACAGGCAGCCGATTTATGTGATGAAAAAGTGAGTCTGCCAGAAGGCGGATTTGAGTCGCGATATACCCTTAATGGTGCCTATGACTTAAATGAGAGTCCATCCAGTGTCTTGGAGGCGATGCACAAATGTATTAACGCGGAACCGACATTTACCGCAGGAAAACACGGTATTCAAATCGGCGCTTATTATGGGCCTGCAATAAAAACCATCACTGAATCACAATTGATTGGCACTGTCACGTGTACCCCTGAAACAGGTTTAAAAGACGCGACCAATGCGGTGTATGGCACGTTTATTGATGCCGAACAGTTGTACATAAAAACCGACTTCACGCCTGTGATTGTGGACGAATGGGTGAAAGAGGATGGCTTAGAAATTCGGGAGAACATCGATTATCGTTTTGTCACCAGCCCTTATCAAGCCCAACGATTAGCCCGCCAATATCTCCGTAAAAAGAAAGCCGGAAGACGGGTTCAACTCACGATGAACTTAGACGGCTATGCTTATCGCCCAGGGGAAGTTGTGCTTTTAGAATTACCTTCTTTGGGGATTAGTGGGCTGGAATTCCGTATTGCCGAATGGTCTTTCCATGCATTAGACGGTGTGGCTTTAACGTTGGAAGAGGATGGTGCCTATTTATATGAAGATGTGGTTGGCAAACCGTTTGAGCGTCCGCCATTTGTGAGTTTACCCGCTGGTGGTGTTGCTTCACCGATTAATCTTACTTTTGTTCCACTTGCAGTCAGTGACATCGTGCAAGGTACGCTTTCTTGGCAGAATGTGGCGTCTGATGTGCGCTATAACACCGTTACTATTCTTCAAGAAGGCAATGTTATTCAATCTATTCAGGTACCGGCTGAGCGTGTTGATATTAACGGATTAGCGCGAGGCACTTATCGTGTTGAAGTTAGGGCGACAAATGTGGCTGGCGCAATGTCGGCACCCGCTATCAGTGATTTTGCCATTCAAGCCCCACCGCCTCCAGAGCATATTGATGTTACCTCTGGCTTATTTAATCTGACCGTTGCACCGAAACAAGGCGATAGTGCTGTCTTTGGTTATACCTTTGAGTTTTGGTTTAGTGAGGAAAAGCTCGCTAATTTTTCTGAAAATGAAGTGATCACCAAAACAAACAAAGTTGGCCAAGGGAATTTCTGGACGCAAGAGAACTTAAAAGCAGGACATACGTATTATTTTTATGTTCGAACAATCAACAGCTATGGCAAATCACCTTTTGTGGAGGCTTCTGGTGTTTGCTCAGCTCAAACCGATTTAATTCTTGAAGAATTAGCGGGGCAAATCAGCCGAGACCAACTCGCACAAGACTTATTGGGTGAAATTAACAGTAAAGCTAACCAATCAGCTGTTGTTGAATTAAACACGCAAGTGAAAGCAAACCATGATGCGATTTTAGCGGAGCAAGTTGCGCGAGGAGCGGTAATTAACCAAGAGCAACAAGCTCGTGCTGAAGCTGATAAAGCGGAGGCTCAACAACGCCAATTCTTAGCCACCCAACTTCGTGGTGATTATACCGGCAATGATTTATCGAAAGTCACCGCAGGACTTATCTCCGCCGAGAAACAAGCGCGTGTTACAGGCGACCAAGCGGAAGCAAAAGCCAGACAGTCATTGGAAACACGGATGAATGGGAATGTTTCCGCGATTAATAAATCACTAGAAACCCTCACCTCGAAACAGCAAGCGCAAACGCAAGAGATTTCAACGCTCAATTCAAATTTGAAAGGGAAAGCCGATAGCAGTGCGGTTAATGCGTTAAATACCCGAGTATCTAATCTTGATGGCAAAGTGACGTCCGCAACCTCTCAGGTACAAACGTTATCCAGCAAATTAGATAAAGTGAAAGCCGATTTAACTGAATCTGTGGTGGTGGATTTAGATTTATCAAAACTCAATGAAAACACCTATTATCCAGTGATTTTACCTTTAGTGACCTCTCGACGTTACGCGTTTAAGGTTTTTAGAACCTTAGGACAATATTCAGACAATAAACCCAGCTATGCAACTCACAGCACCAAAGGTTTTGCCGTGATTGTGGAATGGCAAGTGAGTGGTTCTGGATGGGGAACTCAGTCTGAAAACCGTATCATTGATAACTTTGATTGGCGATGGACAAATCAATCTCCTGTGATGGGGCCTGCTCAATTAACGAATGGCTCTGTGGAATATATCTATTTGCGAGGAGGGGCAAAATATCAGCTTACTAAGCATAAAAGTATTAACCATCAAATCATCACCAGCACTTATACCAACAACAAGCAATCGGTGGCACCGAAAGGGTTTGTGGCGAATGAAGTACCTAAGTCCAGCGAACAGAAAGCCAATGCAACGGCGAATGCGGTAAGCCAACTTGAAACTAAAGTGACTGAAGTTTCAGGCAAAGTTACCTCTACCGCTCAGCAGGTCACTCGCTTAGAAAGCCAAGTGGGTACAAGTTCAGCCAAAATCGAACAAACTTCGAAAGTGGTCACAGACATAAATGGCAAAATTTCGGCATCATGGACAATGAAAGTTCAGCAAGACAGCAAAGGGAATAAAGTCATTACTGGCATTGGCTTAGGATTTAATGCGCAAGGAAATAGCCAATTTCTGGTCAATGCCCAAAACTTTGCGGTGATATCGTCATTAAACGGCAAAGTGGTGACACCGTTTGTGATCCAAAATGGACAAGCTTTTTTCAATGATGCGTTATTTAGCAAGGCAACCATTGATAAATTATCGATAGGTAAAAAAATCACATCCACTAATTATTCAGCTGGCAAGAAAGGATTTAATATTGATGCCACAACAGGGAATGTGGAATTAAATGATGCAGTATTTCGTGGACGGTTAGATATTAACTCAGGAGGAACAAAAGGGCGGTTAGTGATCACAAATAATACTATTTATGTTTACGATGAAAACAATCAGTTAGCGGCAAAAATAGGTTATTTAGGGTAGCGTATGAAGTTTATTGTTTTAATTACAGCATTATTATTGTCAGGGTGTACCTCTGGATATAAAAAAGTCGATTGCCAAGGTGTTTATCAAATAAAAACTTTTCACTATCAACAACCTGTATTAGTAAAGTTTGATAAAAAGAGAGAAACCATTAAAGGGCCTCTTTATCATGCTGTACCTCAATTAGGATTTAAATTCTTAGGAGGATGGGTATCTCCTGATGCCGTAGAGGACTTTTCATGTCGTGGGGAATAGAGATATATGAAAAAGGAAAGCCAATAAAAATCACAAGGCGTTCGTTTATTTTTGATCAAATAGCGGTCACTCAAAATGGCAGTAAAACTTATAATAATATTCCTAAAGGGCGGTCATTGGCCGCCTATATTGTCGCTAGAAATCGAGGATCTTATTTCACTGTTAGAGTCGAGAATAATAAAATCTCGTGGAATTCTTTACGCGGTAGTCAATCGATTAATGGAATTATTATGGTACTAATGAAATGAGTAAATATGGTGCACTATTTTTTAATCAGGGTATTACCGAAGAATTAACACCTTATGAATCAGCCGTTTTTTTAAAAAAGATAAAAACTAAGCCGGGGCTAATTAAAATTATCGAAGGTAATAATAACGCAGTGCCACTTATTTTTATTCGAGTTCTTAATTCTTCTAATCCATCATTAGGTGGATTATCTGAAGTGATTTATGAGAATAATGCGTGGTGTGTGAATTTAATTGATACTATTCAAGGCAATTCAGCAGAATATGAGCTCTATGTATTTGTGAAGTCTTCTTATCATATTTCACTTCATCCCCAAAAATGGGGAATTCAAATTTATCATAAAGGTGTTATTACACATGCTTCAAGTCAAAGACCGCTTAATTTATTAGAGGGAAATAATTTTGTTCTCACAGGAAATAATTGGAGTGGCGTGGATGTCGGTTTCCCTTGTGCGGTATTAATCACAACAATTGGGCATATTGGGATGATGGATTCGATGGGAGGAAAAACAATTAGAGTAACCCTTTGTGGCCGAGGTAACCGCATTATCCCTCATTCCATGATAGTATCCGGACAGATGTCAACAACCTCACTAGGTAAGCAGTATTTTTATATTGATGTGAGGGAGTATGGTGGGGGATAGAAAACCACGATGAAGGGATGAGTACGTAAGAATTATAAAGCAAAGTATATATTTCTTAGTGATTATTATCATAGCTGGCATCAAGCTAGCTGTTCAAGACTAGAGTGAGATTTGCTTAGTAGGCAATTACAGAACTTCGATCAATTTAGTTTGATTCTCTATCTCGATCTTAACTCTATTCATACTCTCATACGCAATTCTAGCTTCCTCCCCCCTGATTTTTCTATTTTATCATCATTTCCCATATAACTTGCAGAATGCTCAATTGCTTCTTTGTATTGTTGTTTTAGTGTGTAAAAACATGAGGTAGTTTTACAAGTTTTTTTGTAAAGTTAAGTTCAATATTTACATTATTCATTTGAATTCCTACATGAGGCTAAATCATACCTACTAAGGAAAATAAGGTTTTGTAGAAAGAGTTTGGTGCTTAGTTTATTACAGCATTCATTAGATGTAATGTTTAATGTGATGGAACTACTTAGTTATCATGAATGTAACGTCTGCCACCAGCTCGAGATGAATTTCATATTTAAGTATCTATATCATTTTTATTCTCGCCCTTAAGTGAAATTATGCAATCATAATTCTATACTGTTTTAAATATCTCAGAATATGAGCTTAATTTAGACCCTAGTGTTTATTTGAAGTGTGCCATCCCATCAATCAGGATTACAATCCAAATACATAGGTTATTTGAATATATGAAGCCATATTGATATGCTGTTTCATAATATATTTTTTATTAAAAAACCAATGAAAAACTGTAAATATTAATACTATTTAATTTAATAATAACCATACAAAAAGGAAAGTATCGTGGCACAAGAAAAAAAACCTGAGAACTTCGAAGACCTGCTTTTAGGGAAGTTTCTAGATCCCATACATGGAGTTATTCGAATTACTAAGCTTGAAAAAAAAATAATTGACCATCCTTTATTTCAAAGACTAAGAGATATTAGACAGAATACTTTTTTATATAAAGTATTTCCTTCTGCAATGCACTCTCGTTTTGAGCACTCAGTTGGAGTGATGCATTTATCGTATGAAATATTGAAAAATCTAGATTTAAATGCATTAATTTATAATCGTAAAAATGAGAGTGTTGACCTCTATCTGGATATAAAAAAAATACCAATAAACCTTATCCAAGAACTGCGTATTGCAGCTTTGTTACATGATGTTGGGCATGGTCCTTTAGCCCATCAATTCGATAGTTTTGCAATAGATATAGATAAATTCAAAGAAAAATGTAAGATTGAAGGCACTAATAAATACGATAAGATCATATCACTAGCTGAAAATGGAGAAAGAAAATTAAGTCACGAACAAGTATCATGTATTTTTATTAAGGAAATTATTGATGAATTGAAAAATAAAGCTGAAAGCGAATCAGATGGTGACGATGTTTATAAAGAAAACATAAATATAATTAACACAGATAGTATTATAAGAATCGTTGAAAAAAACTATGAATTTGAAAATGAAATAGAAGGTCTGAATATATATCCTTTGTTAGGTTCAATCATATCATCTTCACCTATAGATGCAGATAGAATGGATTACTTACTGAGAGATAGCTATTTTTCAGGTGTTAAGTATGGGATTTATGATTATGGACGATTGCTAATGTCATTTATTCCTGTAAAAGATGAAAATAATGTTTACTTGGCATATAAAGAAAGTGGTATGGATTCAATACTAGAGTTTGCTAATGCAAGAAGTGGTCTTTATAGTCAAGTTTATTTCCATAAAACCAATCGTGCGCTATCTGCCATGCTTAATAAAGCGTGCTCTGACTCAGATACTGTTAATGTTATATCTTTAGATTCTAGCGATACAATCATTGATATAATGAAAAATTTTTATCGAAATAACCCAGATAAGAAATTTTTAGAGCATACGCTTAAAAATGTATTAAATGGCCCTTCAAAAGAAATAATTAATGATATTGTTAATAGAAATGTGTGGAAAAAAATATATGAAAAAAAACACACATTTTCTAATGTTAGACTTTCAGATAATACATTCAAAGAATACAAAAAAGAAATATCTAGAGAAATCAACTCTATTCTCGAAAATGCTAAAATTGGAAAAGAATGTGCTCTTGACTTTCAGATCGAAGATAATTTCAAAGACATTGAAAAAAGCCAAGCTAGAATTATTAAAAAAGAAATAAATGGTAAGTATAAAATAAATAAACTGTGTGATTTTAATGAAGCACTTCAACCATATCACTATGTTAAGTTTTTTATTCGTGTTTTTGTATCAAAGTCTACTCAATCGACAAATATTAGAAAATTCGAACAGTTGGTTGAAGATATTGAAGAAGTTGTTAAAGATAAAATCAATGATATTGAAATGCAAAAAAAGCAACAATAGAATCCTAGAGTTCTCGTAACATATTCTTTAATGCTAAAGCCCCATCGCCGTTAGTTATTCTCAGTAGCTAACGGTGACCATGTCTAATGGTTAGTATGATCTAGTTATTTTCATTGTACTGGTCGCTAAGTACATTTGAAATCACTTCCCCAAAACCACACCAATCCAAACTAAAAATCAACCAGTTACATACAAACCAAGATCACATAAAAAATAAATTACAACCATAATAATTATAGTTTATTTAATAAGTTACTTAATTATTATGGGTATAATGCTACGCCACATGGGTTGGACAGAAGCCGCTGACTTAATCATTAAAGGTATGGAAGGCGCAATTGCCGCTAAGACCGTAACTTATGATTTCGAACGTCAGTTAGAAGGCGCTAAACTGCTGAAATGTAGCGAGTTTGGTGACGCGATTATCAAACATATGTAATTGTTGATTTGATAAATAGTTAACGGGAGCTTATTAGTTCCCGTTTATTTTTTGTACTATAAAATTCTTCCCCAAAATATCCCCAAAACTCTTCCCCAAAACTGTTCAATTAAACAGCAATAATTTGCCATTCTTTGCCTCTATCATCGTGGTATTTATCAGTCATATTTTGTGTTTTATGACCCAATAATTTTTGTGTATTAATTCCTTGTTCTCGATAAAGTCGCTCAGATAAAGATCGCTGTTCATGGAAAGTAGGTGCCGTACCTTTTTCCCAAGTTAACCCACATTTATCTCGCGCTTTTTTAAATGTTGTGGTTAACGTATTTGGCGTGACTTGCTCACCGCGTTTCGCTTGTGCGGTGGTATGTCGATAATGCACGAGGTATTTACTCACAACCGCGTCACGACATTGAGCAACGACATCCCTTAAGGAGAGATTGATAGCTTCACATTTTAGCGAGAGAGGGATGGCTAACTTACTGCCTGTCTTCTCTTATCAATTTCTAAATCTCGTTTTTCGGTTGCTAACATCATTAAGTCGGCTAAATGAACGGCGGCCGATATAACGGGTGGCAAGTTATATTTTTGACGAATAACAGCATCAATTCTTTTTTCTATTTCCTTATATTCAGGTAATAGCTTTTTAAGTGATGATGGCAGATCTTTTACATAAGCTTCACTGGCATCATGAAGTAAGGCTTCTAAAGCATATTCAGGAACAACTAAATAGCTGACATATACCGAGTGTTGAGCAACAGAATAGAAATTATCAATCTGCCCATTAAATCGGCATTCATTAGCTAAACCTGTCGCATTAAATAAAAAGAATAGTGATATGCATGACCTATTGCTTGATTACTATTTATTCGGAATGACATTTATGCAACTTACTAACAAGCACAATTGCTCTGATGGGCATATAGGTAAAAAATTACAAAAGGCAGAAGGAATAATAGAAGATATGTTAAAGATGCCAAATGTTCCATTATAGATGGTTTGATATGTGGAAAAAATCATATAAAAACTTTACGTACGTAAAAATAATGAGGTTGAGATAAGAGTGGCATCAAGGTCAATTAGCTTATTAGCTTGGCTTTTTGCAGGGTTTTATTTTTAGATATATGATTATTAATCAAAAAATTTGTTGAGAGTTTTTTGTTTTCATTGATTATTTGTTTATATTTAAGATGAAATTTATTGTTATGCTATAAGAATAAATCTGTAGTGTTTAACTAATAATTAAAATAATAAACAGGTATTCTTATCTCTACTATACTCATAATATTCAATTTATAGAGCGAGTATATATAATGATTGATTTGTTTAAATTAACGAAAAAAAGTTCTAGGCATATTGGTATAGCAATATACGTAGGTATTATAGCGGGTATCTTTTCAGCTTTAGTAAAGTCTGGTTTTGAAGACCTAATTCCACCGAGAACACTTGAAACGACACCTCCTCCAGTTGTCTTATTAGAAAAGCTAGGATTAAATATAGATACTATGACTTATCATTGGATGGGATATAGTATTAATTGGGGCGGTAATGGTGTTCATATATTATTCTCAATAGTTATCGCTGTGATATATTGTGTTATTGCTGAATACTTACCAAAGGTTAAATTATTACACGGTATTTGTTTTGGTATTGGTGTTTCTGTTTTTGCTCATGGTTTAGTTGTACCATTATTAGGGCTATCTAGCTGGCTTTGGACAGCAGGTTATCAAGCATTAGTTTCTGAGTTTGTCGGAACCGCTTTTTGGATCTGGTCAATTGAAGCGATTAGACAAAATTTGCGTTATTGTTTAACTAAAGAAAAAGATGCTGAGTAGATAAGAAAGTTCAGCCTTAATCTGTTATAAATCTCTTAAAGATCGCCTAGGCGGTCTTTTTTATTAAGCTTTTATTTTTGATAGTACACACAGGTGATTTACCGCTAAAAATAAAGTTTGCTATCTGAATTTTTCTATGGCTTAATAGCGTCACTGGTTTGGAAGTACAGACCTATTTATGTTAGTAAGTTTAAAGTTGTTCCCGTTTAGCGTTATCCTCGATACCTCTTCATTGTGAATTCCTTCTAATTAATTCCCATAAGTAAAAATACAAAACAAACCACATATGCCTTATGGCAAATTAAATAAATTAAAGGAAATTCTATGTCTAATACAATGACTGGTACAGTAAAATGGTTCGATGAAGGTAAAGGTTTTGGTTTTATTACTCCAGCTGATGGCAGCAAAGATGTATTCGTACATTTCTCTGCAATCCAAAGTGATAGCTTCAAAACATTAGCTGAAGGCCAACAAGTTTCATTCACCATGGAAAATGGTATGAAAGGTCCAGCAGCAGGCAACGTGGTGGCTCTCTAAAGACGCTATTACTATTCGCCTCTATTTTAAATGCCCTTGTTGCGGTTCACAATATAGAACATCACAATTTGATGTCACAGTGAACAATCCACACGGCGCAAAATGTATCTTTTGCAAAAGTGTGATGACAGCTCAAATGAGTTAAGCATTAAATAGTTGAATATACAAAACCTCGCTTCGGCGGGGTTTTTTGCTATCTACAATCCCATGTTGGTCAAAGATAAAAAATTTAGATTTTAGGGCTTGAAAAACTTTCGCTCGTTCATATTTATATTTTGGGTAAATAAGATACCACCCATAATTCACTAAATACTGAAGGAGGAGTTATATGCCTAACATTAAACCTTTTTCATTATTCCCAACATTATCTGATAACTTACTTTCGAACCGTTTTGATCAGATAGATCGCCTGTTTAGTCAGTTAACAGGCAGTAAGCCCATTGCATCACCAGTACAGACTTATAACCTGAAACAGATTGATGATAACCATTATGAACTGACAGTAAGTGTGCCTGGATATCAAGAAAATGACTTATCGGTTTCATTGAAAGGAAGTCGTTTATTGATTGAAGGGAAAAAAGAAGAGAAATCAGAAGAAGACAATGATAAATGGATCCACCGAGGCATATCTCAAGGACAATTTACGTTGCAGTTTGACCTCGGTAAAAATGTTAAAATAGAAAAAGCCGATTTATCAAGTGGGCTTCTGACCATCGCTATTGAGTATGAGTTACCTGAAGAAGAAAAACGGCAAACAATAGCGATAGAAAATAAAGATAAAAGCTAATTGAGTTAGATAATGTGAATAAGATTAAGGCTACACATTATGTGTAGCCTTAATTGTTTTTGTAAGAGTTTTAAATTGGATTAATTCAAACTTGAGTTGATTAGTTTTATCGATAGAAAATAATTATTTCTTATTTTACTGTCCAAGCCTCTGAGAAAAGGCGCTTTGAAAATAATTCAGCTAACCCACAGATTTGTTTTAAGCGTAATACTTCATCTTGTGACATACCTAGTTCATCACCAATCCGTTTATCGTTCCATCCTAATCGGGATAGATCTCTAACTATATCTGACATAGCTGCTACTTGATGTTGTCCTCTTGCTCGATTATGACGAATAGTTGTTGCTATTTGATCTGACATTGTGTTGTTTTTAACATCAAGGATGGTGACTGGTAAATAATTATTAATTCGTTTTTTTAAGGCGTTTTCTTTACTTAATAAATAACGATGATAGCCATCAACGATTTGCCATTGCAATTGTTTAGTTTTATTTTGTGGTGCAGATACTACAACAACGGGTTGAGTATAACCGTCTTTTATCAATGAGGTTTTGAGTAATCTCTTTTCTGTAGGAGACATGACATTAGGATTGTAGTCATTTGCTATGACTTGATTTTGCTTTATCCAAAGAACACAGTCTATAGGTTCATTTTTGAATGGACTAATTTGATGAACAAATAGTTTGATTTTATTGATAGCTTCGATTTTTTGCTCATCATTTAGTTTTAGTAGATAATCTTTTAGCGAAGAAAACACTGTTTCAATAGTCATATTTACCTCTTGTTAAATCAACTGCCAATTTTTACGTTTTTCCTGTATCCGTTTGCAATATCGGTCATAACAGTGTGATTTAGTAGGACTAAATGCTAATGTTCTACACCAAAAATCATTACGTAAAATAGTTTTACAGATCCGTCGCCAAGACGGGATTTGTTTACTGCTAGTATCACCATCTTGTTCATCGGGTATACCATTTGGGTAATCTCGCTCAACATACCAATGAAGGTAAACTGCGATTTTATTTCGGTAATGTTCGGCTGTTTGTTCCGGTAAGCTCGCTAGTAAAAAGTGGGCGTAAGATTTCCATGTATGATGGGCTGGTTTACTAATTTTACGTTGCCCAAAAAAACCTGATTTATTATGAGGGTGAGTGTATAACATACCTGCATCAGCACCACTCACTCGTTCACAGGCGAGACTCCACGTCTCAGGTTCTAAAACATGGTATAACCATAGCCCTTTACGTTGTTCAGGGCCAAATGGCTCACAAATACGCATTTGACTTAAACTAACCCCAGCTTGGTGCATTAGATCATAAATAGAATTATAGGGTAGGTTAAAACGTGAAATGTATGTCCAAATATCTTTTACATGCCAGTCATAAATAGGATAGGCCATATAATAAAAACCTTCGGGTGATGCCGTTGTCCATGGGATATCATCGGCATAACGTAGTTTTTGGTTGTTATTGATAGCAATAAAGCGATTTAATGATTCATCGGCTCTGATCCCTAATAAAATAACTGAACTACGATGATTTCCCGTGATCCACTGATTAAATGCAGGTGTGAAGTCTTCAAAAATCATATTTGGATGATAAAAAGGGAAAAAGTCTGGATCAATTATTGCGTCTTCTGGCGGTTGCCTTACCCATTTTTTTCCTGGTTCCCAAGCTGTCCAAGTCGGTTCATATTGTGAGATACCGCTTTCCGTCGTTATAGGTAATGCTATCCAGTAAAATCGCTCCGTACAGTCTTCATACAAAAATTTCATTTTTGCAACATGGTTAATGGTAGCGGAATATTGCACTTCCCAGTCAAGAAACATGACATTGAGTTTTCGATGCCGCTTTTTTGCTTCTGCAGCAACAAGATGAAACAGAACAGTAGAATCTTTACCTCCAGAAAAGGAGAGAGAGATTTGTTCAAAAGTATCAAACAACCATTCAATTCGTGTTCGAGTAGCATCTAGCACATTTATTCCAAGAGGAATTTTGTGTTTGCAAGACATAACTATCACCAGAATAAGTTAGTTAATAGTATTATTACTTAATCATATTTAGACTATAAGGGTAAGTGATGGTTACTGATTGTTACTGAGATTTACTTGAAAAATAGAATAATAAATCATATGTCATTGTTATTATTGATAGTCTCTAGTAATGAAAGATTTTTATAATGAAGGAAAATAAAGAAAGTGATTTAGTTAGTAGATAATATTTTAAAGATATTTCCTGATTTATTATTCGGTATTTTCAACTATTCATACAATAAATAAAAAATAAAATAATCATTTTATGATAGGTATTGTATGACATTAAATACACATGATGGAGTTAAAGTATATACACCAGTGTCATTGAAGCTATATGATTGGTGGGTGCTTAATATTTCTAATAGCTATGCATGGCAGTGTGATACGAATAAATATTTAATTCCACATTTTAAAAATCATCTCGGTGATCGCCATATGGATATTGGTGTTGGAACGGGATTTTATTTGAAAAAATCAATAAGTTATATAAAAGAAATCTCATTGACTGATCTTAATTTGCACAGTCTGGAACATACTAAAAAGTATTTATCTGATGATAAATTAATAAATTGCCTCCAGCATGATGTTTTTCAGCCTTTTTCTAATAAATTAAATGGATCTTATAATTCTATCTCCTTGTTTTATTTACTACATTGTTTACCAGGAACGATGGATGATAAGAAAAAAGCAATAGAAAATATAAGTTATTTACTGACAGAAAAAGGGGTTTTATATGGCGCAACGATTTTAGGGCAGGGAGTTAAACATAATTTCTTTGGTAAAAAATTAATGTCTATTTATAACAAAAAAGGTATTTTTTGTAATTATTCTGATTCGGTAGGCTCTTTGGAAGAAATGCTTTCCTCTTTATTTCATGACATCTCTATACATGTACAAGGTACTGTAGCTTTGTTCACAGCGAAGAATAAAAAATAATAAGCAATATTATTCTGGATTAGAGGCCTTTTATCTTTATTTTCTTAAGGAATGATATGTTAATGCGTAGCCTGTTTTTTGCCTTTTTATTCTTAACACCAGCGGCATTTGCCACAGATACATTAAGTCATAATATTGAATATTATTCTAATGTTACGTTAACGGATTTTAATTCGGGCAAAATTGAAGATGGTCGGTATTTTTGTGTTAAGGCCATGAATCATAGTGGTCAATTTATCGCCTGTGCTGTATCTAATAAGTCAGATTGGGCTTCTTCTTATGAGCACTTTTTTCAGCAAGCACATTATTACTACACAACAGGTAAAAGCTTTAGGTTATATGTTCAACCTAATGTTTGGACTCATCCCAAATTTACTCGAGTATATTCAAATAAAGCGATAGCAGGGTTCGCTAGTTGTCATAATAGTCGTTGCATGGGACCAACAAAAGATAACTAATTGAATAATAGTATATTTTATAACTTGCATTATCCTTTCCTAATACGCAGACCACAGTACTCATCATACCCTAATCACTTTACACAAGAGCTGTGTGTCTGCTCCTATAACTAAAATATTCGGTCGATCTGGGAGATGACGACACGGTTATTGAACAGACTGTTAATCCGACAGAAAATATCATAAATGCAGGTAGCTTCGATGTTATTTCCGCATGGGTTCCTTACCTACAGAAATATATCAAACATAAAATTGAACTAAATAAATACGATTATCAGGTAGCTTTTGATTATCGTGATAAGTGGTAATGAACAAACGTATATAATATTTATTCGTATCGCTTTAAAAGCCTCTTAACGAAGGTTTTTTTGTTCCAAATGACGATCTAGAAAAAATCAGTAAGTTAATCAATCTTAACACACTCACCTTCAATAAAGTCCTCTCCGTCATTTTTGCATTTTACAATATGGCACCTCCCAGCCAGACCATACCGACTAACGACACAGCGAACATCAGGAGAACTACTTAAGCCTTCGGGTTTGTTTTGTCGTCTCTCATAGCTAGATACCTTTTCTAATAATCCATCATCACCGATCCGTTGACCTGTGGTTAAGGCCAATAACATGCCACATTGCAGGTAAGGAAGGGGATTTTTAGCTTGCTGATAAATAGTGCGCCATTCTTGAATATCCTAATACTTTGACAGAATCGATTATTTCAGCGATATCTAATGCGGTTATCTCTTTTTATATTTTCGTACCACAATACTGACGGAATAAATTAATAGGTTTCATTTTTTTTCGATAAGAATTAATTTTTAATTCACTGATATCTAATCTTACTAATATGAATACAGTTATGATCTACTATAATCAGATTATATGAATGTTTCATATGAGGTAGTAAGAATGCTTAACTCTGTTACAGATATTCACAAAAATAAATTTGTTAGTAAAAAAATTATTGTAGGGATTAGCACTTGTTTATTAGGCAATAATGTTAGATTTGATGGTGGTCATAAGTGCTTTCATCTTGCCGTAGATGAATTATCTAATTATTTTGAATATCAATCGGCTTGTCCTGAGATGGCTATTGGTTTACCTACACCAAGACCCGCACTAAGATTAGTTAAATCAAATTCAGGAGAAATTGCATTAAAATTTAGTAACGGGAGTGAAGGTGATTTAACTGAAAAGATGAATCGGTATTCTGTTGAGTATTTAGAGAAATTTAATCAGTTTAGTGGGTATATTGTTTGTGCAAAATCACCAAGTTGTGGATTAGAGCGTGTTCGTGTATACGATCCTATTGGTAATGGTAATCGGAAGGCAGGGACGGGTATTTTTACAGAAAATCTGAAAAAAAAGATGCCTTGGTTACCAGTAGAAGAAGATGGACGATTGAATGATCCTCATATAAGAGAAAATTTTGTTATACGTGTATTTGCACTGGATGAGTTGAATGAATTGAGAATGAACGCATTTACTCGTCAGTCTTTAATCGATTTCCATACAAGATATAAATTGCTCTTATTGGCTCATTCACAACCTCTTTATAGAGAGTTAGGTCGCTTTGTTGCTAATAATAAAGAATGGCATTCATTGGAAGCTTTTTTTGATGAATATCGAAATAGATTTATGACATTATTACAACACCAAGCAACACGACGTAATCATACCAATGTTCTTATGCATGTACAGGGGTATTTTAAGCGCTATTTAACACCAAATCAGCGACAAGCATTAAGTCAATTAATTTTAGAATATCGTCAAGGAATACAGCCTTTATTAGCACCTTTAACATTAATTAATTATTATCTATCAGAGTATCCTGATAATTATTTGAGTAAACAGAGATATTTTCATCCTTATCCCCAATCCTTAAGATTACGTTATGGATTATAATAAACTTATTGATAGGAGGAAAATATGATACGTTCTTTTGTCACTTTTTTAAGCTCATTGATTCTTACTGGATGCAATGTTATTCCTCCGAGTGACATTGAGCCTGTTAATAATTTTGATCTATCACGTTATCTTGGGCAGTGGTATGAGGTCGCTAGAATAGATAATCGTTTTGAAAAAGGCTTAACGAAAGTTACCGCAAATTATTCATTACGAAATGATGGTAGTGTTAAGGTTATTAATCGAGGTTGGAGTCAAAATAAACATCGCTGGAAAGAAAGTATCGGTAAGGCTTATTTTGTTGATTCATCTAATAAAGGTGCATTAAAAGTATCATTTTTTTTGGTCCATTCTATGGTGGATATAATATCATCAAATTGGATAAGAATTATCAATATTCTTTGGTTGTAGGGCCAGATAAAGATTATTTATGGATTTTATCACGTACACCGACCATGCCATCAAATTTGTTGAATGAATATATTAATTTTGCAACATCATATGGATTTGATAGTAGCAGGATCATAATATTTTAACAAAAGGTATATAGCTGAATTTAAATACTATCTAATTTGGTAGTATTTAATTATGACTTGAAGGTGTCTATTCGTAATATGAATGGGGATTTGTTATCGGGATGGCGTTAACATGCTCGGGCTTAAAAAGCTATTGCAGTGTCCGTAAACGGTGACTTTATGCAGGTTCTGAGCAATCCTAAGCGGCTCATTGATATTCATAGAGAGAAATAATAATGAGTCAAAAGCAAAATATTAGTGATTATACGGAAGCTGAATTTTTATCATTTGTTAAACAAATTTTTAATGTAGAAAACACTACAAAAGAAGATGTTAAGCATATTTTAGAGTTCAAGAATGTAGATAAAGTGTTGCTCATCTTCTAGTAACAAAAGTGTTTCACTCCACACATTAAGTGATCCCCATTTTTTCTTAAAAAATCATATCTGTCATAATGCTTTTGAAAAACACCAAGTCTTTTATGGTTTGCACAGAAGTTACCGATTTAATCATTAAAGATATGGAGAGGCAATTGCTGCTAAGACCGTTACTTATGCTTTTTAAGCAGTTCTAATGTGGCGACTTGTTAAAGTTTAATTTAGGCTCAATAAACCAGTGAATAGTTGAGTTAAAAGCTAATAAAAGAGAGAGGCTAATCGTTGATAGTGTTAGTAATATTATGACTAAAAAAGTATATTCCACATGGAAATAAGTTAATATTTGTAAGAAAATAAAACAAATAATAGGATGGATTAAATAAACACCTAAAGCATTGTTTGATACTCTAGCATATTTATCAGTTGATAAAGCGAAATAAATTATACTGGAACCTAAAACAACACTTATCAAGAACTTTAAAATATACATAACAAAAAAAGATGATAAAAAATCAGTTTTAGTAAAGTTTATAATTACGCTATTGATACTGTCCTCATGATAGAGTGTAGCTATAGCTAAAGTTGTAGTGATTACAATTATCAAAAAAGGTTTTTTTCTTAATGAGGATATATTTTCATTATTAATAAAATAAGCCATTATAAAGAATGGGAAATATATAATAATAGAGAAGAATTGGGATGAATTAATTAAATAATTTTTGGCTAAATAAGAAAGCACCAATGATGCTATCAAAATAGAAAATAATATTAATTTATTAGATTTTAATTTTTTTGGTAATAATAAAAAAAAAGTTTGCCAAACAGGTGTAGCTAAAAAAAACCATACTCCATTTTGAGGTTCAAAGATATAAGTATTTAAACTTAATTCGCCTGAGAAGTATAGTGGGATTGCATCAACTGTTTGAAATGTTAAGTAAATGATAATAGATGAAAGTAAACTAAGCTTTAAAGACTTCCACGTGATATTTTTCGTTACAAATGCAACTATAAATACAAACATAGGAATTAGTGTTAAGTTAAAAATATCAATAAGAAGTAAGATCTTGTTTTTATCAGCTAAATTTAAGTAGAAATTAAAAACAATAAAAGAACTCAATATGAGTTTCAAGGTAGGCCAATATGGTTGGGCCATATTATTTGACTCAGGCTTAATTTGTTGTTTCATATGAGCGCCCTATATAGAAATTACTTTATTGTACTGTATTGATACACTTATTTGAAATAAATTTATTAGTCAAGGTAGAGCGGTTTATGATATAGATAATATTTGAGTCGCTACCCCGAAACGTAACATCGATATTCACAATGAAAAAGCTGAATTTGAAAAGCTAACTACTGTCCTTGTTAAATTAATAAAGGCCTCTTAACGGAAGTTTTTTATGTGTTCAAAGCTCATTATATTGGGTATAGATAAAATGTTACAAATCTTTAAGTGAGAATGCTTTTTACTCTACTTATTAGGTGAACTTTGCTTTTTCTTAAAAAATTATATTTGTCATAATATTTTTGAGGAACTCCTAGTTTTTTGTGATTTTGTACAATATACCTTAATTCAGAGCTAACTTTCATTTCGAAAGCTAATGTTTTGAATGCTTACCTAATCATGTTTATATCTCTAATAATAAATTAAGAAAAGATTAAAATAAGCTCATTATTATTCAATAAGTCAATGGTACCTTTTTATAATTAGATAAATCTCATGGAAAATAATATAGGATTCGATTAACTATAAGGAATTAGTTAGTGATGTATTAGAAGTGTGTGTCAAATAGCATTAGGAGATTATATGAAACTATTATTAAAAAGTATTGCTTTTACAGTTAGCTTTTTATCTGCAGGTTTTGCTATGGCAGATAATGCAGATGATATAACGAAAGTATCTTATACATGTGAAAACAATCAAACAATGGAAGTTGTTTATATAAATACGGAAAAGGATAGCTATGCAATTATTAATCAAATGAACGAAATGATACCAATGAAGATTATGAAAATGGCTTCAGGAGCAAACTATGAGGCAATAAATAAAAATTACACCTATAAGCTTTATACTAAAGGTGATAATGCCGATTTAGTTGAAGGAAAAGATAAACCAGTATTAAGTGGTTGCAAAGCTAGCTAATAATCACGAGTTTTAGTGAAAATTATTTGGATTTTTATAAAGGTCACTTTGGTGGCCTTTATTGTATTCTCAAGAGAAATTTACGTTGCAATTTGAGCTTGGCAAAACTGTTAACTAAATAAATAACTTAGAACCTATAACTCTACGGCGTTAATGACATTATTAATAAACAAAATAAAATAAAAACTCAATAGCTATATCGTAATAAAGATTTTTTGTAATATAAAAATATCAATATATTTTATCTTAAGTGTTGTGAATCAGTTTATTACTCATTCAACATGCTTGGAATAATCTAACAGCAGAATACATCGCTTAAAAGTTCTGGTAGTGTAGAGCAATCAAGTTTAATTAAATCAATTACTTATTATAATAAGTTATTTAGTGAGACTTTTTTGTCTGCGCTGACTACGGAATCAACACCCATTATATTGTCAATTATTCTTTTTCTAGGAATATTACTTATGGTAGTTGTGTAGCTTGAAGGATACTCTGTAAAAATTAATTGTTGAGGTCATAGATATGAGAATTCTTTCTAGAGTAAGTAACTTGTTATTGATAATTATAGGATTGTCGGTGATATCAGTCTCTTCTTATGCTGATCCAAATAATGGGCACGGAAGAGGTCAAAATAAAGGATCTCAAGGAGAAAAACCAAATAAATGGCATAATAAATCACAAAATAACCACTTTGATAATGAAACATCTTTCTCAATTTCGTTATCTTATAATGAGGCTAGAGCAATTGCGCTAAATGGTGGATTTACTGGATACTCATCGTTACCACCTGGTATTGCTAAAAATTTAGTAAGAGGAAAACCATTGCCGCCTGGTATTGCGAAGAAAATGGTTCCTGAAAAAATGCTTAACCAATTGCCTTACTATCCTGGCTATGAATGGCGTATTGTCGGAAATGATTTGGTGTTAATTGCATTAAGCACAGCAATAGTGACTTCAATCATTAATAATGTTTTTGATTAAAATATAACGAATTAAATATATTTGATACAGTGGCTGAAATTTATAATCTATAACACATAGTCTTGTGAGTTTAGCAACCTTCAGAGCTTTAGGCCTGTTGAGACTTCCTTTTTTCTTACGAGAAAGGACTTTCTGCTTCCGGAGCAGATTGGTTGCGGACATTGATTAAATATCCAGTGTGATTTGATGTTGGTGCTGGTTTCGTTGGTGTTTCCATTCTATCGTCATAGATCATATTTGCTGGTCACGCAACGACTTAACGTAATATTTTTCAGCATATTAGCAATTTCTTTTAACTTTTTTACCTTTATTTATATTTGTATGGATCTCATTATGAAGATGAGCAATCTTAAATAAAGCGTTTACATAAAAAATAGAATGATTAAGCCAAGTTAAATAAATACCACCATAATGTATTGCTAGTCATCGTTAAATGATCATTTTGTAAAACCGTGTAAGTCAGACCGTTCTGTTACTATTTTGTGTCAATATTTTCTTTTTTACAAATGGGGAAATATTATGTCTACAATGAAAACAGAAGTTATTGTTATTCGTTTAACAAAAAAAGAACGTGCTTTATTGGATTCAATAAAAACAGTACCATTACTTGCAGATTGGATGAAAGAATTAGCTCTTTCTAAATTACAAGAGCAAGATATTTTATCTAATAAATAATTACTAATGCCGACAAGAGGGAATTGAGTCGGCATTGCTATTTTATGGTTTTTGTTGCTGGAGTTTATCGTTTTATCTGTTTTTATTTTTGTAGGATTACTATCTAAATATTGTTATTTAGATGACGAAAGGTGTACTGTTACTGTCAGTTATTTATTATATTCTTATATCTTAAAAAAGAGAGAGTAAGATATATAAATGAAATCAAAAAATTGCTTAATGCAGTAGTTGATATTGATTAAGCTACATAAAATCAAATGATTTAATTGTTTAAAAAAGTATTAGAGTAAAGTGAAAGAGATATAAGCTAGTTATAATGAGGCATGATATTAATAAACATTGCTAATAAAAAAGCCCAATGTGGCGGCATTGGGCTTAGTGACTCGAATAGATGGGTATAAAAAACTATTAGAGATCAATATAAATGTAGTGAATTTTCATTTTATAAATTAACAATAAATGCTTTTTTTAGTAAAAAAGTGTTTTTATGCTTTATCTTGTCTAGTTTTAAGGCAAATTGATGTTTTTTCATTCCCTGTGGGCATATGATGTTACGTGGATTTACTTATTTTTTGCTATGTGAATAGATGGCTCTATGTTCTCTTTTGGCAATACTTAGTAGATAACGATAAGTTGATTTTCCTATTGTGAGGAATATCTGGAAAAATGGCTACTTGAAGTAATAAATTATCTTTATTTAACAGAGGGATATCATTTTATTATTAATAGAGACGGATATGATGATGTTTGGCTTGAAGAGATAAATAAACACGTGTTTTTCATTATGTTATAATTTTTAGCTTAGTTATATTTATATTTTTTATGTGCTTTTATGCGTTGAATTTTATAACTATGTTTAAAAATGTAAAATATAAGAATAATGAGTTATTTCAAAAAATAAAAATATTAATTGATGTTGGTCTTATTTTTAACATAAAGCCAATGACAGCCTAATCAGTTTGAGTAAATATTATAAGAGTATTTAATTCACAATTAATAAGGAAGGTAACTTTTTATGTTTCCAGAATATCGTGATTTAATTTCAAAACTTCGTCAGACTGATCCTGATTTTCGTGCTCTATTTGAACAACATAACGAACTTGACCATAGAATTGTTAGATTAGAGCATAAAGATAGAAGAGGTTATGGTGAAGAAGTTGTTGAGCTAAAAAAACAAAAATTGAAACTGAAAGAAAAAATTCATCAGATCCTCAAAAATCCACCAAAAGAAGAGTAAGTAGTAAAAATAATTTATTCTTGATTAAGAAATCATATAAATTACACAATTTATTTATAAAGAAAAGGCTACTGATGTAGCCTTTTTACTACCTAGGATCTAAAAATGATTAATTAGTTATGTACTATGTCAAAATTCACCTTTCCAAAGTACATCGAGATAAATTATATTTTATTAATAATAAAATTAGCTCTATCAGTTATATCTATTTTAGGTAGCTCTATTAAATTATAATTATATCTTTTATAAACAGCTATCATAGCTAAATAGGTTTCTTCTGCTTCTTTTTTTGTTTGTTTTCTTTCTTGATCTTGAGTATAAATTTCGGCCCATGGTGGTGCTATAAACACATTTGTGGAATAACGAAATAAGTTAATTGCCTTATTAAGGTGTTTTGGGATAGCTAAACCACATAGTAGTAAATACCCTGCAATATCTGGGAGGCCTCTATCATAGAAATAAAGCCTTTTATTGTTGTTTGCTTCATGCCATGACCGTAACTCCCAAATTAACATTGCTTGTGCAAAAGCGTTCGGATCTTCCCATGGTAATGCATTTCCTTCAATTACAATTTGGTCTTGAATGATGGCTCTTCCTGCTTCTAAAGAACAAAGATAACCTCTATTTTCAAGTTCATTTATTAGTGTGGTTTTTCCAGAGCCGGGGCCTCCAGTTAATATAATACGATGTGATTTTACAGGCATGATAACTCCTATAAGTTTATATAATTAATTAATTAAGAGAATGGTGATGATGTATAGAAGGCGTTAAGATGGAGTTGTTAGAGACTAAGTATACTTAAAAAGGGAATTAGAAAAAGTGTACTAGCATTAAATGCTAATATAAATTTTAAGTAACTTTTATTTTGATAAGGACCGATAGTTTGAAGTCAAATATTATGAACTTATGAGCATAGATAATTAATTATATGGAAATAAAAAAGACAATATTATCATTTTGGGTTCTATTTTTTCCTGTTTCTCCTTTTTTCTTAATTTAGGCATTTTATGCCTATGATGGTATCGAATAGCAATTGAAAGAAGAAGAATTTGATTTTATTATAGAACGCATATGTTTTATTATGATCTGTATATAAGGATTGGTGTGGGTATTGTAAAAATTTCTGATGAGTTACATGAGTACTTGCGAAAAGCAAGTAATGTGATGTCACGCTCTGTTAATGCTCAAGCCGAGTTTTGGATAAAAATTGGCATTCAAGCAGAATTAAATCCAGATAAAACGTTTCCAATGATTATCAATGAAATGCTAGAAAAAGAAGCCATCAAGCAAGAAGTAGAATAAAGAGGGAAGAAGAGTGGAAAAAATAACGATTAAAACAGCTGACGAAATTGAATTAATGCGTGAGTCAGGACGTTTATTGGCAAAAGTTTTTACAATGCTTGATGATTTTATTGTACCTGGTGTTTCTACACTAGAGATTAACGATAAAGTTGATGATTTTATTGTCAATGAACTCCAATCGAGACCAGCAAGTAAAGGTCAATATGGTTATGAGTATGTGCTAAATACATCTATCAATGAAGTTGTTTGCCATGGTGTGCCAAAAGCAGATGAACGCCTTAAAAGCAAAGATATTGTTAATGTTGATATTACACTAGAAAAAAATGGATTTATTGCTGACTCTAGTAAAATGTATATTATGCCAGATGCATCCCCTATTGCGCGCAAATTAGCAAAAATAACGTATCAAGCAATGTGGGAAGGTATTAAGGAAGTAAAACCAGGTGCGACATTAGGCGATATTGGTCATGCTATTCAAAGTTTTGCGCAGAGTCATGGATATAGTGTAGTGAGAGAATACTGTGGGCATGGAATAGGAAGAGAGATGCATGAAGCACCACAAGTACTACATTATGGTATTAAAGGACAAGGTGTTGAATTAAAAGAAGGTATGACTTTTACTATTGAGCCAATGATAAATCAAGGCGGTGCTAAAATAAAAACCAAAAAAGATGGTTGGACAGTTGTGACAAGAGATAAAAAATTATCTGCTCAATCGGAACATACTATTTTAGTAACAGCAACAGGGTATGAAGTACTCACTTTGCGTCCTGAAGAAGTATTACCATAATTGTTACTCTTTTATATTTATAGCCATTTTAAGAGAAAATATTCTTTATAGTTTCAAAATGATTTAGTTTTTAATTAAAGTGGCTACTAATAAATAATAAATAATAAATAATAAATAATAAATAATAAATAATAAATAATAAATTAAAATGGTGCGTTACAACCGTAAAATAGAGATTATACTAATAATACTTAAAAACAATTAAGGCATTAAAAATCGATATTTACTATAATCTTGCACTTCAAATATTATGTTTTAAATTTTGTACTCTGAATATTGTTCTAGAAATTGCTAATAGGATGTTTAGCAAATTAAATAAATTAATTTAAGCCCAAGGAATGGAAAATATGTCAACTACATATCCAATTGTTTTAGTTCATGGTTTATCTGGTTTTGATGATGTCGTCGGTTATCCTTATTTTTATGGTATTGCGGATGCCTTAGAAAAGAATGGCCATAAAGTTTTCACTGCATCTCTTTCGGCATTTAACGCAAATGAAGTTCGTGGTGAACAACTTTGGGAATTTGTGCAAAAAGTTCTCAAAGAAACGAAAGCAAAAAAAGTAAATTTAATTGGCCATAGCCAAGGTCCATTAGCTTGCCGTTATGTTGCTGCAAAACATGCAAAGAGTATTGCTTCTGTTACTTCTATTAATGGTGTAAACCATGGGTCAGAGATTGCAGATTTGGTACGACGTATTGTGCGTAAGGATAGCGTGCCAGAATATATTGCTGATGCAGTAATGAAAGCCATTGGTACTATAATCTCTACCTTTTCAGGTAATCGCAGTAACCCACAAGATGCCGTTGCCGCATTGGAAGCATTAACAACTGAAAATGTAACTGAGTTTAATAAAAAGTACCCACAAGGATTACCTGCCGTTCGTGGTGGTGAAGGGAAAGAAGTTGTAAATGGCGTCTACTATTATTCATTTGGTAGTTATATCCAAGGTTCGATTGTTGGTGAAAAAGGCAATTTACTGGATCCTACTCATGCAGCAATGCGAATATTAAATGCATTCTTTACTGAGCGTGAAAATGATGGTTTGGTAGGTCGTACAAGTATGCGGTTAGGTAAATTGGTTAAAGATGATTACGCCGAAGATCATCTAGATATGGTAAATCAGGTTGCTGGGTTAGTGGGGCGTGGTGAAGATATTGTTGCTATTTATACAAACCATGCAGAGTTTTTGGCAAGTAAAAGGCTTTAATATCCTGCATACTTGTTGTGAAATAATCTAGCACGAATGGCTCTAATCGATTTAGAGCCATTTTTATTTTTAATTACTATTGTTTAATATCTTTGTTAACGCTGATTGAAATAGCATAACCTAATAAATAAAGTGCTTGCTCCAAGCTATCTACTTTTGAGGTTTGATTAATTTCAAGTAAACGTTCTATTTGTGCGCTCGTTAAATTCATTTTTCTTGCAAGATCGGATTTTTTTGTTTTTGTTTCTAACATCGCATTATGTAATGCAATTTTTAAACAGCTGATAAGAGGTAAGTAGACAATAAAATCACCAGATTGCGCTTTAGATGGAGCAGGAATAGGCAATTTACTCGCAATAAATTCTTCAAGACCTACATGTAAAATATCAGAGGCTTCTAGTTCAATATCATCTTCTGTATAAGCAACAGCGTGTATATTATCAAAATCACGGTAGGTAATTTCGTAAGTTTCACTTTCTTCATCAAAATGAGCGATTGCTGGATAGTTGAACATAAATAACCTTTTATAAAGTTGAAAGTCGGATTTAAAACGAAATTACATAATATAATGTGTTTTCAAAATTCTTGTGTATAGTACTAAAGTGAAATTTATCTATTTGATATTAAATAGTATGTTAAAGATTAAAGCATATTTATCAAAATTTATCTTCATTTCTTTCTAATGTGAGAAAGAATGAAGTAGATAGTATCTTGTTTGTTGGTTATTACGTACTTTACTGGAATTGATAATTAATTTTAGGTAGATCTTATAGTTAAGAAAAACTATCTTATTGATATTCATAAGGTGTTTTTAGGAAGGAGTTGTTTATGTATCCCGTTGATTTACATGCTCATACTATTGCTAGTACACATGCTTACAGTACAGTTAGTGAATATTTCCAACAAGCTAAAAAACAGGGAATTCAATTATTTGCAATTACTGATCATGGCCCAGATATGGATGATGCTCCTCATGAATGGCATTTTTCTAACTTACCGGTGATCCCTCGTATTATTGATGGTGTGGGTATTCTTTACGGTATAGAAGCGAATATTAAAAATATTAAAGGTGAAACAGATTGTAGTGAGAAAATGAGCAAGAAATTAGATATTGTGCTTGCTGGTTTTCACGATCCTGTCATGGGTTCATTAGGGCTAGTTGATAATACAAAAGCAATAATTGCAACAATAGCAAGTGGTTGTGTTCAAATGATTACGCATCCTGGAAATCCAAAATATCCAATAGAAATTGCTGAAGTTGCAAAAGCCGCTGCCACTTACAACGTTGCTTTAGAAATGAATAATTCATCATTTATTCATTCTAGAGTAGGAAGTGAGAAAAACTGTATAGAAATTGCGAAAGCAGTACGTGATGCGGGAGGATTAATTGCATTAGGCTCTGACTCACACATAGCTTCTTCGTTGGGAAAATTTGATCGAGTATTAAAAGTATTAGCTCAAATAGACTTTCCACAAGAGCGCATATTAAATGTAACCCCAAGAAGAGTGTTAGACTTTCTAAAATCACACGGTAAAAAAGAGATCCCTGAATTTAGCCATTTTTAATGTTGGGTTAAATAAGTAATAAGAAAGCTATCCTAAAATTAAGATAGCTTTTATGATGTGGGTTGACTTAACACTTACTGATGAAAAACAGTTAGTTCTTGCTTCAGTCTATCTGACTGTGTTTGCAATGAATCTAATGAACTGACTAATTCTCGGGTCATTGTTGCGTTAGCTTGTGTGGTTTGATCTAATTGATTAATTGCATCTTCAATTTGAGCAATACCATTACTTTGTTCATTTGTAGAAATAGAAATATCGTGGATCATTTCATTAATATTTTCAGTGTGCTTAGAAATATCTACCATATTGTCGTTAGCGTCAGCAGCTAGCTGAAAGCACTGATTTATTTTTTTACTTGAATTAGCGACAAGTATCTTTATCTCTTTTGATGCTAAATTACAACTAATGGATAATTCTCTTACTTCTTTAGCAACAACAGCAAAACCTTTTCCGTGTTCACCCACTCTTGCCGCTTCTACGGCAGCATTTAAAGCCAATAGGTTTGTTTGAAAGGCGATATTGTCGATCGTAGAAGTAATATCATTAATTTGCTCGGAAAACGTGACAACCTCATGCATATTTTCAACAACGTTAGCGAGCATTTCATTGCTTTGGTGGATCATCGTATCTGTTTTTGTGACTAGTTCACATGATGTTTGTGTATTTTCTGCATGCTGTTTTGATGTAACACTTAATTGTCGTATTCCTGCAGAAGTTTCGAGTACGGCTGCTGATTGTTGTTCAACACGAATAGCAAGATTATTATTCATAACAGCAATATCACTTAATTCTGAATTAATAAGGCCTGAGCTGTGATTGATATTATTGACGATCCGTTTTATCTGATCTCGCATTTTTTGAATATTGGTAGTGAGAATATTTATTTCATATAGACCTTTTGTTGTGACGTCGGTTGTTAATTCTCCATTACTAATATCTTCGATATTTTTCATTATTACGTTTAAAGGTGAAATAAAGTTTTTTCGTAGTACAACTTGGACTAAGAAAGAAAAAATAACTATTAAAACTGAAATAACGATTAAGCTATAAATAATTTTCTGGTACAATAACTCACCTTCATCCAATGAAGCTGTGTAGTAGTTTTCTAATTGTTGATGATAGGTAGTATAGGCTTGCTCAAAATTGTCTTGATAGGTTTGTGTTGGTTGATTTAAATACTCGTATGTTTTGCCTTGTTCTAGGAAGGCTAAAAATTCAATGAGTGCTGCATTAAGTTCAGTATATTTTTGCTCTAATTGTTGCACATAACTTTGATCTTTAACGTTATGAGGCAAATTCTTGAAACTTTTCCATCCATTCTCAACGTGCTGAAGTTTTTCTTTAGTTTGTTGTAATAATGAAGAGATGTCAGTATTGGCTGTAGCCATTTTATTTATAATTAATAAGTGGCGAGAGCTGGCTCTATTTAAAGTATTACGTGTTTGTAGTAAATTTTCCCAAGTATTATTTAATAGTGATTGTTCATGATAGATATTATTTAGTGTGTTTAAATTTCTCTTATAATCATTAACTGAAGAGAGGAATAAAACACAAGCTAGAGCAAGAAGTAAGATTAAAGAGCCTGTAATAAGCCAAACTAATGTGGTTGTTTTTAAACGTGACATATTAAAAGAGACGTTTGGCAAATAACGTTGTTTTAAGTTCTTAAACATGTAATGTTATTTCCTTTTTCATAAAAATATAACCGTGTAATCTATTGATTTTTTTAAGTTTTATTTTTACTTCCTGTAACTGACATAAACAAAGAGTTAAAAAATACATAAAAATATGTTTTTAGGTCACTCTTTGATTTAATGCCATATATCCTTTTGATTTTTTCAAATACTAAAAAATAGTATCGGCATTTTATAAATATTCTTTATGATTATTTATTGTTCTAATTGATAAATTTATCAAATGTATTTTCTCTCTTTGTAATGCTTTGATTTTTAATTAATTTTTCTTAAATATTAAAAGTTAAAGATAAAAATAAAAATGATATAAAAGATATTTCCTTAGGAGATAGTGGTTAACTTGTTGATCTATTATTAATTTTATGTGATTAACTCATTTATTTTTAAACAATTAGATTTAAATAGTGTCAGTGTTTCTATTTATAAAATAAAAAAGTAATAATGATTTAAACAGCAATAAATTAAATTATTTTTTGTTTATTTAATAGAACAAATAAGAGTGGCTAACGTTATAAATGAGATAAAAACAAAAAGATAGCAGTAGAAAAGTAAGAAAGTAGATTAAATCGCTATAAACGAAAGGTATATAACCCTTCCATTTGTGAATAAGGATCACATTAATAATGATCCTAATAATGTACGAAAATTTCACATAAAATAAAAACAAGATATTAAAGCGATGCTAGAGAATGACATAAAACCAAGTTACATTAATCTTATTGTGATCCCTAAAGGATGATAATGTGAAAGGATAAATTTATTTATAATTTTAGAGTATTTAACATTAGTGTTTTATAGTTATTTTCCTCAAGATCTTTATCTGTAAAGCCAAAATTTGCGGCTAAATGCCTTAGTTGGTCAATATAGAGTGGGAGTTTACTTTGGTCGTCCGTCATGATAGCAAATTCAGCAAATGAGCCTAATTTATCTAACTTATCAATAGTAATATGAAACTTATCTAGAAAATAAATTTCTCTTGATTTTGTATAATTGAGAATACAATGGTAGCCAAGAGTCGTAAACATGGAGACTGTTTTTCCTGCATCTTCGATACGAACAGCTTCACATTGCGATAAATCAGGGCCTTTAACGATAAGAAGATTTATTCCTGCGGGAAGCATTTTTCTTACACATAAACTGATAGTTGGAGCTGAAAATTCAGTATTTTTATGTTCCATATACCAATCTGTTTCTTTATTCTCAGGCGTAAATAATGTGGCACCTGCTTTTTTTAACTCATTAATAAATTTTTGTGGATTTTGAAGGTGATATTTTAGTTCAGCTTCAAATTTTCCTTGAAAATGTTCAGACATACGTTTTCCCCAAATTAGCGTTAATGAATTATAGCATTAACAATGTATCCTTTTGGGATAAAAAAGAACTTTTAATGTTATTTCATTATTGTATTTATATTTTTTGTAAATTAGATAAAAATATTTAAATAGAACAATAGATAACATTACTATCAAATAAGAGGTAGGGGATATAGTGTTTTTAATAAAAAAAGAGTAAGAGAAAATAAAAGGGGCATTGCCCCCTTTATTATTACAGAACACCTTCAAATGGGTTCCAACTTTGATCATTTTTAGTTTCTTTTAAATAATAGGCATAGTTGGCTGTTATGGCCCATAAAATGTTAACTGCAATACCCACCGCATTGATAACACCATTATTTACAGGTAAAAAGCCAATAATTGTGAAAATAGCAATATTAATAGCAAATAATGTTAATGCTTTGCGCCATAAACCTAAAATAAGAAAATAAATAAAACCAAAGAAAAATGCCCAGATATTCATTCCAATAAGAATACGTTTACCAAAGGTAAGCTCTTTATACGCAGCTTTAAATTCTGGTGTTTTAGGTGAACCATATTTATCAAAAAATGAAAAACGTTCTTGCCATTTTTCAGAAAGTTCTTTATTCATTTTAATTCCTTTTACCCTGTTGATTAAAATTAGCTTTAATAGAAAAAGTATCTTTACATAATTTAACATTATGAACAATATAAATTTATTATGAGATGATGAATTTATTGGTTTATATAAAAAGCATTAAAGTGAATGTGTTTTGGTTTTTTTTAATAATTATCTTATTGCTTCAGAATATATTTTTAATCATTACTCTTAAAGATAATAACGATAAAATAAAATACCATTTTGAATTGATTTTATGGTGAAAAGAATAAGAAATCTGGCTTATGAGAAATACCAGATTTCTTATGGAAGATGGAAGTGGGCGATTAGCGCACGACTAATACAGATGATTCTGCGTAACTGACCACAGAAGATGCGGTAGAACCTAGAAGATAAGTTTTCATACCAGGGTTACGAGAACCAATGACAATCAGCTCTGCTTGAATTTTTTTTGCGGTTTCTAAAATTTTATCGCGAGGATTACCTATAGACACATAAAATTGAGTTGTACTATTTGGAATATCAATGTGCGATAAATTTTCTTTTAGTGTGGATAATGCAATTTCAATCCGTTGTTTATCACTTGCTAGTCTGTCTTGTCCTGCGAATGCAAATCCGACAAAAGACTCATAACTTGGGATGACTGATAAAAAATGAATATTCAATTTGTCAGCGACAGACAATGCTTTTAGATGAGACACAACCTTGTCTAATAAACCAAGCTCTGTAAAATCAACGGGTACTAACACTGTTTTTGTCATAGTGGCTCCTAATTAACCTTTTATTATGATTAGGGCTTTAATATTAATTTTTTGTACATACAAATATGAGTTACCTACTAATCTTATCAGTCAAAACGAAAAACTGCACAAAAATTGAAATTATTTTTATTTTTTGAGAGATATGTATTTTTTCATATGAAAAAAAATGAAAAAGAATTGCTGTCTGAAAAAATAAATGTGTCGCAATATCAAATAGAAATTATAAAAAATAGAGAATAATAATAGCTAATGGGTGAATGTTTTATTTTTTTAATAACGATTGTTGTAGATATTGTTTTATATATACTTGTTGATATATGACAAAGCTTATTTTTATATTTTTCATGGGTAAAATATAATTTTTATTTAATATTAATTTGAATTTCTTGGGTTATAAAAAATTCAATAAATATAAAAAATCAAAGCCAAAAAATAATACTTATATATTTCAATTGGTTGCTATATTTACCTTGACAGTTAAATACAAGTTTACTCTTAATGATAATAAGTGTTATTTAGCTTTATAAGAGTATTTAAAACATATTACAAATGAGATTGGTTTTTATTTTTATTACAGGTAATTAATTGAAAAAAACAAATAAATCACACCTAAATCGCTATATTTTTATTTTTAACCGTGCATAATACCCATAATGTTAATTTTCATCGCAAAGGACGTAAAATATGTTACATCAAGATATGATCAATAAATTGAATGAACAGCTAAATTTAGAGTTTTACTCGGCAAATCTGTATTTGCAAATGAGTGCTTGGTGCGACGATAAAGGATTTGATGGCGCTGCTAAATTTTTAAAAGCTCACTCTCGTGAAGAAATGGAACATATGCACCGTTTATTTGATTACTTAAGTGATACAGGTGCAATGCCTTTACTTGGAGCGATTGAAGCTCCACCTGCTGAGTTTTCATCATTAGCTGAGTTGTTCGATAAAACTTACAAACATGAAAAACATATTACATCTGAGATTAATAAATTAGCACATGTTGCAATGACAACTCAGGATTATTCAACATTTAACTTCTTACAATGGTATGTTGCAGAGCAGCATGAAGAAGAAAAATTATTCAAATCAATCCTAGATAAATTAGCAATGGTCGGTGATAGTGGCAAAGCTTTATTCTTATTAGATAAAGATCTGAACACATTATCAGCATCTGCACATGTTTAATTATTAGTAAAGCTTTTAGATAGCTTAAATTACTAAATAACTTATTACGCTCTGCTGTGAATGAATAGCAGGGCGTTTTTTATTCTTTTGTATTGCCTTCTTTACGATTCTTATCTTTTATTTTTTTCCTTACTTATATTGTTTGTTCTTGCCCCTAAAAAAATACTTATTGAATGCTATTTATACAGGGGGATTATTTTACTTTTAGTTTTATTTGGTTATGTATTGAACTGTTTAGACTGTCAATATGGGTATTATATTTTTTCAAAGTGTAAAAATGGGTGATATTTGAAACAGAAACTGCTCTAAATAACATATATTTTGAGTGCTAGTTCACAACCTTTTATTTCTAATATCAAGAAGCAAAGATCTTGACGTAAAATTGCTATAAAATATTTTCATAAATAAAAAAATCACCTGTAATTTAAGAGGTTATTATGTCATTAAATACACTTAAGACATCTTGGGGTAAATTATCGGCTATTGCTGTTTTATTCCTTGGTATGTCATACCAACAAGCATTAGCACATGCACACTTAAAATCACAGTTACCTGCTGAAGGTGCTGCGATTGAACAAGCGCAAGCGCCTAAAGTTATCACGCTAGACTTCTCTGAAGGTATTGAATTAGCCTTTAGTAAAATCAAAGTCACTAATAGTGATGGTAAAGAAATCACCGTAGGAAAGCTGAGTTTAGATCCTGTTAACAATGCGAAATTATTATTGCCTTTAGAAAGTGATTTATCAGAAGGTGATTATTTAGTTAATTGGAACGTTGTTTCTGTTGATGGGCACAAGACAAAAGGTTCTTATCAATTTAGTGTAAAATAATGACACCTGAAGACGTTTATATTTTATGTCGCTTTTCCCATTTCGTGGCAGTCATGTTTATGTTCGGACTGAGCTTCTCGGCTGCCATTCTTGCTAAAGATAAGTTCATTCCTCTTATTCAGGTTCGTTTGCGCCCCGCATTAGCTATTAGCACAGTTATCGTCTTTATTACGACTTATTTATGGATGATTGTGCAATCTGGTATTATGGGAGAGGGTTGGGAAGATGCCTGGTCAATTATAATATGGCGAGCGATCTTAGATACTTCATTTGGTCAAGTTTGGCAATGGCAATTGGTATTAGCAACCGTTGCATTGGCTATTTTATTTATACACCAACGCTATATTCGCAACTTTTCTTTATTAATTATTTCTTCAGTTATGTTGATCTTACATGCATCAATTGGTCATGGTGCCATGTTTACAGGATCAGAAGCCGTATTCTATAAAGTTAATCAAAGTGTTCATCTTATTAGTGCTGCGTATTGGTTTGGTGGTCTATGGCCATTTGTCGCTTGTTTGCAGTTTTTACGGAATAAAGATGAGCTTGCAGATGGGATGATCAAGCCTATCATTGGTACAATGAAGAAGTTTTCACTTTTTGGTCATCTTGCTGTTTTATTGGTGACAATTACCGGTATTATCAGTGCTATTATGTTAATTCCTGGATGGCCGGCAGTACAATTATCATCTGAATACCAAAGCATGTTATGGCTTAAAATTAGTTTAGTGTTGTTAATGCTTGGTTTAGCTGTAATCAATCGTTATGTCTTAGTTCCTCATATTCGTAAGAAAAATAACTTTCAATGGCTGCTAGTAAATAGTTGGCTTGAACTATTATTTGGAACAATGGTTATTTTTACCGTAGCCATCTTTGCGATTAACTCACCTGTATAGATTGCGATATAATTTAAAAAACCTAATTTCTTAAGTGAGATATCTACATGAAACGTTTCTTATTCGCGGGAATGTTAATGCTCTTTACTTTTCAAGCATTCTCGGCGGCACCTATTTCAACGGTCAGTAAGCTTCAATTTGGTGACGATTGGCCATTTACACGTGAAGAAGTGATGCTTAATTGTCGTGCTGATGGAGCTTGGTTTGTGATTAATCCAGCAACACTGATGCAGTATCCTCTTAATGAAATTGCAATGAAACAAATGGAAAGTGGCAAAGTAAAAGCGCAGCTAATTGATGTTATTTTGCTACCAGATCCTCATTCACCTGAAAAGAAAAAATCAGTAGAAGTGATACAGAACGCGATTAAGTCGCTTTGTGAGAACAATTAATCAATTGATTGATAATATAGATAAGAATTTTTTATTTTTATCATGTTGATTTAAATAATAAAAATAAATAACAACGATTTTTTGAGTAGAAAATAGTGTGCTACTAGGCTGTTTACTGGATCTTTACATATTGTTAGCTAATATTTAACAGTAGGTTGTGAGATAGAAAAGTCTGAGAAAGTCTGAGTGAGTTCTCGATTTTTGTTTATGCCGTAAGCAACATTTTACTTTTTAGCGCACGGCTCAAAATGAGCCATTTCCCTAAGCCAGATAAATGATTTATCTGGCTTTTTTTATTTCGCTTTAGCATCTCTTATGCCACTTTTAAGATCCAATGGTGGTTTTCTTTGTCATAAGCATGACGATAAAGCAGAATATTTTGATCTTTCAATTGGGCTGGAATGCTGGTGTTTTCATCCCATCCATCTAATTGCATGCAAAATTCTTTGTCATAATCACATGGTATATGAATATAAGCTAATTGATTATCGACAGAGTGTTTTAAAGTAATATCTTCAATTTCATAGCAAGCAATTTTCAACGTTATCTTTTTCATAATAAAACTCCGGTTTAAGCGATGTTGTGTTCTGTTATGTTTTGTTAGAGGCATTTATTTCAAAGAATGCTTTTTGACCAAACAGAATTAAGCATAGTATAAATGGAATCGATTTCCAAAATTTTTTTTGAAAATAAAAAAAGCGGATCATTTTTTGTGATCCGCTTTAAATAAATCTTCTGAAATAGGGTAGAATTATCTAATTTTTAAGGTTTAGGTATTGCCGTTCCCCATTCATTCCAATCTTTAGGCTCTTTTGCATTTAAAATGAAATTCTGTTCCTGTTTCGCTTTTGATTGTAATGGCGTGGAAGGTGGTGTTGCAAATGTAATGCCTCCACGTATAAATTGTTTAAATGTTCCACTTCGTATAACACCACCCGTTAAACCAAAGGAAAAGTTATATCCAGAGGAAAGCCAGAATTCGGTATTATTTCTAACAAGATATTGATATTTTTTACTGATTCGAATGTGAATTAAGACTCTATCAGACATGTTTCCTAATTCAAGGCCTGTCACAGCACCAACTTCAAGACCTCGATAATAAATAGGCGTACCAATTTGTACTGAGCCGGCTTCTGTAGCATTTAAAACAAGATTTAATCCATCAAGATAGCGAGAGTCTGTAATATTGGATGTTTGTAATTCAAATTTACGATATACGCCCCCATTGCCGGGCTCTGCTTTAATATAAGGTTGAATAAGTGAATCTAAGTTATCTAATCCCGATGCTGTTAACTCAGGAGTAACAACAGCGAAGCGACTGCCTGATCTCGCAAAGGTTTTGACATAATCAGGGTAGAGTACTGCTGAAACAGTCACGGCTTTTCTATCAGGTGAAAGGATTAATGATTCGACTTGTCCAATATCAATGCCTAAATAACGAATAGGCATCCCTTCAGAAAGCTTACTCGCATCGTAAGTTTTTAAAGTGATTTGAGCACCAATAGCCCTAGCACTGGTTTCTGATGAATAGAGTTTGTAACGTGAGGCGTTATTATTGATATTTTCAAAGTTATCGAAGCTAATAGCCCCTTTTAAGGCTCGATTTAATGGTGTCGCTTCAACGGTTAATCCTGAACCATTGACGGAAACTTTTGCCGCACCTTCAGTCCAGAAAACACTTTTTTCAGTAAGAAGGTGGCGATATTGTTTGGAAATATAAATATCAATATCAAACTCATCAATTAATGGCCTGACATCAGTGATTTCACCAACTTGAAATTGATGGTAAAGCACAACAGAGCCTTTTTGAATACCTGGAAGGCTGGAGGCTTTTAGCGTTAATGTCACTGGTAATTCATTACCATTGATGCTTGCTTTAGCAAAAAAATCATTGCGATACAGACGGTACTGTTCTTTAGGGGTACCTTTGTTACCTTGAATAAGATGAATACCGCCTTCAAGCCATTCTTGAGGAGAAGCACCTTGAATATCAATACCATTTAAACCCATATTGACGTTTATTCGGCTATTGGCAACAAACTTGCTGTTTTCATAAATATAATGTTTATATTCAGGGGCGATAATAGCATCGAAGATAACACCATCATCACTTATATTACGTTGTATGACTTGGCCAATAGTTATGCCTCTAAAGAGAATAGGTTGTCCTGCATCGACGCCCCAACTTTCTTCACTGGTTAAAGAAATAATTAACCCATCTTCACCATATATTGCTTTACCCGCCTCAACAGAGGTAGCCGATTGTAAAACAAACTGCTGGTTTTCTTGTGCGGGTTGACTGTTTTCTGGGGAGTCAAAGGCTATCGCACCGTTAATTAAAGCAGAAACACTTTCCATTTTAATGGATACACCACTTTTTAAATTAAAATTACCTTGGAATCCAGATACATTCCAAAAATGGCTGTCTTGACGAATTAAGTGCGCATATTGTTTATCAATACTTAATTCAATAAAAACGCCTTGGTTGTCAGGACGAATTGCGTAGCTATAAACTTTCCCTACGGGAACTTGGCGGTAATAAACTTGAGAGTCAACATTGAGTGATCCTAGTTTATCTGCTGTTAAGGTAATTAATTGCTGGTTTTTATCAATATTTGCTTGAGGGCGAACTTCTTGAGCAATAAATTTAAACTGCTTTTCACCATCACCGGGTAGCATATTGATGTAGTTACCACCTACTAAAGCATCTAGCCCTGATACACCTGATAGGCTCGCTTTAGGTGTAACAAGCCAAAATTGTGTATTTTTCCGTAATGCGGTGGCAAGGTTTTTTCGTACATCAGCTGTAACAATAACTCTGCGTAAGTCATCGCTTAGAGTGACATCTTTAACTATTCCTACATCAACGCCTTGATAGCGGATTGGTGTTCTACCAGAGACAATCCCTGAAGCAGATTGAAAATCAATCGTGATTTGTATACCTTTATCTTGCCAATGTTGGAAAAGCAACCAACTAGCAATAAACATGGCGATAACAGGGAGCAGCCAAAATGTCGAAATTTTACGCTTGCGGCGTATTTGGGCTTGTGTGTCCTGAATGTCGTTTTCTTCTTGTTGCATAAGTATCCCATAATAAACGACTATCCAACCATTCAACGGCAAGGATAGTAAGAATAACCGCAGTACCAAAATAAAAAGCCGCTGGCCCCATTGTAAAAGTCATCAATTGATCTCGATTAATCAATGACATCATCAGCCCAATCACAAAGAGATCAAGCATTGACCATCGCCCTATCCAAGAGACGAAACGGTATAATTTCATTCGAAGTAGGGGATCAATACTAGAATTAAAATGAATGCTTAATAATAAGCCCAGCATAATTATAATCTTAAAAAAAGGTACAAAAATACTGGCAATAAAAACAATAATCGCAATTGGGGTATTGCCTGAATTCACTAACGAAAGTACACCTGAAAAAATAGTATCTTCACTACGTTGACCATTTAAATAGAAAATAGAAATAGGCAATAAATTTGCAGGTATTAGCAGAATTATTGCTGAAATTAATGCTGCCCATGTTTTTTGTAAACTCATTGGCTGCCTTGGGGTATAGCAAGTTTTACAACGTGGGCACTGTGTTGATGGTGTTCTTTTAAAATGATAATGGCAAGAATGGCAAGTTGCAGGACTTTTTTCTATTTCTTTTTGCGGATAAAAGCGTTGCCAAAGCTGGTCCATATTAATGTTAATTAGCATTAATAAGCTAAGTATCATTAAAGAAACAAAAGCAATTAGACCATTGCCAATATAGACGGTTGCATAATCGCCTAATTTTATTGTTGCAACAGCAAGCCCAATTAAATAGACATCTAGCATTACCCATTCTTTTAATTTTCCTAACATTAATAAGACTGGGCGAAGATTAAGGCGTAAGCGTGTTCCTAAATGGAGATATAAAATAGCGATAGGGAGGCTAAGAGGGGCTACGATAGCACAAAAGGCGACCATTGTTGCAGTAAGAGGAGAACCTTGCTCTGACATTATGCGAATGCCATCAACCACATTCGCCGTTATCATTGTACCTAATAGGTGAATTTTAATTAATGGCTGAGTAAATGCTATTGATGCCAAAATGAGCATTGTAATAGAGAGAATAAGTAGACGAGTTAATGACCAATATCGATAAGATGCGAGTTTGGCTTGGCAACGAGGGCAATAAGCATCCTCCCCACGCTTTAATGCAAGAGGTAGTGTCACGAGGTGATCACACTCTTGACAGCGTATTGATTTCTTTTCCTTTGTTGCAATATTGTTCACTATGTTGCTCGTTAATTCGCCTAAGTTGGTTTTTTCAAGAGTTATCGTTTGATTAAGTTAAAAAAAAGTACCTATACTCAATGGTTCACAAGTTATCATTTTTATTATATTTATGCCTTTCATTTTACAATACAAAGTGTCTGATTTTTTTTGTGGGTGTTAAGGAGATATTATCGTTTTTTTGCCCAATTCTTGAAGATAGAGTATTCAACCCCAAGATAAAATAGGCTAAATTACGAGTTTGTTATCTATTTTAGTTACGTAAATAAGGTTTAATGATGCCAAAATCGCTTTTTTATCAGGAGCTCACTGATAATTTGTCAGCCTTGTTGTCTGGTGAAAATGATCTTATCGCATCACTTGCTAATACCAGCGCACTTCTTTACGAGAAGTTAGATACGATAAATTGGGTTGGATTTTATCTTAATGATGGTGATTCATTAGTTCTTGGCCCATTTCAAGGCAAAATTGCTTGTGTCAGAATAGGTTTTGGGAAAGGAGTTTGTGGAACTGCATACTCCGAAAACAGAATTTTAAGAGTGGATGACGTTCATCAATTTAGTGGACATATTGCTTGTGACAGTGCAAGTCAGTCTGAAATTGTTTTACCTTTAAAAGTAAATGGACAAATTATCGGCGTTCTCGATATTGATAGTCCTATTTTTGATCGTTTTGATAAAAAAGATGAAATTGGGCTTAAAGCGTTGTGTGACGTGCTCTGCGAGCATTTAAAAACTTGTCATACAGCAAAATATTGTGAATTTTATGTAAGTTAACAGGCGTTTGCCATAGAAATTGTTGGCAACACTATTATAATGTCGCTTGTTCATGCCTGCGCTGGTTGGCAAAACCGTTGTAATCAGGAAATTTCATGGAAAATCAACCTAAGTTGAATAGTAGTAAAGAAATCATCGCTTTTTTAGCTGAACGTTTCCCTAAGTGTTTTATTGCTGAGGGTGAAGCTCGCCCTTTGAAAGTTGGCATTTTTCAAGATCTTGTTGAAGATCTAAAAGATGAAACTCAACTGAGCAAAACACAGTTACGTTCGGCATTACGCTTGTATACCTCAAGTTGGCGCTACCTTTATGGAGTTAAAGAAGGAGCAAAACGTGTCGATTTGAATGGTAATGACTGCGGCGAACTGGAAGCTGAGCATATTGAACATGCTCGTACACAATTAGCAGAAGCTAAGGCGCGTGTTCAAGCTCAGAGAGCAGAGCAACGTGCTAAGAAGCGTGAAGCTGAGGGTGATAAAGAGACCAGTAAACGTCCGGCAGCGAAAAAGCCAAATAATACGCGTCGTCAGCCACCTAAAGATGGTGAAAAACGACAGCCTCGTCCTCAAAAAGCGACTCAAGCACCTCGCAAAGCACCACCACGCAAAAATACTGAAAAGTTAATTCCAGTGAAAGACACATCAGTTCTTACTGTTGGTCAATCGTTGAAAGTTAACGTTGGTAGTAGCGTAATGGACGCGACAGTGCTAGAGATAGCAAAAGAGGGTGTACGTGTACAATTGCCTAACGGTTTGGCAATGAATGTACGCACGGAACATTTAAAGTTCTGATACGGAGGCCAACCAGAGCATGAACAAACTTCTAAATGTGGCTTTTGCTATCGGATTAACGTTAATAGGCACTTCTGTTGTAATGGCTGAGAAACCAGCCACTCCAGCAATGGTAACCATTGATCAGTTACCCGAATTAAAGCAAGAGCCGCAGCATTCTACCGTGAGCGAGCGAGTAACCTCTCGTTTTGAACGTTCTCATTACCGTCAATTTTCGCTAGATGCGAACTTTTCTGAAAAAATTTTTAATCGCTATCTTAATTTATTAGATTATAGCCACAATGTATTGTTAGCATCAGATATTGCCCAATTTGATAAAGAAAAAACCAAAGTAGGTGAATATCTGAAAAAAGGTGAGCTTCAGCCCCTTTATGATCTCTTTAATTTAGCGCAAAAAAGACGTTTTGAACGTTTTCAATACGCCTTAAACCGCCTAGATAAACCCATGGATTTAACTGGTCAAGATAAATTTGAGTTAGATAGAACAAAAGCACCATGGCCACAGACTCAAGCTGAGCTAGATAAACTTTGGGATGAAAAAGTAAAATATGATTGGTTAACGCTGAAATTATCTGACAAAACAGATAGCGAAATTAAAGAGACATTAACTAAGCGTTATAAAGCTGCGCTACGTCGTCAAACGCAAAGCCAAAGTGAAGATGTTTTCCAAATCATTATGTCGGCATTCGCCCGCGAAATCGACCCTCATACAAGTTATCTATCACCAAGAAATACTGAAGCCTTTGATTCTGAAATGAGTCTATCCTTAGAAGGAATTGGCGCTGTATTACAGATGGATGATGATTATCCTATGATCAACTCTATGGTAACCGGGGGGCCGGCTGCAAAAAGTAAAGAGTTGAAAGTGGGTGATAAAATTATTGCAGTAGGGCAACAAAATAAACCGATGGTTGATGTTGTCGGTTGGCGACTTGATGATATCGTTGCTTTGATTAAAGGGCCGAAAGGTAGCCAAGTAAAATTAGAAGTTATTTCTGATGAGAAAGGCGCTAAACCAAGAACAATTACTTTAGTCAGAGAGCAAATCCGTTTAGAAGACAGAGCTGTTAAGCTAACTGAAAAAGTAATTAACGGTGATAAAGTCGCAATTTTGGATATTCCAAGTTTTTATGTTGGTTTAACTAATGACGTAAAAACGCAGTTACAAAGAGTGGCGAAAGATAATGTTTCATCTTTAGTCATTGATTTGCGTGGTAACGGTGGTGGTGCTTTAACAGAGGCGATTTCACTTTCAGGATTATTTATTCCAAGTGGTCCTGTTGTGCAAGTCAGAGATAACAATGGTCGTGTTCGACAAGATTTTGATAAAGATGATGTCGTGTATTATAAAGGGCCACTGGTTGTTATCGTAAATCGCTTTAGTGCTTCTGCTTCTGAAATTTTTGCAGCAGCAATGCAAGACTACGGACGTGCATTAATTGTCGGTGAGCAAACGTTCGGTAAAGGAACGGTTCAGCAATATCGCCCATTAACTCGAGTCTACGATCAAATGCTAAGTCCTGATTGGCCGGGTCTAGGTTCAGTGCAATATACTATTCAAAAATTCTATCGAATTAACGGTGGTAGTACTCAGCTTAAAGGAGTAACACCAGATTTGCTGTTACCAAGCTTTGATAGTGCTGAAATGGGGGAGAGTTTTGAAGATAACGCGTTGCCTTGGGATAGTATCTCTCCAGCAAGCTATCAGCTATCTGAATATTCAGACAAATTAAAGGCGGCGTTAGTACCGTTAACTGAACAACATACTAAGCGTATTGCAAATGATAGAGAATTTTCATACATCTTTGCAGATATTCAGCGTTATAACGATGCTAAAGCAAAAGGTGAAGACAAATTTGTTGTTTTAAACTTCGCTGAAAGAGAGAAAGAAAACAAAGAGTTAGAAACCATAAAATTAAATCGTATTAATGAGCGTTTTAAATTAGAAGGTAAACCAGCATTGAAGTCACTCGATGATTTACCTAAGGATTATGAAGGTCCAGATCCTTATTTAGATGAGACGGCTAAAATTGCGGTTGATCTCTCAAAAGTGCTTAAACCTAAGAAATTATTAAATTAAGTTATCTTTTATAACAACTGATACTTAAAATCAGCCCCAATAGTTGGATAACCAATTGTTGGGGTTTTTTATATTTATTTTAATCAAGATATAAATTTGTTATTGCTAATCAATATTTATCAAGTTTTCTATTAAAAATTGTTTAAGAAAACCAATAGTATGTTTTTGGATGGGAGCATTCATATTTTTAGTTATTCACTATATTAAGTTACCAGTAATATAAATTTTTTTAATAAAAGGATAGTTAAATTTAGCTTTATGTCACTTTATTTTTAATTCGAAATACATTTTGAGTAAATTTTGTAAGCTATAAAAGAGAATGTTAGGCTAATTTTTAGATAAGAAGTGAGTTTCTTATTTGATAAGTTGAATAAAGAGATAAAGCGACTTTTAATTGTGATTAATATCTCATTTAATGGTGCTTGAATTGTAATAAATGTAACATATTGTGACAACGATCTCTTAAATTGACAAAAAATTACTATAACATACAGATTATGAAGATCTCGCGTCACTTTGGAATATTGACGCATTAGCTAAAATCACTACCTAAATAATGACTCATTTTTATTCTATGAGTCAAAAATGTATTTTTAGAGAAATAATCATAACTAAAATATTATATTTTCAGATTAAGGATCTCTACGTAAGGAATGATGATTAAAGGAAATTGATTTATAATTTTCTTATCGAATTTTATTAAGAAAAATACGTAAATATAAATATGGTGAGATATCCATATTCGTTTCCTGCGCCAAAAAATGACTCTATTGCTTGAAGTTAGTGCAACTTTAAATTAATCAAAGGTTATTTTTTAGCTAAATAAAGAATGGTGCTTTATTAAACTTGCTGAGTATAAATCAGCATAATTTAAATATTTATTAACCAGGTTGCATTAAGATGAAAGTAACAAAATTAGTATTGTTTATGCTGTCTCCTTGTTTCTTAGCAGTAAGCGTTGCTAATGCTGCGAATTGGGAAAATTCAATTAAAGAAAGTGCATTTATTTCAGATTCAGAACTTGAGCTTTCTACAATTAATATGTGGAAGTATTTGAAAACTGAAAACCGTTTTGATAAACAAGAGCAACGTTATAGAAAGCAAGTTGCTAATGCTTGGGGGCAAAACTTCCAAGCTGATTTCAAATCAGGTTATTTAGGTGGCATTCTAGGATTTGATGTTTCTTATTATGGTGGTATCAAATTAGGCGCAAGTAAAGACTTCGCCTCTCGTGCAATTTTATACAATGATGATGGTGAAGCAAAAGGCTATAACAAAATTGGTCAACGTTTCGCAAAAGTTAAATTTGATTTAGATCCTGTGTTAATTAACGGTAAAGCAGGTTGGTTTACATTAAAAAATACCGGTATTTTTACGAACTCACAGCGCTTATCATTAAACAGTTATAATGGTTATGCGACTAATACAGCAATGGGTGATTGGAGCTTAGATTTATTGTTCCTTGACGGTAAAGTAATGCGTCGTGATAGCCCAAATATCGACAGAATGTATTTCAGTGATGGTAATGGTGTTAGACATAATATCGATCATGTTCTTACCGGTGGCATTAACTACAACACTAAACCGTTAAAAGTATTTTATTTCTATGGTCAAGCGGATGATGTATTTCGTCAACATGGTTTAGAAGCAAAATATAAATTAACTTCAGATGTGACCATGGGTGGCGTCTTTTATTATCATGATTATGGTAGTGATGGTAAACGTACATTAAGTGATGCCAATAAGGGTAAGCGTAACTTTGATCATGACGCATGGCACGTTGCAGGTACCCTGGAGTGGCGCATTCCAGAGTCACCATGGACACTGCGTACAGGTGTGACATATACCGATGCTGAAAAAGCTAATGGTGTTGGTCAATTTGCTCGTAATCCAATTGGTAATACCCGTGGGCGTTTTAACTCACCAGCTTACGCAGATATCGACTATGTTCGTGATGGCGAGGTTATGGGCGCATTAGAAGCTGAATACAGAGTTAGTAAAGAGCTGTCTGTTGGTGCGCGTACCAACTATAGTGAATTCAGCTATTCTGGTGAAAGATTAAAACAAGGACAGTTTGGTTTATTTAGCTACTGGAAACCAACCGCAAATCTTTCTGTTTCTTTAAGCGGTGGGATCGGTTGGCACCACCAGCAAGAAAACGACTATACCACACCAAAACTTTATGATGGTCACTCACAACGAGCTCATTCATTATCTGGCTCGATGACAACCACATATCGCTTCAAAATGTAATTTATAGCGGTAATTGAGTCCATTATTACTGGTATAAAATGCACGGCTTGCATATGTTGTGAGTCGTGCATAAAAAACAGAGATAGTTGCTCTATCGAGCACGGTAAATCGTGGCGTCTACATATTACGGTGCTTTTTATGATAAACTTGTTGTCACAATATTAAACGATACCGGTCTTTCCTAAATAAATCCCTTCCGTTTGAAAAAATAGAAAATTCATATCATCTATTATCAATCTTACTTTATACTTAAGTTCTAAATGATGCTTAATATTAGGCGTTCACTGACTATTTTTTTATCAAAATGTAAAGTTATATCGTTTTTAATATTAAATAAGTTAAAAGGCTTGATAAAATCTAAAAAAGCCTTATTTATAAGACAGTTTTAGCAATGTGATAATTAGATAAAATAGGAACAATATCAATATGATGAGAATTGCTTTATTCCTGTTAACAAACTTAGCTGTTATGTTTGTTTTTGGGATCATCTTATCTTTAACAGGCATACAAGGTCGTAGTGTTCAAGGCTTGATGATCATGGCGGGCTTATTTGGCTTTGGTGGTGCATTTATCTCACTATTAATGTCCAAATGGATGGCATTACGTTCAGTGGGTGGCCAAGTTATTGAAAACCCAACTTCAGAAGTAGAACGTTGGTTATTAGATACGGTAAGACGCCAGTCTGAACAAGTTGGTATCAAAATGCCACAAGTGGCAATTTATGATGCGCCTGATATTAATGCGTTTGCAACAGGTGCTCGTCGCGATGCTTCGCTGGTGGCTGTCAGTACTGGTTTGTTAGCCAGTATGAGTCGTGATGAAGCAGAAGCCGTTATTGCCCATGAGATTAGCCATGTTGCTAATGGTGACATGGTAACCATGACTTTACTGCAAGGTGTTGTGAATACCTTCGTTATCTTTATTTCTCGTATTATCGCTCAATTTGTTGCTAATTTTGTCTCTAATGATGAAGAGAGTGAAAATAGCAATGGAAACCCATGGGTCTATATGGGGGTTTCAATGGTTCTGGAAATTGTATTCGGTATTCTTGCCAGCATTATAACAATGTGGTTTTCACGTTATCGTGAATTCCATGCGGATGCAGGTTCTGCAAAGCTTGTTGGTCGTGAGAAAATGATAGCTGCATTACAACGTTTGAAAACGAGCTATGAGCCACAAGAAGAAAGTAGCATGATGGCTTTTTGTATTAATGGCCGTAATAAGTCATTTAGTGAGTTATTTTTATCTCACCCACCATTAGATAAGCGTATTGAAGCACTGCGCAATGGTGAGTACCTGAAATAAGGTTGAGAGTTTAATCGCGAACACTCAAATAAAAGCGCTCAATATGAAAGTATTGGGCGCTTTCTATGTATGAAGAATAGGGGGATTAATTTAAATATTCATCAAAGTATGTTGCCATTTTTTCTTCATCAATTTTTAGGTTGCCTTTCCAGCCTGCCCATGGCATTTCCATATCAGAGCGACCTTTGGTGTTATTAAGTTGATTTTCTGCAATGGTAATATCGCCAAAATTAGCCCAGCTATTTAAAGATAATGGAATATAGGCATTAGGAATAATCCCCACTAAGGCAAGTGAGTGCAAAATACCTCGTTTGGTATATCTATCACCCGAAATTAATTTAGCCTCGTTCAACCGTTTTTCAAATTTACCCGGAGTTTCATCTTCAGGAGCGCTACGTAATAAATGAAGTAATTGCTTAAAGATCTCTTTATCTTCCTGCGTTGGACTAACGGGAGGGGCTGTTAGTAAGTGCTTTAAATTCAAATAAGCATAAGTGGGATTGCTCGTATAAGAATTACCGTAATAGAGGCAATATTGAAAATAGCTGTCATTAATATATTTTTGTTGATTTCTATCACTACAAATCCAACAACAGGCATATTGAGGTTTTTCTTCATAATTATGTAGTGGCAAATTTTGTAGTTTATGAAAAGCACCTAAAACAGAACGACCTCTAAGATAGCTGCCACCCACACCAGCCACAAATCCATCTAAGCAACGCTTTTGGGTGAGTGATGGATTATTTTTTAAGCTATTTAATTTTGAAATAACATCAGAATGATCAGCAAATCTTTCTATAACATTAGGTCGCCAATTGACTTCTGATAACAAGACTCGTTCTTTTTCTGAAAGAGTATCAAGCTGATACAATGAAACTTGGCGTTCAGGATCATACTGACTGTTTTCATACTTATAGAGTTTTCGCAAAATTCGCATAATTTTTTGCACGATTTTACCTTGTTATGTTTATAGGTTTTTAATTGATATTGGTGGGTAACATAAATAGAAGATATGTAACTTAATACAGATACAAAAAAAAGCCAGTTCAAATGATGAACTGACTTTATTAATAGAGGCAGATAAAGTTTATTTTACTGTAAGTTCAGTTTCTTCATCTTGGTTAAAGACAGTTTTATCCGTTTGTCCCATAATTTGACTCGTGATTGTACCCGCTGTCATTGAGCCACTGACGTTTAATGCGGTACGTCCCATATCAATTAATGGCTCTACAGAGATTAATAGGGCAACTAATGTCACAGGTAAACCCATTGCAGGCAGAACGATAAGAGCTGCAAATGTAGCACCACCACCAACGCCCGCAACACCTGCAGAGCTGACGGTTACGATAGCAACTAAAGTGGCAATCCACATTGGATCTAATGGGTTAATTCCCACTGTAGGCGCAACCATAACGGCCAACATCGCAGGGTAAATACCCGCACAACCATTTTGACCAATTGTTGTACCAAAAGATGATGAGAAGCTTGCGATAGATTCTGGCACACCCACACGCTTAATTTGAGTTTCAATATTTAATGGAATACTTGCAGCACTTGAACGACTTGTAAATGCGAATGCTAATAAAGGCCCCGCTTTTTTGAAGAATTTAATAGGATTCAAACCCGTAAAGCTGACTAGTAATCCATGAACCACAAACATTAAGCCAATAGCAACATAGGAGGCAACAACAAAGCTTCCTAATTGAATGATGTCGTGCATATTTGAGCTTGCAACAACCTTAGTCATCAGCGCCATTACACCATAAGGTGTTAACATCATAACAATACGAACCAGTTTCATGATCCATGATTGTAAGCAATCAATTGCAACTAAAACTTTCTCACCACGAGGTTGGTCTTCTTTGAGCAGTTTCAGTGCAGCCATACCTAAGAAAGTAGCAAAGATAACGACGCTAATAATTGATGTTGAGCTTGCACCTGTTAAATCAGCAAATGGATTTTTAGGAATAAATGACAAAATAAGCTGTGGCATCGTTAAGTCAGAAACTTTGCCCATGTAATTTTGCTCAAGTGCAATTAAGCGCTGTGCTTCTTGTTCACCTTGTACTAGGCCTTCTGCTGTTAAGCCAAATAAATTAGCAATAACAATACCTATTAATGCAGAAATAGCTGTGGTGAATAATAGTGTGCCAATAGTGAGTCCACTAATTTTTCCTAGTGATGATGCTTGGTGTAATCGAGCTACGGCACTAAGAATAGAGGCAAATACTAATGGCATAATGATCATTTGTAACAGCTGTACATAGCCATTACCCACGATATTAAACCAAAGAATAGATTCTTTAATAATAGGATCGTGTGAGTCATAGAATGCGTGTAGTGCTAGCCCAAAAGCAACACCAAAAACTAAACCAACAAGAACTTTCTTTGAAAGGCTCCACTGACGTTGACTTAATTTAGCCAAGATGAGTAATAGCACAACAAAGACGAGTACGTTAATGATTAACGGAAAATTCATCTTAACTCTCCAACGAGATCTTTATTTATATAATTTCGACGATTGTATGCGATATGAGTTCTTAGGCAATAAGAAAGGATATAACAGCACCAATGCGATATAGGGTAACAGAACTGTTAATAACTTTTTATAATTAATTATTATTTTATATAATCATTTGGTTATAAAAACAAGGAAAGTTGGTATAAAAAGAAGTAAGAATTTATAAATAAATAGAGAAACGTAGGTTTTTGTCAGGCTGTGTTAAAAATTAGTACGCTTATCGTGGTACATCTGTAACCAGTTATTGATTTGTGAAGGCAGGGTAACAGTAAGGTGAGGAGGTAAAAAAAAGTGCGCCAACAAGGATCAAAACAGAGATAAATCTCTCGCCTTTTTTATTGTTCTTTTTGCCTAAAATGGGTAATGCAAAGCGTATTTTTAAAGGCCACAGGAAAGGAACGCCAGCGGGAGTTAACATATCTGCAATAAGGTGGCTAAGATAACCGAATAAAAGGGCATGAAAGATATCGGCGGAAATATCCCACTGTGGTGAAACTTGTGTTTCCCATAAAATAGCTAAACCACAAAACGCAAGTAAACTATGCGTAAAACCTCGATGACCACAGAGTTTTGATAGAGGCAGTGAGATAATACGGAATAATCGCCCGAGAATAGAGCCAGGGTGGTCTAAGTCAGGTAGAAGTGAGCCTAATAAGACAGCAGGGATCATGTGAAACCAATCACCATGAGCAAGAGCTGGCGTTATTTCAAGTTTCTGCGCTAACACAAGTGTCGCCACAGAAAAAAGTAGATGTCCTTCTGCTGTCATTCCATGTCTGTTTATTTGCTGTTCATTTATACAGTAATTAAAGTATAAAAGGTTTTGACGATAACTAACAGACAAAAAAGATAAAAATTGTCTTAAATATTAAGCAATAACAGGAATATTTTATTTGATTGATTTAAAAATGATCGAATTTAGGATAAGGAACCAAAAAGTAAGATCACGGCGAGAGGAAGCAAAAGAAATATACAAGAGGAATACTTAAAAATAGAGAAGAGGTTAATGAGCTTATGTTTATTAAAAGCAGAATAAAAAGGATATCTTATAAAGTAGAATATCCTTTTTATTTATGGAAATTAGCCTAATAAATGTAGTTGCGTTAGTTCATTGAGTGACGCAATTTTTACATCAGCTAAGCCCCATTGTTTATCATTAAATTGTTCTATTGCAGGGACAACGATAGAGCGCATTCTGGCGCCTTTACAAGCAATCATACCATTGCGAGAATCTTCTAATGAAACACAGTGAATAGGGTCAAGATTAAGCGCTTTAGCTGCATTTAGATAAACTTCAGGGTGTGGTTTGCTGTGTGGTAGCTCATCAGCAGACACGACAGCTGAGAAGTAATGACGAATATTAAACAACTCCAGGACACGCTCAAGCATAAAATCAGGAGATGCTGATGCTAGTGCAATTTTTAACCCTGATGATTTGCAAAGTTCTAAGGCATGCTCAACACCTGGTAATAGTGGTTTTGTTTCTTCAACTAATTTGACAACACGAGAAACCATTTTTTGTTTTGCTTCTTGTTTTGAAACGCCTTGCCAAGGTGATGCTCTATACCATAAATCAATGACTTCGTTTATTCTTAACCCAACCATATCGGGCATTGCCGATGCAAGGGATAGATCGACGCCTAATTCAGCAAAGACCTCATGTTCTGCTTGCTGCCAAAATGGTTCAGAGTCGATTAATAAACCATCCATATCAAATATTGCAGCTTCAATAGGGAATTTAAAAGACATGTTACTCTCCATAAATAAGGTCTATGTTGTCGAGTGGCGATTGTAGCAAGAGTTACAGGGAAAATCTTTTTAATCAGTTTCTTATTTATTTTGTAAAATAAATAGAGAGAATAGCTACTATTAATTTATTGTCGTGTTAGCCGTTAATTAGACTACGATAAACAGATAAATATTGACGAATTCGACTAGTGAGGATGTGATGAGTTATCAATATGCAGGATTATATGCCATTTTAAAGCGTGTACTTGGCTGGCTTATTTTTATTCCTGCCTTTATTTCGACAGCTGTATCATTGATAGGATTGGCTGCAATTCAACGCCCAAGTGGTGATGGTGTAAATGCCGTGATTAATGATTTTTTTCGTGTATTAGCGGAAATGGTGCAATTTAACACACCTTTTTTAGGTTTTTTCTGGCGAAATTCACCTATCCCCAATACACAAATGGGATTTAGCCAAGAAAATATCACTTTTTTTGTTATTTTTCTTTTTATGTTCATAGGATTAGCATTCAGCGCATCAGGATTACGAATTTATCGTCAAGTGAAATATTTAAAAGAAAATATACAAGATCAGCTTATTATTGAACGCGCAATGAAAAGTGGTGTAACGGCTGAAGAATTGCAACAAAATATCAAGTTACCGCGACATACTATATTTACTCAAATTATGGTGCTTTATTTATCACCTCTGATTGTCATTGCAATTGGCTATTTCTTAATGAAATTTTTAGGATGGTAACACTATTTTAAAGTGAGCGAGGACTGTTCACTTATATTAATTGAAAGGAAAAATAAACCTCGCATCACTGAATCTGGCGAGGTTATATTTTTTAGTTTTTTATTATCTCAATACTATTTCACTTTATTCCTATTAAGGTGTTGCTAATAGATCATCAATGATTTTTCTGACTTCTAAATAATTTTCTTCGCCCCCAAATAAATTACAACGGTTGAGGAAGAAATAGAGTTGGTAAATAGGCTGACGTGATAAAAACTTATCGGATAGTGGCCAAACACTTTGGTAACCGTCGAAAATATTTGCAGGTACTGCAGTACAAAGCGGTAACATTGCGATATCACACTCTCGATCACCCCAATAACAAGCTGGATCGAACACGGTACCTTCTGATTGACCAATTGCAGCACAGTTTTTAGGCCATAGATTGCCGTGAAGCAAAGAGGGTTGTGGATTATGATCAGCAAGGCGATGAGTGATAATTTGAGTGACCTCATCGATATCTCCAAAAACCATACCTTTCTCAGAAGCTAGTTGTAGCTGAAAACCAATACGTTTTTCAGAATAAAAGTGATTCCAGCGTTTTTCCCAGCTATTGAGTTGAGGGGTTGTATCGATTTGGGTATCGAAATCAAAGCCATAACTAGGTTGTTCTTCCCACTGATGTAGTCTTGCTAGTTGTTGTCCAAAACAGTAGGCGCTATGAGGTGTAAATGGTTGAACAGGCAAAAATTCAAGGAGTAGAAAGCTGGTATCTTTACTATTACCGATACCAAGAACTCGAGGAGTTCGAATTGTTTGGCTTTTTGCCAGCATTTCGAGTTGTTCTGCCTCATTTTTAAAGTTAGGCAGAAATTCACGCAAATTAGATTTCACAAAAACAGGCGTATCACCATAATAAATTTTCCATGTATGATGAATATCACCACTAGAAAGGTGAATTTTTTCGTTTATCTTTGCTGAAAATCCTAAGTTTGATTCCAGTAAACGACCTATATTCTGCCACATACTTACACCTCGCAAAGTTGTTTACTTAGTAGACCCAAATAAAATAGTAACGAGCGATGTTTATACTATGACAATAACACTTTAATTAAATCAATAAAGTATAAAGCTAAAAAACGGGATGATTATCCCGTTTTTGCGAAGATAAAGAAAATGCTCAGGCGCTAGCGGGTTTTGTTTGTCGCTTTATTTTTGCCAAACTTATCTGATTAGAGAGTAGCGCAATAATAAAGAACACAGCTTGCGTTAGCACAATACAAGGACCTGTTGCTCCATCAATATGGAAACTAATAAATGTTCCTATAACACTAGATGCGACAGAAAATATAATTGCTAACATAATCATGCGTGAAAAACTGCGTGTTAATAAATAGGCAGTGATCCCCGGTGAAATAAGCATTGCGACAACTAAAATAATCCCAACGGCCTGCATTGAAGCAACAATGGTTAATGCCAAAATGGATAGTAAGCCATAGTGCAATAATGTGACAGGTAAGCCAACAATTCTGGCTTGGTTAGGGTCGAAGCAATAAAGCATAAAATCTTTTTGCTTAATAAGCATAATAGTGATGGTGATTACACAGATAATACTAATTTGAGTTAATACATCAGGTGTAATGCCTAAAATATTACCAAATAAAATATGCATTAAATGTTGGTCTGTATCGACACTGGCAAAAATAACCAAACCCACCGCAAACATGCCTGAGAATACAATCCCCATCACTGTATCTTCTTTAATGCGACTGTGATCTTTTAAATAACCGGTGGCAAAAGAGCAAAATAGCCCAGAAAGGAAGGCACCTACTGTTAACGGGATAGCAGTGACATAAGCAAGAACAACGCCAGGTAAAACAGCGTGAGAGATTGCATCTCCCATTAAAGACCAGCCTTTTAATACCATATAACAAGATAAAATAGCGCAGGCGATACCTATGATAATGGCCGCAACAATAGCGCGTTGCATAAAGGGATATTGAAAAGGCTCAATGAAAAATTCCATCAACTCATTCATAGTTTCACCTCTTCTGGTTTTGTTGATCCTTTATGCTGATGAGATTGTGTGATCAACTGTTGTGAACTCTGACGAGCACGACGGCGAGCGGCTAACATACCGTGTTTCGGGGCGAATAAGAAAGCCAACAGAAAGAGTGATGTTTGCATTGTGACAATCACGCCACCTGTTGCACCATTAAAGAAGTAGCTAAGATAAGCGCCTACTGCACTTGTGACTGTGCCAATACAGATAGCAATAATAGCCAGCCGTTTAAATTGATCTGTGAGTAAATAAGCAGTTGCGCCAGGGGTAACTACCATAGCAATGACAAGGATGGCGCCAACAGTTTGAAGAGCCGCAACAGTACAAGCGCTCAAAAGAGTGAAAAAGATAATTTTTAATTTTAATGGTGATAAGCCGATTGATTTTGCATGAACTTCATCAAAAAAAACCACCAGCAAGTCTTTCCAAATACAAAATAAGACGAAAAAAGAAACACCCGTAATAATCACAACTTGCCATACATCTTCATCAGCAATACCTAAGATATTCCCGAGAATGATGGTCTGAACGTTGACGGCTGTTGGTTTAAGCGAAACTAGTAACAGACCAAAGGCAAAAAAAGTGGAGAAAATAAAGCCAATAACGGCATCTTCACGAAGGCGTGTGATATGACGAATAAGTGTCATTGATAATGCCGCGAGCAAACCCGTAAAAAAAGCACCAACTGCATAGGGCAAACCTAATATATAAGCTCCAGCAACACCGGGAACAACTGAGTGGGAAAGGGCATCTCCCATTAACGACCAACCTTTCAAAATAAGATAGGATGAAAGAAACGCACAGACAGCACCGACTAAGGCACTGACCCAAATTGCTTTCACCATATAGTTATATTCAAAAGGTTGTAGGAGTAAATCTAGCATGGCTAATCTCCTTGTTTGCGCTGGCTTTGGTGCGCTGGAGTGTGTTCTTCTTGATGACCATAGAAAACAGCAGCACGTTCATCATCGGTAATAACAGTAAGTGAACGTGGATCGTCATCATCATGAAGATCAGAACCTGAGAGGCTAATGTGACGTAACACACCACCAAATGCGTGTTCTAAGTTTTTCTGTGTAAATGTCGTTTCAGTTGGACCACTATCTAACACCGTTCTATTGATTAAAATAACGTGGTCACAAAATTCAGGTACACTTCCTAAGTTATGCGTTGAAACTAAAACTAAGTGGCCTTCTTCGCGCAAATTGCGTAAAAGCTCGATGATGGCATTTTCTGTTTTAACATCGACACCCGTAAAAGGTTCATCAAGTAATAAAACAGTACCTTCTTGAGCCATTGCTCGTGCTAAGAAAACACGTTTTTTCTGACCACCAGAAAGTTCACCAATTTGGCGATGTCCTAAGCCTGACAAACCAACACGTTCTAATGATGCTTCAACAACTTCATGATCGCGTTTTGAAGGAATACGAAAAAAACCCATTTTTCCATAACGTCCCATCATTACAACATCAGAAACAAGCACAGGAAAATTCCAGTCAACTTCTTCTGTTTGTGGTACATAGGCGATCATATTTTGTTTTAACGCCTGCTGAATCGGGCTGCCGTTTAATGTCACTTTACCTTTAGAGGGCTTTACTAGCCCCATAATGGTTTTAAATAGTGTGGATTTACCACTGCCATTGATGCCCACTAGGGCACAAATAGTGCCACCAGTGATAGAGAAGCTTGCATCAAAAATAGCTGTATGACCGTTGTTGTAAGTTACTGTGGCATTATCAACAGTCAACGTAGGATTAGCTTTTATATTGCTCATTGCCCAAATCCTTTCGCAATTGTATCTACTGTAATAGTAATTAAATCAATATAAGTAGGAACTTCACCACCTTCAGCGGAAAGTGAGTCAACATAAAGAACGCCACCGTATTTTGCGCCAGTTTCTTTGCTGACTTGTTTAGCCGGTTTATCTGAAATTGTACTTTCACTAAAGACAACAGGGATCTTGTGTTCTCTAACGGTATCAATCACATATTTAACCTGTTGTGGTGTGCCTTGTTCTTCTGCATTAATTGGCCATAAATAAACTTCTTTAAAGCCATAATCATTAGTTAAATAACTGAAAGCGCCTTCACTGGTCACTAACCAACGATCTTCTTGTGGGATACGAGACAACCGTTCTCTTAATGGTGCATCAAGCTGTTTAATTTTTTCTGCGTAATTTGCTGCATTTTGATTATAAATTGCTGCATTATCAGGATCGTGTTCAACAAATGCTTTACGAATATTTTCAATATAAATTAATGCGTTATTTGGTGACATCCATGCGTGTGGATTCGGATTATTTTTGTAAGCACCTTCACTAATTGCCATTGGAGTGATGCCTTCAGTTACTACAACCGCAGGAACATTACGTAACTCATTAAAAAAACGTTCGAACCAGCGTTCAAGGTTTAAACCATTCCATAAGATCAAATCAGCTTTTTGGGCTTTTACAATATCTTTTGGGGTAGGCTGATAATCATGAATTTCGGCACCAGGTTTTGTAATTGATTCAACAATCGCTGCATCTCCAGCAACATTCTGTGCGATATCTTGAATAATAGTAAAGGTAGTGACGACTTTAAGTTTATCTTTTGCTTGTGCAGGTGTGGTTAAAAAGACTGTTGCCATAAGGCATAAAGCCGTAAGTGAAAATTTGTTTACAGAGCGAAATATATCCATATTATTATTGCCTTATAGTTGCAGAGGTATTTTCTTAATTGATAATGATTATCAATATCATTTCAAAAAAGTCAAGTTATCTCTGTGTAAAAAGCTTCATTTGATAACGACTAGAAGTAAGATAACAACATGTATTCCAATAAATGTTAAGTAGATTGTCGGGTTTTGTCACAAAAATTAACAATCGTTCGTAACTATTTGTGTAAGAGATGATTTTTATTACGCATAAAAATGCACTTTCTCCCTTATTAATTCAACGTGGGTTATGTCGCTACGATTTTATCGCGATCTCTCAATCTCTTTTTTACATTGCACTAATGCATACCATTTATTCAAAAATAAGTAATGACACGATATAAACTTATTATGGCAGATTCTATTCTGATTAATACATTTGGGAGGCAATCATAGTGAATGGGATAGATTTGAGATAAAACACACGCTAGAAATAGTAATAGATTGATTTATTTCTCGTACTTTGCCATATTTTAGCGTGAATTTTTGTGTGGAAATAGAATAATATATCTCCAACTTGTTGATATATAAACATATCGTTGTACAACCCTTTATGCAAAAGGATAAAACGTGAAAGTAAAAATCATCTTTTCTTTGGCAATTTTGCTTCTTGCTGGTTGTGCTGATAATGCTCATCAACCAATTCAAAAAGACACATCTCGATTTTTAAGTCAAAAGCCGATAAATAGCCGTATTAATAATGCTTCGATCTCCACGGCACAATGGAAAGCAACCCCTTTTGATAATCACATACAGCAAGCCTCTAGCCGTTATAATGTTGATGAAACATTAATTAAAGCGATCATCCAGGTTGAGTCTAACTTTAGACCAGAGGTAATTAGTAAATCAAATGCAGTTGGATTAATGCAAATTAAAGCATCAACAGCAGGAAGAGATGTTTATCAAAATAGAGGAAAAGCGGGGCAACCAACAACAGCTCAATTGAAAGATCCTGCTATTAATATTGATTTAGGTACGGCTTATATTCAATTATTAAGAGAGCGCCACCTTGTTGGTATTGCTGATCCTGAAACACTTTATTACGCCACCATTCTTGCTTATGTGAATGGCGCAGGCGCTTTATTGAGAACATTTGATAAAAATAGAGACAATGCGATAGCTAAAATTAATTCAATGAGTGCGGACGATTTTTATCGTTACGTTGAAAAAAACCATCCGGCAACTCAAGCACCACGTTATTTAGCTAAAGTAAGAGCCGCTTACCATGCAGGGGATAATTAATCTGGCAAATTAGCTGCGGCTTGAGCCTGTTTTAATAAAGCAGGCAAATCTGCAATGATTTCAAGAACACCGTTAATCATAAATTGAACACCCATACAGATTAATAAAAATCCCATTACACGAGAAATAGCATCAATACCACTGTGACCTAAATATTTCATAATGCCGGTGGAGCCACGAAGTGACAGCCAAACAATCACGCTAATTAAAAAGAAGGTCGTTACTGGAGCCACATATAATACCCATTGAGCAATATCAGTACGCGAAGGTATTGATGCTGCGGTACTGATGATCATTGCAATGGTTCCTGGTCCTGCGGTACTTGGCATTGCTAAAGGAACAAAGGCAATATTGGGTTCTTTGGGATTGTGGTGAGGATTATTATCGTCAGAAATAGGATCATCAACATTAGGTGTATTAGGAAATAGCATACTAAAGCCAATAAAGGCCACTATCATCCCTCCAGCAATACGAAGACCGGGTATCGAAATACCAAACGTTGTCATTATGACGCGACCCGCATAAAACGCGATGGTCATAATGAGAAAAATATAGACACATGCCATTAAAGATTGTTGATTACGTTGTTCTTTGGTCATATTTCCTGAAAGACCAAGCCAGAGAGCAACAGTCGTTAATGGATTAGTTAAAGGTAAAAGTAAAATAAGACCAAGGCCAATAGCCTGAAAAAACTGGTAAGCAGAGTGCATGGAATATAAAAGCTCCTATAATAACAGGTAATTAAGGAGTATTTATGATAACAAATTAAACAGCAAAAAGTTATTTTTAAGCATAATAATCTTAATGTTTATTGGTATTTCTTCATTAACCACTCTAAATGTATTTTTACTGAGAGCCAGTCATAATCAGTAATACTATAAACACAGGTATCTCTTTTTTGACCGCCTATTGTTAGTCGGTGGTTACGTAAAATGCCATCGAGTTTTGCACCTAAGCGTTCAATCGCTCTGCGACTTGTTTGGTTTAATATGTGAGTACGAAATTCAACAGCAATACACTGTAACTCTTCTAGCGCATATTTAAGTAATAGGTATTTAGCTTCAGTGTTAATTCCTGTTCTTTGTACTTCTTTTGCATACCACGTTGAGCCTATTTCTAACCTTGGTGTTTGGTTATCGATATTCATAAAGGTTGTTATGCCAACCACACGGTTATTAGTTTTAGAAATAATGGTAAAAGGCAACATTAACCCTTTTTGTTGTAATTGAAGTTTATGCTCAATATCTCGTTGTAACTCTATTACTGAAGGAACAGTGGTATACCAAAGTTCATCTGGCCTATCTTTTTTAATTAGTTCATAGAGTTCTGAGTAATGTTCCATACTTAGGGGGACTAAACGCACAAGTTTTCCTTCCAGTGTTGTCCACTCTGTTATCTTTTTTATCATAAATATTCTCTGGGGTTATCAATAGGAGTGTTTTTAATATATAACAAAATTATGAATTGATATGATTATTTTAAATGTTATTAAAAATAGGCAAATTCAGAATAATGAGAATCAGAGAAAAAAGAGTGTGAGTGATTCTTTCTCAACAGAGAATGACTGCCTCACTACAGGTGAGCTAGCATAATGCGTGCTAATCTATAACTCAGTAATCAAGGTATCACTGTAAATTAAAATAGATTGGTAAAAAAATGACAGATTTAATTGAATGGGATGATTTTCTACGTGTAGAAATGAGAGTGGGAACAATTATCAGCGCAAAAATAAATGAGAAAGCTAATAAACCTGCTTATATTATGGAAGTCGATTTGGGCGAATTAGGCATAAAGCGCTCAAGTGCTCAAATTACGGTAAATTACACTCCTGAAGAGCTTGTGGGACGTCGTGTTTTGTGTGTATGTAATTTCCCTGTTAAACGCATTGCAGGTATAAAATCTGAAGTCTTAATTACAGGGGCACCAGATGAAACGGGAGCAATTGTATTGGCTGAGTTTAACTTGCCTTTACCAAATGGTTCACGTCTAGCATAAATAAGTATCTTTATCTGGCACTCTTAAATAGTGATGTTCTGCTGAGTTTTGATATAGTAATTATTCAATAGTAGGATGGATATAAAGGAGTGTCTTTTGTTATTACCTCAATTGCATTTGCGCTGTTATACACAAGAGACGGTATCTCATCATCATGATAATTTATGGCAGATTATTTTCGGGCTTTCAGGTTCAATGGAAGTTAATTTTAATCGAGAAAATTTTCTGATTTCTAATCAAAACTGTTTGGTTATCCCCCCAACGATTCATCATGCCTTTTCAGGCAATATAGATAATAAAAATCTTATCCTAGAACTTCCTGCAACTTCGCAATGGCAATTAAGTGAGAAAGGTGGACAATTTGCGTTATCACCGGCTGCCATTAGTTTATTAGAGTGGATACATCAATATCCTCAACTTCCAGATCAATATTCAACCATAACACGGCTTTTACTTGCCCAAATGAAAATACAAAAAGGTTGGCGCGATAGTTTGGATGCTTGGTTAGCGAATAAATTACATATACCATTAACAACACATGATATCGCTTTCGCTTTTAATACATCAGCGAGTACACTACAACGAAAAATGAAAGCAGAGGTTGGGGTGTCTGTGATGCAATATGTTACTCAACAGCGGCTTAGCAAAGCCGCTGAATTATTAAAATACACACCACTAAATATTGAAAATATTGCTTTAGCAGTAGGATATGACTCGCATTCTGCATTTAGTCAGGCATTTCGCCAATACTTTAATAAAAGTCCTACTGAGTATAGACAGGATTAAGCGATTATCCCACTTTATTTCCTACTGAATAAATTCGTGGACATAATTTATCGAAGGCAAGCGTGAATAAATAAGTATAGATAAAGAAGAAGATTAATATAGTTATTTCCATACTTATTGCTTTGATAAAACCTACATTATACCACCACATATAAAGTGGAATGGTAAAGAAAAATAAACCTAATTCAAAACTTATTGCATGGATTAGTCGTACTATGACAGTCCGTTTTTTTATTGTTAATTTTAACTCAATTAATTCAAAGAAAGAATTAAAAATATAATTCCAAATCAAAGCAATAACAGAAACCGCAATTGCAACAGGGAGTGAATTATGTGATTGACTTTGGCTTAATATGGTCAGTAAAACAGTGCTTAATAAAATCGCGAGAGTTTCAAAAGTAATAGCGTAAACTAATTTACGAGGGCGGGGTTTTAGATAAAACATGTATATTCCTTTTATAATAAAAGTCTGGACCGCCCCAGAATAAGTTTTTTTAAAGCCGCGGTTTCCGCTTATTTATTATGGTAGACAAATTAAATAAAAATTTCTATCTCTCTGTGTATTAAAAATAAACGTTAAAATTACCTATGAGATAAAGCTATAAATCTTTGCTGTCTGTGATAAAATTCCCCCCGAGTTACGATAAGGCTCAGCGATATTATAGATATTTACTTGATAAGTAAGTGTTCATCTCTATGTGCAAACCTCGCGAGGTAAAGTGAGAAAATTGTCGTAACGTACTGAATACATACGAAATAAAAAGCTTACAAGTGATCTTGCGTATGGGTCACCACTGTAAATAAGGATTTTAAATGCCAATTATTACTCTTTCTGACGGAAGCCAACGTCAATTTGAAAATGCAGTTTCTGTCATGGATGTCGCTGCAGATATCGGCCCAGGACTTGCGAAAGCATGTATTGCTGGCCGTGTTAATGGTGAGCTAGTGGATGCTTGTGAATTAATCGAACATGATGCAAATCTGGCGATTATCACCGCAAAAGATGATGAAGGTCTTGAAATTATTCGTCACTCTTGTGCCCACTTATTGGGACATGCAATTAAACAATTATGGCCACAAACCAAAATGGCGATTGGTCCTGTTATCGAAAATGGTTTCTACTACGATGTGGATTTAGACCATTCTCTCACACAGGAAGATTTAGAAACTCTAGAAAAACGCATGCTAGAGTTGGCGAAAACAGATTATGACGTTATTAAAAAACGCGTAAGCTGGGCTGAAGCTCGTGAAACTTTTGTTTCTCGTGGTGAAGACTATAAAGTTGCTATTCTTGACGAAAATATTAGCCAAGATTCTCAACCTGGTCTTTATCATCACCAAGAATATGTTGATATGTGCCGTGGACCACATGTTCCAAACATGCGTTTCTGCCATAACTTTAAGTTACAGAAAATCGCAGGTGCATATTGGCGTGGTAACAGCGATAATAAAATGTTACAACGCATTTATGGTACAGCTTGGGCTGATAAAAAACAGTTAAAAGCTTACTTAGATCGCTTAGAAGAAGCTGCAAAACGTGACCACCGTAAAATTGGTAAACAGCTTGACTTATATCATATGCAAGAAGAAGCACCAGGTATGGCTTTCTGGCATAATGATGGTTGGACTATTTTCCGTGAGTTAGAAACATTTGTACGTTGTAAATTAAAAGAATATGATTACCAAGAAGTAAAAGGTCCATTTATGATGGATCGTGTTCTTTGGGAAAAAACAGGTCACTGGGAAAACTACAAAGAAAATATGTTCACAACATCGTCAGAGAATCGTGAATATTGTATCAAACCAATGAACTGCCCAGGTCATGTACAAATCTTCAAACAAGGTTTACGTTCTTACCGCGATTTGCCATTACGTATGGCTGAATTTGGTAGTTGCCATCGTAATGAACCATCAGGTGCATTACATGGTTTAATGCGTGTTCGTGGCTTTACACAAGACGATGCGCATATCTTCTGTACAGAAGAACAAATTTTAAGTGAAGTAAATGACTGCATCAAATTGATTTATGATGTATATTCTACTTTTGGATTTGAAAAAATTGTTGTTAAGCTGTCTACTCGCCCAGAAAAACGTATCGGTGAAGATGCATTATGGGATATTGCTGAAGCAGACTTAGCAAAAGCCTTAACTGATAACAATATTGAATTTGAATATCAGCCAGGCGAAGGGGCGTTTTATGGCCCTAAAATTGAATTTACACTTTACGATTGTTTAGATCGTGCATGGCAGTGTGGTACAGTACAATTAGACTTCTCACTACCAGGTCGTTTAGGCGCGTCTTATGTTGCCGAAAACAACGAGCGTAAAGTACCTGTTATGTTACACCGAGCAGTGCTAGGATCCTTAGAACGTTTTATTGGTATTCTGACCGAAGAATACGCAGGATTCTTCCCAACTTGGTTAGCACCACAGCAGGTTGTCGTGATGAATATCACGGATGGACAGGCTGATTATGTACAAAAACTCGTCAAAGAATTGCAAGATGCCGGAATTCGTGCAAAAGCAGACTTGAGAAATGAGAAGATTGGCTTTAAAATTCGTGAACATACTTTACGTCGTGTTCCGTACATGCTTGTCTGTGGAGATAAAGAAGTTGAATCAGGCAAAGTGGCGGTTCGTACTCGTCGAGGAAAAGACCTTGGCAGTATCGACGTTAACGAATTTAAAGAAAAGCTTCTGCAAGAAATTAGAAGCAGAAGTCTTCATCAGTTGGAGGAATAAGGTATTAAAGGCGGAAAAAGAATTCAATCAACGCGTCAGAATCGCATCAATGGTGAGATTCGCGCTCATGAAGTTCGTTTAACAGGTTTAGATGGCGAACAGATTGGAGTTGTTAGTCTGAAAGAGGCTCTTGAGAAAGCCGAGGAAGCAGGTGCTGATTTAGTTGAAATTAGTCCTAATGCCGAGCCGCCAGTTTGTCGTATTATGGACTACGGCAAATTCCTCTATGAGAAAAGTAAGACTCTCAAAGAACAGAAAAAGAAACAAAAAGTTATTCAGGTTAAGGAAGTTAAATTCCGTCCTGGTACAGATGAAGGCGACTATCAGGTCAAACTACGCAACCTGATTCGTTTTCTTGAAGATGGCGATAAAGCCAAAGTCACACTGCGTTTCCGCGGTCGTGAAATGGCACACCAACAAATCGGTATGGAGATGCTTAACCGTATCCGTGAAGATTTGGATGAACTGGCTGCAGTTGAATCTTTCCCTAATAAGATTGAAGGGCGTCAGATGATCATGGTGTTAGCGCCGAAGAAGAAATAGTCGGGCAATTCAAGTAATAGCGTCAGCCTGAATGGCTGATTGCTATTCGCCTCATTATTTTATGTTATTAACAATGCGAAGTGGATTATAGAAATGCCAAAGATTAAAACAGTACGCGGCGCAGCTAAGCGCTTTAAAAAAACTGCTGGTGGTGGCTTTAAGCGTAAACATGCTAACCTCCGTCACATTCTGACTAAAAAATCAACTAAGCGTAAACGTCATTTACGTCCAAAAGGCATGGTCTCTAAAGGAGATTTAGGTCTGGTCGTAGCTTGCTTACCATACGCATAAGTATCATTTTTTTAACAGAATATAGACATTTAGGAGTTTAATATGGCTCGTGCTAAACGTGGTGTTATCGCCCGTGCTCGTCACAAGAAAATTTTAAAGCAAGCTAAAGGTTATTACGGTGCACGTTCACGTGTATATCGTGTAGCTTTCCAGGCTGTAATCAAAGCTGGTCAATATGCGTACCGTGACCGTCGTCAGAAAAAACGTCAGTTCCGTCAGCTGTGGATCGCGCGTATCAACGCAGCAGCTCGTCAGAACGGTATGTCTTATAGCCGTTTCATCAATGGTCTGAAAAAAGCATCCATTGAAATCGACCGTAAGATTCTGGCTGACATCGCTGTATTCGACAAAGTAGCATTCGCTGCTTTAGTTGAAAAAGCGAAAGGTGCTCTGGCTTAATTATTATTAAGCAATGGAAGAGGGAGTTTTCTCCCTCTTTTATTTTGTCTAAATTTGTGGCTTAATGATATAAATTCAATAAGTTAATATTTAAGAGACATTATCAATGTTAAATATCGCTTTTTTCCGTTTCTTTTTTTACTTTAGCGCCTAATTCAAGGGGGCTTTTGCGCGTAAGAAAAGAAACGAAAAGTAGCGCCTGAGCCTCCAATATGGAGGCTTTTTTGTTTTCAGATCTCAATACTGGGTTAGAAACCAAAAAGGCAATTTTATTCGTCATCATTGATAACAACTAATAGACCTCACAGGTCAAAGGAAGAGGAAACGATGCCACATCTCGCTGAACTCGTTGCTCAAGCTAAAGCAGCTATCGAAGAGGCACAGGATGTTGCTGCGCTGGATTCGGTTCGTGTTGAATACTTGGGGAAAAAAGGTCATTTAACGCTTCAGATGTCCACGCTGCGCGACTTACCCGCGGAAGATCGTCCAGCTGCAGGGGCTGTCATTAATCAGGCTAAACAAGAGGTTCAGCAAGCGCTGAATACTCGTAAAGACCATCTTGAATCAGCATTATTAAACGAACGTTTGTCTGCTGAGAAAATCGATGTATCTTTGCCCGGTCGCCGCATTGAAAACGGTGGTCTACACCCAGTAACTCGTACAATTGAACGTATTGAAACTTTCTTTGGCGAATTAGGGTTTTCTGTAGAATCTGGTCCTGAAATCGAAGATGATTATCATAACTTTGATGCGTTGAATATTCCTGCACATCACCCAGCAAGAGCCGACCACGATACTTTTTGGTTTGATGCTAAACGTTTATTACGTACACAAACGTCGGGTGTACAAATTCGTACTATGCAAGATAAACAGCCACCTATTCGTATCATCGCACCAGGTCGCGTATATCGTAATGACTACGATCAGACTCACACACCAATGTTTCACCAAATTGAAGGCTTAATTGTTGATAAAGACATTAGCTTTACCAATTTAAAAGGAACACTACACGATTTCCTGAAAAACTTTTTTGAAGAAGATATGGAAATTCGTTTCCGTCCTTCTTATTTCCCATTCACAGAGCCTTCTGCAGAAGTCGATGTCATGGGTAAGAATGGTAAATGGTTAGAAGTATTGGGTTGCGGTATGGTTCACCCAAATGTATTACGTAATGTAGGTATCGATCCTGAAGTGTATTCTGGTTTTGCATTCGGTATGGGTATGGAACGCTTGACCATGTTACGTTACGGTGTCACCGACTTGCGCTCATTCTTCGAAAACGATCTTCGTTTCCTCAAACAGTTTAAATAAGGTGGGATTATCTCATGAAATTCAGTGAACTTTGGTTACGTGAGTGGGTAAACCCAGCGATTAGTAGCGAAGAACTTTCTGAACAATTAACAATGGCTGGTCTTGAAGTTGATGGCGTTGAAGCTGTTGCAGGTGATTTTCACGGTGTGTTTGTAGGTGAAGTTGTTGAATGTGGACAACACCCTAATGCCGATAAATTACGTGTAACAAAAGTTAACGTCGGTGGTGACAGATTACTCGATATCGTTTGCGGTGCACCTAACTGCCGCCAAGGCCTAAAAGTTGCGGTTGCAACTGTCGGGGCAGTATTACCAGGCGATTTCAAAATTAAAGCAGCAAAACTACGTGGTGAACCATCAGAGGGTATGCTGTGCTCATTTTCTGAATTAGCCATTTCAGAAAACCATGAAGGTATTATTGAATTACCTGCCGATGCACCTATTGGTATGGATATTCGTGAATACTTAAAATTAAATGATAATGCGATTGAGATTAGTGTTACACCAAATCGTGCTGATTGTTTAGGTATTTTAGGTGTTGCTCGTGATATCGCTGTTATCAATAAAATGGAATGCCAAGTACCTGATATGTCGCCTGTTGTGGCAACATCTTCAGCAACATTCCCAGTACGTGTTGAAGCGCCAGAAGCGTGTCCCCGTTATTTAGGTCGTGTTTTCACTAATATAAATGTGAAAGCAAAAACACCTTTATGGATACAAGAAAAGTTACGCCGTGGTGGCATTCGTTCTATTGACCCAATTGTTGATATTACCAACTTAATTTTACTTGAAATGGGTCAACCACTACATGCCTTCGATCTTGATCGTGTTGAAGGTGCTGTTGTTGTTCGTATGGGTAAAGAAGGTGAAAAACTGACTTTACTTGATGGCAATGAAATTACATTAAAAGAAGATGTATTAGTTATTGCAGACGAAAAACAGGCATTAGGTATGGCTGGTATTTTCGGTGGCGAATCATCAGGCGTTAATGAGGAAACGAAAAATGTCTTCTTAGAGTGTGCATTCTTCTCTCCATTATCCATTACAGGCCGTGCACGTCGTTATGGCTTGCATACTGATGCTTCTCATCGTTTTGAGCGTGGTGTTGATTCTGAACTACAATACAAAGCAATTGAGCGTGCAACTAAGTTACTATTAGAAATTTGCGGTGGTGAAGTTGGTGAAGTAATTGATGTCACCAATAAAGCACATTTGCCAAATATTGCACCGGTCAAATTAACACGTAAAAAATTAGACCGTTTATTAGGTCATGTGATCGATGATGCACAAGTTCTAGATTCATTAACTCGTTTAGGGTTCAAAGTTTCTGTTGAAAGTGATGGCTGGTTAGCAATCGTTCCTTCATGGCGTTTCGATGTTCAAATCGAAGAAGACCTGATTGAAGAGGTTGCTCGCATTTATGGTTACAACAATATTCCAGATGTACCATTGCGCGCTGATTTGGTGATGACCAATCATCGTGAAGCGAACTTATCATTAAAACGCGTTAAAACAATGCTAGTAGATAACGGCTTCCAAGAAGCCATTACTTATAGTTTTGTTGATCCGAAGATCCAATCTTTATTACATCCAAATGAAGAAGCATTGATTCTGCCTAATCCGATTTCAGCAGATATGTCAGCAATGAGGCTGTCTCTATTAACCGGGTTATTGACTACGACTGTCTATAATCAGAACCGTCAACAGTCTAGAGTTAGGTTATTTGAAGCAGGTCTGCGTTTTGTTCCTGATAATCAAGCAGAATATGGAATACGTCAGGAACTTATGTTAGCTGGTGTGATCGCGGGCAACCGTTATGAAGAACATTGGAGTTTAGAGAAGCAAACTGTTGATTTCTTTGATTTGAAAGGTAATATTGAATCAATTCTGGAATTGACAGGCCAGCTAGATGAAATTACATTTAAACCAGCTAATCATTCAGCACTTCATCCGGGACAGAGTGCTGGGATTTATCTGAGAAATGAATATATTGGCTGTATTGGCGTTGTTCATCCAGAGCTTGAACGTAAACTTGACTTAAACGGCCGTACGGTAGTATTCGAAATACGTTGGAATGCAATTGCAAATCGCAGTTTACCACAAGCAAAAGCAATTTCTCGTTACCCTTCGAATCGTAGAGATATCGCTGTAGTTGTTCCGAATAATGTTGCTGCAGAGGATATTTTAGCTGAATGTAAGAAAGTTGGCGGAAATCAAATAGTTGGCATAAACTTATTTGATGTGTATTGTGGTAAGGGAGTAGCAGAAGGCTATAAAAGCCTCGCTATTAGCATAATCTTGCAGGATATCGAGCATACACTGGAAGAAGATGAGATTGCTGCAACAGTGAGTAACTGTGTAGCAGCATTGAAACAGCGATTCCAAGCATCCTTGAGGGACTAGACCTATGGCGCTTACAAAAGCTGAAATGGCAGAAAATCTGTTTGAAAAACTTGGTGTTAGCAAACGCGATGCAAAAGACCTTGTAGAATCCTTTTTTGAGGAAGTGCGTCGTTCTCTTGAAAATGGAGAACAGGTGAAGCTGTCTGGATTTGGAAACTTTGACCTGCGTGATAAAAATCAGCGCCCTGGTCGTAATCCAAAAACAGGGGAAGACATTCCTATTACAGCTCGCCGTGTTGTTACTTTCCGACCAGGACAAAAGTTAAAAAGCCGGGTTGAGAGCGCAACACCAAAAGAATAAGATTTAAAAAACATCCAAAACGGCTTTCTTTGAAAGCCGTTTTTTTATCATGATTATCTATATCTAATTTTGATTAAACGTATTGAGATGTTTATATTTATCAATATAGTCTGAATGGATATTTCTATTTGGATGGAATGTTTTTATTTTTTATCATCTTACTTTTTATTCTTATTTTGACTTTTTCTTCTTAATCTCTTGCCTGCATCAACACTGTGATAGTTAATCTCAATTTTTTCTTCATTATTAGAGACAAACTTACATGTTCTAAATTTAGTTTTTCATCATTGAATGTGAACATGTTATGTTGCTAAAAAGTATTTTATAAACAAAAAATAGTAAGAGCTGTTATTGCATGGATAGGGAATGAAATGAATAAAGAAATTAATCCTTTGATTAAATTTACTAAAAAACAGCGCATTGACGACAAAAAAAAGCTGTTTCTAATGGTGCTAGTATTATGTTTCTTGTTTATTTTTTCCCTCTCTGTTGGTGAGATTTCGTTATTTCCACATCAATGGTTAACAGATGAAGCCCATTTATTTGTTTGGCAGATCCGTTTACCCAGAATACTTGCAGTAATGACAGTTGGCGCCAGCTTAGCAATTGCAGGTGCTATTATGCAGGCTTTATTCCAAAATCCACTCGCAGAACCAGGGTTATTAGGCGTAAGCAGTGGTGCGGGTGTGTGTGTTGTATTGCTCATTGTTTTGCAATTTAATTTAAGCTTTTGGTTAATAAGTGGTGCCGCGATATTCGGTGCATTAGGTATTACTCTCTTATTAATGTTTTTTGCTCGAATAAAAAAGCTGTCTAACGCTCAGTTACTATTAATTGGGGTGGCATTAGGCGTTATGGCAAGCGCGATAATGACCTGGCTGGTTTATTTCAGTTCAGCTTTAGATTTAAGACAATTAATGTATTGGTTGATGGGTAGTTTTAGTGGCATTGATTGGCGTCATCAAATCTTATTTTGGACTCTTATACCCATTGTTTTAATTCTTAGTCTACAAGCCGATGTTCTTAATTATTTATCTCTAGGTTCATTTAGAGCAAAGCAATTAGGTATATCCGTTAATCAATGGAGAAATTGGTTTATTTTAGCGGTTGGGTTATTGATAGGGCTAAGTGTTGCTTTAGCGGGTGCTATAAGCTTTGTAGGGCTTGTTGTACCACATTTATTGAGACTATGTGGATTAACGCATTATAAAACCTTACTACCAGCGTGTGCACTTGCTGGAGGTGGATTGCTATTACTTGCTGATCTGCTATCTCGGTTGATTTTAAATGGTGCAGAAGTTCCTATAGGGGTGATTACAGCAACGCTTGGTGCACCTTTATTTATTTGGTTATTGGCAACAAAAGAGATGGGACGTTTGTAATATGACGTTACTTAAATTTGATAATTTAAGTGTTAAAGACCGACTTAACACATTTACAGAACGAGTAAACTATGGCGAACGTGTCCACTTAATTGGTGCTAATGGTGCGGGGAAAAGTACACTTTTAATGGCGATCGCGGGAGAGCTTCCATTTAGTGGGGAGATTATTCTAAACGAAACCTCAATAAGACATTATAAATATAGTGATCTTTCTAGAATGCAGAGCATTGTTATACAACAATTGGAAACTTTGTCATTTATGCCAGTTTTTCATTATCTCTCATTATATCATCAATTGTCGAAAATGGATGTTCAGCAATTAAATATGCTGTTAAATGATTTTAAAATAGATGAATTATTGTCAAAAAACATTCATCATTTATCCGGAGGTGAATGGCAGAGGGTTAGAATTGTTGGCGCATTTATCCAATTATGGTCAAGTGATGATTTAAAAGGAAAATTAATGTTACTTGATGAACCAACGAATAATTTAGATGTCGTACAGTTGGCTATTTTGGACAAGTGGGTTGATAAGTTTTGCCAACAAGGTGGTGCCGTTATTATGAGTACACATAATTTGAATCATTCCTACCAAAAAGCAGACAGAGTTTTACTTATAAAAAATGGATACTTGGTCAATTCTGGCGCATCTGCACTTTTATTGGACGAAAATTTATTATCAACTACATTTAATACAAATATCAAATGCATCAATGATGTTGATCATATTGATTGGTTAGTTTTACAATAATATGGCTATTGTTAAGTTTATCCCTGAGTAATTATTAAGGTTTTTTTAATGTTTTCTTAATAAGACTGATGCTGGTGAACAATAGTTTGTATATAATTGTTTTTTATTCATTCATTAATTAGGCTACATTTTTTATGAGTCACTTCCTTCCTTTCTCTCGCCCTGCGATTGGCGATGAAGAAATCAAAGCCGTTGAGGATGTACTGCGTTCAGGTTGGATTACAACAGGCCCTCAAAATCACCAATTAGAGCAAGATTTTTGTGAAAAATTTGGTAGCAAACATGCTATCGCAATTTGCTCTGCCACTGCAGGTATGCATGTTGTTTTAATGGCGATGGGAATTGGTGCTGGTGATGAAGTTATCACACCATCACAAACTTGGGTTTCAACGATGAATATCATTACGTTACTTGGTGCGGAGCCAGTGATGATTGATGTTGACCGTGATACCTTGATGGTAAGTGCAGAAGATGTCAAAAAAGCGATTACACCTAGAACGAAAGCGATTATTCCGGTTCATTATGCTGGTGCACCTTGCGATCTTGATGCATTAAGAAAAGTTGCACAAGATGCAGGAATTCCTCTTATCGAAGATGCCGCGCATGCTATAGGGACTCGCTATAAAAATGAATGGATTGGTGAAAAAGGAACTGCCATTTTTTCTTTTCATGCAATTAAGAATGTAACTTGTGCAGAAGGTGGATTGGTTGTTACTGATAATGACGAGTTGGCTAATAGAGTACGTTGTTTAAAATTCCACGGTTTAGGAGTAGACGCCTTTGATAGACAGATTCAAGGTCGTAAACCTCAAGCCGAAGTTGTTGAACCTGGCTACAAATATAATTTATCTGATATTCATGCAGCGATTGCCGTGGTGCAATTAAGACGTTTAGATGAAATGAATGCTAAACGAGCCGAATTAGTTGCGCTGTATCGTGAAAAACTCAAAGACTCTCCATTAAAAATGTTGAGTGTCCCTGAATATCCACATTTACATGCAAATCACCTATTTATGGTGAGAGTTGATAAAAATACCTGTGGTATCGATCGTGATGCTTTTATGGAAAAATTAAAGCAGAAAGATATTGGTACAGGGTTACATTTCCGTGCAGCGCACACACAAAAATATTATCGTGAGCGTTATCCTTCTTTATCCCTTCCTCAATCAGAATGGAACTCTGCAACGTTATGCTCGTTGCCGCTGTTTCCTGATATGAATAATGAAGATGTTATTCGTGTTGTAGATGCGATCAATGAAATTCTTTCGGAGCATATTTAAGTGTCAACATTTGATGAAATCAAGAAAGTATCGGTTGTAATTCCCGTTTATAACGAGGAAGAGAGCCTTCCTCAGCTTTTAGAACGTACAATTAAAAGCTGTAAACAATTAGAACAAGAATATGAACTGATCCTTGTTGATGATGGTAGTAGTGACAATTCAGCTAAGATGTTAGAAGAAGCGGCTGCAATTGAAGAAAATCACGTTATTGCAATTATTTTAAACCGTAATTACGGTCAACATTCCGCAATTATGGCTGGTTTTAATCAGGCTGATGGTGATTTAGTGATCACATTGGATGCTGATTTACAAAATCCACCTGAAGAGATCCCAAGACTTGTCGCTACGGCTGAAGAAGGTTATGACGTTGTCGGAACTCGTCGTCGTAACCGCCAGGATTCGTGGTTTCGCAAAACCGCTTCAAAAATGATTAACTCAATGATCACTAAAGCAACAGGTCGCTCTATGGGAGACTACGGCTGTATGTTGCGTGCTTATCGTCGCCACATTGTTGACGCAATGTTACAGTGTCACGAAAGAAGTACATTTATCCCTATTCTTGCGAACACATTCGCTCGTCGTACCATTGAAATTGATGTCGCACACGCAGAGCGTGAATATGGCGATTCAAAATACAGCTTTTTAAAGCTTATCAATTTAATGTATGACTTATTAACTTGTCTAACCACGGCACCATTACGTTTATTAAGCATTGTCGGCAGTGTGATCGCTGTATCTGGCTTTGTCTTAGCCTTATTGTTGATTATTTTACGTATTATTTTCGGTGCAATGTGGGCCGCTGAAGGTGTATTCACACTTTTCGCAATCTTATTTATGTTTATCGGTGCGCAGTTCGTTGCAATGGGCTTATTAGGTGAATATATAGGCCGGATTTATAATGATGTAAGAGCGCGTCCTCGGTATTTTATCCAAAAAGTGGTTGGTGTTAACAAACCCAACGAAGATCAGGAAAAAGACTAATGAAAGCAATAGTATTTGCCTATCACGATATCGGCTGTGTTGGTTTAAAAGCTCTTGAAAAAGCGGGTTATGATATTCAAGCTGTATTTACCCACACTGACGATCCAAACGAAAATCATTTCTTCTCATCTGTGGCTCGTGTGAGTGCAGAAATGGGATTGACAGTATTCGCGCCTGAAAATGTCAATCATCCATTATGGATTGAACGTATTCGTGAAATGAAACCTGATGTCATTTTTTCTTTCTATTATCGTCACATGTTAAGTGATGAGATCCTGAATTTGGCACCTAAAGGCGCGTTTAATTTACACGGTTCTTTATTACCAAAATATCGTGGTCGTGCACCAATTAACTGGGCGATTGTGAACGGTGAAACAGAAACAGGTGTTACTCTGCATAAAATGACAGCGAAAGCTGATGCGGGTGATATTGTTGCTCAAGAAAAAGTTACCATCGCAGACAATGATACTTCTCTGATTTTACATGAAAAAGTAAGAGAAGCAGCGAATAAGTTACTTTCGAGTTCATTACCACATATTGTATCAGGTGATTATTCAACAACTGCACAAGATGAAAGCCAAGCAACTTATTTTGGTCGCCGTTGCGCTGATGATGGTTTAATCGACTGGAATGCAGATGCAAAAACAGTTCACAACTTAGTGCGTGCTGTTACAGAGCCATACCCTGGCGCATTCACTTTCTTAGGTGAACGTAAAATGATTATCTGGCGTTCACGCGCTGTTGCTGATAATCAAGGTAAACGTCCTGGTACTGTTATCTCAACAGAACCTTTAGTCATTGCGTGTGCGAAAGGTGCAATCGAAGTCGTTACTGGTCAAAGTGAAAATGGTCTTTATGTTCAAGGCAGTCGTTTAGCGGCTGAAATGGGCATTGTGACGGATGTTCGTGTTGGGCCAAAAGCAACGGCACAAGTTAAACGTCGTAAACGTGTTCTTATTTTAGGCGTGAATGGTTTTATTGGTAACCATTTGACAGAGCGTCTATTGAAAGATGATAACTATGATATCTATGGTATGGATATCGGTTCTTCTGCAATTGAACGCTTTATTGGTAACCCACGTTTCCACTTTATTGAAGGTGACGTGAGTATTCATACAGAATGGATTGAATATCACATTAAAAAATGTGATGTTATTCTGCCATTAGTGGCTATTGCAACGCCTATCGAATATACCCGTAATCCATTGCGTGTCTTTGAATTAGACTTTGAAGAAAACTTAAAAATTGTACGTTATTGTGTTAAGTATAATAAACGTATTATTTTCCCATCCACATCAGAAGTTTATGGTATGTGTGATGATAAAGAATTTGACGAAGACAACTCACGCCTGATTGTTGGTCCAATCAATAAACAACGTTGGATTTATTCTGTATCTAAACAGCTATTAGATCGCGTTATATGGGCTTATGGAGCCAAAGAAGGTCTGAAATTTACATTATTCCGTCCATTTAACTGGATGGGACCTCGTTTAGATAACTTAAATTCAGCGCGTATCGGTAGCTCTCGTGCAATTACACAATTGATTCTGAATTTAGTTGAAGGTTCACCAATTAAACTAGTTGATGGTGGTGAGCAAAAACGTTGTTTCACTGATATTAATGACGGTATTGAAGCTTTATTCCGTATCATTGAAAACCGTGATAACAAATGTGATGGTCAAATTATCAATATTGGTAACCCAACTAACGAAGCAAGTATTCGTGAATTAGCAGAAATGCTGTTAGATTGCTTTGAAAAACATGAGTTGCGTGGACATTTCCCTCCATTTGCTGGCTTCAAAAAGATTGAAAGTAGCAGTTATTATGGTAAAGGCTACCAAGATGTTGAACACCGTAAGCCAAGCATTAAAAACGCAGAGCGTTTATTGGATTGGAAACCAAGTATCGAGACTCGCCAAACAGTAGAAGAAACATTAGATTTCTTCTTACGTGGCGCAGTTGAAGAATTAGGCACTAAATAGGAATAAATAATGAAGAAAGTTGGTTTGAGAGTTGATGTGGATACTTATCAAGGAACGAAACAAGGTATTCCACAACTGCTGGATGTATTTGCCAGACATAACATTTATGCCAGCTTCTTCTTTAGTGTTGGGCCAGATAATATGGGGCGCCATTTATGGCGCCTTTTAAAACCCAAATTTTTATGGAAAATGCTGAGATCTAATGCTGCATCACTGTATGGCTTAGATATTTTATTAGCAGGAACTGCATGGCCGGGGAAAAAAATTGCTAAAAATTTAGGTTATTTGATGAAAGAAACCCAAGATGCAGGGCATGAAGTTGGGTTGCACTCATGGGATCATCAAAGTTGGCAAGCTAAAGTCGGGCGCTGGTCAACAGAAGAATTAATGCAACAAGTTCGTTTAGGTGTTGAAGCACTGGAAAAAGTACTTGAAAACCCTGTAAAATGTTCGGCAGTTGCTGGATGGCGAGCAGATGAACGTGTATTAACAGTTAAAGAAAATTTTAAATTCGATTACAATAGCGATTGTCGAGGAACGCATCCTTTTAGGCCTATTTTAGAAAATGGTTCTATCGGTACGGTGCAAATTCCAGTAACATTACCAACTTATGATGAAGTTGTTGGTACAAAAGTAAAGGATGAGGATTTTAATCAATTTATTATTGATGAAATCAAAAAAGATAGTGGAATACCTGTTTATACTATCCACACTGAAGTTGAAGGAATGTCAAAAGCCGCTCAATTTGAGCAACTATTGGCAATGATTGCAAATGAAGGCATCGAATTCTGTCCGTTAAGCGATTTATTACCACAAGATAAAGAAACGCTTCCGATGGGTAAAGTTGTTCGATCTGACTTTTCAGGTCGAGAAGGCTGGTTAGGATGCCAACAAGAGGTTTAACGAAACTATGTTGAATAACCGGGCGAGTAAAATCGGGGCCATCCTCTTGGCTCTTTTTTTTGTTCTTACCTACTTATTTCCATTGAACAGCCGGTTATTATGGCAACCAGATGAAACTCGTTATGCGGAAATTAGCCGAGAAATGGTAGTGAGTGGGAACTGGATTGTTCCTCATATGCTCGACATTCGCTATTTTGAGAAGCCCATAGCCGGTTATTGGATCAATAATGTTAGTCAATTAATTTTTGGTCACACCAATTTTGCTGTACGTTTTGGCTCTGTTATATCTATTCTTTTAAGCACATTACTTGTCTATTTATTGGCAAGAATGATGTGGCGTAACCGCCAAGTCGCTTTTGTCTCTAGCTTAATCTATTTATCTATGTTCTTAGTGTTTAGCGTAGGCACTTATAGTGTATTAGATCCTATGTTGGCGCTTTGGATTACCGCGAGCATGGTTTGCTGTTTTTGGGCGCTTAAAGCCACCACAGTAAAAACACGAATATTAGCGTGGATAACTTTAGGGCTTGCATGTGGTATGGCATTTATGACCAAAGGATTTTTAGCATTAGCTATTCCGGTCATTGTTATGATACCTATAACATTGCATCAAAAACAATTCACGCAAATGTTGCTCTATGGCTTACTTGCTGTATTTAGTGCAGCATTAATTAGTTTGCCATGGGCATTAGCTATTGCAAAAGCAGAACCTGATTATTGGCACTACTTCTTTTGGGTTGAACATATCCAGCGTTTTTCGGGTGAAGATGCTCAACATAGTTCTCCATTTTGGTACTATATCCCCGTTGTCTTATTAGGGGTGATCCCTTGGCTTGGATTACTTCCAGGCGCATTAATAGGCGCTTGGAAAAAAAGACGTAAACGTCCTGAATTATTCTTTTTATTCTGTTGGTTTGTCATTCCATTCTTATTTTTTAGTATTGCGAAAGGTAAGCTACCGACTTATATGTTGCCATTTATGGCACCACTAGCAATGCTAATGGCGAAATATGGCGTAGATTGTGCACGTAAATTTAGAATGAAAGCGTTACGTATTAACGGCTATATCAATATCTTTATTGGTGTTGCTGCTGTTATCGCTATTTTAGTTATCCAACTTGTCTCTTCAAAACCTATTTACATGCCTTATGAGTGGTCTAAATGGGTTTTAGCCATCGTCGCATTCTCTTTATGGGGTATTATTGGTTATCTTTGCTCTACACTTAATGGTAAACATTGGTTATGGGCGGCATCTTGCTCGTTAGGCGTGAGTTTGTGCATTGGGCAGGCAATACCTAACAGTAGTGTTGATGGAAAGCTACCTCAAGAATTTATTCGTCAAAATATTAATACACTCAATGCGAGCAAATACATTGTAAGTAACAGTGTGGGTATTGGTGCTGGATTGGCGTGGGAATTACAGCGTAGTGATATTTATCTTTATGAAAGAACAGGTGAGTTAACTTATGGTATTAGAGAGTATCCTGATTCTCAGCATAAATTAATTAAACCTGACAATTTTGCTCAATGGTTAGAGCAAGCAAGAAAAGAAGGTAATGTATCAGTTGTTATTACGTTTAAAGATCCGAAAAAGTTAGCTCAATTGCCAAGAGCTGAAGAGTTGGTGACAAATCATCGAGTTGCTATTTTAACATATGAGAAGCGTAATTAATGTCCTTTGTTTTATTGCTAATCGTGAGCTTTTTGACTTGTATAGGACAAGTATGTCAAAAACAAGCGGTGGTTAGCTGGCAAAGTGATTCATTAACAAAAGCCAGAAAAACGATTTTCTGGCTTTTTATTGCCATTACAATGCTTGGCTTTGGGATGTTATTTTGGTTACGATTATTACAAATCCTTCCTCTCAGTATTGCTTACCCTATGTTAAGTATTAACTTTATAATGGTGACATTAATTGGCCAGTTTGTTTATAAAGAGCCTGTTAATGTGAAACATTGGATTGGTATCGCATCGATTATGGTTGGCATTGTATTGATGAGTATGCAAGCATGAAAGGCTATCTATGGGCAATTGGAAGTGCACTATTAGTGACGGTAGCTCAATTGTTGTTAAAGTTTGGTATGTCCGAACTACCAGATTTACAGCTCGAAAAACAGTGGCTAGATTTCTCATGGTTATGGGCCAATGCAATGCTACTTGCCATTGTGTTTGCTGGTCTTGTCGGTTATGTCCTTTCTATGGTTTGCTGGCTATTTACTTTGCGTACCATTCCTTTAAATAAAGCCTATCCGCTGATTAGCTTAAGTTATGTGTTTGTTTATTTTCTTGCAGTGATATTACCTTGGTTTCAAGAAACACCATCATGGACAAAAACCGCAGGGGTTGCTTTTATTATGATAGGTGTTTGGTTGATTAGCCAGAAACCCAAAGAGTCAACACCACACTAAATTCAGAGTTTGGGTTTTATTTCTTGTACCTTGTTGGTTATTGTGCGATTTATTCTATTAATCTTGATTCATTCACCTTCAATAACTTGTTTTTGCTTAAAAAAGCAGATAAATTTTAAAATCTCTCGTAATAATAATGGTGGATGCAATGAGAAAGTCCGTTTTCTATCCTTTCTTACTCTGTATTATCCTGCTGGCTGGGTGCTCATCTAGTCCATCAAAACGCATTCCACCAGCACCCCCTTTAAAAACACAGCTTTCCGATCCTATTATGGTGATAGTGCAGCTCAAATCACAACTTGAGCAGTGGTATGGCACACCTTATAGTTATGGTGGAATGACATCTTCAGGTATTGATTGTTCAGGGTTTGTCTATAAAACGTATAGTGATCGTTTTGACATTAAATTGCCTCGAATGACTATCGATCAAACCAAATATGGAACACAAATCAGTAAAAGCGATTTAATGCCGGGTGATTTGGTTTTTTTCAAAACAGGTGGTGGTGAAAATGGACTTCATGTTGGTATTTATGATACTGACAACACATTTATTCACGCATCAACTAGTAAAGGGGTGACTCGTTCTTCTCTTGATAATGTCTATTGGAAAAAAACATTCTGGCAAGCTCGCCGATTGTAGTTTCGTGCCATTTAACAGCCTAATATATTGAGAGTTATGGTATCTTATACCTTATTTTCTTCATATAGGTACTCCTTATGTCTGGCAAATTGCGTCTGTTAATTTCCGAGTCTTATGATCCTTGGTTTAACCTTGCTGTTGAAGAGTGTATTTTTAGACAAATGCCGGCAGATCAACGCGTACTGTTTCTTTGGCGTAACGATAATACGGTAGTCATTGGTCGAGCACAAAATCCGTGGAAAGAATGTAATACGCGAAAAATGGATGAAGATGGCGTGAAATTAGCACGTCGTTCAAGTGGTGGCGGTGCTGTTTTCCACGATCTCGGTAATACCTGCTTTACCTTTATGGCGGGAAAACCAGAATATAATAAAACGATCTCAACTAAAATTATACTTGATGGCTTATCGAAGGCTGGTATACAAGCAACAGCATCAGGGCGTAATGATTTAGTCGTACCGCAAGAAGAGGGTGAAAGGAAAATTTCAGGCTCGGCTTATAAAGAGACGAAAGATCGTGGTTTCCATCATGGCACATTATTAATAAATGCTAACTTATCTAGATTAGCCAATTACCTCAATCCAGATCCGAAAAAACTTCAAGCTAAAGGGATCACTTCTGTACGCTCTCGAGTGGCTAATTTGGTCGAACTCAAATCTGATATCACTCACGAAAGACTGTGTGAAACAATCACCGAAAGCTTTTTTGAATACTATGGTGAACGGGTCGATGCTGAGATTATTTCCCCGCAAAAATTACCTGATTTACCTAGTTTTGAAGAGACATTCGCTAAACAAAGTAGTTGGGAATGGAATTTTGGACAAGCCCCTGCATTTTCTCATTTGTTAGATAATCGTTTTAAATGGGGGGGGCTTGAACTACATTTTGATATTGAGCGTGGTAATGTAGTCAGAAGTCAAATCTATACTGACAGTTTAGATCCCGCACCATTAGAAGCATTATCAGATATGCTAGTTGGCAAACGTTATACACCTGAGTCTTTAAAAGAGATTATTCAGCAAATTATACAGCGTTATCCTAATAATAAAGGGGAGCTTAATGAGCTTGAAGAATGGCTTATAACGGCAATAGCTTAGTTTTCTGAAAATAAAGAAAAAACCAGCTTTTTGAAGCTGGTTTTTTTATGATAAGTAATATCAATATGATGCTAAATCAATTAGTGATTTTCGCATGACATGAAACAATGGGTATCAGGCAATGTGCCATTTTCTCTAAACTTAGCAGGTGTAGTATTAAAATGTTTTTTAAAAATACGAGTAAATGTTGCTTGAGAGCTAAAACCATACATTAAAGCAATGTCTAAAATAGACATATCTTTTTCTTGTAATGATTTAGCCGCTTCTAATAAGCGACGTTTGCGGACATATTCGCCTAATGTACAGCCTTTAAAATCTTTAAATATACGTTGTAAGTGCCATTTTGAATAACCGCTTTTACTCGCAATAGTATCGATTTTTATACCTTCGTTACGTTGTAACTGAGTTTCTAACCATTTTAGAATATCATTAACGACATTTTCAGCCATAAAACCCCCCACAAAAATGGTGGGGACACAGTGCCCAAGTAAATAGAATAGTAACGTATGTTATTTATAACCTATTTTAAGCATGGCGAAAATAACAGGTAGGCAAAAAGTGCTTTTTGTTATTGATAATCATTATCAAATTAATAGGTGAAAGCTATATATCTCAAGTAAGGTAGAGCTTAATAGATATTTTTGATTAAAAAAATCGTTTTAAATGATTTTCACTTTGTTGAATTTATTGATTTATTTTTTCTTTGATAATGCTGTTATACCATTTATTCTTTAGATTGTTATATATTTTTGTGTGTTTCACAAGCTAATCAGTGATTAAGGTGTATTTTAAAGTCAATATATTTGACTAAATAGGGAAATTTAAAAATAAGATTTATTAATCAATCAAGGTATGTTACTTAGTGTGTTTTATTTGTAATAAATAAGCATATAAAAATAAATTAACTCAGTCACAATCTAGAAAACATATGCTAGAAGGTAACTGAGTAAAACTAAGATAACTTATGGACGAAGAAAAACTTGTGGATACGAATGCTCTGGATGGGTATCAACACTCACATCTGCGCCATACCATTTTTGTATATTTTCTGTTGTCAGTACATCGAGTGGAGCACCTTCACAAACTAACTTTCCTTGGTGCAATAATAAAATTCTATCGGCATAAAGTGAGGCTAAATTAAGGTCGTGTAGAACGCAACAAACCATAAGATGTTGTGTTTTTGCTAATTGCTTGAGTAAGCGCAAGCTGTGTTGCTGATGGTAAAGGTCGAGTGCTGAAGTTGGTTCATCGAGGAATAACACCGCTTCTTGTGGTGTAGGGTGCCATAATTGAGCTAATACTCTGGCAAGTTGCACTCGTTGTTGTTCACCACCTGATAATTGACGATAGTCTCTATCTTTAAACTTTAAGCAATCCGTTTGTAGTAGAGCCGTTTCGATAGCTATTTTTTTATGTTGCTGTCCATGAGGGGTTCTTCCCATGGCAACCACTTCTTCTACAGAAAACGAAAATGAGAGTTGGCTATTTTGGCGCATAACAGCACGGTTTTGTGCTAATTGTTGGCTATTCCATTGTGAATAGTCTTTTTGTTTAAAATAGCATTCACCTTGTGTTGGTGCCGTATAACCTGTCAATAAACGTAGTAATGATGATTTTCCTGCACCATTCGGACCAATAATGCTAATTAACTCCCCAGCATTAAGTGAAAGAGATACATCATCAATAATAGTTTTTTCACCAATTTGGTAAGTTAAATTCTTTCCATAGAGTAATGACGCTTTTTGTTTTTCAATCATGACATTCTTCCTGCGGGTTGTCGTAAGATAAGCCAAAGGAAATAAGGGCCACCAATTAATCCTGTAATGAGCCCCACAGGGATTTCTGCTGGAGATACCAGTGTTCGTGATAATGTGTCAGCAGCGAGTAATAGTGTTGCCCCCCCTAAAATAGTGGCAGGTAATAGCCATATATGATTACTACCAATACGCATACGAATAAGGTGGGGAACTACAAGTCCAATAAATCCAATAACACCACTTAGTGCGACAGCACAGCCAATTAAGATCGCGCTAAGAAGTAATAAGATAAATTTGGTTCTTCTTACATTTAGCCCTAAATAATGTGCTTCTTCATCACCAAGTTGTAATAGGTTTAATTTATGACTTTGCCAACATGCTAAGGTACTGACAGGAATGATCACAAGGGTTGCAATAGATAAAGTTTTCCAGTCAATCTGGCTTAATGAGCCCATCATCCATAGTGAGAATTGACGTAGCTGTTGGTCAGTACTGATATAACTTAATACACCAATAAAAGACATACATAGTGCATTGATAGCAATACCCGCAAGCAATAACCGTGCTAAATTGCCATCACTCAATTGATGTAATGAGAAAATAATCATAGCCACAATTAAACCGCCAATAAAGGCGGCAACAATATGACTGTAGAATGTAAAGATGGATGAAAAAGAGAAGGGTAGAATAATTACAATGGCAACCATTAATGCTGCACCGCTACTAATACCGAGTAAACCAGGATCAGCTAATGAGTTTCTAAATAACCCCTGCATTATCGCGCCTGATATTGCTAAAGCACCGCCAACAAGAATCGCTAATAAGACGCGAGGTAGACGGATATCTAGCCAAACTTGCCATTTCATATCATCAAAAGAGCTATTCCATAATGTATGAAATGAAAGGGCTAATGCACCGCTATTCATTGAAATTAATGTAACAGTGGTGAGCAAAAAGAGTAAAACTAAAATATTCATCCACGGTGAACGAAAACGAGACATTATTGCTCCAACGCTTGACGAATTTGATGCATAACTTCAGGTGTTGAAAGCGTAAAACCTAACAATCCCATATCATCGACAACGACATAATGTTTATTTTTACCTGCAGGCGTGTACTTTATACCGGGTAAATTCCAAAGCTTTTCAATACCACCAATGCCTTTAATACCTTCTTTAGTCACCAGCAAAATATCAGGTTGGCTTGCAATGACACCTTCTTGAGAAAGAGGGCGATAACTCGTAAAGCCTTGCATTGCATTCTTACCCCCAACTAGTGAAATAATGGTATCTGCTGCAGTATTTTGACCAGCAGCCATAGGAACAACACCACCATGACTCATGATATAAATGACTTTTTTATCTATAGGGGTTGTGGGTATTTGGCTAATAGATAGGGTGAGTTTTTCTTTTAACTGATCACCTTCTTTTTGTTTATTTAAAATAGTGGCAATGGTGTCTATTTTTTCATTAATGGCTTCTAATGAATGTGTACCTGTAATCGTTTTAACAGTGACTCCTGCCTCTTTTATTCGGCGTAGTGCTAAAGAAGGGCGAGCGAGTTCACTGGTTATAATTAATGTTGGTTTGACCGATAAGATACCTTCAGGGTTTAGCATTCGCATATAACCCACATCCGGGAGTGCTTTCACTTGTTCAGGGACTAAACTAGTGCTGTCTCTTGCAATAATTTGTTCACCCGAACCTAACGCGAAAACGATCTCTGTGATATCACCACCAATAGTGACAATACGTTCATTGGCGGAACTGACAAAAGACATGGCGCTACACAGGATCAAAAGAAGCCATTTTTTCATTAACTCATTCTCCGATTAGGCTATTTTTGCAAGAGTATTAACTTGCTCGCGCCATTGTTGTTGCTCTGCAGTGCCTTCAGTTCGTTGTCCATAAAGCTGGGCAATCTGTTGGCCTTTGCTATCAAAGATTTCAAGACTGGTGACAAAACCATCCTGAGTTGGTTTGCGAGTGATCCAACTTTCAGCGATTTCACTTTCAATTAAATGAAGTGTAAATGCAGGGTTGAAAACATTAATCCAGACTTGATCGCTATTCTCAAATTGATGAGGAACTAAACGGTCAATTTGTCCCGTAAAGATTTGTACACAACCACGACTTCCGACAAAAATCATGATCTCATTTTGTGCTTCTTTAGCGAGGGTTAATAAGGTTTTCAGTGCACTGTTATCAACTTGATAAGCAAGGTCATCGGCAACAGCTTTAAAGGCTTGTTGACGACTCAAATTATTTTCTTTTAGTAGTTTGAAAAATTGGTGAACATCGGTCATTGAACGCCATTGTTGTTCAAGTTGCTCTGCCAATTCATGACTAACAGGTGTGTTTGAATAAGGTTCGATAGGGGTAATGTCTAGAGTTGGATTTTCTTCCGATAAGAATGATTGGATTAGTGCATTCCATTCATCCATATTGGTATTGCTAGTTGCATAGACTTTATGTAATGCCTCGCCATGCATATCAAAAAACTGAATGCTATAGCGAGTTCCTTTTGAGTTTTCTTCAGCGAGTGCAAAAATGCTAGACCAATAAGCGAAGAAAAAGCGTAAATCCATTGCACGTGGATTTAAGATTAAACCTGCGTGATCGTTAAAACGTGCATTGGTATATTCACCAAGATGTTCATGAACAGCAATATCATTGCGAGTAATTGCTTTGACTTCACCGACTTTACTTAAGGTTTTTAATAATTCTTGTACATCATTGCGTAGACGTTTTGCATCATACCCAACTCGCGCATGAGTTAGTTCCGCTTCACTGACATTCAAATAAGCGGCTAAATCACGCGCATAAGATGCTTTTTTTTCAATTTTTGCTTGCAGGTAGCTCTCATAAAGAGGTTTAGTCACAGAAACTCCTATTATATCGTTCATTTTATTGTTGATTACCATTGATAACTCACAAGTACTTTTGCATTTCGGCCTTCTTGGGGAATACCAGCAGAAGAATAATAAGTTTTATCAAATGCGTTACTCAGTACAAATGAGGTTGTTAGCCCCTTTAATGAGGCATCATTACCTTCATAGCGAAGGTAAAAATCATTAACGCCGTAACCTGCTTGTTGGCTATTGATTGGGCGATTAAAACGGTTATGTTTAGTAAAGTCCGTTTTTTTGGTAAATTGACCAACCCAACCGACAGAAAAATCGGTACTTGGTACAGGTATATCTAAGCGACTCGTTAATGTATCCGGCTCGATGGATACTATTGAGGCATTAGTCGCATTATCTTTCCCTTTGGTATGGTTGTAGGCTAAATCCCAATTAAAGAATTTTGATTGGTAATTCATAGAAACATCCCATCCCCAAATAGTTGCTCTTGGAATATTTGTTGATTGTGTATATCCCTGAAAAATAGCGACATCTGCATCAATATAATCTTTTGCGCGAGTATTGAAATGGGCAGCTTTAATTTTCAGATTATCATTATTAGATAATAAGTCGTCGAATTGAAAACCAAATCCATATTCAGTAGTTGAATTGGTTTCGGGCTTTAAATTGGGATTTGGACGCCAATAGTTTGTTGGTGCGCCAGGGAAAGGGGCATCAAAATGCTTAGCATCGTTATACATCTCACCTAAAGTTGGTGCTCTAAATGCCTGAGAGTAAGAGGTATAAAGCATTAACCAATCCGTTGGCGTGATACTGATTGCGCCTTTTGATGACCATTTATCAGCGGTAATATCATCATAACGATCGTTTTGGCTTTTATATTTGTCAAAACGCGTTCCTAAAATAAAGGAAACAGGTAAATCACGTAAAGTGACTTCATCTTGCAACCAACCTGACATAAACTGGATATCGGCTTGTGGGAAGCTTTCTGCATTTTGGCGTGGTGATTGTTTTTGTTTATAAATCTCGCCACCATAAGTCAATCCATGTGATGCAAAGCTGTATGTACCTACTTGTGAGCGGTTTTCGAGTTTTACGCCATAAGTTTTTTGTTCTCGACCTTCAAACCCTTTTTGTTCCGTCTTGGCATTGATATCAACTTCACTGTAATAAGCCTGTGTTTTCAAATTAATCCATTGTGAATTTGAAGGATCAAATTGATACGTTAACTGAACATCTTTTTGTGTCGTGGTGCGATTAGTTTCTACATTAGCAAGTGTAGGATTTGAGGGAACTTGAGGGTTTTTGGGCTGATTTGTATTGTTATGATAATAACGAAATTGTCCGCTTAATGTATTGCTATCATCAATAAACCAACGCCCTTTGGAGAGTAGGTTAATAATGGTTTCATCATTTTGTGCACGATAACCACCACCATAACGAATATCACCTTTATCACGAGCTGATAATGCCACGAGACCATCAAGATTATCGTGTCTACCAAAAGCAGTAACACCTAAACCTTGGCTATGTTGCGCGGTATTACCAAGACCAGTGACACGCACACCGCCTTGTTCGTTTTTTGAAAGTAGATCGCTTGCATCAACGGTATCGTAAGCAATAAGACCGCCAAGTGCTCCACTACCATACAACAATGCAGAAGGACCCCGAACGACTTCAACTTGTTTTATAAGAAGAGGATCAACAAAAATACTGTCAATATGGCCAGTGTCAGTTCCTTGACGTACACCATCTACAAGTGTCAATATTCCATTATTACTGTATCCACGCATACTGATGGTTTCACCATTAGTACGACCTGCGCCAGAAATAGAAATTCCTGGCACATGGCGAAGTAATTCAGATGCACTACCTGCGGTTGCTGACAACGCATTGTTATTTTTAATAACGGTTGACATTATAGGTAACGTAAAATTATCACGTTCATTACCAGTCGCATAAACGGTAAGTACTTCTGTTTTTTTCTCCTCGCTAGTCTGTGTTTTCTCTTGTGCTGACACACAAGCAGAAGAAACAGTAACAGCCAGTAAACTAAATTTAAATAATAGGGATGACTGAGACATGCAGATGGATCTCCGTTATTTAATGGGCTGTTAAAAACAGCCCTTTGTTATATAAATCATTGCTCCTCATCTACCAGCGATAACTGACGGACATTTTGATATTTCTACCTTCTTGTGGAACACCTAATGCTGAGAAATATTCTCGGTTAAAGGCATTTGCGAGTACCAATGCGGCTTGAATATCTTTATTGTTTTTAGATTGATAACTGATTGAAAAATCATGAATGCCATAGCCCGGATATTGAGTAATCAGCTCTTGCATTCGATTTGTTGTTTTGCCTTTTACGTGAGGTGCTCGTCCTTTGTGTGTGCCTTTATTTTCTGTTGCACTGGCAAATTTGCCTGACCACCCTAATGAAAAAGGCGTTTTGGCAATAGGCAGTTGAATAAAGGTTGTGAGTACTTCAGGGCGAACAGGCGAAATGGTTTCATGCGTAGTTAATTCAAGGGTTTGAGTACGGTTATAGCCTAATCCAATAGAAATTAATGGATGGGAATAACGTAAACTAAGATCAACGCCTTCAATAAGGGCTTCAGGAATGTTGAAAGCTTGTAAGTTAAGCATGCCTGCCATGGATTTATTATGCCAAGGACCATAAGTGATGTAATCCTTTGATTTTGTGTCAAAATAAACGGCATTTATTGATAACTTATCTTGCTTAGTAAGTAAGTTTGAGAATGCAAGTTGACCACCATATTCCCAAGTACGATTTTTTTCTGGTTTTAAATTAGGATTAGGAACCCAATGCGCATTAGTGAAGAGTAATTTAAAATGAAATGAATCATTAAACATTTCACTTAAAGTTGGAATGCGAAATGCAGTTGAATAAGTGGAATAGAGCTGTAACCAATATGTTGGTGTGAATGTTAGTGTGATACTTTCAGTTGTACCTCGGTAACTTGATGGGTGTTTTTTGGCTTGTAATGATTTAGTTGAAAACTTACTAAAGAAAGGATCAATCCCTTTACCAGGTATATTTTTGTAATAGTGATAACGTATACCAGCAGTAAGGTTAATTGGGAATAATGGTGTACTGAGCGAACTTTGTAACCAACTTGCAATATAATTCGTTTTCGCTAAAGGAAAGTTTTTTGCTTGCTCATTTGACAGCATTTTTTGCTGATAAGCTTCTGAGCCTATCGTCATTGATTGTTTGAGGGTATCAGTCCATAAAATATTAGCGTGATCTTCTAGTTTTATACCATAGGTTGATTGTGTTCGTGATTCGTATCTACCTATTTTTCCTTGAATATTTTTTTTTAATTCGGATGCTGTTAGTTTAGTATCGGTTAAAAAAGTTTGATCAATGTTAAACTGCGAATAGTAAAGATGAGTGGTTAAATCTAACCATGAGCTAGTGTCAGAAATATAATGGTGCGTGATAGAATAGTTTTTTTGCTGAGTATCACGTTGTACTTGATTGCTTTCGTTCTTACCAAATCCGCCCATACGATGCAATACTTCACGTTGTTCACCTGAATTATCATAATGGCGAGCTGAAAAAATAATTGTTTGATTTTCAGTTGGATAGAGATATGCTTTTGCAAAAAAGTTTTTAATATGCTCATTGTTTTCCATCTTTTCGCCATTGGCTAGGCGAATAGGACCACGTTGACGTTGAGTATAAGCCAATAAGCCTTCTGCAATATCATGTCTAGCTGCAACAATGCCACCATAAGAAAAATGACGATCTGCTGATGAAATCGAACTAAAGAGTTTCGCACCTAATTTTCTATCAGTTGTTAATATTGATCGAGGATCAAGGGTATTAAAAGAAACAACCCCTCCCATAGCGCCTTCGCCATGTAATACTGCAGAAGAACCATGTTTAACATCAACGCGACGAATAAGAGAAGGGTCAATAAACAATCCACCTAAATTATTCATGGTGTTTTCTGATGGTTGATGAATACCATCAATGAGTATTTTTACTCCTTTTTGGTCATACCCACGCATTAAAATATTAGCGCCATTCGTAATACCCGTCCCTGATAAGGTAACTCCCGCGACATCTTTTATCATTTCACCTGTTGTAGCTGCGGTCTGTGCTTTTGCTGTGGTGGTATCAATTGTTGAATGAAAATCGGGAGTTGTATTTGTTGTGTCAATAACGGTGAGCGTTTCCGTGCCATTATTTTCAAGCTGTGCAGAGGCAATAGGGGAGTACAACAAACAAAGTGCTGTTGCAATACCAGAGTATTTGAAATGTTTTTTCAGCATACACATACCATAAATGTCCATAAAAAATCCTTGTATATGGAGTTATTTAGCTGGCTGCCTAGCTGAGGTAATAGGTGGCTTGCAAGTTATTGTCGAAAATGATTATTTAGTCAGGATTAATTTTCCTGCTTTTGTTTGACGTAGTTGATACAACTCTCCGTTGTGTTGAATGTAAACCACGCCATCTTTACCCAATAATTCAATACTATTAATGGATTGAATTATTGAAGAATGAGAGTTCTGATTGATTGAAGAACTATTTAAATTATGAGCTTTTTTATTCATAACATACTAAGAGTAATAAGAGTTATCATTATGATAATCATTATCGTTAACAAAAATATTTAGACAAGCTTTTTTTAACGCAAAGACGTAAAATTAAGTCATATTGTGAATAATAAAGCGTGATGTGATGAGAATTAGAACAGTGGAATAAAGGTAAGGTTATATTTTTATTAAAATATAGCGGGAGCAAAATAAAAAGGGGATAGAAATACCCCCCTTTAGCATAACGTGGTTATTAAAATCTGCTCTCAACGGCTTGTGCTAATAATTCAATAAGTTGTTCTGTGTCATTCCAGCTTAAACAAGGATCAGTGATTGATTGCCCATAATTAAGTGGTTTATTTTGCACGACTTTTTGTGAGCCTTCTTGTAAAAAGCTTTCAGCCATCACACCTACAATCGCTTGTGATCCATCTTTAATTTGTTGAGCAACATTTCTGGCTACTTCTAATTGGCGACGATGAATTTTTTCACAGTTGCCATGGCTAAAATCGATAATAAGATGTTCCGGTAAATCTACTTGTTTTAGTGCGTCAACTGCGTCAGCAATGTCACTTGCGTGATAATTCGGTTTTTTGCCGCCACGTAGAATAATATGACCATAAGGATTACCACTGGTTTGATAAATCGTCATACGACCATTTTTATCTGGCGATAAGAACGTATGACCCACTCGAGAAGCGCGAATAGCATCAATTGCAATACGGGTATTACCATCAGTGCCATTTTTAAAACCTACAGGGCAAGAGAGTGCAGATGCCATTTCGCGATGAACTTGGCTTTCTGTTGTTCTTGCACCAATGGCACCCCAACTAATTAAATCTGCAATATATTGGCCTGTGACCATATCGAGAAATTCAGTTGCAGTGGGCAAACCTAACGCGTTTATTTCAATTAATAGTTTTCTTGCAAGGCGAATACCTTCGTTGACATTGCAAGAGTTATCAAGGTAAGGATCAGAGATTAAACCTTTCCAGCCAATGACCGTACGTGGCTTTTCAAAGTAGGTTCTCATGACGATTTCTAAGCAGTCCTGATAATGGTCTTTTAACTGATTAAGCTTAGTTGCGTACTCTTTAGCAGCTTTAGGATCATGAATAGAACAAGGCCCTATAATCACTAGTAATCGCTTGTCTTCACCGGTGAGGATCGCTTCAATTCGTTTACGTGCCGATGTGATATTTTGGATTATCTCATCAGAAATGGGGAACTCTTTTGCTAAGGTTTCTGGTGTTACCAGACTGTCTAAAGCCTTAGTCCGTAGTTCATCTGTCTTTAACATAATTTATCTCAATAAATATACAGGGTAAATCTACCCAGTGATTAAGATCACAGTAAACGAAATTCAGCTAATTTCACAGTCTTCTCAGTGAAAAACCAATAAAAAAATGACGAAAATGCGTTAGAACATTCTTCTTGCTAATCCCATAGAATCAATCACCTTGGTTGAAATTTCTTCAACCGAATAATTAGTCGTATTGAGATAAGGGATATTGTTTTTTCTAAAAAGTGCTTCCACTTCTGCTAATTCAATTCTACATTGGCGAATTGAAGCATAACGGCTATTTTCACGGCGTTCGCCACGAATAGCTGCAAGACGTTCTGGCGCAATGGTTAATCCAAATAATTTATTCTGATATTCTTTTAATTCCGTAGGTAATTTTAAGAAATCCATATCATCAGCAGTAAATGGGTAGTTGGCGGCTTGAATACCGAATTGCATTGCTAAGTAGAGGCTGGTGGGGGTTTTTCCACAACGAGAAACACCAATTAAGATCACTTGAGCTTGGTCGAGATTACGTAATGATATGCCATCATCATGGGAAAGGGTGTATTCGATGGCAGCAATACGAGCATCGTATTTACTAAGATTTTTTTCAGTTAATCCATGGGTTTTATTTAATTTTGGCGATGCGTTGATCCCCATTTCTTTTTCAAGAGGTATGACGAGAGATTGCACGATATCCTGACAAAAACCCTCACTGCTATTTATTATCTGTTTAACTTCAGGACTGATAATCGAATAAAAAACAAGAGGCTTAGCACCACTCTTTTTATAAATTTCAGCTATTTTCTGTTTTATTTCTTCAGCTCTTTCTACAGTAGAAACAAAAGGTAATGTATAACTTTTCATTTTTAATGGAAATTGAGAAAGTACCGCATGACCTAATACTTCGGCAGTAATTGCTGTACCATCTGAGATAAAAAAGACTGTTCTATCAATGGGTTCATTATTATCACAATTAATAGAATTTAAGCTTAATATCATAACGCTCACCTTTTTTTAGCTGAATTAGCAAATCAAACAATATTATCTAAAGCATTTTTAGTGATTATAAAGGATAAAAAAATAAAGTTTTCTGGTTGATCGATTCACCTTTCTATATTCAGCATCACATTGTGATACGCTTATTTACGTTGTCGTTTTGACAGCGGGTTTTTCTTTTTTTTCTCTCTCTCATAATTGTTTAAAAAAGGATTGTTCTCAATGTCCAGCAATAGCCTCACCCCGTGCAATGTGCTTTGGTATAACCAATTGGGTATGAATGACGTTGATCGTGTTGGTGGGAAAAATGCTTCCCTCGGTGAAATGATCACAAACCTAGCGGAACTGGGTGTTTCTGTTCCTAATGGGTTTGCTACCACAGCGCAAGCGTTTAATGATTTTCTGGAACAGAGCGGTATCAATCAGCGTATTTATGAATTACTTGATAGTGTTGATGTTGATGATGTCCATCAACTGGCTCAAGCGGGTAATCAAATTCGCCAATGGGTAATTGATACACCTTTTACGCCTCAGTTTGAAAAAGATATTCGCGACGCTTATCTCACATTAAGTGAAGGTGAATCTGAAGCTTCATTTGCCGTTCGTTCATCTGCGACTGCAGAAGATATGCCTGATGCTTCTTTTGCAGGTCAACAAGAGACGTTTTTAAACGTTCAAGGTATTGATGCCATTCTCGTTGCGATTAAACACGTATTTGCTTCGTTGTTTAACGACCGTGCAATCTCTTATCGTGTTCACCAAGGTTATGATCACCGTGGTGTTGCATTATCTGCAGGTGTTCAACGTATGGTGCGTTCTGATCTTGCTTCTTCAGGTGTGATGTTTACCATCGATACTGAATCTGGATTTGATCAAGTTGTCTTTATTACATCAGCTTATGGTTTAGGTGAAATGGTTGTACAGGGTGCAGTTAACCCAGATGAGTTCTATGTACACAAGCCAACTTTAGCAAAAGGTTTACCTTCTATTGTCCGTCGTAATCTTGGCTCTAAAAAGATCCAAATGGTTTACGCAGACAGTGTAGAGCATGGTAAACAAGTCCGTATTGAAGATACGCCAGAATCACTGCGCAATCGTTTCTCTTTGACTGATAATGAAGTTCAAGAGTTAGCAAAACAAGCTGTATTGATTGAACAACACTATGGTCGTCCAATGGATATCGAGTGGGCTAAAGATGGGCATAATGGTCGTTTGTACATAGTACAGGCTCGCCCTGAAACCGTTCGATCTAACCAGCAAGTGATGGAGCGTTATCAGTTAAATGAAAATGGCTCTGTCATCATTGAAGGTCGTGCTATTGGTCATCGTATTGGTACAGGCACAGTCAAAGTTATTCATAACTTAAATGAAATGGATAGAATTGAAGCGGGTGATGTGCTGGTTACTGACATGACAGACCCGGATTGGGAACCTATCATGAAAAAAGCCTCCGCGATTGTGACTAACCGTGGTGGTAGAACATGTCATGCTGCAATTATTGCTCGTGAATTAGGTATTCCTGCTGTTGTAGGTTGTGGTGATGCCACTGAATGTATAACAGAAGGGCAAGTTGTAACCGTTTCTTGTGCTGAAGGTGACACAGGATTTGTTTACGATGGCAAACTTGATTTTTCTATTCAGAGCTCCGCAATCGATAATATGCCTGAATTAGGGCTCAAAATCATGATGAACGTCGGTAATCCTGATCGTGCATTTGATTTTGCAGGTCTACCAAATGATGGTGTCGGTCTTGCGCGTTTGGAATTTATTATTAACCGCATGATAGGTGTGCATCCTCGTGCATTGTTAGAGTATGACGACCAAACTGAAGCACTGAAAGCTGAAATCAATGAAATGATGGCAGGTTATGAATCTCCAGTTGAGTATTATATCAGTAAATTAACAGAAGGGATTGCAACATTAGCCGCCGCATTCTGGCCTAAACGCGTTATTGTTCGTTTATCTGACTTTAAATCTAACGAATATGCCAACTTAGTGGGTGGCGATCGCTATGAGCCAGATGAAGAGAACCCAATGTTAGGATTCCGTGGTGCGGGTCGTTATGTTTCTGATGATTTCCGTCGTTGTTTCGCGCTTGAATGTGAAGCGGTAAAACGTGTTCGTAATGATATGGGTTTAGAGAATGTTGAAGTCATGATCCCATTTGTTCGTACTGTCCGCCAAGCTGAAGAGGTGATTGACGAATTAGCGGCAAATGGTTTAAAACGTGGTGAGAACGGCTTAAAAGTCATTATGATGTGTGAAATTCCATCGAATGCCTTATTAGCTGATAAATTCTTAGAACATTTTGATGGTTTCTCTATCGGCTCTAACGACATGACCCAATTAACATTAGGTCTTGATCGTGATTCAGGTGTGGTTTCTTCACTGTTTGATGAACGTAATGATGCAGTGAAAGCATTATTATCAATGGCAATCCAAGCTGCAAAACGTAATGGAAAATATGTGGGTATCTGTGGTCAAGGACCTTCTGATCATGAAGATTTCGCACAATGGTTAATGGAAGAAGGAATTGATAGTTTATCTTTAAACCCAGATACTGTAATTAAAACTTGGGTAAAATTAGCGCAATAGAATTAATATCATCGCTATAAATAAAAAGCTCACAATATAATGTGAGCTTTTTTTATACAATTATATAAATAATAGGCAAAAAAAAAGCCTATCATGGGCTGACAGGCAAAGACTACACACAGCAATATTTTATATTCTTTAATCCCGCCAATTAATTTATTAATATGAACGGCGAAATTATTAATTTGATGAAACATTTGTTTCGTTGATATTTATATTAAGAGAAATGCGTTAATTATGCTCTAAGAATTATCTCAATAAAAAGATTGTTGGTTTATTTAAAAGTGAATATAACTTGCTGGTAACAAACAGGTTTAAAAAAATGTAATTTGTTTCAAAATGTAAGTTTGAATATAAAAATATAATGTTTTATTCCTAAATTGATAATCTTTATTAAACTTTTCTCTGTTATTTTAGAGCATGTAAGTAGCTACACTTACATGCTCCATTATTATTTATTCTTTTTCGATAAAGTTTTTATTCATAAATTCTACTGTTTCAGTTAAATCAGGATTAGGTTTTGGTACTTCATTAATCCATGCATTTAATAAGCTATGAGCAACAGCAAGAACAACAGGGCCAATAAATAATCCAATCATACCTAATGTTAAAATCCCGCCAATAACACCCGTAAGAATTAATACCATAGGTAAATCAGCGCCCATTTTGATTAAATAAGGCCGTAATACACCATCCATTGTTGCAACAGCACCACCCCAGATTACCATGACAATGCCCCATGTTGTATCACCCGTCCAAAATAACCATAAAACTGAAGGGATCAATACTAATAAAGGACCTATTTGAGCAAGGCAGCAAATAAACATAATGACGGTTAATACCGTAGCATAAGGCACACCAGATACTGCAAGGCCAATACCACCAACAATAGCTTGAATTAAGGCGGTTAAAACCACACCTAATGCGACAGCGCGAATAGACATAGATGCAAGTAAGATTGCCGCATCACCACGTTGACCCGCTAAACGAATAGCAAAGTGGCGCAACCAAGATACGACATTTTCACCTTGTAAAAATAGTAAGCCTGAAAATAACAACATCACACCCAAATGTAGGGCAAATCGACCAATATTTAAGGCTTGAGCAAAAAACCAGTTTGCAGCTTGTCCAACATAAGGCTGGATTTTTGAGATTAACGCATTGCCCCCAGAGACAAGAATAGAGTGCCATGTATCATAAAGTGAGCTCCCTATCATAGGGACATCATTAAGCCATAATAATTGAGGGGGCTGAATATTCGAAGGTGATTTCGCTAACTCAATTAAAGGGGCACTATTATCAATGACACTACTAATTAATAAGATAATAGGAATAACGAAGATCAGTAATATCAAAATCATCATTATCATAGTTGATAACCAACGATATTTTACTCGTTTTTCAATAATAAGAAGTAAAGGCCACGTTGCTACAACAATCATTCCAGCCCAAATAAAACCCACAATAAAGGGATTGAGTATCCAAAAACTGGCGATAATAAAAAACGAAATAAAAAGAACAGTGAATAAAATTTTGGGTATATCTGTATGGATCTGCGGTTTTTCCATGGTTTTAAATCCCTACACGAATAAAAATGCTAGAAGCAGATGAATAAACATTGCAAATATCACGTTGTTTATATCACTACGCAATTTGCCAGAATTGTATGATAAGGTGAACAGGTATAGGTCTGAAAGTACAAAATGAGGCGAAGTACCTCTTAGTATACATTTCAACATCTAAAATTAAGCAATGTGGACAATTATATTAAAGAGCTATAACAAATGATCCCACGTATATCGCAAGCACCGCAAGTTAGTGAACTCACAACAGAATTTCTTGATACTCTTCGAAAAAACGGTTTCACCGGTGATATCTCCAGCAGTTATGCTGACAGACTCACTATGGCAACAGATAATAGTATTTACCAGTTATTGCCACAGGCGGTGGTTTTTCCTCGCTCAACAGCTGACGTAACTATTGTTGCACGTCTGGTCGATGAACCCAAATTTCATTCGCTTTCTTTGACACCAAGAGGGGGTGGTACAGGTACTAATGGGCAGGCTTTAACAGATGGTATCGTCGTCGATTTATCTCGCTATATGAAAAGTATCATTGAGATAAACCCAGAAGAACGTTGGGTGAAAGTGGAAGCAGGAGTGATAAAAGATGAGCTTAATCTTTTTTTAAAACCTTATGGCTTCTTTTTTGCACCAGAACTTTCTACCAGTAACCGCGCCACATTAGGTGGAATGATTAACACTGATGCCTCGGGGCAAGGTTCTATGGTTTATGGTAAAACCTCTGATCATGTCCTTGGTATTCGGGCGGTCTTGTTAGGTGGCGAACTCCTTGAAACTCGTGCTATGGATACGGCATTAGCCGAGAATATCGCACAAGAAAGCTCTGCTATTGGGAAGGTTTATCGAACTGTTTTATCCCGTTGCAAAGAGCAACGAAAACTTATTCTTGAAAAATTTCCTAAATTAAACCGCTTTTTAACCGGATATGATTTGCGTCATGTTTTTAGTGATGACATGAAACGCTTTGATTTAACCCGAATTTTAACCGGTTCAGAGGGCACACTGGCTTTTATTACTGAAGCAACGTTGGATATCACGCCAATTCCTAAACAACGTAGCTTAGTGAATGTAAAATATGACTCTTTTGATTCAGCATTGCGTAATGCGCCTTTTTTAGTTAAAGCAAATGCATTGTCTGTTGAAACTGTTGATTCCAAAGTATTAAATCTCGCTCGTGAAGATATTGTTTGGCACTCCGTTAAAGAGTTGATTACTGATATACCTGATAAAGATATGCAAGGCCTTAATATTGTTGAATTTGCGGGTGATGATAAAGATCTTATCGCTTCACAAGTCGCCTCATTATGCCAACGCTTAGATTCATTAATGAAAGAGGGTCAGAGCGGGGTGATCGGTTATCAAGTCTGTGAGGACTTGGCAGATATTAACCGTATTTATGCCATGCGTAAAAAAGCGGTTGGTTTATTAGGTAACGCAAAAGGGCAAGCAAAGCCCATTCCTTTTGTGGAAGATACTTGCGTACCACCAGAACATCTTGCTGATTATATTACAGAATTTAGAGCGTTACTGGATAGTCATCAACTCAATTATGGCATGTTTGGACATGTCGATGCAGGTGTATTACACGTAAGACCTGCTCTTGATATGTGCGATCCACAGCAAGAATTATTGATGAAATCTATCTCAGATGACATTGTCACGTTAACAGCTAAATATGGTGGGTTACTCTGGGGTGAACATGGAAAAGGCTTTAGAGCGCAATACAGTCCCGAATTTTTCGGAGAAACACTCTATCATGAGCTACGTCAAATCAAAACGGTGTTCGATCCTCGAAATAGATTAAATCCTGGAAAAATATGTCCTCCTTTAGAGGTTGATGAACCGATGAAGCAAGTGGATACGATCAAACGAGGTACTTTTGATCGCACTATCCCTTTATCTGTCCGTCAAGATTTTAAAGGGGCTTTAGATTGTAATGGTAATGGGCTTTGCTTTAACTTTGATGCCAAAAGTCCAATGTGTCCTTCCATGAAAATTAGTGGGCAACGCATTCATTCACCTAAAGGACGAGCAGCACTCGTAAGAGAATGGCTACGCTTATTAACAGAGCAAGGCGTTAGTCCAAAACAACTTAGTTCTAGCCTTGAAAATAATAAACCTAGCTTAAGAGGTTTAATTGAGAAAACACGTAATACATGGAAAGCTAAACGTGGTGAATATGACTTTTCTCATGAAGTAAAAGAGGCTATGAATGGTTGTTTGGCTTGTAAAGCTTGTTCAACGCAATGTCCGATTAAAATTGATGTGCCATCTTTTCGTTCTAAATTTACTGAGCTTTATCACCAGCGTTATTTACGTCCATTAAAAGACCATATTGTCGCTAATGTTGAATTGACAACGCCGATTATGGCGAAAGCACCTAAATTCTTTAATTTTTTTATGAAGCAACCGTTGGTGCAAACATTAAGTAAGCACACCATAGGAATGGTCGATTTACCTTTGTTGTCATCACCTACATTGAGACAGCAATTGGCAGGGCACAGCGCGTTAGATATGACGCTAGAAGATTTAGAACATTTATCAGAAAAGCAACGCAGTCATCATGTGCTGGTGGTACAAGATCCTTTTACTAGTTATTACGATGCAAAAGTGGTTGCCGATTTTATCAAGCTAATTGAAAAGATTGGATTTAAACCTGTCTTGTTACCATTTTCACCTAACGGTAAAGCGCAACATATTAAAGGTTTTTTACAGCAATTTAGTAAAACAGCGCAAAAAACGTCAATCATGCTTAATCGTGTTGCAAAATTAGGCATCCCTATGGTGGGAGTTGATCCTGCATTAGTACTTTGTTATCGCGATGAATATCGTGAAATACTGGGTGATAAGCGTGGTGATTTCAATGTTCAACTTGTTCATGAATGGTTAAGTCAATTGGTATCTGAGCCAATAGCTGTTCGTGATGATACCGAAAAATGGTATCTTTTCGGGCACTGTACAGAAGTGACGGCGCTACCACAAAGTATGAAACAGTGGCAGGCTATTTTCCAACATTATGGGCAGCAACTAGAATTTGTGAGTACTGGATGTTGTGGAATGGCAGGTACTTATGGACATGAACTAAATAATTATGAAAACTCATTGGGCATTTATCAGCTTTCATGGGGTAATGCACTAAAAACATTACCAACAATGCGTTGTTTAAGTACCGGTTATTCTTGTCGTAGTCAGGTGAAGCGTATTGATAATGTTGAGCTAAAACACCCACTACAGGCACTTTTGGAGATTATGCCATGATATGGAAACGTGAAACGACAATTGAGCATCTTAATCATATTGGTCAAAATAATATGATGAGCCATTTGGGTATTGAATTAACATGTCTTGGAGATGATTATCTTGAAGGAACAATGCCTGTTGATCATCGTACTAAGCAGCCTTTAGGCCTTTTACATGGTGGTGCTTCTGTTGTTTTAGCTGAAACATTGGGCTCTGTTGCGGGTTATCTTTGTACCGAAGGCGAACAAAAGATTGTTGGGCTAGAAATCAATGCGAATCATATTCGCTCAGCGAGAGAAGGCAAGGTAAGAGGGGTATGCAAACCTATTCATTTAGGACGTTCACACCAAGTCTGGTCAATAGAAATATTTGATGATGAAGGTCGTCAAGTGTGTATTTCTAGATTAACAACATCTGTTATTTCTTAAAGAATAAAAAATATACGCACAAAGTGAAATACTCGTTTTGTGCGTTTTTATTTTTATAGATAATATCAAAAAGAATAAAAATAGAGAGAGAAAATAAAACTATTTCTTTATTTAGATTTTATTTTTAATGATAATCATTATCTTCATAATAAAAGATAAGACGATCGATAATGTTAACTATTTCTAAATTAAACACCACAGTATTATTAATTGCAGGTTTATTAATCAGTGGGTGTGATAATAATTCTACCGTTAAAACGAGTAATGATATAAGTAATATTCCAGTACAAACTGTTTCTGGCTTTAATATGGCTTATCCCACTTCATTTACAATGAGCAGAGAAGATACTGAAAATTATTTCAAATCATTACCAGATAATGTTCAGGATGTCACAACAGAAATGATGGTTTATAAATCAGAACCTATTTGTGATTTGACAGAGGTTCGTTTGGTTTATTTTAAAATGATCGATGTAATGAGTTACGATGTGGATGCAGGCGCACAAGGCATTGTTGATAATATTGCGATAATAGATGGTATGAATGAAATATCCACATCAATAGAACCATTAACTATCCCAAATGTGGAAAGTCGACATGTCTTTTTTGAAGGAAAATATGCAAAAGAAAATGTCAGCTATGAAGGTATTTTAGCGGCTGATCTTAAAACGAATCGAGTATGGCAACTACAATTGATTAGTAATTTCAATAGCCTATCGAACAAACAAAAAAATAGCCAAACCCTTGAATGTACAAATAAATATATTCAAACCATCACTATCAATAAATAAGTACAAAGAGCACACAATCCAATAAGAGGCTATCACATAAGTGGTGCTATCTTGTCCCTTATGATAAGCATAAAAATGAATGTAAACAGAGCTAATAAGCTGTATGTAAAAACACATTTTTATGCTTTTTTATCTAAATTTCAGTGATAACATATAAAGTGCATTTATACTGCAACTTATGTGCGTATTGTGCGAAATATAAGAAAAATTAAAAGTTTTATTTTTTGTAATCAAAGAACAGAAAAGTGTTATATTACATGGTGTTAACATTTTCCATTAACAAATTAATTGCAAAAATAGAACAAAAAACACACATTTATGGAATATCCTTTCAAAAGACATGGTTGAAGTGATAAGGGTTATCATTACCATTAGTGACAGGAAAGATATCAATCTCCTTTCGAAATGAGGTCAGAAATGACAAACAATGTTGAAACTTTTTCTCTTGATGACACAGCTTGGCAAGGCATTGTATTAACGGATAGTGCGGCAAAGCATATCTGTCATTTGGTTGAGAAAAATCCTGAAAAACAAGGGCTTTCCTTAAGTATTAAACCCTCTGGTTGTACAGGGTATGGTTATGTTATTGAACTCGCTACAGCCCCAAATGACGATGATCTTGTTTATGAACATAATGGAGCAAAACTCTTTGTTTCATTAAAAGCAATGCCATTTATCGATGGGTTGGTTGTTGATTATGTTCGTGAAGGACTTAATCAAATGTTTAAATTTAATAATCCTAAAGCTCAAAATGTCTGCGGATGTGGTGAGAGCTTCGGGGTATAACATAGTGAAGTTAGATTATGTCTCAGAGCAATGTTGAAATTGGTGATGAAGTTCAGGGATGGCTAAGCGATCACCATTACAAAGAAGGTTTTTATACCGATATATCAACCGACACCTTAGAAAAAGGATTAAATGAAGCGGTTGTACGTGCAATATCGGCCAAAAGAAACGAGCCAGAGTGGATGCTGGAATTTCGTTTAGATGCTTATCGCCATTGGCTAGAAATGGAAGAGCCACATTGGCTAAAAGCGGATTATCCATCGCTTAATTATCAAGATTATAGCTACTATTCTGCACCATCTTGCAGTTCATGTTGTGCTAATGGCAGTTGTGCTGGTGGCACAAATGAGGCGGTAGTGGGTGATAAACAAGCCTCACAAGATTATTTAACTCAAGAAGTTGAAGATGCCTTTAACCAACTTGGAGTGCCTGTAAGAGAAGGACAAGCCGTTGCTGTCGATGCCATCTTTGACTCGGTTTCTGTTTCTACAACATATCGCGAAGAGCTTGCTGAACATGGCATTATTTTCTGCTCATTTAGCGAAGCTATTCAAGAATATCCTGATTTAGTGCGCCAATATTTAGGCACAGTTGTATCAAGCCATGATAACTACTTTGCTGCACTGAATGCCGCCGTCGCGTCTGATGGAACTTTTGTTTATATTCCCAAAGGGGTTCGTTGCCCAATGGAATTATCGACTTATTTCCGTATTAATGCGGCTCAAACAGGTCAATTTGAACGAACTATTCTGGTTGCTGATGAAGGCAGTTATGTCAGCTATATCGAAGGTTGTTCAGCGCCGGTTCGTGACAGTTATCAACTTCATGCCGCTGTGGTTGAAGTCATTATCCATAAAGATGCTGAAGTAAAATATTCTACAGTACAAAACTGGTTCTCTGGTGGCGATAGTGAAGGTGGCATCCTTAACTTTGTAACTAAGCGCGCTATCTGTGAAGGTGAAAACGCCAAGATGTCGTGGACGCAGTCAGAAACAGGCTCTGCAATCACTTGGAAATACCCAAGTGTGATTTTAAAAGGGGATAATTCTACTGCTGAATTTTTCTCGGTTGCTCTAACTAATGGTAATCAGCAAGCAGATACCGGTACTAAGATGATCCATATTGGCAAAAATACCAAATCAACCATTATCTCTAAAGGTATTTCTGCGGGTAAAAGTCAAAATAGTTACCGTGGACTTGTGAAAGTTCTTCCTAGTGCAAAAAATGCCCGTAATTTTACACAATGTGATTCCATGTTAATTGGTACGCAATGTGGCGCACATACTTTCCCATATGTTGAGGTAATGAATAACTCAGCACAGCTTGAGCATGAAGCGACAACGTCACGTATTGGTGAAGATCAACTGTTTTATTGTCGTCAACGTGGATTAAGTGAAGATGATGCAATCTCAATGATTGTAAACGGATTTTGTAAAGACGTGTTCTCAGAATTACCGCTGGAATTTGCTGTAGAAGCACAAAAATTATTAGCAATCAGCTTAGAACATAGCGTTGGTTAAGTATTAATCAAATTCTGGGTGTAACGATACCGAAGGCATATATTATGTTAGATATTAAAAATTTACATGTCAGTGTTGAAGGCAATGAAATCCTGAAAGGACTAGATTTGCAAGTTCGTGCAGGCGAAGTTCATGCGATTATGGGACCAAATGGTTCAGGTAAAAGTACCTTATCTGCAACACTTGCTGGTCGTGAGGAATATGAAGTAGATGAAGGTTCTATTACTTTCAAAAATAAAGATTTATTAGAATTAGAACCTGAAGAACGTGCAGGTGAAGGTATTTTTATGGCATTTCAATATCCTGTTGAAATACCCGGTGTTAGTAATCAATTTTTCTTACAATCTTCAGTGAATGCAGTAAGAGAATATCGTGGGCAAGAGCCGTTAGATCGCTTTGATTTTGAAGATTTTATTGAAGATAAAATCAAATTACTGGATATGCCTCAAGATTTGTTAACACGTTCTGTTAACGTGGGGTTTTCAGGTGGTGAGAAAAAACGTAACGATATTTTGCAAATGGCCGCACTAGAGCCTGAACTATGCATTTTAGATGAAACCGACTCAGGGCTTGATATTGATGCATTAAAAATCGTGTCTAATGGTGTTAATAGCCTACGAGATGGTAAACGTGCGTTTATTGTTGTAACACACTATCAACGTATTCTTGATTATATTAAACCTGATTTTGTGCACGTGCTTTATCAGGGAAAAATCATTAAATCAGGTGATTTTTCATTAGCGCAAAAATTGGAGGAACAAGGTTATGGCTGGCTTATTGACCCTCAATGAAAAGCGTGAAAAACAGCGCCAAGTTGAACTACGTAATCAACAAGCACTAAAGACGTTTTCTGAATTATATCATCAACGTAAAGGTGACGATAATCTCAATGCTCGCAATCATTGGTTGCAAGTTGAGAAAGTCGGTTTTCCTGTTTATCGTCATGAAGATTGGCACTATACGCCATTAGATGAGACGTTAAGCCAAAGCTATCAACAGTTGCCAGCTTTTGATGTGCAAAGTCTAATTACTAAACATGCTTTAGCGCTTGATTGTTATCGTGTTGTGATGGTAAATGGTACGTTTTCGCCAATAGAAAGCAGTGAAGAGTTTGGCCCTTATCAAGTGACGTTACTTGATAATCAGAGTGAGTTACCTGAGGCCGTCAATGGTGAAATTTTCCTGCATTTAGTTGAAAGTTTAGCCCCACATCCTTTGCTTATTACCCTGAAAAACGGTGTTATTGCGGATAAACCGCTTTATATCCTTAATATTACACAAGGCGAGAGTGGTGCAGAGGTGAATAACGCGAATTATCGTTTTCACCTTGATGTAGGTGCTAATACACAAATGCAGGTTATTGAGCACTATATCAGCAGTGACAACAAAAACCGTCATTTTACAGGTGCAAGATTAACAGCAGCGATTGGTGATAATGCCTCTTTTAACCATATTAAATTAGGTTTTGAGAATGGCGTAAGTCAGCACTTTGCTCATAACGATCTGACGATAGGTCGTGATGCTCGTGTTAATAGTTATGCTTTTTTATTGGGTGCTAAACTCAGCCGTCATCATACGAGTTCTGCGCTAAAAGGTGAAAATACAGTGCTTTCGATGAATAGCGTTGTATTACCTAAAGCAGGTGAAATTGCAGATACTCGTACTTGGTTGGTCCATGGTGAGAAAAATTGCCAAAGTCGCCAATTGCATAAAAGTATTGCTATGGATGCAGGAAAGGCCGTATTTAACGGTATGATCACTGTTACGCCACAAGCATTAAAAACAGACGGTCAAATGACTAATAATAATCTGTTGTTGGGTGATAAAGCGCAAATTGATACTAAGCCACAGCTTGAGATCTATGCTGATGATGTGAAATGTAGCCATGGTGCCACTGTGGGGCGAATTGATGATGAACAACTATTTTATTTACGTTCACGCGGTATTTCTTTAACCGATGCTCGTAAAATGATTATTCATGCATTTGCTGCTGAATTAACTGAATCGATAGAAAATAGTGTGATTAAATCGCTTGTATTAGACAGAATCAATCAGCGCTTATTAGAGGTATAAAATAAGGCATTATGACGCATTCCATTGAAAAAGCGCGAGATGACTTTCCAATTCTTTCACAGCAAGTGAAAGGAAAATCACTGGTCTACCTCGACAGTGCCGCAAGTGCTCAAAAACCAGCTTGCGTCATTGAACATGAAAAGCAGTTTGCCTTAACACAATATGCCGCGGTTCATCGCGGCATTCATACGTTAAGTGCAAATGCGACAACATTAGTTGAAAATGTCCGTAAAAAAGCTTGTGATTTTTTAGGTGCCCATAGCGAAGAAGAGATTGTTTTTGTTAAAGGAACAACGGAAGGGATCAATCTAATTGCGAATGTTTATAGTCAACGATTTTTAAATGATGGTGACAATATCATCATCACAGAAATGGAACATCATGCAAATATTGTTCCTTGGTATATGTTGGCAAAACAGTGTGGTTTTAATGTTCGTGTATTACCGCTATTACAAGATGGTACACTCGATTTAGCTCAATTACCTCGCTTAATCGATGAAAGAACTAAATTACTCAGCCTTTCGCATCAATCAAATGTATTGGGCACAGTGAATCCTATCGCTCAAATTATTCGTGATGCTCGCCAATATGCTATTGAGCAAGGAGGGGAGTTACATATATTGGTTGATGGGGCTCAAAGTGCAATGCATCGAACAATTAATGTTTCACAACTTGATTGTGACTTTTTTGTTTGTAGCGGTCATAAACTTTATGGGCCTACGGGTATTGGCTTGTTGTATGGCAAAAAAGAGATACTAGATGAATTACCGCCTTGGGAAGGCGGTGGTGCAATGATAAAGCATGTTCATATTAATGGTGATATTACCTACGCAGATGCACCTTGGCGCTTTGAAGCGGGAACACCGAATATAATGGGAATGATTGGCTTGGGTGCTGCATTAGATTATCTTTCAAATTTAGGCATGAATAATATTGCTGAGTATGAAAATCATATAATCAAGTATGCTCAAAAGCAGCTACAAAAAGTAAAATCTTTAACGCTGTATGGCAATGATTCTCGCCAAGGTGTGATAGCCTTTAATTTAGGTAAACATCACGCTTATGACGTGGGTGCTTTTCTTGATAATTATGGTATTGCGATCCGTACTGGGCATCATTGTGCGATGCCAATTATGGATTATTATCAAGTTCCTGCAATGTGTCGTGCATCTCTTGGCTTATATACCAATAAAAATGATATCGATGCGTTGGTTAATGCGCTATTACGTGTTGAAATGTTATTAGGTTAAAGATTAAAAAAAGAGGTTATTCATGGCAGTTGCCAATTTGCCAGATGAAGCAAAACTATTACGCAATTTTTCTCGTTGCCAAGATTGGGAGCAGCGTTATCTTTATATGATGGAGCTAGGTGAGCGTCTCCCTCCTTTAACAGATGAACAACGCATTTCAGCTAACTTTATTGAAGGTTGCCAAAGCCAAGTTTGGATTGCTGTTTCTCTTAATGAGAGTAAACAACTTATCCTTTCTGGTGATAGTGATGCAGGCATTGTTAAAGGACTAGTCGCCTTGGTTATTATCTTATTTCAAGGTAAAACAGTTGAGCAAGCTTTAGCGACGGATGTAAAACATTATTTTTCATCATTAGCACTAGAAAGTCACTTAACACCTTCTCGTACGCAGGGTTTACATGCAATGGTTACGACACTAGTTAAGCGTTTTTCAGAATACGCTGTAGCATAAATGTTACCTGATCCCGCTTTAATGTTCTAAACTGACTTATTATATGAAAGCATAACAATGATAATGTTATCATCATAATAGTCAGTTTATTTTATTTCTAACACACGGGATAAACGATGAAAAAATGGTTAACTCTCTTGGGTGCATCGCTATTAGGGATGAGTAGTCACCTATCTTATGCGACAGAATATCTACTACCTGCTGATGACCAGCGTATTATTGGTGAAAACTTTTCATATATAGTTCCCGATGATAAACGCTCACTAGAAGCTATTGCGTCCGAATACCAAGTGGGGTTGCTCAATATGATGGAAGCAAATCCTGGTATTGATCCTCTTTTACCTGATGCAGGTAAAACATTAACTATTCCATTACAGATGATTTTGCCTGACACAGTGCGAAAAGGTATTGTAATCAATCTTGCTGAATTGCGCCTTTATTATTACCCCAAAGAAGGTGGTACAGTTGATGTTTACCCTATTGGTATTGGTCAATTAGGGCGAGAAACACCTGAAATGGTAACTTCTATTTCTCAACTTATAAAAGATCCTACTTGGACACCGACGGCGAATATTCGAAAAAACTATGCGGCAAAAGGGATAACATTACCTGCGGTTGTTCCTGCTGGTCCTGAAAACCCTATGGGGGCTTATGCGTTAAGATTGGCACATAGTCGAGGTGAATACCTTATTCATGGTACTAACGCTGATTTTGGTATCGGTTTAAGAGTAAGCTCAGGCTGCATTCGTTTACGTCCAAATGATATTGAGACACTATTTAATGTCGTACCTAAAGGAAGCCGTGTTCAGGTTATCAATAAACCGATTAAATTTACTGAAACTGCAGACGGTAGACAATTTATTGAAGTTCATCAGCCACTATCCCGCAATGAAGATGACGATCCACAAACTATGCCTTTTACATTTACGAAGCAATTTAATGCTTGGTATGAAAGTGGCAAAGTCAATAAAGATAAAGTCGATGCAGAGCTTATTCGTCGCTCGGGTATACCTGTGGATGTCACTATCAATTAAATTTTTCTCAAGATTATAGAAAAACATATAAAAAACAGGTTGTTAGACATCTGTTTTTTTATGTAAAGAGAAGGGTTAAAACAAACTAATCAGATAAAAGGCGCATTTTTGACATTAAATCAAGGCTATGGTCTTTAGTATAAATAGCTTCTTTATAGATATAAGGTAATAGATATTATGCCACATAATGTAAATATTACTTCTAATGTGACTGATACTTTTGATCGTATTATTTCTAGTATTGAAAAAAAATATAGCCAATTAGCAAATGTAATCACTGCACTAAAAAATAGTACACAAACTTTTTTTGTTGGAAGTGAAACGAAAAGACAACAGAATATTAATAAAATATGTGGTGAGTTTATTTATCTGATCTCAACACAAACAAAAAATAATGAAGATGAAAGATTAAACGTAACAAAATTGAATGATAGTGGTAGCGGGCGTATTAGTACTAGGTTAACCCATAAAACATTGACTAAAGATGTCAATAATTTATTCAATCTTATCCAAAGTGAACTTTTAAATCAACCTGATAAGAATCTCTCAATCACTGAGGGTTACTCTGATAATTCAGTCAATATAATGCTGGCGACACTATATCAATTGTATCAACAGGCGGATAAATATACTCAGGATGATATTAATTATACTAATAATAGTTCATTAAAATTTCAGATACTTGGATTAATTAATAATTTGATTATTAAAAGTAATAGCGAATCGACTGAAAACGGTAAGGCTATGACGTTACTTAAAAATATGAATGAAAAATATAAAAATGAATTAGATTTACAGATAGAAAAAATGAAGGAAAAAATAAAATATAAAGTTAAATAAATACTCAACGTCAAAAACATCTCGAAGAATACGGTCTGTTATAAAATACAAACCAAAGCCCTAACATTGTTAGGGCTTTGTGATAATGATAACCTAAAGCAGTTTTCAGCCTATCGGTGAATCAAATTACTTTTTATAAGTGGTGACTTGGTTATCTAAACGTTGATTTGCACGAGCCGCTTCATCGTAAGCTGATTTAGCTTCAGCGCGAGCAGATTGTACATCACTACTTAGTTGTTGAACTTGCGTGTTCAGGCGGCTTACGTCAGAAGAGATTTGATCTAATTGTGCATTATTACTAGAAGAACAACCCGCTAATAAGCCTGAAGCCAGAATTACCGCACCTAGTACAAGTTTCGCTTTCATAGTTACAACCTCTATTATTAGTTTGTGTAAAGGAACAAGTAGCATTTATATGAAACCATTAATAAGTATGGCACATATATAAGAAAATGCTGGATTTATTTACCGCATTCTACTGAACCATAAGTTGAACAATAGAAAAAATAACACCTAAAACGCAAATCTTCAGTACAAAAAATGCGTGTTATTTCACAAAAGATTTTTATTCATAAAAGTCTGATAGAAAAACATTTTATCTGCATTGTTTTATTGTCACTTATCTTTATCGCTATAAAGTACTACCTAGATTTACTTTTATGAAAATAGGTTCTACCTCATTTTTAAACGACTCAAGTGTAAATTTTTGGAAGTTGAGATCGTTATATCCCCTAAAGAGGAGTATCCCTCGTTCTAAATCGGTGAGTGTTGTCCATACCGAAAACTCGCTTGTATGAAGAGCTTTTAATGTGTTATGACCTAGTAAAGGATCGATTGTAGAATTTTTAGGGCGATCAAAACGATTCATAATATGCGCCAGTTCAACAAGTTGTGTGTCTTGATCAAAAACTTGATGGTAATACGTTGTGTAGTAGACAGCACGAATAAATCTATCAACAGAAGTATCAGAGCTTGGCAATGTTGCTAACGCAATTCCACTATCTGGTTGTCTTACCTTAATATGTCCGAGTGTGCTGGTGGAAATATTAATATTAGAAAGATGAGTATAATTATTTAAGTTGGTCAGATGCCATGGAAATAGTGGGCCATTAGTCATACAGTAAGTCGGATTATCATAAATATGCAATTTCCCCTCTGAAACTTCAACAACAATGCAATCTCCTGTTTTATCATAAAAAGCATAATGGAAAGGACTGGGTAAATTGTGTAATAGAAGTAACTTTTGTGACCAAAATGCTGTTTTAGGGATGTTTTGTTTTAATTCTTCAACAGTTGCATATTGTGCTAAAGCCCATTCACCAATTGCTGCGATAGGTACTGAGGTTGCGTAGTTTTCAGGGCTAAGATCATCGAGTTTTGAATCAGGGAGCATGTTCAAGCTAAAAGAAAGCCCTTCTGTATTGACTCCTTCAAGTACGTCTTTTGTTCCTTCTAAATTAATTGGTGCTGTAATGGCGATAAAAGGGTATTTAACGGCATATTTTAATCCTGGGGTACCATCGGGGGCATTTTGTTGGAAGGTATGAGCTTTAGGATAATATGCAAATATTGAGGCTGGTTTGTCGACTGAAAATTCCATTGTTCTACCATGATAAATGCGATTTTTCTTGTCTTTAATAGCAAGGGTAGTACAAGCAAAAGCATGGGCATTTATTGTGTCATCAGACATTTTACATCCTTATTTCACTTACATTAATAAAATAGTTTATTAAAAGCATAGAAGAAATATGGACAGTAAGAGAGGAAAAATCAGTAGAATAGAAGAAAATATAGGAAGAGAAGAAAAAACGCCACGATAACCGTAGCGTTTGAGCTATTGACGTACTATTAAATTACAGAACGTGAACAGATGAAGTATTTGTTGTACCGCTATCAACTAGGGCACCCGTAACCATAACAACACGCTCACCAGCATGAGCTAAACCACTTGCTAATGCTGCTTCTTTACCAATACGGTAGAAGTCATCAGTAGAAGCGATTTCGTTAACTAATTGAGTGGTAACACCTTTAACTAATAGTAACTGACGTGCAGTTTCTTCGTTATTTGTTAAAGCTAAGATTGGTGCAGTTGGGAAATATTTACGAATAGAACGCGCTGATTTACCACCAAAAGTTGCAACAACAATCAGAGGCGCATCTAAGTTTTCAGCCATTTCTACCGCACCGCGACAAACTGCTTCAGTTACACGTAATTTTGCAGTTGTTTGTTTGTAATCAAGGCGAGATTGCATAATACGGTCTGTACGATCACAGATAGTTGCCATGATAGTCACTGCTTCTACTGGGTATTTACCTTTCGCACTTTCACCTGACAACATAACAGCATCAGTACCATCTAAGATAGCATTCGCAACGTCACCTGCTTCAGCACGAGTAGGGCGTGGGTTTTTGATCATTGAATCTAACATTTGCGTTGCAGTGATAACCACTTTACGCGCAGCGTTACATTTTTCGATCATCATTTTTTGTGCGAAGATAACTTCTTCAACTGGGATCTCAACACCTAAGTCACCGCGGGCAACCATGATACCGTCAGAGGCTTCTAAGATCTCATCAAAATTATTTAAACCTTCTTGGTTCTCAATTTTTGAGATGATCATAATGTTTTCGCCGCCGTGTGCTTTTAAGTGAGCACGCATTTCTTCTACGTCAGAACGTTTACGAATAAATGATGCTGCAACGAAATCAACGCCTTGCTCGCAACCAAAGATAAGATCTTGTTTATCTTTTTCAGCTAATGCAGGTAAACCGATAGAAACGCCAGGTAAGTTCACACCTTTGTTTTCACCTAGGTCACCGTTGTTTAAAACTTCACAAACAACTTCAGTATCAGTTACAGCAGTTACCTTCATGCCGATAAGACCATCATCAACTAAAACGGTGTTACCAACAGTTAAATCTTTAGCGAAACCTTCATAAGTGACAGCAACGCGGTCTTTATTGCCAACGACAGTTTTGTCTGTGGTAAAAGTGAAAGTTTGGCCAGCAACTAAAGAGACATCGTTACCACCTTCTAATTTGATGGTACGGATTTCTGGGCCTTTAGTATCTAATAAAATAGCAGCTTTTTTGCCTGTTTTAGCGCAAACGTTACGCAGGTTCTTGATACGGTTGCCATGCTCTTCATAGTCACCGTGAGAGAAATTTAGACGCATAACATTCATGCCCGCGTCCAGTAATTGATTTAGTTTTTCTTCAGATTCGGTTTTTGGTCCGATGGTGCAAACAATTTTTGTCTTTTTCATGGCAGTCTATTTAATGGTTGTATTGTAATGGATGAATAAGGATTAATGTCGCTATTTTTAATCAACTGTGCGAAACAGAATATATAACTCATCTATAATGGATAAGTTGCGCAACATGTTAATGATTCAGCAACATCATAAAAAACTTGTCACTATTTTGTATCGAAGGTTGGTAGACATCTTACATTATAGTCTATCACGATTCATTTGTTCTGTTTTCTAAAGATGCCCGTAAATCAATACGCTGAAACCTTTCAACAAAATTATGTTTTGTATTATAGAGGTTAATTTCTATGAAGAAAATCGAAAAAAGGTAAATTTAAGTGATGTGATCAAAATACGGTGTTGACTGCTTGTTTTTTAAACGTTTTGTTGCGCAATAAAATATTGCAAGCAAAATTAATTATTTTGTAGGGTAGGTAAGATGAGTAAAAATTAGGAAAAAGAGAAATGGTGCGTCCAAGTGGACTCGAACCACCGACCCCCACCATGTCAAGGTGGTGCTCTAACCAACTGAGCTATGGACGCACTGTATTGAGATGTTGTTGAAAAATAAATGGTGCGTCCAAGTGGACTCGAACCACCGACCCCCACCATGTCAAGGTGGTGCTCTAACCAACTGAGCTATGGACGCATTATCTATTCTGGGTAACAACGGGAACGAATATTAACGAGATGATCCGATTCTGGCAAGAGGAAAAACACAAATTTATATTCAACTGCTCGTATTTAAAGCTATTTGTTGATATTTGTGTCATTCTCTTGCCAAATTAACCTTTTTTGTTTAACGCTCTGAGCGTAATAACACCACTTCATCAGATTGACGCTGGATCCACCAAATACGAGAACCCATCATAATCGCAGATGCGGTTAAACCAAGAATAAAGCCAATCCAGAAGCCGGCAGGGCCCATTGCTTCAACAAAATAATCAGTACGCCCTAAGATATAACCTGAAGGCAGACCAATGACCCAATAGGCAATAAAGGTAATAAAGAAGATAGAGCGCGTGTCTTTATACCCACGTAACACACCCGAGCCAATAACTTGTACTGAATCTGATAACTGATAAAGTGCAGCGAATAACATAAGATGAGACGCTAATGTTACCACTTCAATATTATCGTTATACATTAACGCGATTTTTTCTCTAAAGATGATAGAGAAAATCGCGGTACAACTTGCTATCATTAACCCAACTGCAAGTGCTGTAATCGCTGAAGTACGGGCTTGTTCTGTAGATCGTTGTCCTAAGTTGTGACCAACACGGATTGTCGCCGCGATTCCCAATGATAGAGGGAACATAAACATCAACGAGCTAAAATTCAGTGCAATTTGATGACTTGCCACTGCAGTAACGCCCAAAGGTGAAACTAATAATGCAACAACGGCAAATAGTGTTACCTCAAAGAATAAGGCTAGGCCAACGGGTAAGCCTAAAATAGTAATACGTTTTATCATGTGGAAATCAGGGCTTACTAAACGTTTCTTTGGCATAACGTCACGTTGTGTCGGTGCTCGGCGCACGTAATAACGCATCATTAAGAACATCGCCCAGAAAACAGCGGCCGTTGCAACACCGCAACCAATCCCCCCTAATTGTGGTGCACCAAATTTACCGTAAATAAAGGCATAGTTAACAGGGATATTAATCAATAATCCAATAAAGCCAATGATCATGCCGGGTTTTGTTTTCGATAATCCCTCACATTGGCTTCTCAGTACCTGATAATATAGGCAACCAGGGGCTCCCCACATAATGGCATGTATAAATCCTATGGCCTTTTCCGCTAATTCGGGTTCGATATCATGTTGCGCTTCAATAATAAAACGGCAGTTATAAAGAATAGCAATTACCATGATTGATAAGAAAGTGGCGAGCCAAAAACCTTGCTGTGTACGATTAGCAATGTGTTTTCGTTGTCCTGAACCATTTAATTGTGCAACGATTGGTGTTAAAGCCATTAATATGCCTTGGCCTAATAAAATCGTTGGTAACCAAATAGACGTACCTACTGCTACTGCCGACATCTCTGTAGCATTTACAGCACCCGCCATGACAGTATCAACCACTCCCATTGCTGTTTGGGAAAATTGCGCGATGATAACGGGGATACCGAGAGCAAGTAAGCTACGCGCTTCTCTTATATACTTCTGCACGCATACACCTTTATTTATTATAAGAAAACGAGAAAGGGGGGAGAACAAACGTCGCGTTGTTAAATGACGTAAAGAGATCCTCAAGACCGCTTATTCTAATGATAAAAGTTTAATTAGCAACGAAAGAAATTAGGCTTTTTAAACACAGAATTTTGATAATTTATTAGGTGTTTTTACGCTATATTGAACGGCAATAATTAATAAGGAACAAATACGGTAATTGTTCCTTTGGATTAATACGAGCTATGTTATCCTGAATAGCATAAAACCTAAATTGAGTTTACCAGTTTATCGACCCAAGGAGATGTAAGATGTTTACAGGTATTGTTCAGGGAAAAGGGCGGGTTATTGCTATCGAAGATAAAGGCGATTTTCGTACCCATATCATTGAATTACCCAACGAGTTAGTCAGCAATTTAGAAACAGGTGCTTCTGTTGCAAATAATGGTTGCTGTTTAACGGTTACTAAAATTGAAGGCACACATATTAGCTTTGATTTAGTGAAAGAGACATTACGTTTAACTAACCTTGGTGAATTAAAAGTCGGCTCTGAAGTAAATATTGAGAGAGCGGCTAAATATGGTGATGAAATTGGTGGGCATGTGATGTCTGGTCATATTGTGACAACAGCTGAAGTTGCCAAAATTATTACATCAGAGAATAACTTACAAATCTGGTTCCGTATCTTTGATAAAGCATTAATGAAGTATATTTTACACAAAGGTTTTATCGGTATTGATGGGATCAGTTTAACTGTTGGCGATGTGGTTAATAATCGTTTTTGTGTACACTTAATTCCTGAAACGCGTGATAGAACAACATTAGGTTGTAAACGTCTTGGTGATAAGGTCAATATTGAACTTGATCCTCAAACTCAGGCGATTGTAGATACAGTAGAGCGCGTTATGGCACAACAGGCACAGCAGAAAGCTTTGTTAGTAGCAACCGAACAAAATGAAAATAAGGAATAAGAAGCACATAATTAACTATTAACGTGTTGCGCTTAAAAGGGAATTAAAAAGCCAGTTTATTGATTAAACTGGCTTTTTTAAGAAAAAATCAACGTGGAATTTGTAAGCCACCAATCTGTCCTTTAGGGCTTAACATAATTTGCCATAATTGAATATCTCTGGCTCTAAATGCACCTGCACACGCATTTAGATAATAGCTAAACATGCGTTTAAAACGAGGCGTGTAATTTGACTCAATGTCTGGCCAGCAGGCTAAAAATCGTTGATACCATGCCATTAAGGTTTTATCGTAATCAGCACCGAAATTGTGCCAATCTTCCATTACGAATTTACCGTCTATCGCACTTGCAATTTTTTGGATGGAGGGTAAACAACCATTAGGAAATATATATTTACTGATCCAACTATCTACATTTACTTTATCGCGATTAGAACCTATGGTATGCAATAAAAACAGACCATCTTCCTTTAAGTTACGACGAACCACATCAAAATAGGTTTCATAGTTTTTAGGTCCTACATGTTCAAACATACCGACTGAAACGATACGATCAAATTGTTCATGTAAATCGCGGTAGTCTTCTAAAATAATATTAACATCAAGTCCTTGGCATCGTTCTTGTGCCAATTTCTGTTGTTCAATAGAAATAGTAACCCCTGTGACAGAAACACCAAAATGTTTTGCCGCATAAGCAGAAAGTCCTCCCCAACCACAGCCAATATCTAGTAAGGTCATTCCTGGTTTTAGATCTAATTTTCGGCAAATTAAATCTAATTTATGTTCTTGGGCTTGTGCTAGATTATCGGCCTGTTTCCAGTATCCACAGGAATATTGCATATTAGGGTCAAGCATAGCGATAAATAAATCATTACCGAGATCGTAATGTTCTTTACCTACCATCCAAGCTCGTTTTTGTGTTTGTAAATTGAAAAGGCGTGCTGTCGCAATTCTGAAAATATCATGTAGATTTTTAGGAAGTTTGTTTTCAAGGCCCGCACGTAAAATTTTATGAAAAAATATATCTAGTCGTTCACAATCCCACCAGCCATCCATATAGCTTTCACCGAGTCCAAGTGAACCTTGCTGTAATACTCTTTTATAAAAATTTTGATTATTAACTTGAATATCATAAGGTTCTGAACCATTAACTCGAATATCAGCATGAGTTAATAGTTCGATAGCAATCCTTTTATAAGGATCATTGGAGGTCTTTCGGCCTTCTTCTACACAAGATGTACTCATAAATTCTCCGGCGTAAACTAAGCGGGTTTAGAGACATAAACTAAGAAAGAATGTGCGTAGATAGATAGTATTAAAATAGTATTGTGTTCAATATGAATTGAACGGATAGAATTAATAAAACAACTAATCTCACATAATCAGCGAATAATTTGTTTAATGCCTCAAAATCCGAAAGAAAATAGATAAAGCGCAGTTAAGCGTTTAGATAAGTATAGATATGTGAATTATTTTTCTCTATAAAATAAAACGGCCATTTTTTATAAAATAGCCGTTTTGAGAATTATCTTAAAATAAAAGGAGGAGTTATTCAGTTGCTTGAACTGTGTGTTTGGCAACAGACTTATTACGCTGAATAAAGTAACCAACTGCCATTGGGATCGCTGTTAACGCCATAATTGCAGTAGTGTTAATTAGGGGATGCTGGCTGATAAATGCAGACACGATAAAACTTGCTAAACTACAAAGACCCAGTTGTAGCGCATTTTGTAATGCGGCTGCTTTACCACTGATTTCAGGATAAGCCGATAAAGCATTAGATACAGCGATTGGATAGGAAGCGCCATTCATTGCAGCCATAATACAGAACGGAATTAAGATCGTGGTTAATGTTGGCTCAGTAAATTTAGCAACAAGGTATAATGCAGTCATACTAACAGCATAACCAATTAATAGCAGTGGTAATAATGTTTTACCCGTCATTTTTGATAGTAAAATACGACAACCATAGCCACCGACCATAAAGGCAATAGTTTGTGGAATATAACTTAAACCAATATCCTGCGGAGAGTAGCCCATTTTTTCAAGAATGATTGGTGAACCAGCTAACCAAGCAAAGAAACCTGCACTACAAGACGCGTAAACTAATACGTTACCAGTGTAGAGCGGGGATTTTAATAAAGTCATAAATGAGGCAGAAGATTGGTTTGCATCTGTGACGGATTTTTGTTTAATGTTTTTTAGCATTAATGTCGGTAACATCAAAACTAAAGTTACCGCCATTAACAGCATGAAAATCATACGCCAGCCACCATGGTTTAATAATGATGCACCGATCAAAGGCGCAAGTGCTGGGGATAACGCAACCAGTGGCATAATTAAAGCAAAAACGCGCTGAGCGCGAGATTCATCGAAACGGTCGATGACAAGAGCTTGCCAAATAACAGCTGCAGAACAGACACCAAAAGCTTGTAAGAAGCGCATCGCAAGTAAACCTGTTGCACTTTCAACCCACAACATGCCAAGGCAGCCTAAAGAGAAAAGGCTTAACCCAATAAGAAGAATAGGTTTTCGACCTACTTTGTCAGAAAGTGGCCCCCAAAGTAACTGAGCAACAGCAAAACCAAATAAAAAGATACTTAAGCTATTACTGATAGCGCCTTCGCTGATAGCGAGTTCACGCTGCATCATACCGAATGCAGGTAAGTACATATCAATTGCTAAGTAACCTAGCATACTCAAACCAGCTAGGTACACCATGAAGCTCATAGGTGTTTTTGATTGTGTGGACGTTTTAGTATTCATTTTATTTTCTATGCTATGTGATGTAGAACATTTTATGTATTGTAACTAAGGCTTATTTTACTTGTGAAACGGGAATATTTGGTTAATACTGTGAAAAATTTTCAAAGGAATAAACTCTATGTGGTCAGAATACTCTTTAGAAGTTGTTGATGCAGTCGCAAGAACAGGAAGTTTTAGCTCAGCTGCACAAGAATTGCACAGAGTGCCATCCGCCGTTAGTTACACTGTTCGGCAATTAGAAGAATGGCTTGCTGTTCCTCTGTTTGAGCGCCGTCACCGTGATGTAGAACTAACCGATGCAGGTAAAATTTTCATCAAAGAAGCTCGTTCTGTTATCAAAAAAATGAATGACACTCGACATCTATGTCAACAGGTTTCCAATGGGTGGCGTGGTCAATTTAGTATAGCAGTTGATGGCATTGTTAAACCCGAAAGAACACAACAACTTATTCTCGATTTTTATCGTCATTTTCCTGATATTGAGTTGTATGTCTACCCAGAAGTGTTTAATGGGGTATGGGACTCCTTAGTTAATGGTCGTGTTGATTTAGCCATTGGTGCAACAAGAGCGTCACCAATTGGTGAACGTTATAGTTTCAGGGATATGGGTTTTATGCCTTGGCGCTGTGTTTGTCATGTTGATCACCCATTAGCTAAAGCGGAACATCCACTAACGGATGATGAAATGCGACCTTATCCTAGCCTATGTTTAGAGGATACATCACGTAGTTTACCAAAGCGTGACACTTGGGCGTTAAATAACCAACGTAGAATGGTTGTACCAACGTGGGATATGGGGCTTGAATGTTTGTTGGCAGGATTATGTGTAGGAATGGTGCCTTGGCATCGTGCTGAGCCATTGATAGTCCAAGGAAAGTTAGTTACTTTGCAACTGGCACAGCCATTGCCAGACAGCCCATGCTGTCTGACGTGGGTCGATAAAAGTGAATCGCCTGCTTTGACATGGTTGTTAGATTATCTTGGAGATAGCCAAACCTTAAATGAGGAATGGCTTCGCTAGAAATCAGATAGCTGGATAAATAAGAATTAACGGCGGTAGTCGATAAAAGGACCGTCGGCAACTGAACGGCGCTCAACTAATCGCGGATGAACTTCGATTGTTTGGGCGTCTTCGCGTTTATTAACGATGCGATCAAGCAACATTGATAATGCCATTTGGCCTAAACGCTCTTTTGGCTGATGAACGGTTGTTAGCGCAGGTGTAAAATAACGTGCATTACGAATATTGTCGTAACCCACAATCGAAATATCTAAAGGAACACGCAGACCAAGTTCATCCGCAGCGCAAATTGCGCCCATTGCCATGACATCACCACCACAAAAAACTGCAGTAGGGCGCTGTTTTTGGTTTAGCATTTGATACATTGCTTTATAACCGGATTCAGGTTCAAAGTCACCTTGTACAATCCACTCATCTTTTACTGTGATTTTGGCTTCTTCCATAGCTTTTAGAAAGCCCTGTAGACGACCACCACCAGTGTTGCGCTCTAATGGTCCAGGAATAATACCGATATCGCGATGACCACGCTCAATAAGGTAACGACCTGCGATATAGCCACCATGGAAAGCGTTATCGATAATGGTATCAGTAAAGTCACCACGCGCTTTTCCCCAATCCATGACAACCATGGGAATATTACGATAGCCTTCTAAAAGAGTCAGAAGGTGATCAGGATATTCAGAACACATGACTAATAACCCATCAACACGTTTTTGTGCCAGCATGGCTAAATACGCTTTTTGTTTATCAAGATTGTTATGTGAGTTACATAAAACCAGAGTATAGCCTTTGCTATAACAACTATTTTCAACTGCTTCAATCACTTCAGCGAAATAAGGAGCTTCACTGGACGTGGCTAACAGGCCAATAGATTTGGTGTGATTGACTTTCAAACTACGCGCAACGGCACTTGGCGAATAATTTAATTCTTTTATAGCAGCCCAAACTGCTGCTCGTGTGTTCTCAGCAACAAAACGGGTTTTGTTGATCACATGAGAAACAGTCGTGGTTGATACGCCTGCGCGTTTTGCCACGTCTTTTATTGTTGCCATGGTGTGGAAAACTCCTGACCTTCATTGGTCTCTTTTATCTAATTTTATGGTTTAACTGCCAGTATAGTCATACATAGGGCAAACACTGGCAATAATTTAGCGATTAGCTGTGAATTTTGTATGATCTAGCTCAAAAGTGAAAGTATTAATCAATGTTATAAATTGTGCACTAGTCGCTATTTTAACAAATTCTGATATGTGATAATAATTAACCATGACAAGGTTATGGTTAATTATGTGTATTATAATCATTTTGAGGGAGAATAGATGGATACGGATCTGAAATTTGGTTTGAGTACAGCAGTAGCAGCGCTGGTTATGATTGTTATTTTTTCTACTCTGCTTTTCTAATCATGTTTTAATAAGTACCCGATTAATTTAAGTAATAGATTATCGAATACTGAATATAACAAAGGGCTCAAGGCCCTTTGTTATTATGTCATCAAAAATGAATCTCAATCATTCACCTTTGATTATCAATCTAAATTAAGCAAGGTTAGCTTCAACAAATGACCAGTTAACCAATGCCCAGAACTCTTCTAAATATTTAACACGTGCATTGCGGTAGTCGATATAGTAAGCATGTTCCCATACGTCTACAGTTAATAGTGGTTTATCTGCACCTGAAACTGGCGTTGCCGCATTAGAGGTGTTAACAATTGCAACTGAACCGTCAGCTTTTTTAACTAACCAAGTCCAACCTGAACCGAAGTTTTTTGCTGCGACATCATTAAATTGCTTTTTGAATTCTTCAAAAGAGCCAAATGCCTTGTTGATAGCATCAGCAATTTTACCTGTTGGTGCACCACCTGCATTTGGTGCTAAGCAGTTCCAGTAGAAAGTGTGATTCCATACTTGTGCCGCGTTATTGAAAATACCACCATCGGTAGACTTGATGATTTCTTCTAAAGATTTGCTTTCTAAATCAGTACCTTTAACTAGGTTATTTAAATTAGTTACATAGGTTTGGTGGTGTTTGCCGTAGTGATATTCTAAAGTTTCTTTAGAGATATGTGGCTCAAGAGCATCTAACGCATAAGGTAATTTTGGTAATTCGAAAGACATTGCGTACTCCTTTAAACTATCTATTTCGGGTTTTGTGCCTGAAATCATTCCATCAAAACCATTTGAATCGATAGAATGAGGCAAATGAATCACTAATTTGTTACTATTTTGCTAATTATTTTAACAAAAATTCATTGAAATAACAGCTAAATATCTTTTATCTATTAGTATAGAACATATAGATTAGTTATTTTGATAAGAGTATCTCTCACCAAGATATACGTAAAGTGTTAAAACATTATCCTAATATCAGTGTATATAACATTTTAATCATGACGATTAATAGGAATAGGGCAAATATTTGGCGTACTCTGGCAATAGGGAGTCGATAGGCGACTTTTACGCCGATAGGAGCTGTAAGTATACTGGTGATACTGATGCCAATAAAAGCAGGCAGATAGATAAAACCTAAATAATAGTTAGCTAATTCAGTTTGTTGCCAACCATAAACGATCCCCATAATTGACCCAATAGTGGCGATAATTACACCAAGCATTGATGATGTTGCGATACATTTACGGGTATTAAATCCCCAGTAGCTTAATAGTGGTATTGTTATTGTGCCCCCAGCTATACCAATAAAACTTGAAATAAAACCTACTAAACTACCACCAGTAGTAAGTGCTGGTTTTGAAATAACGGGGTCTTGTGCATTCTCAACACGTTCGGCTTCTTTTTTCTTGGTCAGTAATCCATATATGGTATAGGCCATAAAAATACAAAAGATAATTTGTAATAGTGTATTTGAGAGTTTTTGTACTAGAAATGTCCCAACAAGCATACCGATGATAGTGCCGATAGATAATAGAGGAAATTGCTGCCATAAAATGGCTTTATGTTTGTTATGCGAATAAGCGGAAGAGGCGGTAGAAAATATAATCACAGAAAAAGAGGTTGAAAGGGCGATTTTCATTACCATGTCAGCAGGGATAGCTTGTTGGCTAACAACATACATTACAATAGGAACGATAATGGCTCCGCCCCCAATCCCTAATAATCCGGCAAAAAATCCAGTTATACATCCCACAATCAAAAACAGTAAAATCATTTCCATACTAAATACTCATAAGTTTCAGTAAGTGTGTTGGCTAAACCATGATAATGGCAGATCCCTATTAGAAATAATATCTCATTTTGATGGAAGTGTTATTCGACAGAACAGAAGAGTTATATGGCTTAAGGAATAAATTTACTGTATTAATCTATTTTATCAGGTGCGCCGTAAAACCCCTGTCCTTCACTTTAAGGCGGGGAGGATGTCAAAGATCCTAATGAATGGCAAATTAGCTTTAATGGGCCATACATCATTTCATTTTTAATAATACTTTTATCATGGTTACAATTGATTGAAATAGAGAAACCGTGCAAATAATCAGCGATTAAATTTAGGCTATCTTCTTCAATTTTTTTAGGAAGAGCTAAAGGAGCGGTGATAATTTTAAATCGTTTGGCGAATATTTGAGCAGGGCCTTGCAACGACATAGTCAGTATAATATTCATTAATCCTTTGTATTTACATAACATTTCTACATAACTGACACATAAATTTTTTAATTCCTCTTTCCAGTCAGAATACTCTTGAGGAATATAGATCTCCTCTGTAAGTGACGTAGCGAGTGTCTCTAATAGTGAATCTTTATTTTTGAAGTAGTGGTAGATTGCCATGGGATCTACATTTAATTGTGTTGCTAAAGATCGAATACTAGGTACTTTTCCGTCGTTTTCCATCAAAATCTTGACTTTGTTTAAAATAGCATCAGCGCTTAACTGTGAATGTGCTCTTGTGGGTCTTCCTTGTTTTTTTTCATTGACATTCATCTAATAACTCCAATAAGCTCAATATAAATTCTACGGTGTAGAATTATTGTAAGTAATAGTTTGAATTTATTCAATTACAAAGAATTTGATGAGATATGTATGGCAAATATTGTATTTATTGCAACGAGCTTAGATGGTTATATTGCAGACAGGCAAGGTAAGCTCGATTGGTTATATTCGATACCAAATCCAAATAATATTGATACTGGTTTTATCGCTTTAATGGAGAAAATTGATGCGTTAGTTATGGGGCGTAATACTTTAGACACGATACTCAGTTTTAATTGTGATTGGCCTTATACAAAGCCCGTATTCGTGCTGAGTAATACTATGACAACTGTTCCAAATGGTTATAGCGGGAAAGTATTTTTAGTCAAAGGTGAATTACAAAACATTATTACTGAATTGAATGCCAAGGGGTTTAATGAACTTTATATTGATGGCGGTGTGACAGTGCAAAACTTTCTAAATGAAGACTTAATAGATCAAATGATTATCACCCGCTTTCCGATCTTACTTGGGGGTGGAACACCTTTGTTTGGCGAACTAAAACAGCCATTAAATTTCAAGGTGATTAAAAATGAGATATTACTAGAAAATCTAGTTCAAACTACTTATTTACGTGATAAATAATATTTATTCCTTCTAGGAAGTGATATTAGGCATTAATACACTTATCTAAGTGCTCTTTATCTGCGACGCGACTAGTGGCTAAATTGACATTAACCTTGTTTTATTTGTCCTTACATTGTCATGTATTATCGTGTTTTTTTCGTAGATTATATGGAAATTTATCTGTAATTTATTGATTTTAAAGCATAACTAAACTTATATAGAGGTTTCTAATATAAAGTGGTATTCTTCTTTCATGTTTTCCCCTATAAAGCATATCGAATATAAAAGGCTGTAAGGACTTAATAAATGACGACTATTGAAAAAATTGAACGCCAGATCAACGAAAACCCAATTATTTTATACATGAAAGGTTCACCAAAATTACCAAGTTGTGGTTTTTCTGCTCAGGCAGTTCAAGCTATCTCTGCTTGTGGTGAGCGTTTTGCGTATGTTGATATCCTGCAAAACCCAGATATTCGTGCAGAATTACCAAAATATGCGCATTGGCCAACCTTCCCACAATTATGGGTAGATGGTGAATTAGTCGGTGGATGTGATATTATTTTAGAAATGTATCAGCGCGGTGAATTACAGAAGTTATTAAAAGAGACTGCTGATAAATATCGTGGTGAAGAAGAAGCACAGTAATTAAATTTTTATCGTTTCGCTATTGAAACGCATAAAAATAATGAGTTCTTCAAGAAAAAGCCAGTTCATTAATAAACTGGCTTTTTCTATTATTCATACATGTATCAGCGAAATTATGGCTTCAAGGTGTAGGTAATGGCCATCCACCCAGTTTTTTCCAGCGGTTAACTAATTCACAAAAAAGTAATGATGTGCGATTAGTATCATATAATGCACCATGCGCTAATTTGCTATCAAAAGGAATGCCAGCGGTGATGCAGGCTTTAGCTAAAATTGTCTGTCCTAATACCAACCCACTTAAAGCCGCAGTATCAAAGGTGGCAAAAGGGTGAAAAGGATTACGTTTTAATCCAGCACGTTCAGCCGCAGCCATGACAAAGCTGTGATCAAAATTTGCATTATGAGCCACAATAATGGCGCGATTACAATCTGCATCCTTCATTCCTTTACGTACCATTTTAAAAATAGCATGCAAAGCTTCATATTCACTGACTGCGCCACGAAGTGGATTTGTTGGATCAATGCCTGTAAATTCTAAGGCAGCAGGTTCTAAGTTAGCCCCTTCAAAAGGTTCAACATGAAAATGTAATGTGTTATCAGGTTTTAGCCAACCTTGTTCATCCATTTTTAATGTAATAGCGGCGATTTCAAGTAAACCGTCTGTTTTCGCATTAAATCCACCTGTTTCAACATCAATAACTACAGGGTAGTAACCCCGAAAACGGTTACAAAGCTTATTGGGATTATTTATATCAGGCATTAAGTTGTACTTATCCGATAAAAATAAAATATCGGAAATTGATAATCAGTAAGGCCAGAAAGATAACATATGTATCTTTCTGGTTTTTATAAAAATTAGTTACCTAGAGCGTGACTTGCACTTTTATTTTCGATGAGCTCGATTTTATATCCATCAGGATCTTCAACAAAAGCAATAATTGTTGAGCCACCTTTTACTGGGCCAGCATCACGGGTAACATTACCGCCAGCTTGGCGAATGGCTTCACAGGTCGCGGCAACATCATCAACACCTAATGCTACATGCCCAAAAGCAGTTCCCATTTCGTAGCTATTTACACCCCAGTTATAGGTTAATTCGATAACTGCACCAGTGCTTTCATCACCATAACCAACAAAAGCTAACGAGTATTTATATTCCTCATTCTCGCTAGTGCGTAGAAGTTGCATACCTAAAACCTTGGTATAAAAGTCGATAGAACGTTGTAAGTCGCCCACACGGATCATGGTATGAAGTACTCGCATATAAACCTCTTGTGTTTTTTAATGATTAAACCCTACAGATAAACTGATGGCGGGGTACTATAACGCGTTAAAGCCCTAAAGTTCAATTTTACTACGCTTTTAACAGTTCAATAAATCATGTTGTGCAGATAATATCTCTATTAACTATACTCTATTGTAACAAACAATAGGGAGGGAAAATCAAATGCAGGAACAATTAGAATTTTTTGATATTCCTAGTCCTTGTATTGGGCGTTGTGAAATGAATATGCAAGGATATTGTGTTGGCTGCTATCGCAGCCGTCAAGAGCGGTTTAATTGGTCAACAATGAATCAACAAGAGAAAAGAAATATATTACGGCTTTGTCAGCAACGTTATTTAAGATCATTAAAGAAATTGGGTTCTACAATTGAAAAAGAAAATAAACAACTCAATTTATTTTAAATATTCTATTTATTTTTTAATATTAAAATAATAATTAACTATCTTTTTAATTCATTATTGTTATTTATTGTAGTTATGATGTTTATTATTTTTTCTTTATTAATCTAAGGTTGATATTTTAAATTGTTACCATGCTGTATTGTTTTTAATTGATTGATTGTAAATGTGTTTTTTTTGCTTCTGCTATTGTCTGTAAAATAATAATTATTATTATGTAAAAAAATATAGATTAGTTTTTATAACAAGGTTATTCTTTATGAACTTTCATGGCTAGAAAGAAATGGTTTAATTATGTCTGGAAAATAATTACTTATCTAATAAATGGGATTATAACTATATTAGTTATTAAAGGTAATGTTTTAATTAAAAAGAATAGGTAAATATCGTATTAAAAATGAATATCTAAACTTTGTAATAAGTTGACTGAAAATGCTAATTAAGGAGAGATAAGTGGAATCAACATTAGGAGCTGATTTAGCGCGTTTAGTTCGATTATGGCGTGCTTTAATTGATCATCGTCTCAAACCATTAAAATTAACTCAAACCCATTGGATTACTTTGTATAATATCAGCCAATTACCTCCAGAGCAGTCACAAATCCAATTGGCAAAAGCGATAGGAATCGAACAGCCGTCTTTAGTGAGAACCTTAGATCAACTGGAAGAGAAAAAACTGATATGTCGCCATACATGTGCAAATGATCGTAGAGCAAAACGTATAAAATTAACAAAAGAATCTGAACCTTTTATTAATGAGGTTTATGCTGTTATAGAAAAAACGAGACGAGAAATATTAGGTGGTATTCAACTAGAGGAAATAGAAAGACTAATAAGTACAATCCAAAAACTAGAAAAAAATATAAATAGGTTAAATGACTAATAATTTCAAATTTAATATATATTCTAATTAAATAATATTAATTATATGATGATAACAATACTCTCAATAATCCAATGTTCAGCTAGAACACAAGTGAATGAGTCACTAGGGACATATAAAATATGCAATTGGTGCGAGTAAACGATATCAATAACACTGAAAATTGACGAGTATATAAAAAAATCATTATATATTCATAATTGTAATAACTAGATTATATATTTTGCTCTCTCTTTAGATTAATTATTATTGGGTCATAAAATAAAACAGGCAACTTTAATGTTGCCTGTTTTTTGTTGCTAATTAGCGAGGAGAAACAGTTAAGTTATTTCCATTACCGATAACTGCAACACGTTGACCTTTACTATACACAGTATTATCTGCTTTTTGAACGATAGCGACAGTTCTACCACTATCTAAACGAACTTCAATTTGAACACCCTTAGTCGTATTTAAAGCACCTTGTGCTTGTTGTCCTGCCATACCACCTGCAATTGCACCAGCGGCTGTTGCAAGGTTACGACCTGTTCCTCCGCCAACAGTGTTACCTAACATACCGCCGAGAACGGCACCACCGATAGCGCCTAAAATATTTTCATCGCTACCCGCTTGAATATTGACTGAACGTACAGAAACCACTGTACCATAAGTAATATTTTGAGCTTGTTTGGCTTGACTTGCAGTATAAGTGTCACCTGATAGTGAACTAGTATTCACACAACCAGTAAGTACAGTCATTGTGAAAAGGCCAATAAGTAAATGCTTAAACATAGTCACTCCTAAAGAAAACCTGAGGTAAATTGCTCAGATTATACCAATGTTGTCTATTATCAGTTATAGCTTGTTTTTTGCGTATGTCGAGACTGATTTTAATAATATATAGCTTACTATATAGTAAAAGCCGATAGTAAAAACAGAAGAGATTTCTGAAAAAAAGAGAATATAACATTATATGTTAAAAATTTGCATCATCTTGATTATAAGGAAAAGAACATGATAGCAGGGCGGTACATTGGTGTGATGTCTGGCACAAGCTTAGATGGTGTTGATGTTGTATTAGCTGCAATCAATAATAAGTTCGTTGCACAACAAGAAAATCACTTTCTGCCTTATCCTCAGAATCTACGCCAACGAATTTTAGCTGTTTGCCAAGGGCAACCGACTACCTTGCATGAAATCGGTCTATTAGATGCTCAATTAGGTGAACTTTATGCGCAAGCAATCATAGAATTACTCTCAAAAGCAAAACTTAGCGCGAGTGATATTACGGCAATAGGGTGTCATGGACAAACTGTTTGGCATGAGCCAGAAAGTGATATGCCATTTACTATGCAAATTGGTGACAACAACCGTGTTGCTACACTAACAGGAATTACGACGGTCGGTGATTTTCGCCGCAGAGATATTGCTTACGGTGGACAAGGGGCGCCTTTAGTGCCTGCTTTTCATCTTGCCGTATTAGGACATCCTGTTGAAAAACGTATTATTTTAAACATTGGTGGCATCGCCAATATCTCATTGTTATTACCCGGTATTGCCGTTAAAGGCTACGATACAGGACCAGGAAATATGCTATTAGATAGCTGGAATTGGATCCATAACCAAACACCCTATGATGATAATGGCAAATGGGCTGCGACTGGTACTGTAAACCCAACTTTATTGAAAGATATGCTTTCGGATCCTTATTTTTCGCGTTCAGCACCTAAAAGTACAGGGCGAGAATATTTCAATACACAATGGTTAAATTACCATTTAGCAAGAGTACCTAATGTTTTTCCTGAAGATGTACAAGCAACGCTAGTTGAATTAACCGCGATAAGTATTGCGCAACAGATACAATTAAATGGTGGATGTGAACGTTTACTCGTTTGTGGTGGTGGGGCGCGAAATGGGCAAATTATGCATCGATTAGCTTCACTATTACCCGGTACAGAAGTCGCAACAACGGATAAATATGGTTTAAGTGGTGATGATATGGAGGCACTGGCATTTGCTTGGTTAGCCGCGCGCACTATTGCAAATGAATCAGGGAATTTACCTTCTGTAACAGGGGCATCGAGAGAAACTGTTTTAGGGGTGATTTACCCTACAAATCCTCGTTAAGCGTGATATGCTGAATGCAGTTTCTCAAAAGAGAGAGTGAAAAATGACAGATCTTGATTTTATTGATGTTGCTGATTTACGCCGTGAATATATGAAAGGTGGATTACGACGTCATGAGTTAACTGAACAGCCATTGGTATTGTTTGAGAAATGGCTAAAACAAGCTTGTGAAGCGCGTTTAAGCGATCCTACGGCTATGTGTGTTGCAACTGTTGATGAAAATGGACAACCTTACCAGCGTATCGTGTTATTAAAGCACTTTGACGAACATGGCTTAGTTTTTTACACCAACTTGGGCAGTCGCAAAGCGAGCCATTTAGAGCACAATCAACGCGTTAGTTTATTATTCCCTTGGTATCCATTAGAAAGACAAGTTTGTTTTTTAGGGAAAGCCGAAAAACTGTCTCCTATTGAAGTTATTAAATATTTCCATAGTCGCCCTAAAGATAGTCAAATTGCAGCGTGGGCTTCTCGACAGTCTTCTCGCATTTCCGCAAGAGGCGTGTTAGAAAGTAAGTTTCTAGAATTAAAGCAGAAATTTCAAAATGGGGAAGTGCCATTACCGAGTTTCTGGGGGGGATATCGTGTGACATTTGATTCTGTTGAATTTTGGCAAGGAAGAGAAAATCGGCTACACGATCGCTTTATCTATCAGAAATCACCACAAGGATGGGACATTGAGCGATTAGCACCTTAATAGAGTGTTAATAAATTTGCCTCAAAAAGTCTTTTTCTACTGGTACTTAATGTAGTGGCGCTTTATGCTATACCACTCGTGTTTCACTTATATTTTAAATAGACAAAAAACAATAAACCGATGGAGTCATTGATGTCTAGCAAGAACCTAATCACACAATTGCAGGAGCGTGGGCTAATTGCTCAGGTTACGGATGAGGCAGCTTTAGTCGAGCGTTTGGAGCAAGGTCCTATCGCTCTCTATTGTGGCTTCGATCCTACCGCTGATAGCCTGCATTTGGGGCATTTGGTTCCTTTGCTGTGTTTAAAACGATTCCAACTAGCCGGGCATAAGCCTGTGGCGTTGGTGGGTGGTGCAACGGGTCTGATTGGTGATCCTAGTTTTAAAGCCACCGAGCGCAAACTGAATACCCAAGATACTGTTCACGAATGGGTAGAAAAAATTCGTAAACAAGTGTCACCTTTCTTAGATTTCGACAGTGGTGAAAACAGTGCGGAATTAGCAAACAACTATGACTGGTTTGGTCAAATGGATGTGCTGACATTCCTGCGTGATATCGGTAAACACTTCTCTGTGAACCAAATGATCAACAAAGAAGCGGTTAAACAGCGTTTAAACCGTGACGATGTGGGTATCTCTTTTACTGAATTCGCCTATAACCTATTACAAGCTTATGACTTCGCGTCATTAAATACGCATTTAGGTGTTGAATTACAAATCGGTGGCTCTGATCAGTGGGGTAATATCACTTCAGGTATCGATTTAACCCGTCGTTTCAATCAGAAACAAGTATTTGGTATGACTGTACCATTAATTACTAAATCTGACGGAACTAAATTCGGTAAGACAGAAGGCGGTGCGGTTTGGTTAGATCCTAAGAAAACAAGCCCATACAAATTCTATCAGTTCTGGATCAATACAGCAGATGCTGATGTTTATCGCTTCTTAAAATTCTTTACCTTTATGAGCATTGAAGAAATTAATGCACTTGAAGAAGAAGATAAAAATAGTGGTCAAGCGCCTCGTGCTCAACGTGTATTAGCAGAACTTGTTACAGGTTTAGTTCATGGTGAAGACGGTTTAATCGCCGCTAAACGTATTACAGAAAGCTTATTCTCTGGTGCAATTGCAGACTTAACACAAGCTGATCTTGAACAATTAGCACAAGATGGTATGCCAACAATTGAGTTAGAAAAAGGCAGTGATTTGCAACAAGCGCTGGTTAACGCAGAATTAGTTCCTTCTCGCGGTCAGGCTCGTACAATGATTGGCTCTAACGCAGTTTCAATTAATGGCGAAAAACAAGACAATCCTGAATACATCTTTGAAGAAAAAGATTTCTTATTTGGTCATTATTCTATTTTACGTCGCGGTAAAAAACACTACTGCCTTGTTATCTGGAAATAATTGACAAGTAAAGGGCAGCCGGTGAGTTGCCCTTTTTCTTAATAACAATAAATAAATGTATATACCTCGCCTATGATAATAAAGCTTGGGTGTTGTGTGTATTCACAATAATCGGTTTATGTCATGAAAAATATACTCTCTATTCAGTCTCATGTTGTTTTCGGTCACGCGGGTAACAGTGCTTCTGAGTTTCCAATGCGTCGCATGGGTGTAAACGTTTGGCCTTTAAACACAGTGCAATTTTCAAATCACACTCAATATCCAGAAAAATGGACTGGTTGTGTTATGTCAGCAGAACACATTACTGAGATCGTTGATGGTATTGCCGCAATCGGCAAGCTCTCACAATGTGATGCTGTACTAAGTGGTTATCTGGGATCGGCCGAACAAGGTTTGCGCATTGTTGATATCGTTAAAAAAGTAAAACAAGCCAATCCTAACGCATGGTATTTCTGTGATCCCGTGATGGGGCATCCTGAGAAAGGCTGTATTGTTCCTCCTGCTGTTTCAGGCGTGCTGTGTGAAGATGCATTACCTATTAGCGATATCATTGCACCTAATTTATTAGAGCTTGAAACATTAAGTGGTGGTAAAGCACTTCACAACGTTGATGAATGCCTAAATGCTGCTCGTGAATTGTGTAAACAAGGCCCTAAAATTGTATTAGTAAAACACTTATCACGTGCTGGATATCGTCATGATCGTTTTGAAATGCTGTTAGTAACCGCAGAACATAGTTGGCATGTTAGTCGCCCATTAGTTGATTTTGGTGAGCGTCAACCAGTAGGTGTCGGTGATTTAACTAGTGGTTTAATGCTGGTGGATTTACTCAAAGGTATTGAATTACAAACCGCATTAGAGCACGTTGCCTCAGCAGTTTATGAAGTGATGCTAAAAACAAAAGAGATGAATGAATACGAACTACAACTCGTTGCAGCTCAAGATCAAATGGTGCATCCAACACACCGATTCTGCGCAACACAGCTAGATTAAATCAATCAACTTTTAACAGAAGAAAAAGCGGATATTAATGTGATATCCGCTTTTTAATTGTGTTTAGATTATTTTTTATTGAGTTTTAATTTACTCTTTAATTAACCCTTCAGTGACTAGTGCACTATGTACATTAGGTCGTTGTGCAATGCGTTTTAGGTAATTTTGTAGGTGTGTTAAATCAGTTAAATCTAAACCAACATGCGGTGCCCATTGGCTTAATGTAAATAAATAGGCATCAATAACCGTAAAATGCTCACCACATGCACATTTTTGTTTGCTCAATACATCATTAATATAGGCGAATTTGCTTTTTAATTTAGTTTTAACAATAGGTACATAGCTTTCAGGCGTATCTGGTGAAAATAGAGGGCCATAGCCTTTATGCACTTCACTAGCAAGAAAGTTTAACCATTCAATTTGATGATAGCGTTCTAGTGATTTTGGCGATGCAATTAAATTTCTATCAGGTTTTAAGTCAGCAAGGTATTGAACAATTGCAACACCTTCAGTCAAAATATCACCATTATCTAATTGAAGAACAGGAACTTGGCCTTTGGGATTGATGGTTAGAAAATCTTTCCCCGATTCTGTTTTTTTAGCACGTAAGTCGATTCGTTCTATTGAGAAATCTAAACCAGTTTCACGTAAAACGATATGAGGGGAAAGCGAGCAACTACCAGGCGTGTAGTACAATTTCATATTGAATAGCTCCCTATCAATGAGGTGGTGAATTAACTTACAGATATTAGAATATCTTCACTAAGATAAGATGATAAGTGGTTCTAAGAAATTAGCAAACTCAAATGGTGCGAATAAAAAAGGCTTTTGTAAATTTGTGAACAAAACGATTAATTGATGAAAACACTCGAAAGTAAATGTGCCTTATATTTATAACATATAAGGCGTATTTTATTATGATCCTTCAAAAGAAGATAAAAATGAAATATCAAGGTAATAAATTTTCGTTTTTTTTGTCAACACCGTTTCTTACTAAACTTAATTCAGACTTAATAAAAAATAAAACCACAATAAAAAATAATCACACCAATAAGGGAAAAAATATAAAACAGAAATCTAAATTTCTTCATACATTAAATTCTTTTATTAATATGTGATTATTTTATCGCTAATATAAAGAAAGGATTATAGGAATAAACTAAAAAAGTGAAATTTATCTAACGAGCTATGATATTTAAAATAAAAGAAAAAAGTCAGGTATCAGATAAAAATTTGATAGCTAATAGAATTAAGCGTTAAAACAGTAGAGACAATATAAAAACCAGCCTTAACAGTAAGGCTGGCTTCTATTATTTATATAACAGAATTATTTTAGTTCTAATTCATTCATTGCGGCGATGCTGAAACCACCATCTACATGAACGATTTCACCTGTAATACCACCAGATAAGTCTGAGCATAGGAATGCTGCTGTATTACCAACATCTTCGGTTGTTACAGTACGACGCAGAGGCGTTACTGACTCGCAATGGCTTAACATTTTACGGAAATCTTTGATACCAGATGCCGCTAATGTACGGATTGGACCAGCAGAAATACCGTTAACACGAATACCTTCAGGACCCATAGCATTTGCCATATAACGAACGTTAGCTTCTAAAGAAGCTTTAGCTAGACCCATAACATTATAGTTAGGGATTGCACGTTCAGCGCCTAAATAAGTTAGAGTTAATAGAGCTGAATTCGGATTTAGCATTTCACGGCTTGCTTTCGCCATAGCAACGAAGCTGTATGCACTGATGTCGTGAGCAATTTTAAAGCCTTCACGAGTTACTGCATTAACGTAGTCGCCATCTAATTGGTCAGCAGGAGCAAAACCGATAGAGTGAACAAAGCCATCATACTTTGGCCAAACTTTTGCAAGTTCTGCGTACATAGTATCGATGCTTTCATCTTTTGACACATCACACTCTAATACGATATTTGAGTCTAATGATGCTGCAAACTCTTCAACGCGTGGTTTCAGTTTTTCATTTTGGTAAGTAAATGCAAGTTCTGCACCTTGGTCACGCATAGCTTTGGCAATACCATAAGCAATTGATAATTTACTAGCAACACCAGTAATAAGAATGCGTTTGCCGGTCATAAAGCCCATAGCTGTATCCTTGTTTTTTCGTAAATCGCGATAATAACATCATTCACAGTTTTATTTATCTGTTAGGTTATCACGCTTATTGTTAATAAACGTGGCTGATTCTACCACGACATTTGTAAATTTGTTTAATTTCCCTAGCACCTCCGAGGAGTTAAGGGAAAAGGGTGAAATAATGTGCAATCAACATTATGCTTATATTGTTTACACTTAAGTCAAATCTTGGCGCCAAGCTTCTGCTGTTAAGGCTTCACCAAAGTGACTTGCTACCAATCTTCGAGTAACTTCATGTAATGGTGATGCAAGGACTTCTGCCGTATTACCACGTTCAACAACTTCGCCATTATCCATCACAATGACTTTATCGCTAATATGTTTTGTCATGCCTAAGTTTTGTGTCACATAAATGTAGGCAATATCATGAGTTTCTTGCAGTTCTAACATCAAATTTATAATTTGTGAACGTAAAGACATATCTAGCGAAGCTATTGCCTCATCGGCAATAATGACTTGAGGTTGTAATATCAATGCTCGTGCAAGTGCAATTCGTTGGCGCTGACCTGATGCAAACATATGAGGATAATAATTTGCATGTTCAGGTAAAAGACCCACTTGACGTAATGTTTGATAAATTCGCTTCTCACGCTCAATAGCGCTTAATTCTGTATTTAGGCGTAAAGGTATCTCTAATGTTTGACCGATACGTTGGCGCGGGTTTAATGAGTTAGTGGGATCTTGAAATATCATTCTAATCCGCTGGCTACGATAAGGATAATCACCAAAAGTTAGTCGATGCCCATTAATAAAAATATCGCCACCTGTAGGCTCAGTTACTCCTGATAACATTCTCGCTAGTGTAGATTTACCTGAACCATTAGCGCCAATAATAGCTAAAGTTTGCTTGGGTTCTAGCGTAAAACTTACCGGTTTTACGGCTTCTAACTGCTGACGCCGAAATAATCCAGTACGATAGCGAAAAGTTTTTGATAAATTTTTTACCTCAAGCAGTTTATCGAACATCAGTTGGCTCCACATTTAACGGAAAATGACAAGCCACGGCATGGTTTTTAAATAAACGTAACCGAGGTGCTTCAATACATTGTCGTTGCGCATAAGGGCAACGAGGCCCTAGCCGACAACCTACAGGTAAATGCTCAAGAGAGGGAATTGCGCCCGGTAATGTATTTAAACGGCTTTTATGGGCTAATGAGTTGGTAAAATCGGGAATAGAGCGGATCAAAGCTTGAGTATAAGGATGATAAGGTGTGACTAATAACTCATCAGGAGATGCTGTTTCGACAGTTTGGCCACAATACATAACCGTAATTTTATTCGCTAATTTACTCATCCATTGCAAATCATGACTAATCAACAAAATGGTCATATTGTTGTTTTGATTGAGTCGAGTCAGCAAACGAAAGATTTGGGTTTGTGTTGCTGGCTCCATAGCGTTAGTAGGTTCATCCGCAATCAGTAATCGAGGCTGATTTGCAATAGCAATAGCAATCATCACTTTTTGGCATTCACCTTCAGTCAATTCATATGGGTAACTGCGCATAATGTCTTTATGATCTTTAATACCGACACGGTGTAATAGCTCAATTGCGCGACGTTTCCGCCAATGAAAGCGTTGCCACCAATGGCCTTTAAAAGTCCAGCGAGGAATTGCCTGTATAAGTTGTTGCTCAATTTTTGTAGCAGGATCAAGACAAGATTGTGGCTCTTGGAAAATCATTGAGATATTATGACCAATGACACGGCGTCGCGCTTTTGGTGATAATTTAAGTAAGTCGATATCATCAAAACGAAAACGATCGGCTGTCACACTGATATTATCTTTTGTTACGCCACAAATCGCTTTTGCAATTAAGCTTTTACCAGATCCCGATTCACCAACAAGGCCTCTTACTTCGCTTTCATTTAAGGTTATAGAAACACGATCTACCGCTTTTACTGGGCCATCTGGTGTCATAAATTCAATGGTTAAATTGCGTATATCTAATAAAGGCATTATTCCACTCCCTCATTTATAGCACGCTGTAAACCATCACCTAAAAGGTTTACCAGTAAAACGCTTATCATAATAGTGGCACCCGGAATTAAGACTGTCCAAGGAGCAACATAAATTAACTCTAAAGAATCACCTAGCATTGCTCCCCATTCAGGTGACGGGAGTTGGGCTCCTAAATTGAGAAAACCTAATGCTGTAATATCAAGAATAGCAATTGAGAAGGCACGTGTTAATTCAGAAACTAGTACAGGCGTAATATTAGGCAGTACGGTGTACCATAAAATAGAAATATTCGATGCGCCATCAAGACGAGAAGCAATAACATACTCTTTGTTTAATTCATCATTAACAGCAGAGTAAATCATTCTGACTAAACGAGGTAATAGTGCCAGCCAAATTGCTATCATTGCGTGACCAAGACTTGTTCCTACAAAAGCCACAACAATAATAGCAAGTAGTAAGGATGGAATTGATAACAGTGTGTCTAATATATGATTGAGAACGGCGGATTTTAAGCCGTGGGTCATACCTGCAAAACAGCCGATAATTAATCCCATTAATGTCGCTGCAAAAGTGACAATAAATGCACCACCAAAGGTCATGCTTGTACCAATTAAAATTCGGCTAAATACATCACGCCCTAAATCATCGGTACCAAAGAAATAGGAGACATTGCCGTTCTGATACCAAGATGGGGGAGTTAGTTGATGGCCAAAAAATTGTTGGTCGAGTGCATAAGGCGCAATATGAGGCCCTATAATACTGAGTACTAAGAGAAAAAGAACGCCATAAAACCCTATCATTGAAATAACGTCTTTAGAAAAACATTGCCAAATCACCGCGGCGGGTGAAGGTGTTTTTTTCTCTTTATAAAATTGGCTATCTAAAGGCATATCCCACCTTGTGTTTCATTGGGTTACTCATTGCGCCCACAATATCTGATAAAACGTTAACAATAATGACCATTGAACCCACCAACATTACACCAGCTGAAATAGCTGAGTAATCTTGTTGGCGGATTGCTGTAACTAACCAACGACCAAGTCCAGGCCAGTTAAACACTATTTCCGTCACCATAGTTAGTGTCAGCATGGTGGAGAACTGTAAGCCTAATTTAGGAATGATAGGGGGTAAAGCATTATGAAGAATATGGCGACGAATAATTGTAAAACGTGAGAGACCTCGAGTTGCGGCTGCTTTCACGTAGTTCTCTGACATGATTTCTTCAGTACTGTTTCGCATTAATCGAATAACTTCAGTTGTTGGTGCAATAGCCAGAGTTATTACGGGTAAAATCAAATGCTGTAATACGTTAATGATCATTTGTTGGCGATAAGGTGAATCAGATAACCACGCATCAACTAATGCAATGCCTGTAATAGGTTGCAAGTTATAAAGCAAATCAATACGGCCTGAAACAGGTAGCCAGCCTAATTTTAGTGAGAAGAAAAGAGTTAACAGCAGTGCAAGCCCAAATACAGGCACAGAGAAACCTAAGAGCGCGAAATTACTGATAATAATATCGGCGGATTTATTACGCCAAACCCCCGCAATAATGCCAGCTGGAATACCTATAATCAGAGCGAAAAGAAAGGCTAAGGTACAAAGCTCCATGGTCGCTGGAAGTGCTTCTATCAATTGCAATTTGATAGGTTCACCATTGATAGAGGAAATACCAAAATCAAAATGGATCATATTATGGGCGTAAAAAAAGTAGGCATCAGTGAGTGATGCACCACTTAGTGGGGCATTTGGTGTGTAATAACTTAGGCTAAAGCTCACTAGCGACAAAAAGAACAGTGTCACAAGTAATAAAAGTAATCGACGTATTGAATAAATAATCATGGATTATTTTACAGCCTCTTTCTTGTGATTTTGTTCATCTACTTCTGCCTCTCGATAAACACCAGCAAAAGACGCATTGCCAAAAGTACTCAATACCAACCCTTTAATATCATAACGATATGCTTGCATACGTAAAGAGTTTGCTAAAGGCAACACAGGTAACTCTTGAGCAAGTATATCTTGAGCTTGATGATAATAATCCATTCTTGATGCAAGTTGCTGACTATAAAGTGCTTTTTTCAAAATTTCATCAAAGTTAGGTAAACACCAATGACTTAAGTTAGTTTGTGAGCCAATTGCTGCACAACTAAAGAGAGGGCGGAAAAAACTATCAGGATCGTTACTGTCAGTTGACCAACCAGATAAGGTCATATCATGGGTGCGATCCATCATACTCGTTTCTTGATATCGTCCTTCAATAGGACGAATATTCATTTGAATACCCACTTGCGCTAAGTCTGCTTGAATAAGTTCCGCCATTTTTAATGGGCTTGGGTTATAAGATTGTGAGGCGCTAGGTACCCAAAGATTTAATTTCAGCTCATCAAGGCCTAGCTCTTTAAGAATTTGTTTCGATTTTTCAGGATTGTATTCTGTAATTTTGGCTCTGTTATCATAAGCCCAAGATGCACGAGGAAGCACTGATGCTGCCGTTTCCGCCGCACCATAATAAATAGATTCCATTAAACGTTCGTTATTAATGGCATAAGCAATAGCCTGACGAACTTTAAGATCATTTAGTGGTGGCTTACTGGTGTTAAAGGCTAAATAAGCGATATTCATACCAGAACGCAACGTTAATCTTAGTCGCGGATCGTCACGCAATACTTTTAATTGACTAGCCGCAGGATAGGCTAAAACATCACACTCACCTGTTAATAGTTTAGATATGCGACCTGTACCTCCAGCCCCCATATCAATAACAACTTGTTGCATTTTAGGCTGGCCTTTCCAATAGTTTTCATTTCTGAATAAACGAACAAATTGGCCTGGTTGATATTCATCAAGAAAGAAAGGACCCGTACCTACTGGTTTCCAATCAAGTTGTGTCTGGTTGCCCGATTTTTCTAAGCTTTGTGCATATTCAGTGGAAAGAATAGGGGCGTAATGTGTTGCTAAATGCCACAGAAAAGAGGCGTCAGGCTCTTTTAGGCTAAATTCGACTGTGTATTGACCCAATTTTTTAATTGATTGGATATTGTCGGCAAAACTTAAGCTATCAAAATAGGGATATTTTCCACCATTAACTTGATTGAAAGGATTTTTGGGATTAATCATCCTTTCAAAACTAAAAATAACATCATCAGCGGTGAGTTTACGTGTTGGTGTAAACCAAGATGTTTGTTGAAAAGAGATATTTTTACGTAAATAAAAGCGGTATGTTGCGCCGTTATCTAATGTTTCCCATCGAGCTGCGATTTCAGGGATCAGGCGATAAGTGTAAGGGTCAACATCTAAAAGACGGTCATAGAGCTGGGCAGCCAGAGGATCAATAATTAATCCACTACTTGATAACTGTGGATTAAAGGTATTTACACTGCCATCAACACAATAAACAAAACCATTTTGATTAATTGGAGTTGGCTCAAGCGTTATAGATGGTGCTTGTGTTTTTGGTGCTACATCCGCGATACAAGTTGCGCTTGTAAAGGTAAATAGCAAAGTACCAATAAATAAAATAGGGCGCATAAATAATGTCTTTTAGAGAAACGATTTTGCTATTGTAACTTAAAAAACTTTCTATCCCAAAATAGTCAAAAAAAACAAAGTGAGAAAAATTCTCAATAAAATGCTTTACAAATGCTAATGATAAAGATTATCATCCGTATTGTCCTTCGGCGGTAAGAGGTTTTCCGCAGAGGGAACGACATTGCTCACATTGCTTCCAGTATTTTTTTACTAGCCAGCTCGGGTGCTGGCTTTTTTTGCCTATTGTTTATAGAGTTTTCTTGCAATTAAAAACATCTATATCAATAGATTAAGTTGTTATTTGATGTTTTTTAATTAGCCCTCTAAATTGATCGTAGCTTAATGATAACTTTTCAGCTGCCTCTTTCTGGTTATATAAGCTCTCTTTTAATGCATTATTAACTAATTTTTTTTCCGCCTCATTTTGCCATTGGCGTAAATCCAACGGTAATGTAGGGAGTGAAAAATTTTCTTGAGACGATTTCTTTAATTCGGATTTTTTTGACGTTTGAATACCAGCAAAGGGATCAATAATGATATTGTTGAGTACGCTATCACTAGTTCCATGACGATAAACTGAGCGTTCAACAACATTTTTAAGCTCACGAATATTACCTGGCCATGAATAATCTAAAAGTACTTGGCGTGCACTATCACTGAAACCAGGAAAAAAAGGTAAACTTAACTCTTGGCACATTGAGATAGCGAAATTTTCAGCAAGTAACATAATATCTGCGCGTCGCTCTCTTAATGGAGGGAGTCTAATTACATCAAACGCTAATCTATCCAGTAAATCAGCACGAAATTTACCTTCTTCCGCCATTGCTGGTAAATTAGCATTTGTCGCGCAAATCAGCCTAACATCAACATGCAGAGATTGACTACCTCCAACGCGCTCTAAATGACCATACTCAATGACACGTAAAAGCTTTTCTTGTACAAGCATGGGTGCAGTCGCCAGTTCATCAAGAAAAAGAGAACCTCCATCCGCACGTTCAAAACGCCCTTGATGACGATTTTTAGCGCCAGTAAAAGCGCCTGCTTCATGACCAAACAGCTCAGAATCAAGTAAATTATCATTGAGTGCAGAACAGTTGATTGAAATGAAAGGCCCTTGCCACCAAGGTGCAAGGTAGTGTAATCGATGGGCAATCAACTCTTTACCTGTACCTCGTTCACCAATAATTAATACAGGCTTTTTTAATTGAGCAAGTGCTGAAGTTTGTTCTAATACATCAATAAATTGACTATCAACGCCGATTATTGTCTCTAAATTCTCATTCATTGGTTAAATTCACCATATTGAGGTATTTTTTGCCAGTTTATCAGGTGTTCGAAAAATAGGCGAATAATATAAGTCACCTATTATTAATAGCTTAAGTAATTTTTAAAAGTTGGCACGCAAATTGTATTAACTAAAGTATGCGGGCGTTACGATAGTACGCCATTATTGAAATAATTTAACGTCACTAATTAGCATAGCTATTAAGGATAACATCATGGGTATATTTTCACGTTTTGCTGACATAATTAATGCCAATATCGCTTCTTTATTAGATAAAGCGGAAGATCCTGAAAAAATGATCCGCCTAATGATCCAAGAGATGGAAGATATGTTAGTTGAGATCCGTACAACTTCAGCACGTACTTTAGCTGAAAAGAAAGGATTAGAGCGCCGTATCGAACAAGCTGAAAAACAGATGAAAGATTGGCAGGATAAAGCAGAATTAGCTCTTATTAAGGAAAAAGAAGATTTAGCTCGTGCAGCATTAATCGAAAAACAACGTGTAGCATCAGTTAATGATACATTGAAACATGAACTGATTATCATTGATGAAACGCTAACTCGCTTAAAAGGTGAAATTAGCGAGTTAGAAAATAAGCTAACTGAAACTCGTGCAAAACAGCAGTCTTTAGTTGTGCGTCATCAAGCTGCAAACTCATCTCGCCAAGTTCGTCGTCAATTAGACAGTGGTAAAATGGATGCAGCAATGGCACGTTTTGAACAGTTTGAACGCCGTATTGATCATATGGAAGGTGAGGCTCAAAGTTACGGGCTAGGTAAAGAAAAATCATTAGACCAACAGTTTGCTGAATTAAAAGCTGATGATGAAATTAGCGCGCAATTAGCGGCATTAAAAGCTAAAATCAATATCAACAAAGAGTAACAGCAAACGTAATAACCATCTTATAAAGGATATGTAATGGGCTATATATTTCTGGGAATACCACTGACCATTTTTATTTTGTTTATTCTCCCTATCTGGCTGTGGTTACATTACAACAGCCAGAAAGGCGGAGGTAATGTTCAGCTAACCCAACAAGAAATGCAGCGACTGAACGCGCTGGTGGATAAGGCTCAGCAAATGCAGGAGCGCATTAAGACGTTAGAACAAATACTTGATGCAGAACATCCTAACTGGAGGCAATCATAATGACGATGCAGAGCAAACAATTGTATCGCTTGCCACAAGAGGGCGTGATCCGTGGCGTATGCGCAGGCCTAGCCCATTATTTTAATATTCCTGTTTTACTTGTCAGGGTTATTGCGGTGATTGCGCTGTTTGCTGGTTTTTTCGGTTTAACTATTATTGCTTATCTTGTCTTAAGTTTCTTTATGGAGCCAGCCCCTGCTAATTATCAGCGAGGCGAAGATCAGCAAGAGAGCTTAAAAGAAATTTTAAGTGGAGTAGATAACCAATTGATGCAAGGCGAAAAACGTCTGCAACAAATGGAACGCTATATTACCTCTTCCACTTATCAGTTAAATAAACGCTTTCGAGATTTGTAATATTTTTGCCATTTAATCTGATAAGACGCTCCATTTTAGGAGCGTCTTTCTTTCAGCCTATTTATCTTTTTCAACGCTTGTATTGTGAGAGAGTAAAATTTCTGATTGAGGAGTGTATTGTGAATTTCAATCAAGTATTCGTTTCTTTAAAAACAAATAAACTCGCCCAATTAGCCAAAAAAGGGTTAACATTTGGATTAATGTTATTCACTTTATTTGGACCAGCAGCAATCACAGGCGGAATATTAAAACGAGTAAGTAGTAAACCGTTACGTTGGTTGGTTCTATTGATAGCTGAACCTATTATCAAAGCAGGTTTTAATAAGCTATCGCGTCAAGTGTCTTGGGAGAAACATGAAACGCCTACAAAATGAACTTACAGCTTTTATTAATCGTGGTGTTGATAGACATCTTCGTTTGGCCGTAACCGGATTAAGTCGAAGTGGTAAAACAGCATTTATTACCTCTTTAGTTAATCAACTTATTAATGTACATACAGGCGCGCGTTTACCGCTGTTTTCGGCTGCACGAAATAAACAGCTACTAGGTGTAAAACGTATTCCTCAACACAATTTTAATATTCCACGTTTTACTTATGATGAGGGAATGGAATCTCTTTATCATACCCCTCCAAGTTGGCCAGTTCCTACAAAAGGGGTTAGTGAAATTCGTTTACAACTACGTTACCGCTCTAATGAATCGTTAACTCGTTTTATAAAAGAAACCTCTTCTCTTTATTTAGAAATTGTTGATTACCCTGGTGAATGGCTATTAGATTTACCTATGCTTGAGCAAGACTATTTTGAATGGTCAGAGCAAATGAATAAGATCAATCGACAAAGAACGTCACCAGAACAACATTGGCAATTACTCCTTAAAAAATGTGATCCTTTTGCGCCAGCGGATGAAACATTATTAGCTGATATTGCCTCCGCTTACACTGACTATTTATTAGCATGTAAAGAAGAGGGGCTTCATTTTATTCAGCCAGGGCGTTTTGTATTACCCGGTGAATTAGCTGGAGCACCTGTTTTACAGTTTTTCCCATGGGCTGATTTACAAAAATACGATATTGCTAAATTAAAGAACGCAGATAAACGTACTAATATTGGTATGCTAAAACAGCGCTATGAATATTATGGACAGCATGTTGTAAAAGGTTTTTATCGTGATCATTTCCAAGGATTTGATAGACAAATTGTTTTAGTTGATTGTTTACAACCTTTAAATCAAGGTGCAGATGTTTTTAATGATATGCGCCAAGCATTAACACAATTAATGCGCAGTTTTCATTATGGAAAAAGAACCTTACTTAGACGCTTATTTTCACCTTGTATCGATAAACTTCTATTTGCAGCCACAAAAGCCGACCATATCACGGTTGACCAACATGAAAATTTAGTGTCATTGCTTCAACAGCTTATTCAAGATGCTAAACAAAATGCTATTTTTGAAGGGATCAGCATTGATTGTATGGGACTCGCTTCTATTGCGGCAACTGAAAGCGGAATAGTTGATCATCATGGCGAAAAAATACCAGCCTTAAAAGGTTTTCGCTTAAGTGATAACACACCATTGGTGTATTTCCCTGGTGAGGTTCCTAAGCGATTACCTGAAAAAGCATTTTGGGAAAAGCAGGGGTTTAGTTTCGAATCTTTTAGACCTCAGCAAATATCAAGAGATAGTGCGATTCCTCATATTCGCATGGATAGTGCAATGGAATTCTTGTTAGGGGATAAATTAAAATGAATGAGCCATTAAAATCGCGAATTGATTTTAAAGAGCCCATACTTCAAGAAGAAGTCACCTTAAAAAAAGGTGTTGGCTTTAATGAAAATGAGCAATTTTTGCCTATTGATCCACAATTGGATGAGGAGAATGAAGGGCAATTAGAAGGCGATGTTCAATCAATTTTAAAACCGAAAAAAAGTGTCTGGAAACGTTTATTAACGATCGCGAGTACCATTTTAGGAATTAGTGTTATTGCCCAAACTGGACAATGGATTTTCAACTCATGGATAAATTCTGACTGGATTGCGTTGGGTGCGGCAAGTGCAGGTGGATTAATTGTTGCTGCTGGCATTGGATCACTTATCACAGAGTGGCGCCGTATTTATCGTTTACGCCAACGCGCTGATGAAAGAGATAAAGCAAAAGAATTACTTTATAGCCATGCAATGGGAAATGGCAGGCCATTTTGTGAAAAACTCGCTAAACAAGCAGGTATTAGCTCACAACATCCGGCATTAATTCGTTGGCAAAGTGCATTACATGACACACATAATGACAAAGAAGTATTAGAACTTTATAGTCAACTTGTTCAACCAATTTTGGATAAACAAGCAAGAGCTGAAATTAGTCGTTCTGCTGCGGAGTCAACTTTAATGATCGCTGTCAGTCCACTGGCAATGGTTGATATGGCCTTTATTGGTTGGCGCAATATTCGTTTAATTAATCGTATTGCCGAAATTTACGGTATCGAGTTAGGTTACTATAGTCGTTTAAAACTATTTCGTCTTGTTTTGGTCAATATTGCATTTGCTGGTGCAACGGAGCTGGTTAGAGAAGTCGGAATGGACTGGCTTTCACAAGATCTTGCAGCACGGTTATCAACAAGAGCTGCTCAAGGCATTGGTGCTGGGTTATTAACTGCACGATTAGGAATAAAGGCAATGGAGTTATGCCGTCCTTTACCATGGATTGATGATAATAAACCTAAACTAGGCGATTTTAGAAAAGAGTTAATTGGGAAATTAAAAAATACCATTGGTAATAAAAAGAAAGAGTAAATCATTATTTAACCTTTCTATTCTTTTAAATAAAAACCGTAGAAGTTATTCTGCGGTTTTTTTATATAAATATTAACAACGTGTTGTTTATATAAAATAACCATACCGATAAAGAAAAAGAAATATTGTTATTAAAATAATAAACTGAATGCTATAAAGTAATTTTAATTCCTTATTACCAAAGATGTTATTATTTTAAAATGAAACTATCGTGATAAGAAATTTTTAAAATAGTCGATTCTTTAAAGGAATAAGACTGTTATAACTACTTGTATATAAAGATTAATATCTGTTTCTTTAGCGACATATTTATGCTTTTAATCACAGTATTTCTTTTTTTGATAGAAAATAGTATTGATTTTAGTGTAATAAATAGCGTTAAATATCACCCCAAGGTAATTTTTATAGTTTTTTTGATATCTTTTAATATGCTTATTTTTTGATTAATTTACTAATCAAAAAATAGTGATGGATTTCATTTGTAAAAAATATAAGAAGTGACTAAATAATATTTATAACAAGGTTAAAAAATGAAAGAAATACAAATATCAGTAATAAAGAAACTCTCTAAACCAAGACGTAAACTTTATCTGAGTTCGGCATTTAATATCTCAAATATTGATAACCAACTCAGCATTTTAATCCCTATTCTTAGTGAGACGATTAATGAGATTAAAAAGAGACAATATCAAAAGCAATCTAAGCCATTTCGAATAAAAAAGGCATCCCAATTTTTTGAATATTTAGCTGAGTCAGATAAGAAAGAAAGGGCAATAAATGCATTAGAGTTTTTACTTTTTTGTTTTGATAATGGATGTAGAATCATCAAAAAAGTGATTAGTCAAGAATTAAGTCCTTTGGTGAAAGATGTCGAATATCTTATCGATTTTGAATTGAAAAAAATAATAAGAACCCCTTCTTTTTCGTTATTTGATTTTTTTAAGACATAAATAATCAGGGTTAAAAATCAAAAAATTAATTTAATTGTGTAAAAATAAATGCTAGTAGTGTCAACCTTTGCTGACAAGCCTCTTTATTTCGTTGATATTTATGTATAATATCTAGAATTAGTTCAGGGTCACTCAGTATTAAGAAGGTTCATAATGCGTTTAGAGGTCACTTGTAAAGATCGCATCGGGTTAACCCGTGAATTATTAGATCTGCTGGTATTAAAAAATATAGATTTACGTGGAATTGAAATATTCCCAATAGGTCTGATTTACCTGAATTTTTCACAGATTGATTTTGATATTTTTCAGCCGTTAATGGCTGAAATCCGTAGAATAGACGGTGTTATTGATGTACGTACGGTTGCATTTATGCCTTCTGAGCAAGAACATCGTGCAATTTGGACATTATTAGAATCTGTACCAGTACCTGTTTTTTCTATAGATACAAAAGGTAAGGTTAAATTACTAAATCCCGCAACGAGACTACTGTTTGGTTTATCTCCAGATGATAATTCTGAGAAAACCTTTAACCAATTGATCCCAAATTTTAATATCCATCGTTTTTTAGAGCAAAAAGAGCATTTTATTCAGATGGTGCCTATCACGCTGAAAAAACAAGATTTTGAAATGGAAATTGTCCCAATAAAACTCACGGATGATAATCAATATAATCATTGTGTTGGCGCTTTTGTTTTGTTGAAATACCATTCTATTATTTATGATCACCCTAAATTAATGGCTAATGATCAAAGTGGTTTTGACCAAATTATTGCTGTAACACCTAAAATGAAGCAGCTTATTTCTCGCGCAAAGAAAATGGCAATAATGGATGCTCCATTGTTATTAGTGGGGGAAACTGGTACAGGAAAGGATTTATTGGCAAAAGCCTGCCATTTATTAAGTAACCGTTTAAGGTATCCATTTCTTGGCTTAAATTGTGCTTCAATGCCTGATGATGTTGTTGAAAGTGAGTTATTTGGCTATGCTCCGGGTGCTTATCCTAATGCCATTGAAGGGAAAAAGGGCTTTTTTGAGCAAGCCAATGGTGGTACTGTTTTACTAGATGAAATTGGTGAAATGTCGCCACAAATGCAGATCAAACTTCTACGTTTTTTAAATGATGGAACGTTCCGTAGAGTGGGTGAAGAAGACGAAGTTAATGTAAATGTGCGTATTATTTGTGCTACTCAGAAAAATTTGTGGGAATTAGTGCAAAAGGGGTTGTTTAGAGAAGATCTCTATTATCGATTGAATGTATTAACATTAATATTACCGCCATTAAGGGAAAGAAAGGACGATATAATTCCTTTGGCAACTCATTTTATTAATCAGTACTGCCAAGAACAAAAAATAGGTGTACCATCTATTTCTGCTGATTTCTCCAATTATTTAATACAATATTCTTGGCCTGGTAATATTCGCCAATTGCGTAATACTGTTTATCAAGCAATGGCACAGTTAGCTGGAAATACATTGCGTGCTCAAGATATTACGTTACCAGAGCATACGGATGAAACATTATTTGATGAGAACCTATTAGAAGGTTCGTTGGATGAGATGACAAAACGTTTTGAAGCTTCTATTTTAGCACGTTTATACCATGATTATCCAAGTACACGTAAGTTAGCGAAACGCTTAGGTATTTCTCATACTGCTATTGCGAATAAACTCAGAGAATATAATCTTACGAATAAAAAGAGTGATAAGCCTGAAGACTAATGGAGTAATAAGATTTTGTGCATAATAAAAAATAGACGAGCATAATACTCGTCTATTTTTTTATCAGTATTATTTCAGTGCTTTTAACGCATCATCATAATTCGGTTCAGTTGTAATTTCATCAACCAGTTGGGTGTAGATAACAGTGTTATTTTCATCTAAAACAATCACTGCTCGGCTTGTTAAGCCAGCTAATGGACCTGATGTAATTGCAACACCGTAGTTTTCTTTGAATTCAGTGCCTCGCATTGTAGATAATGTTACTACATTAGCTAAGCCTTCAGCACCGCAAAAACGTGCTTGAGCAAAAGGTAAATCAGCTGAAATACATAAAACAACAGTGTTATTTAATTCATTCGCAACTTTATTAAATTGGCGAACACTCGCAGCACAAACCCCCGTATCTACACTTGGGAAAATGTTTAAAACTTTACGTTTACCTGCAAAATTCGCTAAAGAAACATCATTAAGATCTTTACCAACAAGAGAGAAATCTGCAGCTTTTTGACCTACTGCTGGGAAATTACCCGCTAGTGTCACTGCATTTCCTTGTAAAGTAACTTGATGTGCCATTGTTGTTCTCCTTTATTAGTTGTCAGACTAACTGTTATTAATACTCATTATTAACGATAATTTTCGTTAATGCTTAACCATAATTAAAATTTGCCACTATTGGCATAGTCACCACTAAAAACATAAAAATTTATAAAATATTTGTAATCAGTGATTGTGCCTTTTTATCAGGCTCTTATAATTGTGCTGTTTATTCTCATACAGATTACAGGACGAAACAGACATGCGCAAAATATTCGTCATCTCATGTGCACTTGTCGTTCAAGGATCAATCATGTCGCAGGTAAATGCGGCAGTAGTCCCCGCAGGAACGATACTCGATAAAAAGCAAGAAGTTGTTCGACATTTAAAAGATGAGCCTGCATCACTTGATCCTATTAATGCAGTAGGATTAACAGAAGCTCAAGTGCAACGTGATTTATTTGAAGGGTTGACGATAGAAGATGAGCATGGACGTCCCATTCCGGGTGTTGCTCAAAGTTGGCGTACAGAAGATAATCGTGTATGGATCTTCACTTTACGTGATAATGCAAAATGGTCTAATGGCGAAAAAGTAACAGCAACAGATTTTGTTTATAGTTGGCAAAGGTTAGTTGACCCTAAGAATCTTTCACCTTTTGCATGGTATGCATCACTTGCATCTATTGAAAATGCACAAAAGATTATTGATGGAAAATTAAAACCAACATCATTAGGTGTAGAAGCGATAGATGAAAAAACACTAAAAGTGACATTAGAGAGACCTGTTTCCTATTTTCCAAGTTTGACGACTAATTTTTCACTATATCCAGTGCCTCGTCATAGTATTGAAAAATATGGTTCAGAATGGATTAAAGTTGGTAATTTAGTGGGTAATGGCGCCTTTGTATTAAAAGACAGAGTGATTAATGAAAAGATTGTATTAGCACCAAATCCTTATTATTGGGATCATAAAAATACAGTATTAACTAAAGTGACTTTTGTTCCTATTAATCATGAATCACATGCGACAAAACGTTATTTAGCAGGTGATATTGATATAACGGAATCATTCCCTAAAAATTTATATCATAAGTTAATGAAAGATATTCCTAATGAGGTTTATATCCCAGATCAATTAGGAACATATTATTATGCTTTTAATACCCAATCGGGGCCAACAAAAGATATTCGTGTACGTAAAGCGTTAGCGATGGCAATAGATAGAAAAATTATCACTGATAAGGTATTAGGTACAGGGGAAAAATCAGCAAACCGTTTTACACCTGATGTCACGGCGGGCTTCACCCCAGAACCCACAATTTATGATGAATACACTCAAGATGAATTAGATAGCCAAGCTAAGATCTTGTTAGCGGCTGCTGGATATGGCCCTCATAATCCATTAACACTCTCATTGCTATACAATAATTCAGAGAATCATCAGAAAATTGCTATTGCTGTTGCTTCTATGTGGAAGAAAAAGTTAGGGGTAAAAGTCCAATTACGTAACCAAGAATGGAAAACATATATTGATAGCCGAAATTCGGGTGATTTTGATGTTATAAGAGCATCTTGGGTTGGTGATTATAATGAACCTTCTACTTTTTTAAGTCTATTGAACTCTAAACATGCAGGTAATATTTCGAAATATCAAAATGAACAATATGATGAAATATTACTATTCGCAAGTATGACTATCGATTCAAATGAAAGAAATAATTTGTATAACCGAGCAGAGCAAATGATTGCTGAAGATGCGCCAATCGCGCCTATTTATCAATATACGAATGGACACTTAATAAAACCATGGTTAAAAGGGTATCCCATTGAGAATCCAGAAGATGTTGCTTATAGTCATACGTTTTATATTCTTAAACATTAATTTAAAGACTAAATTAGAAGCTTAAAATTAAGCTAATATAAAAATTTTAATTTAGTAATAAAGTCATTGAGCATAAATTATACCTCAAGATTAAAATTTATTTTGAGGTGTTTTTTTATTCTATTATCAATAGTAAAAATGAAAATATTTTAATTTATAAATTGATATATTGTTGGTCGATAAGCTAAGAAAATAAAAAAGTATAAAAAAGAACCCCTTTAAAAAGGGGCGTAGCAAAATAAAGCAGGATGATTTATTGTCTGGGTATAAATTATATTCTTTATACTCTATTTGCACGTTTTTTATTGTGTCTAACTGTTACAGTGGTTAATAAAATATTTATAACAAAAAAATCCCTCTGTTATAAAAACAGAAGGAGACTCAAAAGGAATAAACATTGCAGAAAAGATGTTAATACATTTTTGCCACTTTGTTTTGACTAATTGTGCAATGTGTTCGATGTTAAATATTATATTTCATATTATTTATAGGTATAATCCCTTAAAGATGATAAAAAATGATAAATTTATTATTATATTTAAGCCATTTATAGATAAAGCTACCTCTTGGCTTCGATGCATTGTTAAATTAAATTATAGTTTATAAGGGCACTTTAAAAGCGATAACCTAAAGATAATTGTATACTATTTAATTCAATATGGCGTTTGTTTGCAGTGGTATCGGAATAAAGATAGCCAAAGTTAATTGCAACCTCTTTTATGGGGTTATAATCGATGCCTATTTGGCCAATAACACTTGTTGTATCCACTCTATGCGTGTCTGTAGTATTTATTTCAGGGTGAAATTTATCTTCTTGGTGTTTTAATTTATTGGGCCCCATTTGGGCATAAATAGAAAACTTAGGTGTTATTCTATAAGTAGGGCCGATTAATAGAGCGGTAGTTTTAGTTTTATATTGTTTTATTGATGGAGTGATAAAACGAGGATCTTTAAAGGATTCTTTATGGTTTGAATTTAAATAGAGTAGAGAAATTAATAAACCCCAAGCATTTCCTGTTTCATAACGATAATTGATTATAGGGCCTTTGGCGGTATCTCCTTTTAGTTTTCCATAAATATGGCCACTATAGACAGTATGTGATTCATTGTAGGCATATAATGTAGAAGAGTAAGGTAAAACTAAGACAATTAAAATAATTATTAATTTATTCATTATAGAGGTTCTATGTTGATGTAAAGAACTCTATTTTTAGTAAGTTTAAGCACAATTTCAATGTTAATTGATTGAAATTACTCTTAAAAAAAATTAGCAGACTTATCTTTAATACATAATAAAAATGAGATTACATAAATAGCTCATTAATAAGTTTATTAATTTGTAAATAAGCAACTATTAGAAGAATAATATCAATAGATGAATTACTCACAATAGCGAATATGGCCTATTGTGAGTTTGAGTTAAGTAAAAAATTACTTTTTATCGACAATTTCTACCAGTGTATATTTTACACTAGGTGCATCAGCTGGTGGATTAGGAATATCTGTAACATTTACTTTTAATGTGTATTCATTACCCGCTTTATATTCAAAACCTTCAATGTTTTGATAGAAAAGGGACCATTCGCCTGAAGGGAGTTCTTTCACCTTCATGCATTTCATTGGTGCAACACCGACACAGTCATAAAGTTGTGAATCGACCAGAAGTGTTTTTGTTGTATCAGAAGTAGAGGCAGAATTAGCACTTTCAGTCGATGTTGCATCATTGCATCCGGCTAAAAGCAAAAATAAAGGAATAGCGAGAAATTTTTTCATATTGATGACCTTATTTTTAGGTTGCAATAAATGTATAAGATAATATTTAGTATACACTAGGGATCTAATTATTATAAATTACAGTAGATAAAATTTTCCCTATAAATAAAGTAAGTTACCTATAGATATTTCTAGTATTAATATACTAATGTAATTCTCCGAATTGGATTTAGTGTAATAATCCTAAAGTGGGAAATATAAATAGAAGTTTTAGATTAATTATACAAAAATAGTGTTGATATACAGTGAATTAGAAAAAAGTATAAAATAACATATTGAAAAATAATTAGATAAAGAGACGATTAATTAATCTATAGCGACTAAAGCAAGAGTATGGAGGAAACTAAGTGAAAACAATTAATGACTCTATTTTGCAAGATTCAGATGCAATTTATACCACACAACTTGATGGTCATGGTGGGGTAATAAAAATAACAGCAGATACAATTGCTACAAACAATAATCCTTATTGGATACATTTGGACTATCGTAAGCCACAAAGTGCGAAATGGATAGAAGAAACAGAATTACTTCCTCCTATTGCGAAAGATATATTACTTGCAGAGAATGTTAGACCAAAAGCACAACGCATTGGTGAAGGTGTCGTCATCAATTTGCAAACAATTAATAATAATCCTAATGATAGGCCTGATGAACTAGTCGCATTCAGAATTTATATTAACAGCCAAACAATTGTTTCGAGTCGTCATCGTCGAGTTAACTCGGTGGATTCTGTTATTCATACCTTAGAGTTAGGCAGTGGGCCGGAAAGTAGTGGTGATTGGCTTATAACTATGGCAGATGCTGTTACTGATGAAATAGGTGAATTTGTTGAAACTTTACATGATCAATTAATTGAACTCGAAGATATGATCCTCGACCAACAAATACCAGCAAGAGGTGAACTTGCATTATTAAGAAAACAATTGATTGTTTTACGGCGTTATATGGCCCCGCAACGAGATGTATTCTCAAGACTCTCCATTGAAAAATTACCCTGGATGAGTGATAGCGATCGGGTTACGATGTTAGAAATCTCAGAAAGACTTTCTCGACGTTTAGAGGATTTGGACAGTAGTATTTCTCGTACGGCAGTGATTGCTGATGAAATAACATCAATGATGGCTGATGCAATGAATAGACGTACTTATACTATGTCACTAATGGCGATGTTATTTTTACCAACAACATTTCTAACAGGGCTATTTGGTGTCAATTTAGGTGGGATCCCTGGAAATGAACTTCCTTATGGTTTTGCCATTTTTTGTTTATCTCTCTTTGTTTTGATTGTGATTGTTACTTGGTGGTTAAAACGTAGCAGGTGGTTGTAAATTTTCAGAAAATTAATCGTAACTAAATGGATTTAAAAAAGAATTCTCTAACCCTGTTTGAGATATATCAATTTTTTAAAATAGAACATCTGGCATTATAACTCTCGCAGGTGAATACAACGTTGAGCGATGAACGTTGTGCTCCATAATTGTAGTTTTTCTCATATTGAGTTCTTAATACAGAATAATTGACCATTATTACACCGATGTTTATTAACATCGGTTTTTTTTTGCTTAAACTTATTATTGGCGATTATTTGGCCATAAAAATCCTAAGCCTTGAATACAAGGCTTAGGAGATAGTCGATTATTTCACTTCAACAATATCGAGTTTGTTTTGACTAAAGTCAGGACGTTCATCATCTTCGTCTTGGAACATCACTGGAACGGTTGGAATATCGTCTTTATCAAAAGCTAAGTCGCCACCATTAATGACTTCATCACCATGTTTGATATTCACAAAATCAAATAATTGAGTATCACATAAGTGTGATGGAACAATGTTTTGTGTTGCTCTAAACATGGTTTCGATACGACCAGGGTAACGTTTATCCCAATCTCTTAGCATCTCTTTAATAACTTGACGCTGAAGGTTAGGTTGTGAGCCACAAAGATTACATGGAATAATTGGAAATTGTTTAGCTTGTGCGAAACGCTCAATATCTTTTTCACGAGCATAAGCAAGAGGACGAATAACGATTTGTTTGCCATCGTCGCTCATTAATTTAGGTGGCATACCTTTAAGCTTGCCACCATAGAACATATTTAAAAATAATGTTTCTAAAATATCATCACGATGGTGGCCTAAAGCAATTTTAGTCGCACCAAGTTCTGTTGCTGTGCGATATAAAATACCACGACGTAAACGTGAGCATAAAGAGCAGGTTGTTTTACCTTCTGGAATAATATCTTTAACAATTCCATAGGTATTCTCTTCAACAATTTTATATTCCACACCAAGTTCATTTAAATACTCAGGTAAAATATGCTCAGGGAATCCGGGTTGTTTTTGGTCTAAATTGACTGCAATAAGTGAAAAATTAATTGGCGCACTTTTTTGCAGATTCATTAGGATAGAAAGTAGCGTGTAGCTATCTTTACCACCAGAAAGGCAGACCATGATTTTGTCGCCATCTTCAATCATATTAAAGTCAGCGATAGCTTGCCCAACATCACGGCGTAAGCGTTTTTGTAGTTTGTTGAAATTATACTGCTCTTTTGGGATGCTCATTTTTTACGGTTCTATATCGTTGCTGATTATTCTGTAACTTGCTAACCAAGGCTTTGTTCTTCGGTATCTTGGATACCTTAACAATATGATAAATCAATAAAATATTTTATAGATTCAAATAATAAGTTGTGTGAAAAACAAAGTTATTTATGGCAAGAATATGGATAAGTCGCCAATGATACCAGATGGTAGGGTAGTTTCGATATAGATAACTACAGTTAAGCGATTTCAAGGCGGTAAAAAGTAATAACCTTATACACGAAATAAGGCTATTACTTTTTGTATCACGCGACGATTATTGATAGATATAAACCTTAATAAGGCATCGTTAGTCGTTCACGTAAAATAGCATTTTTCTACGTTCAGCGGTCAATTGTGACAATTCATCATCAGAGAAAAAATTAAGACATTTTGAGGGCAACACTCAACATAAGCAGAGCCTTGTTCTCTATGATTACATAAATCACATTTAATGATATCAATTTGAAATTTCTGACCAAACTCTAAATTATTTCGATTACCGTCTCTTTAATGGATATCTGTTACCAAAAATTATGATGATAATGTTGCTAATTTAGTTGCGAACCCCATAAAGAAAAGCCCGATAACACCATTACCTAATTTAGCGATATTTTTACGTGAGCCAAAGAAACGGGCAAGAGCTACACCACCAAATATTAGAAAAGAGAGATAGATAAAACTAAATGCTTCAAGCATGGAAGCGAGGATTAAATAAGATAATCCAGTATGTGCATAATTAAAATCGATAAATTGAACAAAAAATGAAATATAGAATAGAATCGCTTTAGGATTAGTCATACTTAATGTAAGTGCTTTTCTAAAAACGTGTTTCTGTGCTGTTGTTGTTTGTTCTGAATGTACTTTTTTGGAGAAAAAAGTGGCATGGATAATTTTTATTCCTAAATAAAGGAGGTAAAAAGCACCTAAAAAACGAACAATAGTAAAGAGTATAGGAGAGGCTTTTATAACGGATGCGACACCGATAAAAGCGAGAAAAATCAAAATTGCATCACCTAAAAACACACCAAATGCAGCACGATACCCGTCACGAACACCGCCTGATGCGCTTGTTTTTAGCACATAGAGTGTATTAGGGCCAGGAACGAGGATAATAAAAAACATGCCTGCAAGGTATGTCCAGATATTGAGTACACCAAATTGTTCAAGCCACACGTTAACCCCCAATCCTACTTTCTCTGTATTACTTAATGAATTGCTATTATATAAAGAGAATCCGCATTATTTAAACGCCTATTTTCACTCAGATAGAAGATAAATGTTTGATGCTTACTGCTTTCTGTTTGAAACAGCACCCTGTTAATACTTCAATGGATTACACCCTGTTATGAGCATTTAAAAAGATTTACTTTTCTTCTGTAAAGAGAGTGGGTCTCTTAAGTTAACTAAATTATATTTAACTGTTTTTTATACAGTGTTTATGTCGAACAATGATGATAAGGGAAATGTAATGTTAAAAGTCATTGCTGAAGATTTTATTAAAACAGAAGCATTACTAGGGAAATTGTAGAGTCGAATAACAAACTGATTTCTCCTTGTAGAAAAGAATTTTTTAATTTATGCCAGCTAAGTTTTTGGTTAAAAATGCAACTTGCTAATAATATATGAAAGGAAAAGCCACTTATAGAGTGGTTTTTTTATACACATTAATATTAATAAGGTTATCTATCTTAGATACCAGATTAAAAATACACTTAAATATTAATCAATATCATATAGGTTAAGACAAATTAATTTTACTTAGTAAGTGTCTTTTATTTTACTGATTAGTAACCAATAGAATTTCAATCGAAGCTTTAATCATATTTAAATTGTGGCTGAAACTAATGATAAATTGAAATTACTTCTTTTTTAATAACGTTATGATCTTAATATTTGCTTAGTAATAGTGAAAAATAAGGTAAGTTTATTGTTAGAGCGGATGGTCTTTTAATTATCAATTTAATCATAAGAATTTCTTTATAAAAATTAATTAATAACGTATTATTTATAAATAAAATTTATTGAGTATTAAACTCAATTTGATAAGAAAGCTAAATTCTATTTTAGTTCCTTTTTCTATCCTTTGCTTTTATATAGAGAATAAAAATGAAACGTAATTTATTTCTGTCTACTTCGTTGTTAGCTATTTCTACACTTTCTTTTAATGTACAAGCCGCGTTAGATAACACTTTATCAGTGGGTTATGCTCAAAGCTCAATTAAATTGAATGATGATAAAATAGATGATAATCCTAAAGGGATTAACTTTAAGTATAATCATGAGTTTGATAATGATTTGGGAATTATTGGATCACTGACGTATACAAAATTAACCTATAATTATTATAGTCGTTGGGGAAAAATTGGTTCAAGTGAAATTGACTATGTTTCATTAACGGCTGGCCCTAGTTATCGTTTTAATGACTATTTTAGTGCATATGGTTTAATTGGTCTTGGTCACGCTAGTCAAGAAGATAAATATTATTATGCTAATGATACATACAGCAAAACATCCGTGGCTTATGGATTAGGTTTACAAATTAATCCAATTCCAAGCGTAGCAATAGATGCATCTTATGAGTATTCAAAATTTGATGATGCAAAATTTGGTACTTGGGTATTAGGTGTTGGTTATCGTTTCTAATTTCAAGTTAATAAATAATATTGTTAAAAGGTCACGTAACGTGGCCTTTTTATTTTTTATAAAATATAAATTAAATAATATTAAAATAAATCATTTTGTTTAATTTTAAAATCTAATCACCTTCATTTTTCAAATAAATATTTTATTTATTTACCTTTATTTGGATGGTTCTCTTTATTATTTTTCAATTAAAATTAAATTATTTATATAAGTTTTACTTTGATTTATTATTTTGAGTGGAAGCAGCGATTTATAGTGTTGAATTAATTGCAATTTAAACTATTTTTATTGCTGTTTCTTATTTTATTAACTAAAGATAATATTGAGATATATAATGAAAAATAAATTATTATTACCAATTACAGCAATTTTCTTATCAATAACGGCATTTAATGCATCTGCTACATTGAAAAACACATTGTCCATAGGCTATGCACAAAGTCAGATAAAAGTAGATGGCGAGAAGGTAGATGAAGATCCTAAAGGATTTAATATTAAGTATGATCGCAAGATAAATAATGATTTTGGTCTTATCGGTTCATTTGTTTATAATAATAAAAAATATAATTGCTATGATGATAATGATAAAAATGTAGGGCATATTGATGTAGATTATTATTTATTTTCGGCTGGACCAAGTTATCGTTTTAATGAATATATTAATGCGTATGGTTTAATCGGTACTAGTGTTTTTAATGCTAATTATAAAGCTCCCTCTGAAGAACAGCATGAAAACAAAGTATCTATAAGTTATGGATTAGGTTTACAAATCAACCCAATTCCAAATGTAGCCATCGATGCATCTTATGAATACTCAAAATTAGATGATATGAAATTTGGTACTTGGGTGTTAGGTGTTGGTTATCGTTTCTAATTTTAAGTTAATAAATAATATTTTTAATAGGTCACGTAATGTGGCCTTTTTATTAATATAAATGTTTATCGCTATATTTGAGATGTAACTTATCAAAATGCATTTAATATACACTAAATGTGTTTTTTTTATTCAGATTGCTTGACTGTTGATAAAGGATCTTTATGATGCCATATTTTATATAGAGGAAAATATGTTAACTGTAATAAAAGCAGAACCTTCGCACTATGATGAAATGATTGCGGTTTGGGAATCGTCAGTTAGGGCTACACATACATTTTTATCTGAAGATATCATCTTATCGCTTAAAAAAGATATTGTAGAACACTATTTTCCAATGCTTAATACATATGTTGCGATAGACAATAATAATATTATTCACGGGATTTTAGGCACAGCAGAAAATAAGTTAGAAATGCTATTTGTTGATGCAAATTCTAGAGGGCATGGTTGTGGAAAATTGCTTACAACTTTCGCGATAAATACACTGCATATTGATGAGCTAGATGTCAATGAGCAAAATCTTCAAGCGATTGGCTTTTATCTTTATATAGGATTTGAGCAAGTAGGGCGTTCAGAATTAGATGGGCAAGGCAATCCTTTTCCATTGCTACATTTAAGATTAAATAAAAATAAGTATAAATACTAAATAAAGAGATGTTAAAGATATAAAATAGGGAGAAAAGTAAAAACTCTCTTTATTTATCTTATGCAAGTAATAATTATCCACTTAAACTTGATTTATATCGTGATAACTTATCTACTTTAATGAAATAATTTTTTCATAATTAAATAAATCTAACACGATAGTGGAATAGTTATGAAAAAAACCTTAATTATTATTTTCTCTTTATTTTTATTATCCTCTTGCTCTGAATCACAAGAAAATAAAGTTATTGAATATTGTATGGATACATTAAATATTTATAGTAATGTGAGCAAAGATCAATGTTTATGTTTTTATAATGAAGCAAGTAATAAATTTTCTTCAACTGAAATAGATAGAATGGTCAAATCACCGCCAATAAAACAAGAAAGTACACTGACAAGAGAAGGCACCATGTTTTTAACTATCGCACATTCATCTAAATGCTTCGAGTAACAGATATTATGTGTAATACCTAACAACAATGTGGCTGTTCCTCGCCCACATTAGGCGAGGGTTTACGGCGGATTTTGCTAAAAGATAAGCAAGTGAAGAGAAAAGAGATCATGATTTCCAAATAATATGGAACATAGGTTGTAGTGGATCACGACTAATTAGAACACGACCAAAAATATCATCAATATCAGAATCATCGTCTGGAGCGAGACCAATAATCACTTCGCTAAAACGGGCTGATGTGACAGGTAGGCCAACAATAAATTGCCAATCATTACCTAATGGAACTACTTCAGCAGCACCTCTTTCTTCAAATTGCAGGTTAAACAATAATTGGTCTGCAACATCTAAATTATCAGCTGCTTGGGCTAAAAATAGATCGTAAGCTTGTTCTAAAGCGTCATCTTCACTCATTAAAGTTGGTTCATTCATGGTAATGCCTGTCTATTATTTCAATCATTATTGCGTTAGTGGTATCGCATTTTTACTAATTTAGCACCGTTATATCTTATCAGTTCTTAGTAGTCTATTGATTATAACATTTCTGTTATAACAGAGGACTAAAGAAATAGCAGATGCGCTCTAATACACGATTTAAGAAGGGACGTTTTTCCCATTCATCCATGGTTAATTCTGTTGAGCGGGCAATATAATCATATTGCACAATGCTTAAATCACTTCCAAAACCTTCATCATCAATGACAACGGTAATTTCAAAGTTTAACCATAGACTACGCATATCAAGATTAACTGAACCTACCATGCTGAGTTGTCCATCAACCATCACACTTTTGGTATGTAATAAACCATCTTCAAATTGAAATATTTTTACACCGGCTTCTAGCATTTCTGTAAAGAAAGAACGGCTTGCCCAACGCACAAGGAAAGAGTCATTACTGCGAGGAATAATAATACTGACATTAACTCCTCGCATCGCAGCGGTTGAGATTGCATGAGCCAGATCATCGCTAGGTACAAAATAAGGTGTTGTGAGTACCAGTTCTTTTCTTGCAGAGTAAATCGCTGTAATAAGTGATTGCTGAATTAGCTCATCAGGAAATCCTGGGCCTGAGGCGATGATTTGTGTTGTATGACCACTTTCTTGTTCACAAGGCATAATATTGTCATCAGGAGGAGGAGGTAAATGGCGCTCACCCGTTTCCATTTCCCAGTCAAAAGCATAAATCATACCTAATGTTGTAGAAACAGGGCCTTCCATTCTTACCATAATATCAATCCATTGACCTACTCCGGAATCTTGCTTGAAATAACGAGGGTCAACCATATTCATACTTCCTGTATAGGAAATGTAATTGTCGATCAATACGATTTTTCGATGTTGACGCAAATCCATGCGGCGTAAGAAGAAACGGAATAAATTAACATGCAGTGATTCAACGAATTCAATACCTGCGGCTCTCATTACATCTGGGCCATTAGTACGGAAGAAATTCCAACTACCTGCGGAGTCAACCATGACTCTGCATTTTACACCGCGTTTAGCGGCTCTGATTAAGGCATCGGTGACTTCATCGACTAAACCACCTGATTGCCAAATATAGAAGACCATTTCAATGTTATCACGAGCGTTATTAATATCGCGTGTAATTGAATTTAGCGAATCTTCACAGGTAGTTAACAGTTCAATTTTGTTACCTTTAACGCCTCTAATACCCTGGCGTTTAGCGGTTAATTGGAAAAGAGGGGTTGCAATATCGCTCGTACTTGTAGCAAAGATATGTTTACATTTTCTCAAGTCTTCAAGCCACGCAACAACAGAAGGCCACATCTGTTTAGCATGTTCAACGCGTCGTTTTCCTAGGTGTAATTCACCAAAAGCAAAATACGCAATAACTCCGACTAATGGCAGAATATAGATGATTAATAACCATGTCATTGTTGATGTAACCGGTCGTCGGTGCATTAGGACACGAAATGTGACCCCTGCAATTAATAGCCAATAGAAGAAAAAGGTTAGCCAACTCAATACAGTATAAAATGTTGTCATAGTAGAGCTATTTTCCGTTGAAAATGAATTGCATGGATATGCTAAAGGCAATTTACTAAAAATAGTTCATTATTTTTGTTATTTGCCGAATGTTGTTATTAAATCAGGATTATTATCTCTGTCAAATCTCTTTCTTAAGAGATAAGTATTAAATAAGTAATAAGATACAACTCTTTATTCATTTTTTCTTTGTGAGAAATGCTTAAATGCTGGATGAAATTTAAGCAAAACATAAATCCCCCCTTGGATCACAAAATGAACGTCTTATAATAGTCCACTTATTCGAAAAAATAGGTGCTGATAGTATGAGACACAGTAGGACTGAAGTAGCTCGTTGGCGAATGATGAGACAAGCTATACGTAAACGACGCCGATGGCTAGAAGGGCAATCTCGCCGTAATTTCCGAATTTATAAGCTGCGTAAACTTGATACTTCTAGAAAACATAGAGCACTTTTATTTGTACAACACATAGAATGGAACTCATAATTTCACTTTTTAACAGTTAATATCAATCATTTTGCTAAACCTTATTGAATATGATTGCTATTTGCATTTAAACTAGGGGCATATTTTTTCTTTAGGTGAAATAAGATCAGTTATGCGTTGGAAGCTTTGGGTACTCATATCACTTTGTCTACATGCCTCACTTGTTGCGGCTGCGATGTTATATGTTGTAGAAGATAAGCTAGTTACACCTGAGCCTATCTCTATACAGATGTTGGCATTTGCAGCAGATGAGCCTGCAGGCGAACCAGAGCCTGTGGTTGAAGAAGTTACCCCGCCAGAACCTGAGCCGGTTGTTGAACCAGAACCAGAACCTGAGCCAGAACCTATTCCTGATGTAAAACCTGTTATCGAAAAACCAATAGAGAAAAAACCTGAACCGAAACCAAAGCCGAAACCAAAACCTGTGGACAAACCCAAACCGCCTGTTGAGCGACCACAACCTTTAGTTGTTAATAAAGGTAATGATCTCAAAAATCTTAACCCAACGGCAAAGCCAAGCGATAAAGGCGATGAAAAACCAGTTGCAGTGGCAAGCAGTGGTGAAGGCAGAGTACCAAATGCAGTACGCCAAGGTTTACCTGAATATCCTTCGCGAGCAAGAGCTGTGGGTATTGAAGGGGCTATAAAAGTTCGTTTTGATGTTGATGCTGATGGGCGAGTGGACAATGTAGAAATACTTTCTGCTGATCCAAAAAACGTGTTTGAACGTGAAGTAAAAAGAGCCATGCGCCAATGGCGTTATGAAAAAATCCCTTATAAAGGAAAAGTGGTTCTTATTGAGTTTAAAATGACAGGGATATCAGCAAGCTAATTTTTATAAAGTTAGCGGTTAAACAAAGCGATATTATTATTTAATACCAGATAAATAAAAGGCACTTTTAATAAGTGCCTTTTTTAGTATCTCAATTTTAATACTTTTCGTTATTTTGGGTAATGGCGTTTTATTCCATTGTGCTTGTTAACGTAAAGTGAGCTTTACCTTCAGGTAAACGGCGAGCTGAATTGTTCTCATCAACGGCAACGTAGGTAAACACTGCTTCTGTTGCGCGATAGCGTTGGCCGACAGGTTCTGTGGCAACTTTCTTAACCCAGACTTCAATATTAACCGTAATTGAAGAATTACCTGTTTTTAAGCAACGTGCATAGCAACAAACGACATCGCCAACAGCAACAGGTTTAAGAAAGGTAATGCCTGTTACGCTTACAGTAACGACACGACCTAACGCAATTTCTTTTGCTAAAATTGCACCACCGATGTCCATTTGAGACATTAACCATCCACCGAAAATATCACCATTGGCGTTAGTATCAGCAGGCATGGCAAGGGTACGTAAAACGAGCTCACCATTAGGCAAAGATTGTTGTTCAGTCATGAAAATAAAGTATCTGTAAATAATGTTGAAAACAAGGAGATATTTACTCGTCATACTTCAAGCTGTAGCGTTGTTGACTTCGTTCATTCGCATTAGTCACATACTGATGTATGCTCCTAGTGTTTCATTCACTTGTCGCCTAACTACACCTCGAATTATTTAGAGTACATATCCCCCAATAAAATAAAAATGATTATTCAGATTTTGAATGAGCATCATGTGATGTCGGTTTAGATGCTTGTTTTACCATATCATCTGATAATTTGTGTTCACTATTTTCTGCAGTTTCGTCTTTAGTTTGTTCTTCTGGTAAACGGTTATTCCAGATATAAACCACACTAGCGATTGTAAAGATAAAGGTTAAAATAGTTAAGCCAAAGACTTTAAAATTAACCCAAGTCTCTTCTGCTAAAGAAAATGCCACATAAATATTACCAAGAGCACAAGCAAAAAAGAAAATCACCCATGCAATATTGAGTTTCTTCCAATTTGCGGGTGGCATAGCAAGTTCTTTGCCTAACATTCTTTCCATTAACGTTTTTGGCGTAAATAACTGCATACCAATTAAAACGATGGCAAAAATGGCATAAATCGCGGTTACTTTCCATTTAATAAAATCAGCAGAATGGAAGAAGATCGTTAATGAGCCAAAAATAGTCACCACGATGGCAGTAATGAGCGGCGCTTTCTCAACTTTATGGAAAATAAGCCATGTCAAACCGACTGAGATCCACGTCGCGATAATTAATGCACCTGAAGCATAGAAAATATCTTGCCATTTATAAAAGATAAAAAACACTAATAGTGGAGCAAAATCAAGTAATTGCTTAAGCCAGCCATTTTTCATAACAGATAGGAACCTATGGTTATTAAATTCATAAACTTCGCTATTCTAATGCAAAGCGACAGAAAATGGGTAAACAATTGCATATCTTTAACGACAGAGAGTTAATTTATACAAAAAACGCTATTTTTATCTGAAATAACCCAATGAAAAATCAACGTAATTGTGTTTATGTAAAATTAAAACTCAAGCTTGAGTTATGAAAGAGGATTTAAATATAACTCTAGTATATGATTTAGTTACTCATCATTATCATCCGCCACTTTTTGATGAATGTATATTCTGATAAGAGGAAATCAATGAACGGAAAAAGAATAATAAAATGGATGCCAGGATTAGGCTTATTATTTAACTATAAGCGTGAATATTTTGGCTATGACTTAAAAGCAGGGCTTTCGGTTGCTGCCGTCGCGCTACCTGTTGCTATTGCTTATACTGAATTATTAGGCATTAATGCTATTGTTGGATTGTATGCCTGTATTTTCCCCATGATTATTTATGCATTATTTGGTACTTCTCGCCAATTAATTACGGGACCAGATGCAGCAACGTGTGCGGTTATTGCGGCAGTCGTTATTCCATTATCTGCTGGTGATGAAAATACACGATGGCAACTTGCCATTATTATGACTGCAATGACGGGGTTTTGGTGTATTTTAGCTAGCCATTTCCGATTGGGGGCATTCACTGACTTTTTGTCTCGTCCTATTCTTCAAGGGTTATTAAATGGTGTGGCTATCACCATTATGGTCGGGCAAATTAGTAAAGTATTTGGTTTTGACACTTCTCCAGAACACCTAATTGAAAAACTTATTGAAGTTCCATTTCGATTAATGGATGCGCATTTACCTACGGTATTGATGTCAGTGGTAACACTCGCCTTATTATTAGGTATTCGGTATTTTCGTAGCCGATGGCCAGCACCACTAATTGCTATGGTTGTAATGACTTATCTTAGCTGGCAATTTGATTTAGCAAATTATGGTATTGCAATTGTGAATAAAGAAGCAGGAAATGTTGATCTATTCCTGCCAGTCGTGTCGATGAGTGGATTTCATCCTAGTGTATTACGAGAGTTATTGGTTCCATCTATAAACTTGGCTGTCATTAGCTTTGTGAGTTTTATGATGACAGCTCGCAGTTTTGCCAGTAAAAATGGTTATGATGTCGATGCAGATCAAGAATTAAAAGCATTAGGTATTGCCAATATTGCGGCTGCACTTTCACAAGGATTTGCTGTAAGTGCAGCAAGTAGTCGTACCGCAGTCAATGATTCTGTCGGTGGTAAAACGCAATTAGTTTCTATTATCGCAGCACTGGTTATTCTACTGGTGCTATTATTTATGACAGATTTCCTCGCCTATATTCCATTATCTTCACTTGGAATTGTGTTGATCGTCTCTTCATGGTCACTGCTGAGTATTCGTCATATTTGGTCTTATCGTAAACGTAATAAACAAGCATTTACATTGGCATCATTCACCTTGTTAGCAGTGTTATTAGCAGGGGTGATTAATGGTATAGGCTTTGCGGTCTTATTAGGCTTATTACAATTTTTACGTATTGTTTTTCGACCAAGCGATCAGCTATTGGGTATCGATGAGCAAGGAATGGTTCACTCAATGAATAAGGATAATGGTATTGAACCTATCGATGGCTTAATGATGTACCGTTTTAATTCACCACTGACTTATTTTAATGTGGGTTATTTTAAAAAACGGGTACTTCAACTTGTTGATAGTGCACCTCAACGTCCAGCTTGGTTAGCGGTAGATGCAGCTGTAAGCTTTACCTATGATGATGTCAGTGTATTTGCCGCTATTGATGAACTAATACGAGAGTTGCGAATAAAAGGCGTTAAATTGGTTTTGGCAGGACGGAGAACAGAGTTAAATCGCTGGATTGAACGTAACAAAATTTCGCTCAATGAAGATGACTTGATTATTGCTCCTGATCTCTATTTTGTGATCAGACTTTATCAAAGCCGACAACAGATCAAAGAAAAACAGAAAGAAGCAAGAAAAGAAGCGTTAAAGCAAGAAGCAGAGAGTAATAAAACATCGATATCAGAAGTATCAAGAGAGAGTCAGACTTCAACACCTTAAGCATTCCAGCTAAGTTTATGAGTGGTAATAAATAAACAGTAAAATCCCGTGATAAGTCGTTAGCTTATACACGGGATTTTTTATCGATAAGTTTTATGGGGAGTTATGTTTTGAATAAATTAGCGCATTTGTTGCGTTGTGTATTTGTTTTCAACCAACATAAATAAACGAAATAGGTAAATAATCATCCATGCTGAAGCCATATTTTTCAGAAGATAGAATAAGAAATTATGGATAAGATCAGGTAGTTGAATAGTTAGATTACTCACAAAACCAATGCCAAACTGCAATAAGATCCAAATACCTAAAGCAGGAATAAGTGAGCCAGATTCACTAAAGCCAATTTTCCAGCCTAAACGAATTGCACTACCCATATTTTGTTGGCGCACTAAAACAACGGGGGCTAATGCAAAACCAATAAGTAAAATGATGCCAGGAATAATCATCACCATAAAACCTGCGCTAATTAAAATAGAGCACAGAACAATTAATAAAAACATTTTTGGTAAGCGAGGTAAGCACGCGTTAAATGTTTGCCCAAGAGTAACATTGTGACCAGCAGAGATTGCCATAGCGAACATCAATAAGGTGAGAACCAAGATGCTTTGCTGTAATGTTTCAAATGCATACAGTGATAACACTTTTTTGGCAATACCCACGACACTGTTTGACATTGCTTCTAACTCCGCAGGAGAAGCAGAGGAAAGCTGTGTATTTTTAAAATTAGCCACAAATTCAATCATCACTTGGTATTCTTGAGGATTAGGGCCAATTAAGACATGAATTATCGCTAAAATAACAGCAAGGATAGCGGAAAGTGTAACAATACTACGTCGTTCATTCTTATAAAAATTCAGACTGTCTCGGTAGATTGTGCGTGCCGTGGTAGGCATGAAACTGCTCCTATAAAAAATAGACTGTGTCAATGCGCGCTATTGTACCTTCTACAACAACAAAATGGGATATTTTCTCTTACTTCTCTTATTTGGTTTTTTTCTTGTTATCAGTAATTAGAATATACTTATTATTTAAAATAAATAAAACATTATTTTAACATAAAAATAACCTTATTTTTAATTACATTTTTCAGGATATTTTTATTCAAAAATTATTAATAAAAATAAATTTAATTATAAGAAAAAATTGTATTAATCGGTAATTTGATGCAGATCAATTATAAATAATCGCATTGATAAATAATAATAAGAGAAATAACACTTTCTGCAAAAATAATTCCAAAGTTGTGATCGGTATTAGATCATAATTATCAATAAATGGTTATATTTTTAGCGGAGATTTTACTTATTACAGGAATGGGTTAAATAATGAAAAAACTTTCTGCGCTTATTTTAGCGGCTGCAACTCTTGCGCCTTCTATTTCTTTTGCTCACCAAGCAGGTGATTTCTTATTCCGTGCAGGTACTGCAACTGTTCGCCCTAATGCAGGTTCTGATAATGTATTAGGTATTGGGCATTTTGAAGCTAATAATAATACCTAATTAGGTTTAACCTTTGGGTATATGATCACTGATAATATTGGTGTTGAGCTATTAGCAGCTACTCCTTTTGAGCACAAAGTATCATTAACAAACTTTGGTGAAATTGCGACAGTTAAACATTTACCACCAACATTAATGGCACAATATTACTTTGGTAATGGTGAAGATAAATTACGTCCTTATCTAGGTGCAGGTCTTAACTTTACCACTTTCTTTGATGAAAAATTCAATTCAGCGGGTAAAGGTGCTGGTTTATCTGACTTAGATCTTAAAGATTCATGGGGCTTTGCGGCACAAGCGGGTTTAGATTATAACCTCGATAAAAACTGGATGCTGAATGCGTCTGTTTGGTGGATGAATATCGAAACGGATGTTAAATTTAAAGCAGGTGAAGATAGACAATCAATCAGCACACGTTTAGACCCATTTGTCTTTATGTTTGGTGTGGGCTACCGTTTCTAATTATTCTTTCTTTAAAAGAATATCTTATAATGAAAAAGCGAAGTTTATCTTCGCTTTTTTTATGTTTTAAATTTGAACCAAGCCTTTCACTTTTAGATTATATAAATTCTCTGTTTTATTGTTGAATACATCATTTATGAGTAATTAAAAATAGAGATAAAACAAAAGATGTATTTTAAATATAATATTTAAACATTAATAAAAATGTATCTTATATATATCTTTTTTTTACCTTCTTAATAAGATAGAAAAGTGTATTTTTATTTATTAAAAACCAATGGTCTTTTTATAAATAAAATAGGGCAATGTATAGATTTATTTTAAATGCAACTTTATTTGATTTTAGTGGAAGTGCTTTGTGTATCAAGAGATAGAAAGAAATAAAAAAAGAATAAAAGAGGGTTAAGAGAAGCAATATTCATAAAAATAAGAAAATTGGTTTTTAATCATTAAATGATTAATTATTCTTTTTAATTGTTCTCTTTACGAACATTTTTTTAAGTCGAAGTGAAAACACCCTTTTTTAATCTATTTGCGTTTTTTATAAAAATTGATCTGCTTTATGATAAAAGCTAATACTGAGAATGGTGTACTTAACAAAAAAAGACCACCGAAAAGGTGGTCTGAAAAGTAAGGCTAAAGGAAGGCTAGAATAAAGAAAGGATCAGCGAATCACCATTGAGTTGATAACACCTTTTACGCCAGTTACTTTACGGGTTGTTTCAATGGCACGATTAGCATCCGCTTGAGAAGAGACAAAACCACTTAATTGAACTTTACCTTTAAAAGTCTCAACGCTAATTTGTGTTGAGTTAAGATTTTTTTCACCAATTAGTGCTGTTTTAACTTTGGTAGTGATCACGGAGTCATCAAAATAACCCCCAGTACCTTCTGATGTTGCAGTTGGAGAACATGCAGACAACGTAAATGCCATCAGTAATGCCGCCATAACAGCGGAGATTTTTGCCCATAGTTTCATTATCAAACTCCTTATACATTGCGTAATTAATTGAGTATCTTTGAAAAGAAAATATAAAGCGCTTTATAAAGTATGTGCAAAAAATAAAATTTTGCCAAATTTTTATAGGTATTGATTATGTTACTTTAAATGGAGAAAAAAGAGGGATTGCGCCATTTCATGCGGACTAAGCACCAAAACGGGCCTTCAAAAGCGTGAGTCAATTAATAATGAATTAAGAGTAATCCGCTTAGAAAAATAGCAAACTATTCTCCTAAAGCGGATTGATTATGATAGTTAAGAGAGTGTAGCTGCTTTCATTTCTTGGACAAATTGAGTAAGCGCTTTAAGCATCACTTCAGGTTGATGAAGATTTTTCTCAATAATTTGTACAACGGCTGATCCTGAAATAGCACCCGCTGCACCATTTGCAATCGCCTCTTTCACTTGTTTTGGCTCTGAAATGCCAAATCCTTGTAATGCTGGGGGCGCATTATAGGTTTTTAGCTTGTCAGTAAGATGTGTTAGTGATTGTTCTGCGCGTTTATCTGTGCCAGTTACACCTGCTCTTGATAGTAAATAGGTATAACCTTTACCTGACGCTGCTAACTCTTGTAAAAGCTCATCATCAGCATTAGGTGGGCAAATAAAGATTGGAGCGATATTCGCTCGCTTTGCTGCCTCTCGGAACGCTTTTGATTCACGTAAGGGCACGTCACCAATTAAGACAGAATCGACACCAGCTTGTTGGCATTTACCATAAAAATTATCAATCCCATTACTAAAAACAAGATTGGCATAAACTAATAGGCCAATAGGAATATTAGGATGCTTTTTACGTACATTAGCTAAAAGTGCAAAGCAATCAGTGGGAGTTACGCCAACATTGAGGGCACGTAAATTAGCACCTTGAATAGTAGGGCCATCTGCAAGAGGATCGGAAAATGGAATACCAATCTCTAAAGCATCTGCGCCACCTTCAATTAATGTATCAATAATTTGTAATGACAGCTCAGGAGAAGGATCACCTAATGTGACAAAAGGAACGAATGCGCCTTGCTGTTGTTGTGCTAATGCCTCAAAGCATACTTGATAACGGCTCATTAGATTTCTCCTCTTGCTGCTAAAATATCGTTTACAGTAAAAATATCTTTATCACCACGGCCTGATAAGTTCACAATTAATAACTGTTCTTTGTCAGGATTTTGTGCAATTAATTTCAGCGCATAAGCCAATGCATGAGAAGATTCTAAAGCTGGAATAATTCCTTCTCGGCGAGAAAGTGCTTTAAAGGCTTCTATGGCTTCGTCATCGGTAACAGAAACATAATCAGCACGACCAATGCTGTTTAAATGTGCGTGTTGTGGTCCAACTGATGGGAAATCAAGACCCGCTGAAATTGAATATGACTCTTCAATTTGTCCTTCATCAGTCTGCATAATTGGGGATTTCATCCCAAAATAGATCCCTAATTTTCCATGTTTCAGAGGTGCGCCATGTTCACCTGTTTCAATGCCTTTACCCGCAGGTTCAACGCCAATGAGTTGCACAGGTGTTTCTGGAATAAAGGAAGCAAATAAACCGATAGCGTTAGAACCACCACCAATACAAGCAATAACAGCATCAGGTAGACGACCTTCACGCTCTAAGATTTGTGCTTTGGCTTCATCACCAATCATACGTTGAAACTCACGGACAATAGTTGGATAGGGATGAGGGCCTGCTGCTGTTCCTAATAAGTAATGCGCGCGATCGTAACAGCCAGACCAGTCGCGCAACGCCTCATTACAGGCATCTTTTAAGGTAGATGAACCACTATGAACGGGAATAACTTCAGCACCCATTAAACGCATACGAAAGACGTTAGGTGATTGACGTTCGACGTCTTTTGCACCCATATAAATACGACACTTCATATTAAGCAGTGCACAGGCCAAAGCCGTTGCAACACCATGTTGACCTGTCCCCGTTTCTGCAATAATTTCGGTTTTACCCATACGTTTTGCTAATAAGGCTTGGCCTAATACTTGGTTAGTTTTATGAGCGCCGCCATGCAGTAAATCCTCACGTTTTAGATATAAACGAGTCCGCGTGCCTTCTGTTAAATTACGGCAAAGAGTTAATGCTGTTGGTCTACCTGCATAATTTTTTAATAAATCTTGGAATTCTTGCTGAAAAGAGGGATCGTTTTGTGCATCAATAAAAGCTTGTTCGAGTTGATCCAACGCAGGAATTAAGATTTCAGGTACATATTGGCCACCAAATTCGCCAAAGTAGGGGTTAAGTTTTCTCATTGTGATGTCATCCTGTTTAAAATTTTATCTTTGTGAAATTTAGTTTTGCTATAATTGTGCAAAGACTTGGTTCAGACGTTGCGCATCTTTTATGCCCGGAGCCGATTCTACTCCAGAGTTAAAATCAAGCCCGATACAGCCTGTTTTAACTGCATCTAAACAGTTTTCACTGTTAAGACCACCTGCAAGTAATGCTTTTTCACGTATTGTGTTTGGAATTTTTTGCCAATTAAATGTTGTTCCTGTACCGCCTGTGCCGTTATCAAGTACATATTTATTAACGTGTGAAACGGGGAGAATATCACTGTGAATTGCCATATTTATGGCTTGCCAAATCTCACAGCTAGGTTGAATTTTTTGTCTAAGTTGCTCAATAAACTGAGCATCTTCTTGTCCATGTAATTGAATGGCAGATAAATTAAGTTTTTCTGCATAGTCACAAATAAGTTCAATAGGTTGGTTTTGAAAAACACCGACAAACGCTAAGGGGGCTTGTGTTATCAGCTCTTGAGCTTGTGACAATGTCACTTTACGTGGAGATTTTTCTGCGAAAATTAATCCTGCATAGTAAGCACCGGCTTGATAAACCGCTTTTACATCTTGTGTACGAGTTAACCCGCACACTTTATGCTTTCCCAAAACGAGTGCTCTTACTGCTTGGTCAATATTTTCTTGTGACATTAAGGCACTACCCACTAAAAAACCATTAGCATATTGGCTTAACTCTTGAACTTGCTGGTGGGTATGAATACCTGATTCACTGATCACGATTGCATCTTTAGGTAATCCTTGGCTTAACTGTTGGGTACGAACTAAATCAATAGAGAGATCTCGCAAATCGCGATTATTAATACCAATAACTTTGGCATTAAGCTTAATTGCTCGTTGACGCTCTTCTTCGGTGCTGACTTCGGTTAACACACCCATATTTAATTGATGAGCAACTGTTGATAGCGCGCGATATTGTTCATCATCTAAGACAGAAAGCATTAATAAAATGGCATCTGCTTGATAAAAACGTGCTAAATAGATTTGGTATTCATCAATAATAAAATCTTTGCACAAAACGGGCTGATGTACGGCTTGGCTGACTTGACGTAAATAATCAAAGCTTCCTTGAAAATATTTTTCATCGGTTAATACCGAAATTGCTGCAGCATAAGGCTGATAAATTTTTGCAATTGTAGCGGGATCAAAATCAGCACGAATTAATCCTTTTGAGGGCGATGCTTTTTTACATTCTAAAATAAAAACCGTATTAGGTTGAGTTAATGCCTGATAAAACGAGCGCGTTGAAGGCACTATTTGCTGCACAAATTCTGATAACGGTTGGCTTGCTTTACGTGCGATCAAATATTCTGCTTTATCTTTTACAATGGCGTTTAATACAGTCATGTTTTTATCCTCTCGCGGCTAATGCGGTAACACGATTTATTGCTTTACCGCTATAAATGGTGTGCATAGCAACTTCAGTATTTATTTTTAAATCTTCTTGCCCATGTAAACGCATTAATAAAGCGACATTAGCTGCGACAGATTCGGTATGTGCTCTTTTTCCTTCGCCTTGCAGTAAATTCGCCAATAATTGACGGTTAACTTCAGGTGTACCACCTTCCAAATCGGCCATTGAACAAGGACGAAGACCAAAATCACTTGGTGTGAGTTCATAACGCGTAATTTCACCATTACGTAATTCAGCGACTTGAGTCGGTGCATGTAACGACACTTCATCCATACCGCCACTGTGTACCACGGCGGCGCGTTCATAACCCAATACTTTTAGTGTGTCTGCAATAGGCATTAATAACTCAGGGCTATAAACACCAATTAATGCTAATGGTGGGCGTGCTGGATTAATCAAAGGACCTAATACGTTAAATAAGGTGCGTGTTTTTAGTTGTTGGCGCACAGGAGCAGCAAAACGAAAACCACTGTGATATTGCGGTGCGAATAAAAAGCAAAGTCCCACTTCATCTAATAATTGACGTGCATCATCTGCACTTCTATCTAATGGAATACCAAAAGCAGCGAGTAAGTCTGATGAGCCTGAGCGACTAGATACGCTACGGTTACCGTGTTTGGCAACTTTAATGCCGACTTCTGCCGCTACGAATGCGCTAGCAGTTGAGATATTGATGCTGTTCGCGCCGTCGCCACCTGTGCCAACAATATCGCAAAAAGTGTAATCAGGACGAGGAAATGGCAGTGCATTTTCAAGTAATGCTCGTACAGCACCGGCGATTTCTTGTGGATGTTCACCACGCATTTTCATGCTAATTAATACAGCGGCTAATTGTGATTCTGTTAATTCACCACGGATAATCGCGCTAAACAGGGTTTGGCTTTCTTCTAATGTTAACTGTTGCGCGCTAAATAATTTGTTGAAGATAGTTTCCATTTTATGCGTCTCCTTTAGGAGTTAATGCCCATGCGATTGTTTGTTCTAAAAGTTGTGCGCCTTTGGTGGTTAAAATTGATTCTGGGTGAAACTGGAAACCACATGTTTTATGTTGACGGTGACGCACCGCCATAACAGTGTTATCGCACCAAGCATTAATAATAAGTTGTGCTGGAACTTGTTCTCCTGAAAGTGAATGATAACGAGCAACGGGTAAAGGGTTAGGTAGATCTACAAACATTTCACTGTTATCGTGTTCAGCTAATGTCGCTTTACCGTGTAAGATCTCTCCACATGAAGAAACTTTGCCACCGTAAGCTTCAATGATGGCTTGATGGCCTAAACAGATACCAACAACAGGTAATGTACCTAATACGCGTTTTAACAGTTCAGGCATACAGCCCGCTTGTGAAGGTGCGCCAGGCCCCGGAGATAACAGTAAAATAGGGTTATCGAGTTCGCGCAACTTCTGTTCAATAAAATCAGCTGTGACGCTATTGCGATAAATCACCACGTTATTACCAAGGCTACGTATTTGATCAACAAGGTTATAAGTAAATGAGTCAATGTTATCGAGCAGTAAGATAGTCGCCATTAACAAGCCTCCTGCTGTTGTGTATCCGTATGCGCTTGTAAAATAGCGTTGATTACAGCTTGTGATTTATTGCGGGTTTCTTCCGCTTCCATTTTGGGATCTGAGTCGAGCACAATTCCAGCTCCGACTTGAATTGTGGCAATATTATTTTCAACATAAGCAGAGCGAATAACTATGCAAGTATCAAAATCACCGGCACCAGTAAAATAACCAATGGCTCCACCATAGCTGCCACGTTTCGTTTTTTCATAACGAGCAATTAATTGCATAGCACTGACTTTAGGCGCTCCCGATAACGTTCCCATATTCATACAAGCTTGATAAGCATGAAAAATGTCTAAGTCATCACGTAATTTTCCAACTACTCTAGAGACTAAGTGCATCACAAAAGCATAACGGTCAACTTTTGTTAACTCCGCGACATAACGGCTACCTGCTTGGCAAATGCGTGCTAAGTCATTACGCGCCAAATCAACTAACATTAAATGCTCTGAAAGTTCTTTGGTGTCAGTACGCATTTCTAGCTCAATACGGCTGTCTAAATCTGCATTAATTGAACCATCGGCATTGCGCCCTCTAGGACGAGTTCCCGCAATAGGGTAAATTTCAATTTGTCGATCACTGGTTTGATATTTCAGTGCGCTTTCTGGTGATGCACCAAAAACAGTGAATAGCGCATCTTGCATATAAAACAGATACGGGCTTGGGTTTTTCTGTTTCAACACTTGATATGCAGCAAGTGGTGAAGGGCAAGCTACTTGAAAGCGACGAGATGGCACGACTTGGAAAATATCACCACGACGAATATAGGTTTTCATTGCCTCAACGATATCACCATAGCCTTTATCATCCATATTGGTGTGTATTGTTGATCCTTCTGCTGTTAAAGCGTGGCGAATAGGGTGTTTTAACGGTTGTTTAGCCAGCGAAATTAACTCAGTTTGTCGTAAAGTGAGACGTTGGCATTCTGTTTTATCATCGGTAAATGCAATGGAAACCAATTGACTATCTTCATTTTGATGGTCGATCACGATTAATTGTTCGGCTAAATAAAAGCAATAATCAGGGCAAGAAAAATCACTTTCTAATTCAGGAATAGATTCAAATCCGCAGACTAAGTCATACGCAAATAAGCCACCAACAAAGATAAAGTTTGCATCTTTAGTATCTTTATTAACAAGAAAGAAGCGTAACGCATCAAATACGCTAGCAGATTTTAATTTGCTTTCTTCATCGGTCTCTTGTGAAGGCGTTGCAAAAGTAAAGACACACTGTTTGTCGTTTTCTGACGTCAAATTAGCTTTTTCTTTTAGTGCGATTTTTAATGCAGGCAATAACGCTTGTCCATTAACGCTTAATGCATCAATAGTGACTTGATTTTTTACTGCACTGATGCGTAATGCACTATCAACAATTAATAAGCTTTTTAAGTTCGCTTTAGTGTCGATTTGTGCGGATTCTAACAATAATGTGTAATGTTGATTTTCACATAATGTATTGAAAAGCAAAGCGGGTTCTCTGTGATAAGGCAGTGGCGTTGCCTTGGTATTAAATGAGAATGCAAGTGATGTATTCATTGTTATCGCTCTATATTATTTTCTTTATTTGCTGTTTTTAAAGCATAAAAAAACCCGCGTAGGCGGGTTTTAGATATCACTGACGTTAAGCCGGAGATCAAACCGCCCATAAAAGAGTGTTGCGCCACCAAAGAACGATAACATGTTGATTGATATTCATAAGATCTCCTTACAGCTAACGACGAATAAATGAAAAGTGAACTAGCTCGTGTTACGTACTAGTAAACTGGATTGTGTTAGGTTCGTCAAGTACTTTATGGCATACTCTTTAAAATTTATTATCTAGTTAAGGTGAAAAGGGAGACGTGATGACTGAAGGGCTATCTGATTTGAGAGTGATTTATGATTTACACAGCCACACTACCGCGTCAGATGGCGAGCTTTCACCAGAAGAATTGATTGATAGAGCGATAGAGCGTCAAATTAATGTTTTAGCGATTACGGATCACGATACAACAGCGGCAATTGCACCGGCTAAGCATTATATTGCAGAAAAAAATCTGCCTCTTACTCTGATATCAGGTGTCGAAATATCGACTTTGTGGGAGAATATAGAAATCCATATTGTTGGATTAAATATTGATATTGACCGTAACGCGATGAAATCGCTCCTTTCATCACAAAGCCAATGTCGTGAAACACGTGCGATAATGATAGGTGAGCGATTAGAAAAAGCAGGTATTGCCAATGCTTTTGAAGGCGCTAAAGCGCTAGCGCATGGTGGGCAAGTAACAAGAGGACACTTTGCCCGATTTTTAGTGAATGACGGACATGTTGCTTCAGTTAATAAAGTATTTAAACGTTATTTAGCGAAAGGAAAAACAGGCTATGTACCTCCGCAATGGTGCTCAATAGGTGACGCGGTCACAGCAATTCATGCTGCTGGTGGTGTTGCAGTATTAGCACATCCGGGTCGATATGGTCTATCTTCTAAATGGTTAAAACGATTAACACTTTATTTTAAACAACAAGGTGGTGATGCAATCGAAGTGGCACAATGCCAACAACCACCACAAGAACGAGAACAACACGCGGCATTAGCTCAATCTTATGAGCTAAAAGCTTCGTTAGGTTCTGATTTTCATCGTCCTTGCTCGTGGATAGAGTTGGGGCGTAATTTATGGTTACCCAGTGGCGTTGAACCAGTTTGGTCGCTATGGCAGGAGTAACATCAGAAATTCGTTGAGGGATGTATGAGCCAACTTTTTTATATTCACCCTGATAATCCGCAGGCTCGTTTAATTGAACAAAGTGCTGATATTTTACGCAAAGGTGGAGTGGTGATTTATCCAACAGACTCTGGTTATGCTATTGGCTGTTGTTTAGAAAATAAAGATGCAATGACGCGAATTTGTCGTATTCGCCAATTAGATAAAAAACACAATTTTACACTGATGTGCCGTGATTTATCAGAAATCGCCAATTACGCTTATGTTGATAATGTGGTATTTCGTTTAATAAAAAATAACACGCCAGGTAATTACACTTTTATCTTAAAAGCGACTAAAGATGTACCAAAGCGTTTGATGAATGATAAGCGTAAAACTATAGGCTTGCGTGTTCCTTCTAACCCTATTGCATTGGCATTGTTAGAAAATATTGGTGAGCCATTAATGTCAACTAGCCTGATTTTACCAGGCAATGATTTTGCTGAATCTGATCCGGAAGAAATCGAAGATTTATTAAGCAAACAAGTTGATTTGGTTATCCATGGTGGTTATTTAGGGCAAAAACCGACAACGGTAATTGATTTAACAGAAGACACCCCTGTCATCGTGCGTGAAGGTACGGGTGATATTACGCCATTTCAGTAAATTATTGAGTTGATTAAACGAGATTAGAAGCAAATGACTCGATAGTGAAGAAATTTATCACAAGATAAAGAGATAAAAGGTGAAGGGATGTATCGCTTGTGTTAAATTTATACATTGCGATAAAAATCATGGTGCTTATTTTTGAAATCGGTTATATCAACGCGTATTTTAAACGCAAAATACAATAACTCGATCTGCAGACAAACGACTAATTGTCGTTAAGATTTTTACCAACATCGTTTTATCGACACTATTTATCACAATATTGATGTGAAAAATCGTCAATATTGTTCACTATTGAATCAATAAACCTGTGTTTATTTCTTATGTTAATAAACATGGGTTATTTTTTACTTAATTGATTTTTAAAAATTAATTCTATTGTATGACGCCTGTGAAGGCGACAAATGAGGTTGTTTCATGAGCGATAAATCGCAACGTACTGAAAAGTTACAAAAAATCCTTGCTCGTTCTGGTCACGGCTCTCGTCGTGAGATTGAAGGTTATCTTCAAGAAGGACGTATCAGCATTGATGGTACAAAAGCAAAATTAGGTGATCGTATTGATGTCACCTCTACAGCAAAAATCCGCTTAGATGGTCGTATTCTAAATATTCGTGAAGCACAAAAAGATGTCTGTCGTGTGCTTGCTTATTATAAACCTGAGGGGGAGCTGTGTACTCGCAGTGATCCGCAAGGTCGTCCAACTGTTTTCCAACGTCTTCCTCGTCTTAACAGTGCTCGCTGGATTGCTGTTGGTCGTCTTGATGTAAACACCAGTGGATTACTGTTATTTACCACAGATGGTGAATTGGCTAACCGTTTAATGCATCCTAGCCGCGAAGTTGAGCGTGAATACGCAGTTCGTGTTTTTGGTGAAATCGATGATGCGAAAATTCGTCAATTAACGCGAGGTGTACAATTAGAAGATGGTCCTGCTTCATTCCGTTCTGTTTCTTACCGTGGTGGTGAAGGGATTAACCAATGGTACAATGTTTCACTGACTGAAGGGCGTAACCGTGAAGTGCGTCGTATGTGGGAAGCTGTTGGTGTACAAGTTAGCCGTCTTATTCGTGTTCGTTATGGTGATATTGATTTACCAAAAGGTTTACCGCGCGGTGGCTGGGTTGAATTAGGGTTAGCTCAAATCAACTATTTACGTCAGTTAGTTGAGTTAAACGACGAAACAGTAACAAAAGTTGCAGTCGAAAAAGATCAGCGTCGCATCAAAGCGAATCAGATCCGTCGTGCAGTTAAGCGTCATACTAAAATTTCAACACGCACTTCAACATCGCCTGCTAAAAGAGCATCAAGTCGCCGTCAATCAGCAGGAAATAAAAAGTAATTAGCGAATAATTATTTATTATTTTAAATTAAAATATCATTTTGAAAATAATCGCTCTATTTTAATAGGGCGATTATTTTTTTGACTACTTTCTTTTTTTTATAAATCTATTTATGATGACCCTATTAGGGTGTATTTATTAATAACTTTATATTTAACGATAAGGTATTCAAAATAATATGTATCGTTATTTTCATTTAATTGCTGTGTTATATATAGCCTCTTTAGTAACAGGGTGTGATTATCCTGCTATAAGAGAAAAACAAAATGGTGTTTTCTACATCAACAATAATCAATTGGAACCTTTAGAGTTTAAAATTGATAATACTAAATTTGTGATGGGGAAAGGCGAAGTAAAAAAAATTAAACTTAATAATGGCGAACATATACTTATTGATAGTCAAGGTAAACAAAGTATATTTATGGTTTATCCTGGAAACCGAGGAGGAATAATTAATCCCAATAGAGATATCTATTATAGTTTCACCACGTTATTTAAACAAGAATATCCTCCATCTGAGGAAATCCGTATAGATGAACGTACTGTATGGGTTAATGGTATTCTTTTAAGAGGAGCGATTAATAGTTCTGACTCTCTCTTTATTGATAATAATATTTTTAGTTGTGATATTCCAATCGATGAACCACTACCTACTTATTTATCTGATTGGGAAGGTAATGAAAAAGTAAGTGCATTAACCAAATGTTTTACAAAAGATGATTTTTATCAATATATCATTAAATTTCCCTATGGAATTAAATTTTATTCTGAGCATGATTTATTAACTCAATATATAACAGAAGATAATTTTAATTGGATCGATAAAAATAATACACGAACAGATAGTTTATCTCCGTTAGATGATAACTTTAGCTTCAATGATGAAAAGTTGATGAAAGAAGCGATAAGCATTCATGAAGTAGTTAAAAAATATTTAACTTCAAGAGATCCTGCAGAAAGAAAATTATTTTATAGTGAGTATCATAAGCATATCATGAAGATGGCAATACTTTATGATCAACAAATAAGAAGTCATATTTTTGTTGATAGAGAGATGTATTTAGATTTTATTAAAAGAAATGGGCGTATATTTGGTGCTGGTATTTTAGGGGAGCCCATTCTTATTTAATATTCGAGTTCTTTACATAGTGGTTACCAATCTATGCCTTTTTGTGCTTTTATCCCACTATCAAAAGCGTGTTTAATAGGACGCATTTCTGTCACTGTATCTGCTAACTCGATTAATTTTCTATGGCAGCCTCTTCCAGTAATAATGACATTTTGATGGGCAGGGCGAGAGCTAATAGCTGAAATAACTTCATCTAATGGCAAATAGTTAAAGGTAATCATATAGGTAATTTCATCAAGAATAACTAGATCGTATTCTGGGTCATTAAGTAGTTTGAGTGCATATTGCCAAGTATTTAAACAAGCTACTGTATCTGTACTTTTATCTTGAGTTTCCCAAGTAAATCCTGTTTCCATCACATAGAAAGGTACACCAAACTGTTCTAATAAATTACGTTCACCGTTTTCCCATGTTCCTTTAATAAATTGCACAACACCGACCTTTTTTTGATGACCCACTGCGCGTGTCGCTGTACCCATCGCTGCCGTCGTTTTGCCTTTACCATTACCTGTAAAGATCATCAAGATACCTTGTTCTCGTTGAGCTTGCTCAATTCTAGTATCGACTTTCTCTTTTAAACGTTGTTGGCGCTTTTGGTGTTGTGCATTATTCATTTTGCTACCTCAAACTTAAATTACGTTATTCAGCGGGACCGGCTTTACGACCAGGTTGTGCATCTAAAGATTGTCCTTTCACATCAATACTGTCATCACTCATTAAATAGAGATATAACGGCATCAAATCTTTAGGTGTTTTTAGTTTTTGTGGGTTCTCATCAGGGAAGGCATTTGCTCGCATTGCAGTACGAGTACCACCAGGATTAATGCAGTTAATACGCAAGGTACTTTCGTTATATTCTTCATTAAGTACCTGCATAAAGCCTTCTGTAGCGAATTTAGAAACAGAATAAGCCCCCCAGCCATAGCGTCCTTGGCGACCAACGCTGGATGTAGTGAGAATGAGGCTTGCATGAGGTGCCTTGAGCATCAATGGTAATAGTGCTTTCGTGAGCATAAAAGTTGCATTGACGTTGACTTGCATCACGTCATGCCAAAGGTTACTTGGTTGATTAATAATAGGCTCGATAACGCCTAATAAGCCCGCATTTTGTAATACACCATCAAGATGGGGAAAACGTTTAACGAGTGTGTCAGCAAACTGTTGAAAGTCGTTCTCTGTTGCTGTAAGTAGATCAAGTGGATATAACATGGGTTGTTGACCACCTGATGTGATGATATCTTCTTGAACATCTTCAAGTTTTGATAGAGTACGTCCTAATAAGATAAGTGTTGCGCCATATTGCGCATAAGTTAGTGCGGCTTCTTTTCCTATACCATCACCAGCACCTGTTACTAGAATAATTTTATCTTTTAGCACGCTATGATCGGGTTGATATTGCAACATATTGATATCCTGTCTAGTAAAAAGTAAATAAAGTGTAACGTCTTATTTGTCTACCGACCAGTTTTGCCAGATTTTTTGTTTACAATTTATGGCTGTTTTCTTTATGGTATTAAACATAATCATGCCTTTGTTGCTGGCGCTAAAGCAGAATTTCGTTAAACTAGGCATATTGGTTTTAGTCAGTGTTATTAACCTTAAAAAGAGGTCTTTGTGGAGTATATTTTACAATATGGACTGTTTTTAGCAGAGATTGCCACTGTTGTTGTGGCGATTATCGCTATCGTGTTGTTTTTCGTTGTGATTGGAAATAAAAAACAAAATCGTAAAGGGACGTTAAGAGTGACAGATCTTGCTGAAGCTTACGAAGAAAAACAGCGTGTTATGCAACAAGCAAAAATGGACGATGCTGAATTAAAAGTCTGGTATAAAGCGTTTAAAAAGCAGCAGAAAAAAGAGAATAAACAGAGTAAAAACAATGCAAAAGAAGGGAAAAAAGGCGTTGTAAAACCTTGTTTATATGTGCTTGATTTTAACGGTAGTATGGATGCACACGAAGTGGGTGCATTACGCGAAGAAATTAGTGCCATTCTTTCTGTTGCACAAGCAAATGATGAAGTGTTACTGCGTTTAGAAAGTCCTGGTGGCATGGTTCACGGATATGGATTAGCCGCAGCTCAATTAACTCGCCTAAAAGAAAAAGGGATTAAACTGACCGCCGTTGTCGATAAAGTGGCGGCTAGTGGGGGATATATGATGGCATGTGTGGCAGATAAAATTGTTGCTGCGCCATTTGCGATTATTGGTTCGATTGGTGTTGTCGCTCAGATCCCTAACATTCACCGCTTACTTAAGAAAAATGATATTGATGTTGAGTTACATACTGCTGGCGAATATAAGCGTACATTGACCTTGTTAGGCGAAAATACCGAAGAAGGCCGTGAGAAATTTAAGCAAGATTTAAATGAAACACATTTATTGTTTAAATCATTTGTGCATAAATACCGCCCACAACTTGATATCGATAGTGTTGCAACTGGAGAATATTGGTACGGCTCTGAAGCGTTAAATAGAGGCTTAATTGATGAGGTTGGAGTGAGTGATGATTGGTTGATCAATCATATTAATGACTTTGAAGTTCTCTCTGTCCAATATGTTACCAAGAAGAAAATGGTTGAGCGCGTTACAAGTGGTGCAATGGAAAGCATCGATAAATTGATGATGCGTTGGGTACAAAGAAGTAAAAAACCACTTCTATAAGCCAAATAAAGATGTAATACATGATATCAGTGATACAAGTTATCGCTGATATCATCCTTCCTTCTTCCTTACTAAACATGATCCTTAAACTTACCGAATAAATATTCTAATTTTCATTCCGATAAAGCAAAAAAAACCAGTGAAAATATCACTGACAATCAAAGAAATAATTGATATTACTGATTGTATTGATAGGCAAGTATAATCGTGAATTAAAATGTGACAGATAATTTCACCTTAGGATAAAAGTGAGTTTTTATTCTTTTATTTTGTTTAATTATGCCAGTTATTGGCATCTAGATTAAGGCAATAACTGGCAAGTAAATTCTCTTTTTTGCTATCGATAAAGAGTAAATGAATTTACTTTAGGAAATAAATAAAAATAATCACAAAGATGACTTATTCTAAATGGTATTTATCAGATAACACATGAGCTAAGTGCTTAAACATATTGAATGCTGCGGTGCTTTTTGCTGTAGGCAAACCTTGTTTATCTAAAAAAAATTCGCCTTTAAATACGAGGACATTACCTTTCTGTTCAACTGAATCAGCACGCATACCTTGTAAATAATCTTCATGTTCACATATGATTTTATTCGCTTTTTCAAGTAGCATCTCTGTTGTGATCGGTGTAGTTTGTTTTGACATAATCTGTGCTCCTTAGAAAAATAATTTGTTGCGCCTCACTTTTTATCAGGTAGAGTGTGGCATTTTTAAAAGCTTAGCTACTCTATATGTAGCAAACAATGATTTGCCTGTTCCTGATCAAGGCTGTGAGGTAATTAAAATACCTCAAAAAAGGGCATGAGTTTTGAGCTCAAACAAAAGCTTTGAATAAAAACAGGTTGATATATTGCAAAACTAACGCAATATAAAAAAGAGATTTTAAACATTTTTTTAGTTGAGGGTATTAAACAATACCGTCATAACAAAGTTTAATTAGGTAAAGGTAATTATGGGTAAAGCTCTTGTTATCGTGGAGTCCCCGGCTAAAGCCAAAACGATCAATAAATATCTTGGCAATGACTACGTAGTTAAATCTAGCGTGGGTCACATTCGTGATTTGCCAAAGAGTGGTTCTGGCAGCCAGAAGAGCGAAAACTCATCCGCCACGAAAGGCGTGAAAAAAGTTAAAAAGGATGAGAAGTCAGCCTTAGTCAGTCGTATGGGCGTTGATCCCTATAATGGATGGAATGCGAATTATCAAATTCTACCCGGCAAAGAAAAAGTCGTGGCTGAACTAAAAGCATTGGCTGAGAAAGCTGATCATGTCTATCTCGCAACGGACCTTGACCGCGAAGGAGAAGCTATCGCATGGCATTTACGCGAAGTTATCGGCGGTGATGATGAACGATTTAGTAGAGTGGTTTTTAACGAAATCACTAAAAATGCTATTACACAAGCTTTCCAAACTCCAGGTGAGTTAAATATAGATCGCGTTAACGCGCAACAAGCACGTCGCTTTATGGATCGTGTTGTGGGCTATATGGTTTCACCTTTACTTTGGAAAAAAGTTGCTCGTGGATTATCTGCGGGTCGAGTTCAATCAGTTGCTGTGCGTCTTTTAGTTGAACGTGAGCGTGAAATTAAAGCCTTTGTTCCTGAAGAATATTGGCAATTACATGCATCATTATTAACGCCTGATGAACAGCCTCTGCGTATGGAAGTCACGCATTATAATGATAAAGCCTTCAACCCTGTTTCATCTGATGAAACTCAGGTAGCGGTTAAGGCATTACAAAATGCGGCCTTCACGGTAAAAGATCGTGAAGATAGACCAACATCAAGTAAACCAAGTGCACCGCTTATCACATCAACCTTACAGCAAGCGGCAAGTACACGTTTAAGCTTTGGTGTGAAAAAGACGATGATGCTTGCTCAGCGCCTTTATGAAGCTGGTTATATAACTTATATGCGTACTGACTCAACTAACTTAAGTCAGGATGCCATTCAAATGGCGCGCGATTATATCAATGAGAATTTTGGTGCTAAATATTTGCCGAAAGAGCCAAATGTTTATTCGAGCAAAGAAAATTCTCAAGAAGCGCATGAAGCTATCCGTCCTTCTGATATTAATGTTATCGCAGAATCTTTAAAAGATATGGATAACGATGCCAAACGTTTATACCAACTGATTTGGAATCAATTTGTTGCTTGTCAAATGACACCAGCAAAATACGATTCAACGACATTAACCGTCGAAGCAGGTGATTATAAACTCCGGGCTAAAGGTCGTACTTTGCGTTTTGCCGGTTGGACGAAAGTCATGCCAGCGATGCGGAATAAAGATGAAGATAAAACTTTACCTGCAGTTGATGTAGGGGCAACACTGGCTTTAGCTGAGTTAGAGCCAACTCAGCACTTTACCAAGCCACCAGCACGTTTTAGCGAAGCAACGTTAGTTAAAGAATTAGAAAAACGTGGAATTGGCCGTCCTTCAACGTATGCATCTATCATTTCTACCATTCAAGATCGCGGTTATGTGAAAGTTGAAAACCGTCGCTTTTATGCAGAAAAAATGGGTGAAATTGTAACCGATCGCTTAGAAGAGAATTTTAGCGATTTAATGAATTATGATTTTACTGCGCAAATGGAAGATCACCTTGACCATGTTGCCAATAATGAAGAGAACTGGAAAGAAGTATTAGATGCGTTCTTCAGCGATTTTAGTCAGCAACTAGAGGTCGCTGAAAAAGATCCTGAAGAAGGTGGAATGCGGCCAAATCCAATGGTAATCACGTCGATTGAATGCCCAACTTGTTCTCGTCATATGGGAATTAGAACGGCGACAACAGGCGTATTCTTAGGATGTTCTGGGTATGCTTTACCGCCTAAAGAGCGTTGTAAACAAACTATTAACCTTATTCCTGAAGATGAATTATTGAATATTCTGGAAGGGGAAGATGCAGAAACTAACGCATTACGTGCTCGTCGTCGTTGCCCGAAATGTGGTACTGCAATGGACAGTTACCTGATTGACACGCATCGTAAATTACATGTTTGTGGTAATAACCCTGCTTGTGATGGTTATGAAGTCGAAGAGGGTGAATTCCGCTTAAAAGGTTACGAAGGGCCAGTCATAGAGTGTGATAAATGTGGCGCTGAAATGCACCTGAAAATGGGGCGTTTTGGTAAATACATGGGTTGCACCAATGATGAATGTAAAAATACCCGTAAAATCTTAAAAAGTGGTGAGATTGCGCCACCAAAGGAAGATCCTGTACCGCTTCCTGAGTTGCCGTGTGAAAAATCGGATGCGTATTTTGTCTTACGTGATGGTGCCGCGGGTGTATTCTTAGCCGCAAATACCTTCCCTAAATCAAGAGAAACGCGAGCACCAAAAGTAGAAGAACTGGTGCGCTTTAAAGACCGTTTAGCAGAGAAAATGCGTTATTTAGCAGAAGCTCCAGTGGCTGATCCTGAAGGAAACCCAACTATTGTGCGTTTTAGTCGTAAAACAAAACAGCAATATGTTTCTTCAGAGAAAGAGGGTAAAGCAACAGGTTGGTCTGCATTTTATGTCGATGGCAAGTGGGTTGAAAAAACCAAATAACATTGACATTACGTGGTAAATAAAAAAGCGACTAATGAGAGTTAGTCGCTTTTTTGTATTAAGAAGGTATGCTAATTAAATATACCAAAACAGTATTAATGGTTAATTTCTATTTGTCTGATGCTTTACCTTGCTAATAATAAGACGGAGATACTATGAAACTGATACCTTTGTTACTATCTAGCTTACTCTTCACTTCAGTGGCAAGTGCTGCAACGTTAGATGTCACGTTAAAAGAAGCGTTACCAACGGGTGCTGGTAACGATATTGGTGTTGTCACTATCACTGAAACTGATTATGGGCTGTTATTTACGCCAAAACTTTCCGGATTAACACTGGGTATTCATGGTTTTCATATTCATGCTAATGGTTCTTGTGAGCCAGATATGAAAGATGGCAAACCTGTACCTGCTTTAAAAGCGGGAGGGCATTTAGATCCTGAAAAAGTCGGTGTTCACTTGGGGCCTTATAATAAAGATGGGCATTTAGGCGATTTACCAGGATTAGTTGTCAATGATAAAGGTGTTGCTGATTACGCAGTATTAGCACCAAAACTCACTAAGCTTGAGCAAGTAAAAGATAAAGCAATTATGGTGCATGTGGGAGGGGACAATTATTCTGATGATCCTGAGGCTCTTGGCGGTGGTGGCGCAAGAATGGCATGTGGTGTGATTAAATAATTTAGTGCCACTATTATTATGGGGTAAAAGCTGACAAATAAGGTCGGCTTTTTTTATGCTTCTTTATAGCTTATAACTATTCGATATAACAAAATCTAAATAACACTATTAATTACGTTAGACCGAAATGAAATAAATGATATAGTGGTTATATATTACATCTTTATTATTCTTTTTAGTTATATGAATATAAATAGAATAACGGAATAATAAGTCTTTTGTTGAAGGGATAGCCTCTCCATGAAATTACAACAGTTGCGTTATATCGTTGAAGTGGTGAATAACGATTTAAATGTTTCGACCACGGCAGAGCGTTTGTATACATCTCAACCGGGAATAAGTAAACAAATTCGTATGTTAGAGGATGAGCTCGGTATACAAATATTTTCTCGTAGTGGGAAGCATTTAACGCATGTGACACCAGCGGGTGAAGAAATTGTAAGGCTATCTCGAGAGATTTTATCAAAAACAGAAGCTATTCGTTCAGCTGCGGGCGAACACACTTATCCAGATAGAGGTTCACTATCGATTGCAACAACGCATACGCAAGCTCGTTATGTATTACCTCCTGTAATAAAAGGATTTATTGAGCGCTATCCAGATGTTTCACTGCATATGAACCAAGGTTCGCCAACGCAAATTGCTGAAGATGTATGCAGAGGTAAAAGTGATTTTGCGATAGCGACAGAATCGCTGCATCTTTATAACGATTTAGTGATGCTACCTTGTTATCGTTGGAACCGTATTGTAGTGGTGTCAAAAGATCATCCTCTGGCACAAAAACGAGAAGTAACGTTAAAAGAGCTTGCAGATTACGATATCGTTACTTATACCCAAGGTTTTACAGGACGTTCAGATCTTGATGATGCATTCGGTAAAGTAGGGTTAAAACCTAAAATAGTTTTCACTGCAACTGATGCGGATGTCATTAAAACTTATGTGAGACTGCATTTAGGTATTGGTGTAATTGCCAGTATGGCATTTGATCCCGTACTTGATAGTGATTTAGTTGCTATTGATATGCGTGATAAATTTAGTTATAGCACTACTAAAATTGCATTTCGACGCAGTGGTTTCTTACGTGGTTATATGTATGATTTTATGTGGCGTTTTGCCCCTCATCTTACGCGTAATTTGATTGAGCAAGCTGTTGCGTTACGAACAAATGAAGAGATTGAAGAGTTATTTAAAGATATTGAATTACCATTAGTGTAATACTGAAAGGCGGGTTATTCCCGCCTTCAAGCGTGTTCATAAACCTAATTGTTGTGATTACTCATTTCAAATAAAAATCCCCACTAAAAAAAGCGTCTGATTTTGCAATACTTAGCTGACGATACTTATTCAAAAAATCATAAAACTGCTGATTAATCAGTGGATCATCAAGAGCACTAGTATCAAAAATAGAGGTAATGGTGGTGTACTCTAAAGAGAGGGTAAATTTACTACCTATACAGCTAGCGAGTAGCATTTTCGCTGATTGATAAGAAAAACGTAGGCTCAAAATTTTCAGCTTTGGAACAAAAATAAGATGATTATTATGATTGAGGATCTCCGTGATCCCCGCAATAGTTATCGTTTGATAGCTGTCTAATGATTTTCGTAAGCCAACTTCTATTTTTTGTCCTTGAGTTCGTAAAAAATCAATAAATTCTCCAAGTGCAGGAGAGGTGGCATTGATTGCAGCTCCTAGTAATAATTGAATAAACGCTTGAGCAACAGAAAAATCAAAGGTTTGTTTATGAAGTTTCTTTGTCTCAACTTTATTGTGCCCTAGAAGTGGTAAATGGTTGAGCGTGTCTAACCAATGTTCGGGACGATAATAGGCTTCATTATCCTCTTTTTTTAATGCGGCAAGATGGTTTGCCATAATAGAAATAAGCCCAATTTGGATATTTTTAAGTTGTGACATTTTTTCTATTTCAGAAGGCTCAAAAGGTTTTGGCGACGCAATGATAAATTGCACCAAACCTTCTGAATCTTTTATATTTTGAGAATGTAATGCATTCATCGATAAGGTTTGTGGAAAAGGAGGAGTAACAGGTTCCGCAAAATAGTGATCAGCATTCATAATGTTTTTGAGTAAATCAGATTGTTTATTAGTCATAAATATTATCCTTACGTAGTTATACCTCCTTCATTAAAACTTAATTAAGTGAAAATTTAGAGACCAAAATTTATTAACAATATGACAGCCATAACATTGTGTTTACAAATTGTGTGGTCTTTAAGCGAAATTCAACGTTATATGGTATGTTTAATAAATAACCTTACCTATTTTGATAGTTTGAACATGCTGTCAGTATAAAAATAAGAAGGAGGAGCTATGTCGTTACGTTTGAAGAAAGAGAGCCATTCCACGCTCTTAGTCGGATCTCAAAAATATGAGTACTACCGTCTTTCAGAAGTTGCTCGCCAGTTAGGTGATATTACCCGTCTTCCTAAATCACTGAAGGTGTTACTAGAAAACTTAGTGCGTCATCTCGATGGTGATACAGTCGTTGACGAGGATATTAAGGCGCTAGTTGAGTGGCAAAAAACAGCTCATGCATCACGTGAAATTGCGTATCGACCTGCAAGGGTGCTGATGCAAGATTTTACAGGTGTGCCTGCGGTTGTTGATTTAGCGGCTATGCGTGAAGCTGTGAAATCTTTAGGTGGGCAAGTGGATAAAGTTAATCCATTATCACCCGTTGATCTAGTTATTGACCACTCTGTTATGGTTGATGAATATGCCAGTAAAAATGCGTTTGCTGAAAACGTGGAAATTGAAATGGAGCGTAACTATGAACGCTACCTTTTCTTGCGTTGGGGACAACAATCCTTTGAACGCTTCCGTGTCGTGCCGCCAGGGACAGGAATTTGTCATCAGGTAAATCTTGAGTATTTAGGCAAAGCTATTTGGTCTGAAATGCAAAATGGGCATCATGTAGCTTATCCTGATACATTAGTCGGTACGGATTCTCATACCACCATGATCAATGGCCTTGGCGTGTTAGGTTGGGGGGTAGGAGGCATTGAAGCAGAAGCTGCAATGTTAGGTCAACCTATCTCTATGCTAATTCCAGATGTTGTTGGTTTTAAACTGACAGGAAAATTACGTGAAGGGATCACGGCAACTGATCTGGTATTAACCGTCACACAGATGTTACGTGCTCATGGTGTTGTAGGTAAATTTGTGGAGTTTTATGGCGATGGTTTAGCATCATTACCTTTAGCCGATCGTGCAACAATAGCGAATATGTCGCCAGAGTATGGCGCGACCTGCGGATTCTTTCCAATAGATGATATCACTCTTGATTATTTGCGTTTAACAGGACGTGAAGAGCAAGAGATTGCACTTGTTGAAGCGTATAGCAAAGAGCAAGGTCTATGGAGACACACAGGCGATGAACCTATCTTTACGTCAACATTATCGCTAGATATGGGAACCGTTGAGGCAAGCCTTGCAGGACCTAAACGTCCTCAAGATAGAGTTAATTTACCGAGTGTACCTAAGGCATTTAAAGCCGCAGTCGATCTTGAAACCAATAAGAAATCACTGGTGCAATTTTCTCAAGTTAAAATTGATGATTATCCTGCTTTTGAGTTAACCGATGGTGCTGTTGTTATTGCGGCAATCACATCATGTACCAATACATCAAACCCTAATGCCTTAATGGCAGCCGGATTACTGGCTAAAAATGCGGTAGAAAAAGGATTACAGCGTAAACCTTGGGTTAAATCTTCTTTGGCCCCAGGCTCGAAAGTGGTGACGGATTATCTTAATTTAGCAGGACTAACACCTTATCTTGATAAATTAGGGTTTAATCTTGTGGGGTATGGTTGCACAACATGTATTGGTAACTCAGGACCTTTATTAGCACCGATTGAAAGTGCGATTAAGGATAATGACTTAACTATTGCGGCTGTATTATCTGGTAACCGTAACTTTGAAGGTCGAATTCATCCCTTAGTGAAAACCAACTGGTTAGCATCACCGCCTTTAGTGGTCGCTTATGCCTTATCAGGAAATATGAATATCGATCTTACTAAAGAGCCATTAGGTAAAGATAAACAGGGTGCTCCTGTTTATTTAAAAGATATTTGGCCAGACAGCAAGGCGATTGCTGATGCTGTCGAAAAAGTGAAAACAGAGATGTTCCATAAAGAGTACTCTGCCGTGTTTGAAGGTGATGAGACATGGAAATCACTGCAAATACAAGATACTCCTGTTTATGATTGGCAACCAGATTCTACCTATATTCGACATCCTCCTTTCTTTGAAGGAATGTCAAAAGTGCCAGCTCCGATTAAAGATATTCATCAAGCCAGTATTTTGGCTATTTTAGGTGATTCGGTGACAACGGATCATATTTCACCCGCAGGTAATATTAAGGAGGATAGTCCTGCAGGGCGTTATTTACGTGAACATGGTGTCGAGCCGAAAGATTTTAACTCTTATGGATCAAGACGCGGCAATCATGAAGTAATGATGCGAGGCACATTTGCCAATATTCGTATTCGTAACGAGATGGTACCAGGCGTTGAAGGTGGTTTTACCAAGCATATTCCAACCGGCGAAACACTGGCTATTTATGATGCAGCCATGCGTTATCAACAAGAAGATACGCCACTGGTGATTATTGCCGGTAGTGAATATGGTTCTGGTTCTAGCCGAGATTGGGCTGCGAAGGGAACGCGTTTATTAGGAGTACGAGCTGTCATTGCAGGCTCTTTTGAGCGTATTCACCGTTCTAACTTAATCGGTATGGGGGTGTTACCTTTAGAGTTTCCTAAAGGGGTATCTCGTCAAACATTAGGCTTAAAAGGGGATGAGAAAATTGAGATCACAGGGCTTAATGCATTAATACCGAGCCAAGATATCGCGGTTAATATTACTTTTGCAGATAATCGTACTGAAACTATTATGGCGCGTTGTCGTATTGATACTCAAACCGAATTAGCTTATTTCCAACATGGTGGTATATTGCATTATGTGATTAGAAATATGTTATAAATAATATTCTAATAACATAGATAAAAAATATTAAGTTATTATCATAAAAGACAGTATTTAAAATTTTAAATACTGTCTTTCTATTTTAAATTAATAGGTCTATTTTTTTATTTAATGTTACCTAATTATTTTTTTCTTTATATTATTCCAATGGTTCTTGTTTTGGAGGAGTTTCTATTTTAATAAGATTATATTAAATAGACGCGAGGCGTATAATGAAAAAATATATTATTACAAATGAATCAAAAGAATATAATGGTGTTACCCTGTTTAAAATTAAAAGAGTATATACTGGTAGTCCAGGGGGATGGATTGAAAATGAAAGTAATTTAAGTCGAGAAGGTGGTTGTTTTATTTATGATGATGCAATGGTATTTGGTAATGCGAAAGTGATAGAAAATGCAATAATATCTAAAAATGCTAAAGTTTATGATAATGCGATAATTTCAGGTAATGCATCAGTATCTGATAATGCAGAAATATATGATTCTGCTGTAGTCACACAAAACGCGAGCATTAAAAATAGAGCTAGTGTTAGAGGAAATGCAAAAATTGAAGGTAATGCGGTTGTTTTTAATGATGCTATTGTTGAAGGGAATTCCGTCATATCAGGTAATGAAAAAATTGAATATTATATAGGTAATTGGGAAGATATTGAAAGTGTAATACAATTTACTTTTTATATTAATCACCTGGATCAAGAATCAAATATTTGTGTAAATGGTAAACATCAAGTTCCTATCGGTGTTGGTTTAATTGTACTAGATAAAGAAAAAAGACATTTTAAAGTGTCAGAAGAAGAAATGCATAAAAATATTTTTATTGTTGATGATAAAAATGAAGCGTTAAATTCAGATATACATATTTCTAAAGAAGCAAAGGGTTATATTTATCCTCACAGTGATAATTATTATGAGCAAATAAATTATTCAGCATGTATATGGTATGTATCTGTTGATAAAATCATGGATACTTTAAAACTATGTGCACAATTTACTGCCAATGGTACAAAATATACAACCGCTTTTAGACCTAATAGTCCTATATATCGGCAGAGTGTTGTAACATTAAATGTGATACCGCCCCGCGTTTTTACAAAAGAGGATATGGATATTGATCCGCTAATATACCCAGAAGTAGAAAAAAATGTGTTAATGCCCGGTGGAACGCTGTCTAAGTATTACCTTGCATTTAATGGTAATGGCGGTGCAATAACAACAAGTGCAGAGTGTGAGGAAAATAAAGATTTTTATTATTATCATAAAAATAATTATCAATTAATAGGTACATCAACGGATCAATCGGTTTTATTCGATCCTTCTGGTTATTATACAAAGAATTTCCATTTTGATAAAATGTCCTCAATTCAAATAACATCAATTAATAAAGAAAGAGTAGGATTATGTTTCTGGACTTATAGTATAAACTATGGTCTACCATTTTCTTCAAGTAAGAAAGAAGACAAAATGGATTGTATTATTCGAGATCAATATGGGAATGGTGCTAATGTTTCAGTTAAAGCAGATGAAAATAATAAATTAATTTTCATGTTAGATAATAAAGTGAAATTAGCCTATTAATTTTTATATTGAGATTAAATTTAATCACTAGTTATTAATTTTATACACTTTCTATAAGTAATATAGGTGTAAGGCGAGTTTCACTCTCAATAAAAAATACCATCTTTCTGTTTTAAATAGAATACATACTAAAATTTAACTATTAAATTTTTTATTAGTAATAATAAAAGCTTTAATTAATAAAAAGGACATTTTATGAAATATAAGTTTACTAATTAATAGAATAAAAGGAATAAATAAAAAATCCGAGCGCTTAGACTCGGATTTGAAAAGAATTAATGTTGTGTTGTTGCTGTATTATTGCACTTTCTTAAATAAAAGATGGCCCATTTTATCGGCTTTAGTATCAAGATAATGTGCATTACTTGGATTACGTCCGACGATCAAAGGAACTCTTTCAATAACATTAATCCCTGCCGCTTTCATTATTTCAATTTTCTTCGGATTATTGGTTAATAATCGAACTTCATGAACACCTAATAGGTTATACATATCAGCACAAAGGGTAAAATCACGTTCATCAGCTTTAAAACCTAACTCGAGGTTTGCTTCAACGGTATCTAATCCTTTATCTTGTAACGCATAAGCACGTATTTTATTTAGTAATCCAATATTTCGCCCTTCTTGGCGATGATAAAGTAATACGCCCCGACCTGTTTTGCTTATTTGTGAAAGTGCGGCTTCAAGTTGGAAACCACAATCACAACGTAGGCTAAATAAAGCATCACCCGTTAAACATTCTGAATGAATACGAGATAATACAGGCTCGGAGCCTGAAATATCGCCATAAACAAGGGCGACATGATCTTTACCTGTTGCGATTTCTTCAAAACCAACCATTAAAAACTCACCAAAAGGAGTAGGTAGTTTTGCTTCTGCGATACGTCTTAATTTCATTATTTTTTGACTCATAATTTCAGGTGAAACTCTCGTTCAAGTTCAAGATTATACACTTTATAACGAGAACAAAGAGAAATAAAACACTGAAATACTTCCATGTCTGATAGGCAAGGAAATTGGATAACACACACTTATAAATTCACACCAATACAAATTATCAGATTTTGCACCTTCTTGCATAATGATTTATTGCTAAACTTGCATCGTTTATACTGATAATCTTTAGCTGTAAGTGGAAGATAACATTTGTATTTGAGAAGGGACAATATATTGAGTAAGCAAATGGCAAAGTTGATTCTATTAGGTAGTATGTTGCTCTTAATCATACCAAGTGCCGTGTTGATATTGGGTTGGAAATGGCAACCTACTGATCACCCTTTCGGTGGCATAAGTACATTATGGATAGCAGATAGTGCTGCGAAACCTTGGGGAGCTGTGACGGTTATTATTTTTTTAGCGTTGCTCTTTATCGCTTTGAAATTAAAACGTAACCATTTTATTCAATTGGCAGTGATAATTATTATTACATTATCTATTGGCCAATTAATTAAGGTTGCGGTTAAAAATACAGTAAAAGAACCTCGTCCTTATGTTGTTTGGGTCAGTGAAAATTTACACATTACACCAGAGGCTTTTTATCAAGTATCAAGACCTGAGCGAGAACAATTACTCCAAAATGGATTAGTTAATTCATCGGTGATCCCTGAATGGCAACTTCAATATTGGAAAGCTGAGACGGGTTATGCTTTTCCGTCTGGTCATAGTTTATTTTCAGCCACACTCGCATTATTTGTTTTTGTCCTTTTTATGTTGCGTCGTCATTATTTTTTAGCGTCACTCGGGTTATTATGGGGGATAGATGTCACGGTAGGGCGTATTGTATTAGGAATGCACTGGGCATCTGATGTGATTGTCGGTATTCTTATTAGCACAGTGCTGGTTTGGTGTGCATTTAAGGTGATTGAGCGACGTTTATTGCTCAAATCCTGACGATAGCCCTTATTTTTGAGATACAGAATGTCTTTTTCGATATTTATGTGAAAAAATATACGAAAATCAGATGATTCTAAGAAATGACTTTCTTTGTGCGCAGTGAAAATGCTACCTTTATCTGTCTACTAAAGAAAAGAGAATAAAAAAGGAAATAATGTGAAAAAAGTCCTACTTTTTATTTTGGTTATTCTTGTTCTTGCCATCGTGGTGATTGCCATGACTTTAGGCTCAAATAACGATCAGGTAGTCACATTTAATTACCTTATTGCTCAAGGTGAATATCGTATTTCTACCTTGTTAGCGATCCTGTTTGGTGTGGGCTTTGTACTTGGTTGGATTGTAAGTGGTGTTTTTTATCTACGTGTACGCTTATCACTAGGCCGAGCAAAGCGTAAAATTAAACGTCTTGAAAGCGCCCAAACAAAACAAGAAAGCCAAGAAAGTCGCCCAACGGTTGCTTCCGCTACGAAATAAGGACGATAGCTGATGCTAGAATTGCTGTTTCTGTTATTACCTGTCGCGGCGGCTTACGGCTGGTATATGGGGCGTCGCGGCGCTCAACAGGACAAACAGCAGAATGCCGATCGCCTGTCACGTGAGTATGTGGCGGGTGTTAACTTTTTACTCTCTGATCAACAAGATAAAGCCGTTGATCTTTTCCTCGAAATGCTTAAAGAAGATAGTTCAGCTTTTGAAGCTCATCTTACTTTAGGTAATCTTTTTCGCTCTCGTGGCGAAGTCGAACGAGCTATTCGTATCCACCAATCGTTAATGGAGAGTGCTGCGCTTTCCTTTGATCAACGTCTACTTGCTGTTCAACAGTTAGGTCGTGACTATGTGGCGGCGGGTGTTTACGATCGAGCTGAAAATATGTTTCAGCAACTTATTGATGAACAAGAATTTCGCCAAAGTGCTCTACAATCCTTGTTGGCTATTTATCAGTTAACCAGTGATTGGGGAAAAGCGATAGAGACGGCTGAAAAATTAGTTAAATTAGGTCAGCATGAATTAAAAGAACAAATTTCACATTTTTATTGTGAATTGGCACTTCAAGAAATGAGCAGTGATAATCTTGATAGCGCGCTTAATTTGTTGCAAAAAGCAGGGCAAATGGATCCTTTTTGTGCCCGTGTTTCAATTATGTATGGTCGTATTTATATTGCTCGTGATGATAAACAAAAAGCTATTGATGTTTTAATGAAAGTTATTGAGCAAGATAAAGAGATGGTCAGTGAAACCTTACCTATGCTTTTTGAATGTTTCCAAGCTCAAGGTGATACTTCTCGTTGGGAAGCTTATTTACGTCAATGTGTAGATAGTAATTGTGGTGCAATTGCGGAGCTTTACCTTGCAGACATTATTGAAGCTAAAGAAGGTATTGAAGCGGCTCAGTTATACATTAATCGTCAATTAGAACGTCATCCAACCATGCGTCTATTCTATCGTTTAATGCGTTACCATTTAGCTGAAGCGGAAGAAGGACGTGCCAAAGAGAGCCTTATCTTATTGCGCTATATGGTGGGTGAACAAATTCGCACAAAACCAGATTATCGATGTCATAAATGTGGTTTTACCTCTCATGCATTATATTGGCATTGTCCATCCTGTCGTTCATGGGATACCGTTAAACCTATTCGCGGTTTAGATGGTCAGTGATGATGTCACTTTTTTAATAGTCTCTTTATAAATAAAGGCCCTAAAATGTCATTTCATTGTGATAAAAAATCGCCCGAGCTTACCTGCGCGCCCGTTATTGTGGCACTAGACTATGAAGACCAAAAAAGTGCATTAGATTTTGCACAGCGTATTGATCCCTCATCTTGTCGTTTAAAAATTGGTAAAGAGATGTTTACCCGTTTTGGACCTCAATTTGTGACTCAATTACAAAAAGAAGGGTTTGATATTTTCTTAGATTTAAAATTTCATGATATTCCCAATACCGTTGCAAGAGCAGTTGCAGCGGCGGCTGATTTAGGTGTATGGATGGTCAATGTACACGCGAGTGGTGGAAGTCGTATGATGCGTGCGGCTAAAGAGAGTCTAGCAGCCTTTGGTAAAGATGCGCCACTTTTAACAGCAGTGACTGTACTTACCAGTATGGATCAATCTGATTTGATTGAATTGGGAATAACATTGACGCCTGCAGAACAAGCAGAGCGCTTGGCATTACTGACAAAATCTTGTGGTCTTGATGGTGTTGTCTGTTCTGCTCATGAGGCAACGCGTTTTAAACAAGTTTGTGGTGATGATTTCTTATTAGTGACACCAGGTATTCGCCCTGCAGGAAGTGATGTTGGCGATCAGCGTCGCGTCATGACACCAGAACAAGCCATTGTAGCAGGGGTTGATTATATGGTGATTGGACGTCCTATTACACGTAGTGATAATCCTCTTGAAACATTGCAACAAATTAATCGTTCTATACAAGGTATGTAAATGGATAATAACTCTCGTTTGGTTTATTCCACAGATACAGGTCGCATAAAAGAAGAAGAACAAAAGCCAGTACGCCCTGCTGGTGATGGTATTGTGCGTATTCAACGTCAAACTAGTGGACGTAAAGGCAAAGGGGTTTGTGTTGTTTCAGGTATCGATCTGGATGATGCAGAGTTAGCCAAACTAGCGGCTGAATTGAAGAAAAAATGTGGCTGTGGTGGTAGTGTCAAAGACGGTTTAATTGAGATCCAAGGCGATAAGCGTGATTTAATTAAATCGCTATTAGAAGCCAAAGGAATGAAAGTTAAACTTGCTGGTGGCTGATTTATAGTATGGAAGAAGATAAGAAAGGCTCTAAAATTACGATCACAGGTTATTCTGATTAATTATTAGTAAAACAGCGAGTTCATCAATAATATCATAGGTGACATTGTCACCTATTTTTTTGCATTTCATTCTATTCATTCTCATCGATTTTTAGATATTTAGCTGGTACTGAAAGTGTTAGCCAAACACCATTATCTGCTTGATAAAATTCAAAACCTTCACTAAACATTTTTTCACTATCCACCGTTAAAACAACGGCTTTTCCATGACGATTGCCGACATTCACGGCTGTTTTATAATCTTGTGAAAGGTGAACGTATTGACGACCATTTGGTATTAAGCCTTGATCAAAAATGCTGGTGATAAAGCGAGTAGCCGTGCCGTGATAAAGTATTTTAGGAGGAGTAATAGCTTGGTAATCAACCGTAGTCTTAAGAGAGTGTCCTTGAACGGCACGAATAAAAAGTCCATCTTCTGAGATAGCAAAACGCTTTTTATCATTGGTTTCTACAACGTCTTTAATTAACTTAAGGGTTAGTGGTGTTCCATTTTTCTGTGCTAATGAAATTAATGTTGATATTTCTCCCCAACCTTGATCATCTAATGTTAAACCAATACTTTCAGGGGCATGACGTAATATATAACTTAAAAAACGACTAATTTGTACTTTGTCTTTCATTAATTCAATCCATTCGTTATTTACTAAATTTATGGTCTGAGTGTTCTATTTTCTTAATACCATAAAAGATCCCTTTTTTATTCCCTTTAAACTTCTAGTGTTGTGTCTAGCAAAAATAAGAGGCATAAAAAAACTGATGGCTTAAAATGAACCATCAGTTTTATTGTATACCGACCACAGACTAATTAGATAGGGCGAGCAACGATATTACGTGTTTCCAGTTTTACATCTTCGATACGAACAGGAATGATATCATTGAGTTTATAAGCACTTTCGCCTTTCGCAATCACTGTCCCCGTTTCTTGACTACATTGAATTTCATCACGCACAGCATGTAAGAAAGGAGCCGGAATAAAGGCGACCGCACCATTTTCAACTAAACGGACACGAACACCACCACGCGTAATATCAATAATTTCTGCATTAAATGATGTTTCAGTACCAGCAAAAGGTTTTAAGAAACGTGCATATAACCAATCACCCACATCACGCTCAGCCATACGATTAGCACGACGGCGTTCTGCAATACGAATACCATCTTCTTCTTGTGGCTTTTCAGCGGGTTCTTTGCTGATAATCGCTTTGAGTAAACGGTGATTTAAAATATCACTGTATTTACGAATTGGTGAAGTCCATGTTGCATAAGCTTCTAAACCTAAACCAAAGTGTGGGCCTGGCTCTGATTTGATTTCAGCAAAGTTTTGGTAATGACGAATACGACTATCAAGGAATTGATTCGGTTGGTTATCAAGTTCACGACGTAATTGGCAGAAGCCTTCAAGCGTTAATAAACGTTCAGATGTTGTTTCAATACCGTTATCTTTTAAGGTCTGTACAACTTGATCGATATAGAGTGGATCAAAACCAGTATGAACGTTATAAACACCAAAGCCTAAGTTTTTCGCCAGCACTTTAGCTGCACAGATATTGGCTGTGATCATTGCTTCTTCGACAATGCGGTTTGCGATACGACGTTTTTCTGCAACGATATCTAAAACATTACCGCCTTCATCAAGAATAAAACGGTAATCAGGACGTTCTTTAAAGACTAGAGCATGTTTTTCACGCCATTCATGACGTTTTTCACACATCTCTTTTAATAACATCACTTGCTCATGAACCATTTCATTTTCAGGTTGCCATTGTGAGTTTTCACCTTCTAGCCAATCTGAAATGTTGTCATAAACCAGTTTAGCTTTTGATTCTACCCATGCAGAATAGAAGTGAATGTCTTCATGTAATGCACCATCTTGTGCAATGCTGACTTGGCAGACTAATGCTGGGCGCTTTTCATTAGGACGTAATGAGCAAATGTTATCAGATAGCTCACGAGGTAACATTGGGATATTAAAGCCAGGCAGATAATTAGTCAGCGCGCGTTGTGCCGCAATTTTATCTAATTCGCTATTTGGCAGAATATAAGCCGTAGGATCGGCGATTGCGATAAATAGTGTTAATTGGCCGTTATCTTCTTTACGAATAAAGAGCGCGTCATCCATATCTTCTGTTGAGGCACTATCAATAGTGACAAAGGAGAGAGAAGTCAGATCTTCGCGAGGTAATGCGTCATGTAATGTTAGCGCTTCGTCACCCATTTCTGGGGCATCACGTTCAAGTTGATGACGCATTAAGGTCACCCACCAAGGTGCGAAGTGATCATCTTTATCCGTAATATAGTCAGTTATTTCTGCTTGAAAACCTTTATCACCTTTATTCAGTGGGTGGCGACGCATTACGGCAACTGCCCAATCTTGATCCACAAAGCTATGCGTTAAACCTTGAGCTGGACGGCAAGGGATCACATCTTTTAAAAGAGGATGGTCTGGGATTATCCACAGACGGTTATCACCTTCTTTTTTCTGAATACGGCCGACAAAACGTGTTAAGAAAGGTTCGACTAATTCTTCGGGTTCAACCGATTCTTTATCACCGTTTGTATGAACGGCAGCAATAACTCGGTCGCCGTGCATCACTTTTTTCATTTGCGGAGGGGGAATAAAATAGCTTTTCTGACCATCAACTTCAAGGAAGCCAAAGCCTTTATCTGTTCCCTTTACAAGGCCTTCCACGCGCGGTGTCTGGGCATGGAGTTGCTGTTTTAGCTGTGCAAGCAGCGGATTGTCTTGAAACATATTTTTCCGGAAAGTCGGCAGTTTTAATAATAAAAAGTGGGCAATAGTTTTATTCGATTGTATGTAGTGACGCAAGTAATATTGCATCAGAAAAACAGACAAATCGGTAAAAAATTATTCAGGATCTGTTTTTTCTTTAAATTCACACAGATCTTCAATAATACAAGAGCCACACCGTGGTTTTCGTGCAATACAGGTATAACGACCATGAAGAATAAGCCAATGGTGACAATCAACTTTAAATTCTGCCGGAACAACCTTTAACAGTTTTTGTTCTACTTCATTGACATTTTTACCGGGGGCGAAACCTGTGCGATTACTTACTCTAAAGATATGTGTATCGACAGCAATGGTTGGCCAACCAAATGCTGTGTTTAAAACGACATTTGCTGTTTTACGACCAACACCAGGTAAGGCTTCTAGGGCTTCTCTGTTTTCAGGAACTTCACTGTTATGTTTATCGACTAAGATTTGACAGGTCTTAATCACATTTTCAGCTTTAGTATTATAGAGGCCAATGGTTTTAATATATTCTTTAAGACCATCCACCCCTAAATTGAGTATCGCTTGTGGTGTATTGGCAACTGGATAAAGTTTAGCAGTTGCCTTATTGACACTCACATCGGTCGCTTGTGCAGAGAGTAACACGGAGATCAATAGTTCAAACGGAGAGTCAAATTTTAGCTCTGTCGTAGGTTGCGGATTGTTATCACGCAACCGAGTTAGAATTTCAATACGTTTTGCTTGATTCATTATGCTCACAAATTAATTTTTAACGATATGACTACCACAGCCTTGCTCTTTTTCGTAAGTTTTCGTTGTCAAAGCGCTGCGCTTTTTCTGTCTTTCATCGATAAGGTATTTTGCTGCCAACATAAAGCCTAAGCCGATAAAAGCACCTGGTGGCAAAATGGCGAGTAAGAAGGGTGAGTCTAAATGTATTATCTCAACTCTTAATACTTGAGCCCATTCGCCTAACAATAAATCTGCACCGTCAAATAATGTTCCGTTACCTAAAATTTCACGGATCGCGCCTAACACAAAGAGTGCGGCTGTTGCCCCTAATCCCATTGCTAAACCATCAATGGCAGAAGGAAAGACTTCATTTTTAGCAGCGAAAGCTTCAGCGCGGCCAATAACAATACAGTTGGTGACTATTAATGGAATAAAGATCCCCAACGATTGGTATAAACCGTAGGCGTATGCGTTGATCAGTAATTGCACAGCACTGACGACAGACGCAATTATCATAACATAAATTGGGATACGAATTTCAGAGGGAACCCAACGACGTAAGCTAGAAACAGCCACATTGGTGCAAAATAGCACTAATGTTGTCGCAATACCTAAGCCTAAGGCGTTTGTTGCTGTAGAGGAAACCGCCAGCAAAGGGCATAGACCAAGTAATTGCACTAAGGCTGAGTTGTTTGTCCATAACCCTTGGGCAAAGAGCGTTTTGATGGAGTTCATATTAATTCGCCTCACAGACAGAGAGTGTATCGAGTTTCTCTGGTAATGATTGTATTAGCCATGCTGTGCGTTTTGATGAGTTAACGACAGCGCGGGGGGTGATTGTCGCACCTGTAAATTGATCAAAATCTCCGCCATCTTTTTTTACTGCCCAGTGTGGATCGTTTTCACTGGAAATGAATTTATTACTTAGCGTTGTGATCCAATCGGAAATGCGTGTCTCAATTTTATCACCCAGACCAGGCGTTTCGTTATGTGCGGTTACACGAACCCCTAGCACGTTGCCTTTAAAGTCAGCGCCAACAAGAAGCTCAATTGCACCTGAATAACCATCTGGGGCGGTAGATTCTAAGGCTGCTGCAACAGGTTTACCTTCTAAACGCGCAACATAAAGTTTATGAGGTTTTGAATTTCCCAATTCAGGGGCCGTAAGTAGATAACAATCTTTAGAAAGCTCATTGTCATACATTGCTTGAGGGATCACCTGATCCAATAATTTCTGTTTTTCTATAGCCACTTGTTCTGCAATGGTGTTTGCGGTTAAGTGGTATACCACAGCGGTTAAACCCGTAGTACAAGCTGCAAAGATAGCTAATGTGAGTCCATGGCGTTTTAAGATTTCGATCATCATTTTCTCCTTAGCAATTAATGGCCATAAACACGAGGGCGTGTATAGCTATCAATAAGAGGTACAGCAATATTGGCTAGTAATACAGAGAAGGCAACGGCATCTGGGTATCCGCCATAAACACGTATAACCCAAACTAATAAACCAATCATTCCCGCATAAATTAAACGACCTTTAGGTGTTGTTGAGGCGCTAACAGGATCAGTAGCAATAAAAAATGCACCTAACATTGTCGCTCCAGAGAAAATCTGTAATAACGGTTGTGAGTAACGAGTAGGGTCGATACCCCAGCTAATAACCGAACAAAGCGCTAATACAGAAATCATCGCAACAGGGATATGCCAGCTAATAATGCGTTTATAAAGTAGAACTAATCCACCAATTAAATAAGCGACATTCACCCATTGCCATCCAATGCCGGCAAATTCACCTTGTAAAATAGGTGTCGCTAAGACTTCATCAATAGAATGTGTGAGTAAGCCTGTTTTAAAACTATCTAGAGGTGTTGCTTGTGTAATGCCGTCAACAGAGCGTCTTAAATCTTCAAGTGTTAAACCTGATGAGGTATGACCTGTAAAGAAGACGCTTAAACTGTCCATGACATTGTAAGAAACTGCTTGTAATTCAACAGGAGGCATCCACGATGTCATTTGTACTGGGAATGAGATCAGTAAAACTACATACCCTACCATTGCAGGGTTAAACGGATTTTGCCCTAAACCGCCATAAATATGTTTTGCGATAACAATCGCAACAAAAGTGCCTAAAACAATGATCCACCAAGGCGCTAAAGGTGGAATGCTAATGGCGAGTAATACGCCTGTCAGTAGTGCTGAATTGTCTTTCAGATAAAGTAAAGGATCTTCTTTTTTAAGCTTTACGCAGAGTGTTTCAGTGACAAGCGCCACAATAATAGCTAACACAATTTGGTAAATAGTGCCTAAGCCAAAGAAATAGATCTGGCTTAAGATCCCCGGCAGTGCTGCTAATGTTACCCATAGCATAACTTGGCTGGTGGATTGCTGATTATGCGTAAAAGGGGAACTCGCAATTTTTAATTTACTGTTGTTATTTTGTATCGGTCTAAATTTCATCTGTGATTAATCCAAGGTAACTTCTTCTTTAGCTCGACGTTGTTCGGCTTCTTTTTTTGCTTTTACTCTGGCAATAGCAGCGGCAACGGCAACTTTACGTGGATCGACATCTTCGGCTTCAGCGTTTTCAACAGGTGCTTCAACGGCTGGCGTTGCTTGAGAGGCTTGTTCGGCTTCTTTTTTAGCTTTTACTCTAGCAATAGCGGCGGCAACAGCAGCTTTACGTGGATCGACATCTTCGGCTTTAGCGCTTTCAACAGGCGCTTCAACGGCTGGCGTTGCTTGGGAAGCTTGCTGTGCTTTCTTTGCTTTCACACGAGCCAATGCAGCGGCAAC
>NZ_PHFJ01000002.1 GCF_003144535.1 Proteus penneri | reverse complement strand
TTTAACGTGCTGTGGGCGTTATCGGTATCTTGGCTTAATTGCGCGATATCTTGCTGTTGATTATCGCTATCACGAACTGTCCATGTGCCTTGTGATACCGCAGATTGAGTGGTGTTTTCCGCGCTGTCACTATGGTTGCCTGCCATGGCTAATGCATGCCCCATATTCGCCAGCATATTGCCTTCAACACCCCCTGAGGTACTTACACCACCAGATTGATGCTCAACTTTATATTCTGCGTAGTTATGGATATCACTAAAGCCTAATGTGCCCGTATCAAGCTGATTATTTTTAGCCTCTGCGGTACTGCTAATTACTGCACCATCAAGCTGGGTATGTTTACCCACAGTAATATCAAACCCTTGATTGCCTGCAAATAAGCCCGTTTGTTCTTCCACTGAATGGTATTTGCTGTCCATTTTATCGCGACTAAACGAAAGATTTGCCGAACCTCCCGGCGTGCCCATCACATTGACACTACCACCCGCACTTTCACTCGATTGCTTCGATTTGTAATCATCAATCGCTTGCTGGCTTTCAAGATGTAAATCTCCGCCCACCTTAGCAATCACTTTATCGCCTTGCGCTTGAGCGCCTTTTAAGGTCGTATCTTGGCCACTTTGTAAGGTGAGCGTTTGCCCTGCATTTAATGTGCTATTGGTGTAATAGGTGTGGTCGCCCTCTTCAAATCCTTTTGCTCGGCTACCATTAGCATTAATATTTACCCCAACACCACCCGAGCCCACCGTGACGCCAACACCAACAGAAGCACTTTTACTGCTGTTTTTACTGTCTATCGTCTCTTGGTTTTGTGCTGATTGTAATGTGATATCTCGCGTAGCACTTAAAGTAAGATCACCACCAGCCTGTAGCTCACTGCCTGTAATAGTGATATCGCCTTGCTCTTTTCCTGTTGCCGTAATAGAGAGATTTTCACCTGCACTTAAGCTACTGCCCTGGGCGATGTTTTGTTGCTGTATACGTTCAGACTCAGAAGAACTTTTGCCATAAGCAACATTGGCACCAATCAACGTTGTGCTCTCATTATCAGTGCCAGATTGCGCATTATCTAATGCAACCGCACCTGCTGCCTGAGTCCCAGAAAGTCCTGCTTTAATACCTTGAAGTGTGCTAATTTGGCTATCATCAGCTTCTTTAGATGCCTTATAACCTGAAATAGCGCCATTGATTGCACTTCCTGCGGTACCACTTAGTGCGACGGTAAAACCACTCTGCTTAGTCTTAGTTTTGCTTAGCTCAGTGTAACTATTTTCGGTAGCCAGAATATCAACAGAATCCCCCGTAAGAGATATCTCTTTTTTGGCTATCATTTCACTGCCATCAATGGTGAGATTATCCCCTGAACTGATGCGAATATTGCCATCCGTACTACCAATCACACTGCCTTTTTGAGTCACAGCATCACTATTATTGAGCTGCTCAAATGCAGATTTACCTACAGTAAAGCCGATGCCTCCTGTACCACCGATGCCTGATTTTTTAATTTTTTCTTCATAAGATTGGAAAGCAAACTCTTCTGCAGTAGTCAGCGATAATTGATTACCCGCATCAAGATTGATATCTTGTGTCGCAATAATCTCACTGCCCTGTGCAATTAAATCATTGCCAGCAGAAATAGAAACTTCATTTCCTTTTAGCTCTGTTCCAGTTGCTTGTTTATTATGAATTTCAGCATGTGTAGTGCGAGTTTCCGAAGAACCAAATGATTTATCTTTCGTCACACTGTGTGCGATTTGGTCAATAGAGGAATAACCACTTTGTAACGAAATATCATTACCTGCAGTTAATCCTAGCGAGCCTGTGGCTTGAATATCTGTTGCCGTAAGATGAAGATCTTCGCCCGATGCTATTGAGATATCCCCCGCATAAAGATGAGATCCAATCTCCTCTTCTGTGGTTTTATGCAGATAGTTATTGCTATCCCAATCAATATTCTCTTGGCGACGCGTATTAATAGTACCTAATTCAATATTTTTACCTGCGGTTAACGCCAATTGGCTGTTATCACCACTTGCGAGAATATCTGTTGCTGTTAACACTAAATTACGCGTTGCTTTTAATGTAATCTCACCATCTGACTCTGTTAAATAAATAGCCGCACCACGGTTTAGCCATTGATCGGTATTATTACCCGATACAGTTGCTGTACTAATAATGTCATTACCCGCTTGCAGATTAATGCGGTTTTGCCCTGCAATTTGTCCGCCTTCATTTTGAATATCTTGCAACGCAAGTAAATCTACCGTTTGCCCTTTAATTAGCCCTTGGTTAATTAAATTATCGGTTGAAGCTTGTAATTCTATTTTACTTAAAATAGTGCCTTTGTTTTTTAACTCAGGAATATTATTTAAAATAACTTCACTACCTGAAAGCAATGCTCCACTGTTTTGTAAATCACCGGGTAGAACACGCGCATAAACTTGAGGCACTAATACCTTTTCAACGAAGCCATTAGCTAATGTGATCTCTCTACTGGTTAATAACACCATATCCGTTGTGATCATTGCCATCTGTTCAGCGGTTAATGTCACACCTGGTTTAATGCCAAACTCTTCACTAAAGCGAATACCCGCATCCATTAAAGCGTGATATTGCTGTTCGTTATCATTATGCCCATCAAGATATTGATTGCCGGTGAGCTGAATAATTTGATCACGGATTATGCGTTGTTCATAAAAACCATCGCCAATACGCTTATGGGTATTATTGTGATCAACAGATAATGCATTTTGCATATAATCTGAGCTTAACCACTCCCTTTTATTGGTAAAGCGGGAGTCAGTTTCAACAATATATTGGCTATCGGTTCCTTTATTAACATTAAATAAACGGTTTTCAGGGAATTTTAATATAGGCGCTACGGTCTGAATTTTAACTTCGATGGTTTTCTCTTCCGTTGGCTTTTCTAATTGAGGAACTGTAATTATTTTACCAATAGGAAGTTCAGGGTGTTTCTCTGACCGTTTTATTTCCGGTAATACACCATTAGGCTGCGTTATTGCGGTTTGTTCAGCATTAAATGTTGAAACCGTATCACCACTTTCTAATACGATTTTTGTCGATTGATTACCATTAATCGTCTCATCAAGTTTTTTTGTAGTTATTTTATCAAAGAGAGCAAGATCACTTTGGTCTGTTAATAATCCCTCTTTATATTTTGTTAATGAGAGATCATCCCCCAAATCATAATCTGTTTTTTCAGGCGTAATAGAGGTTAGCTCCGCCGTATCAACATCGACTTGATTATGATGAGCAATTAACCGACCGAATCTTCGTGTCGTAAATACTTTTATTTCACTCTGTTCACTTAATTCAGGACGTTTATCTGAGGTCAGATCGCTATTTTCTTTATATTCCAATAAACCTAATGATAAATCAGTAACCACCTCAAACGGCCCATATTGGGAATGTGAAGTTGAGCTACTCTTCTTACGACCCCCTCGACGTTTACCCGGTCTTTTATGCTTTATTGCTGTACCTTCATGGTATTCAATACGCTGACCTGCGGTTTCCTGATTATTAATATGCATACCATCAATAATCAGCTTGCCACCAGCGATAATATGGCTATCAATATTGTTTAAATTATCACCTTTTAAAGTAATATCTTTACCCGCCAATATTAATGCCGGATCACGATGTAATAATTTTGACTCTTCTGTAATTACCTTATATTTAAATTCATAGAAGTCTTTATATTGACGACCATTGATATTTAATAAATGCTCACGCGTATTGATGTTGTACCAGATTCGCTCATCATCAGAATCAAATTTATCGCCGCTATGATCGACACCAAATTGATACATTGGTACTTCAGATACTTTTTCCGGATCACTGATTTTTAAGTAGAGATCGCGGTTATTAATTTCTGAAATATGAGCAAATAAATTTCCACTCGCTTCAATTGATGCACTTTCATTATTTAATACACCAGCGGCAACACTTTCTGACAGATTTTCTGTTTCAAAACCCGCAATAGCCATATCGCCACCACTGTAAATAAGGGCGTGATTACGGTTATTTATTGTATTACTCAATAGCTGTAGATTTTCACGAGAAGCTAATACCGGAGCAATATCTTCAAACGGTGCATGATTATCAAATTGCTGGCTTTTTAGCTGGATATTATCACCATAAATGCGTCCACCCGCTTGGTTATAAATAGCATCAGCCGTTAATGTGAGTGTGCCACCAAAAGCATCAATCAATCCTGTATTTTGCAGTTTTTCTGAAATAGTTAATGTCAGCTGTTTAGCACTAATTTCGCCATTACGTTTTTCATCATCATCGAGACTTCTTTTGCTACGAGTCGTCACCAAATCATCACTTTCTAATGGTGCTACTGGCTCACTGTTATTTAAGTTCGTCGCTTGAAGTGAAAGCCTCTCACCCGCATAAATAAATCCAGCGTTATGAATTTCATCCTCTGAAGAGAGTGTTAAAGAGTGCTGTGCTTTAATTGTGGCATCTTGTTCTAACTTAAAGGCGGTTTTTAATTGAATTTCACTGCCACCCGCCGAAATAATTTCGCCATTACCACTCAGCTTTTCAGCCCATAAACGAAGCTGTTGTGTCACCGCTAATAGTCCCTTTTTATTATCAATCGCTAATTTATTTTCGTTTTTGCCTTCAATGGCTAACATTGCAGCAGATATTAAGCCACGCTGATTATTAAGGTTTTCAGTAGGAATTAATTTGAGTTGTTCACTGGCTTGAATAACGCCTTGATGATTAAGCAAATCGTTTACTGCAATATGAATATTATTGGCTTTTAATCCTAGGTTTTCATCATCTGTTTGCTGATTATCAAGCTGTTGAGCCGTTACAGTAAGTTGTTCTTGAGATTGGATCTGTCCTATCTGGTTATTTAATCCCTGACTGAGCGTGATTTCAGTATTGTTACCCGCAAGAATAACGCCTTGTTGGTTATCAATACTTTTACCGTCAATCAGTAAGTTATTAGCGGATAATAGTGTTCCTTGCTGATTATCTAACTCACTTTGGTTTAACTGAAGATCCAGTTTGTCAGTTGCCTGAATATGTCCTTTTTGGTTATTAAGTCCTGCAATATTAAGTTGGGTTTCAGTCGCACCAATAACTTTGCCATTTAAATTGATCAGATCATTTTGTCTGGTATTTAACTTAAGCTGACTGTCTGATTGCAATAATCCATCGGTATTAACCAACTCTTGAGAATGGATATTTAACTCTTTTTTGGCGTATATAGTGCCTTGATTGTTCTGTAACTCGCCGCTGTTAATAGTAACTGCATTAAGTGCAGTTATTTTCCCTTGCTGATTATCAATATCACCACTGTTTAATGAAATCGCACCCGCAGAAACAAGCGCCCCGTCACGATTAATAAGTGGTGTATTGGAATGGCTAATCGTTAATAAATCGCCAGCAGAGATTTTTCCTTGATAGTTGTTTAACTGTTCTGTTTGTAGGTCTGTTTTTTGACCTACCGTTATTAATCCTTGCTGATTATTTAATTTTTCAGGACTAATTAGTTTTAGCATACTCGCGACAGAAATTAATCCATTTTGGTTGTCTAGCTGTTTAACCGTTGCATTCAGATTATGTTGAGTAATAATGCCCGCTGTCGCTTTGTTATCCGTATTTGTTAACTTACCATCAGCATTAATGGTGAGCGATTTAACGGCGTAAATTAGCCCTTTCGCATTATTTATATTATTGGCATTAATAATTAATTGATGGCGATTACTGGCTATACTGCCTTTTCTATTATCAAGATCAGTCGCGTTAATCGTTGCTTGCTTATTAGTAGTTATTTTTCCTGTTTGATTAACCAGTTGCCCACTATAAATAGTCAGGTTAGTTAATGCGCTTATTAGTCCATTTTGGTTATTAATATTCTGTTTCTGCGTGTCAATAACGACATTTTGACTCGCACTAATCACACCTTTTTTATTATCAAGTTCAGCTGATTTTAAATTTAATCCACCCTGTTTGCTGCCTAATTGTGCTTGGCGATTAATCAGTTTTGCGCTAGAAATATTTAAGTCATCATCAGAAATCACGCGCCCTTGAATATTATTAAGCTCACCACTTTTTAGATCTAATTTTCCTTGGCTAATAATGCCACCCGATAGCGTCTGATTGTTATTTAATGCATAACCTTGTGTATCTAAAGTGAAATTATCTGCTGAATAAAGTGTGCCTTGTTGATTATCTAACGTTTGAGTCGTTAATTTAAAGCCGTTTGCCTGACTAATAACTTCGCCACTACGGTTGCTCATCCCTAAACTATTAAGCAATAAAGATTTAGCAGAAAAGATATAGCCCGATTGATTATTTAAGTTACCTGTCACAAGGTTTAATGCCCCATGACTAATAATTCCTGCTTGAGATAATGTATTGCTATTATCTAATTGATTATTTTCTGTTGTGATATCTAATTGCGTTTTTGCTGTAATAAGACCATTTTGGTTATTAATTGCACCACTTTCGATTAATACCCGTTCTTCAATGCTACCAATCTTACCTTTTTTATTATTAATATCTTCAACAAACAGTGATTGTTTAGCCGTTGATGTAATTTTACCTTCAAGATTATCAATATTACCGGCATTAATTTCTAATTCGCCTTTACTTATAATACCGCCACTTGTTGCCGTATCACTATTATCAATACGCTGTTTACCAGTGTTAATATTTAATGCTGTATTCGCCGTGATCAACCCAGCATGATTTAACAGTTCATGGCTGGCGATAAGTAACTTGCCTGTTTGGCTAGCTAATACACCTTGCGTATTATCTAGTCGCTGTCCGTTGGTATTAATTACCATCTCTTTTAGAGAATAAATTAATCCAGATATATTTTTTATTGATGCTGAATCAATAGAAATAGTGCCATTATCCGCGGAAATGATACCGTTATTATTGGTGATTTGTTGCTGATGCGTATTGATTATTGCGTCATATTTGGCAACTAACTGACCATCTTGATTATTGAGCGCTCCACTATCAATGGTGATATTTTTTTGGCTAACTATTCCGCCACTTTTTAAAGTTTGCGTGTTATCGATAGCATATTTATTTGGATCTAATTTAAGATCACCTTGGGCAGAAATAACGCCGCTACGGTTGTCAATTTGATGTGTATTTAAAGTCAGTGATGATTTCTCACTTCCTAAACGGCCTTGATAGTTAATTAAGTCACCATAAGATAAAACATTCGCACTATTACGAGCAATTATTTTACCTAGCGTGTTATCTAATTTTCCTTGGGTTTCAATAGATAATGCATTATGGCTAGTGATTTTACCTTTAGTATTATTTAATTCACTCCCCGTCGTAAGCGTCATTAATTTATTAGAGGCAAGCGATCCTTGCGTATTATTTATCGCTTTTTTTGTTTCAATTTCTAATGTCTCATGACCACTTATTTCTCCTTGGGTATTGTTTAATTCGCCATAAGTTAAAATATTAACTGAAGCATTACTGATCAACTTTCCTTTGGTGTTATTTAATTCACCCGTTGTCATATTGAGTGCATTTCTACTAAAAATCTGACTATTGGTTTTCGTACTTTGGTTACTTAAACGCTCACCTTGTGTATTAATGATGATGTTATTGGCACTTATTGAGCCATCATCATTAATCAGTTGTTTACTGGTAATTGATAAATCGCTATTTAGGCTACCTAATATGCCTTGTTGATTGACTAAATTGCCACTTTTAACAGTTAACTGATCAGCAGAAACAATACGGCCTTGTGTGCTATCAATATCCCCACTATTGATTGTCAATGTCCCTTTTGTTTCGATCCCCTTATTACCATCAATTGTTTGACGATTAATCAAGTGATCACGCAAAGTTAATTGTAATTGTTGAGGAGAAAACAGATGTCCTTGGCTGTTATTTAGCGATATTCCTTTTAATGTTAAATTGGCTAACTCGCTAAGGATTTGACCTGATTGGTTAGTCACGATGTTAGTTTGTAAATCAACTTGCTGCTTAGCTAGAATTTGCCCTTGTTGATTATTAAGATCACCACTGTGAATATTTAATCCACCTTGACTCACTATTCCGCCGCTTTTTTGTGTTTCACTATTCGTTATTTTTTGCTGGTGGCTATCAATAATGAGATCTTTACCGGTAATAATCAGCCCAGTGTGATTATTTATCGCACCTGTTTTTAACGTTGCGTGATCAGATAATGTTAATCGACCAAATTGATTGATAAAGCCTAATTTAGCTGTATTTAATTGTAATTGACTCGCACTAATATCACCTTGGCTATTATCTAATACTCCCGTATTCAGTCGTAAGTTTTGTGTTGCTTGAATACCTTGACCTTTTTGTGTATCGCGATTAATTAACTGCTGGTTATTTGAATTAATAGTGATATTAAATGCCTGTATTAACCCTGATGTATTATCCCACCCTTGCGTATTAGCGGTAAAATCACCTTGTGTAACGATTTTACCTTGCTGGCTATTAACTATTTTACTCTGGAGATCAATACTATTTTTAGCATTGATAATCCCTTGGCTATTGTTAATGTCACCAGCGTTTAGATGCAATTCTCCTCGACTAATAATACCGCCAGATTGATGGGTATTTTGATTATTTAACTCTCCATCTTGGGTCGATAACCACAAGGATTTTTCTGATTGAATAATGCCTTGGCTGTTATCAACGTTATTTGCCGTTAATCGCAGTCTGTTTTGCGAAATTATTGCACCTTGTTGATTATCTGCATGTCCCGTTAAAGTGATATTTAATCCATTAGCACCCATTTCACCTTTGGCGTTATTTAATGTATTCGCTTTAATTTCACTATTATTTTTGCTAACAATTTTCCCAGCATTGTTATCAAGCTTATTGTTCAGGGTGAGATCAATAGTTTTATCGGCATTAATATTGCCTTGCTGGTTAGTTAATATATTGGCATTAAGTTTAAGAGTATCCGAGGATATCAATGCACCTTTATTGTTAGTAATGGCTTCTATGGCGGTTATATCTAGGTGACTTTGGTTTAAGGTTCTCACTTCACCTTGGGTATTATCTATCTCTTGGGCATTGAGTGTTAATGCACCTTGCGTCTGAATATTACCGCGTTGGTTACTGAGTTTTTTTTCTACGTTAATTGATGTTAGTTCAGTACCTGTTTGCTTTAAATTAGCGTCATTATGGTTAAGATTAACTGCACTAATCTCTATTTTTTTCGCTTGGGTTGTGGCTTTTTCTAAATCTACATATTGCCCTTGCAGAGAAAACTGCCCGGTTGTTAATAGGGAGCCTTCTTTACCTAATAACGTTTCAGTTTTTAGAGTGATGGCACCTTGCTGAGGCAATGATATTGTGCCTTTCTGATTATTTAGCGCCGTTGTTTTAATGATTAATTGGCGGCTAAGACTTTGAATATCGCCATGTTGATTATTCAGATTTTGATGATTTAAAGCGAGATTTCCAGCAGAATTAATCTCTCCTTTTGGGTTATTAAGTGTAACGGAATTGAGTTTTAAATCATGGCTACCTGATTGGCTTAATTTACCCTCACTATTATCAATCAGGTTAGGCGCAATAAGTTGAAGCTTATCAGCGCTGATCTCACCTTTACGATTAATAATCTCTGTTTTAGCATTAAGCATTACTGTATTGGCATTAACTTGGACAAACTCTGTTTTAATTTGCCCTACTGATGCCGTAATGTGTAGATCTTTACTTTGTGTTTTGCTGTTTGAAATATCAACATTTTTAGCCGTTAAATTAATTTTATCGCCACTTAAATGCTGACCTGCAGAAATAATGTCATCCGCTATATTCAAAGTTAGCGAGGCAGGATTAACGGCGTTACCGCTATTATCAATGCCTGCACCTAGTTGGCTCTTGTCTGTTGCCAAATAGCCTTTAGCATCAATTTGAATATTATTTTGAGCGACTATTTTACCTAATGCAGTTTGAGAAACGTTTTCTGTTGTTTTTAGCTGAATATTATTTTTAGCTTGTAGTATGCCACTATTAACAAGATCACCTGTGGTATTTAGCGCTAGGTTTTTATCGCCTGCGATGATACCTTGGTTATTTAGACTTGCCGTATTAATTTGTAATTGTGCTTTAGACTGAATGAGTCCGATATTTATTAACTGACCGTTTTCATTTAGTGTTAAACCACCCGCTTCAGCACCAATTTCACCTGCATTACGCACACCAACACCATGTTCTGTGCCAACCAATTTAATTTTGTTAGCATACATACCACCGATTAGGGCAACATCGACGGCATAATCATTTTGTTTAGCTACTGAATCATCTTGGCTAATCACATTGCCATTATTATCTAGTGTATTATTACCTGTAGTAATTTCTAATTTATTGGCTTGAATGCGTGAGTTAACTTCTACGGCGCGCGCTAAAATACGTGTGTAATCACTTTGGCTATCATTTAGACCTCGATCAGAAATAACTATTTTTCCGTTGTTAATTTCATAACCAGCAATTGCCCCATCTTGCGTTAAAGCTTTACCTGCAACTAAAGTGGTATTTACCGCATTAATAAAGCCACAGCCTTGGCAACTAATACCCGCTGGATTTGCGATAATAATTTCCGCTCGTTTGCCTGCAACTTCAATAAAACCATTAAGTTGGCTAGGATTTTGGCTATTAATTTCATTTAAAATAACATTCGCTTCGCCTTTAACCAACCACGGATTTCCCGTCACCATTCCAGCTAATTGTGTTTGTGTATCTTGTAGGCTGTTATTGAGAATGGCACCTTTATTATCAACATCGAATTGCGTAAATTGGTTACGTGAAACGCCATGTTGATTCGGTTGCTGGATATTAATTTGAGCTATGCCATTGCTGGTTTGTAATACCGTTGCTTGTTGGTTATTTGGAGCATGCTGATCTGCAATAATTTGACTAGCTTGCACAGAAAAACTTATCATGCCTTGCATCAGTAATAAAATAAATGCCACGCTATTTAGCGAACTTTTAATGGGTGATGAAAAAAGAGTATTGCGCTTATTATTTTCACCACAAGATTTCGTTAATTCAGATACGACAACCATTAATTGTCGAGTACGATTATAAATAACGCGATAACATAATTTATTCATGAGTAAGTTCCTTGCCAAAAAGACAATATAAATTTCATTTAATTATTATTTCTTATTTAATATTTGAGTTAATTCTGTATTTTAATAATTAAAGTTAATACTAAATCCTAAATTAACATGATCCGTTTTAAACCCATCGGGTTTAGATAATGGTGTGCCAATAAATGAATCATATTTTATTGTGGAGGAAAATAACGAACCTTTTATACCCACAACACCACCCGCAAGATGTTTACCTAATAATTGAGGGTTATCTGTATTTGTTTTTAACTCGCCATAATCTGCGCCAAGATAAATAAATTGTTCTGATGCAGGATATCGCCAACTTAACGTATTTTGTATAAACCAACCTTCATTAGCACTCAGTGTTCTTTCACCATCAAATCCACGAATAGTCCAACGATTACCTATTGCAAGCTGATCAATGGGTGTTAATGCATCATGTGTCATTTGTTTACGGTAATTTAATTGATATTTGAATTGCTGCTGAGCAATAGATATTGGAATATCTAATTCGGCACGCCATGTTAAAATATCGGCTTTATCTGTTGCATAATAATTATCACGATATTGTTCTTCATACGCTGCAACTGAACCAAACCAGCGTGTTCCTTTTTGGTAATTAATGCTACCTTCCAAAGTTCCAAAGCTAAAATATTGGCGATGAGAAAGATTCATTAACCAATGACTAACGCGTCGGCGTTGGATTTCAATTTCAGTATTATCAATATAATTTCGTAATACTTTAGCTTGAACACCATAGCGTAATGTCGTTTTACTGCTTTGATTACGAAAAAGGGTATATGACATACCTGCATTAATACTGTCACTTTCACCTGAATAGAGAATGTCTTTAATATGGCCAGCGACTGTTTGAGAATAATCGTATTGAGAGGCGTTAATATCAAATAACCAATAGTCAAAAGGAATTGAATAATGCGCCATAATATTTTGATTATTTTTATTCCCAGCAAAGTCTAAATCACGTTCTGTTGATAAATAAAACAAATCACTCAGTGCTAAAGGATTATCTAATGCTAACATTAAACCACCTTGATAACGCCCCGTTGCGGGTGATCCGGCATCATTGATCCATAATGAAGTATGCCAGAAACGAGATTGTTTTCGCTTTATCACAATATCGCTTTCACCCGCATTTACACCAGGCTTAATTTCCATTTCAGCACTCACAACCGGTAATCGCTGTAGGTTTTCTAACCCTTGTTCAATATCTCGTAAATCGAGTAATTGTTTTTTATGCGCAGGCATACTGGTATATAACAAGGCGTATTTATCAGAGTCATCAGTAAATTTAACATTACGAATAATGCCAGGAACTATTGTTAAATATAATGTTCCACAACTAATATCTTGTTCAGGTACAACAATACGCGTGGTGATCCACCCATGCATTAATAGGCGATTTTGCATACGAGTGACGACGGTATTTATTCCACTTATCCCCAAGCATTGCCCTATAAATTCAGACTTAAAAAGGGCCAAATTAACCCAATGAGGAATAACCTCTGCATTCGTTATTTCAATGTGCTCGATGTGAAAACAGAGTTTTTCTTCTGTTTTATTCTCTTTTTCTTCGTATTGGCTAATATCAAAAGATATATTAGGTCTTTCAGGTATTAATTGCTGATAAAGAGCTTCTTGTTGACTTTGATTATGCTGTTGTTGTTGGCTAAAGATTTCAGTTGTTTTTTCAGAAACGTCTGCTGAAGATATGGGAATATAAAATAGTGCAAAAAAAACCCATAACTTTAAAAAGAATATAATTTTTTTCATATTATGCAATAAATAGAGTCTGTGCTTTTAATTGTATTTATTCAAGATACATCTAATCTTTAACATTATTAATATTAAAATATGTAAAGTAAATATCAAAAATTAAATAACAAATAAAATACCGTGACTTTAACAATATAAAGATTAAAAAAATTAACCTATGTTAAAAAATTAGCTGTATATAATAAGAAAAAAACACTTAATAAATTTATTAATGTTAAACTTAATAAATTATAAAAATTAAAATAAATTATATTTTAATTTGAAAAATTTAAAGTAAAACATTTTATTATTGAAATATTTATTTCATGTAAATAAAAACTTAAATAAAAAAATGGCTTCATTACTGAAGCCATTTCTATACTGTTTTTTTATAACAATTTTTATAGCATTACTTTTCTGGCATTTGTGGCATCGGTCGACGGAATCGACGAGTGATCCACACCATATAAAGTATACCAATTGCGCCCCAAACAAGACCTAACTCCATAGAGCCTGGTTCAAGGTTTATCCACAAGACGCCCATTGTCGCGGCACCAATAAGAGGTAATATCAGGTAATTAATATGATCCATTAATCCTTTATTACGGCGCTCACGAATATAAAACTGTGAAATAACAGACAAATTCACGAAAGTAAACGCAACTAACGCACCAAAGTTAATTAATGCTGTTGCAGTCACTAAATCAAAGAACACTGCACCTAAGGCTAAGAAACCGACTAATAGCACGTTAAATGCCGGTGTACGCCACTTAGGATGTACGTAACCAAATGTCTTCTCTGGGAATACTCCATCACGCCCCATAACATAAAGTAAACGAGCAACACCTGCGTGAGCCGCCATACCTGAGGCTAATACAGTCACACATGAGAACACTAATATAATAGACTGGAATAAAGCGCCAGCAACATACAGCATTATTTCAGGTTGTGACTCCTCTGGATTTTTAAATCGTGAAATATCTGGGAAATACAATTGTAAAAAGCAAGAAACTGCAATAAAGATGATCCCACCAATCAGCGCAGTTAAGAAAATCGCTTTAGGGATAACGTTACCTGCATTTGGTGTCTCTTCTGATAATGTACTGATACCGTCAAAACCTAAGAATGAGAAACAGAGTATTGTTGCCCCGGTTATCATTGGTATCAATTCAGCATCCACAGATGCAAACGGTCTAAAGGTCCATAACTCCCCTACACCTTCTCCGTTATAAACACCGTGAATAAGTAATCCAACAAACACAACCATTACTGCAACTTGCACAATAACAATTGCTGTATTTAAGTTAGCAACAACGTTAATACCACGCAGGTTAAAGAACGTCATTAAAGCGACTAAACCAAATACAAAGATCCACGGTTCAACGCCCGGGAATATTGCTTGTAAATAGATTTTCGCCAATAAAATATTGATCATTGGCATAAATAAATAGTCGAGTAAAGATGACCAACCTACCATAAACCCAACATAAGGACTCATGGATTTTTGAGCATAAGTATACGCAGAACCTGCTGAAGGAAAACGCTTAACTAATTTTCCATAACTTACTGCGGTAAATAAAATTGCAATCAATGCAATCGCATACGAAGTTGCTACGTGACCATTAGTAATGCCTGAAACGATACCAAATGTATCGAAAATAGTCATAGGCTGTAAAAAAGCAAGCCCCATCATGACTACCTGCATTAGTGTCAAGGTTTTACGCAGTTGAACTCGATTGTTAGCACCTGTTTGGTTAGTGCCGATAGAGGAGATAACGTTATCTGACATTAGCGAACCCTCCCATAACTTCGGTGTGAGTATTAGATAAACTCAACCGACAGTTACTGGGAAGACTTCGCATCTGCCTATAAACAGAATAGAATGAAGTTTTTAAGGATGTGTATGTGTTTAGGAGACGCCATGCTCCGTAGTCATCGTTGCCCGCAGTGCCGTTAGGCCCGACTGCGAAAGAGAATAATTGTACCATATTAGCATTCCTCTATCATGACAACCCTTTCTCTAAGGGGCTGGCTGCTAATCAAATTATGTTATCTATTCAGACTCAAATGAATCTGACCTCTTGGTGTAGTAATAAGTAAAAACGCAAAAAAAAACCGATGCACTTTAAACGCATCAGTCATATTTTTAGTGGGCGCATTTTGCACGTCTCAGACTTAAATAGCAATACATTTTCATCAAAAAACCCCCTTTTTTTACGATCTTTTTAATTCTCAAACTAAGTCAACATATAACGCTACATTTTATTAACAACAATTGTGCTTTTATCATAACTTTTAAGTTTTAAACATTTCAAAGGTCATACTTCACTGGAAGAACAAAAATATAATGCATTGATAAATAAGAATTAAATATCATATTAAAATTAATTTCGTCAACAAATCATCAAAATAAAACATTTAAAATACATTAATAAGATTAATGCTAATGTTTTGTTAACTCATACTTCTTTTGAACTCTAAAAATAGACTTTTAATAAAAAGTATCTATTTTTTAACAGCCTACTTTATATAAATTAAAAATAAGAGAATAAATTAAGAAAAAAATGACTGGTAATAAGTAGAAATAACAATCTAATTGTCTGAATAAAGCGATGAGTAAGATGAATTATTGAGCTAAATATAAACCTCAATACTTAAACTTTCCAGTGTTAATTCTGATCAAATGTTAGAAAAGCAGAGATAAAAAAAGACTCCGTAAGTGGAGTCTTAATGACACAAACTGAGGGGAACAAATTAGAAGTTATAGTTCAAACCGATATTGTAACGACGACCTTCTAATGTGGTATTAAAATGCTCTTGGTCAATGCGACGATCTAACACATTATAAACACCGCCAATCACATTGAGTTGTTTGGTTAAGCTGTAGCTGGTCCCAATATCAACAAATGCATACGAAGGTGTACCATGTGACATTGATGTACGTGCTAAGTAATCAGAGGTTTTGCCACGGAAGTTAATACGCGCCCATGTTTCCATCTCTGGAGTAGTTTCCCAATTTAAGGTTGCATTCGCCATATGACGTGGTTGTTTATTTAATGGCTTACCTTTGAAATCACCACTTTTTTGTTCAGTATCCGTAAAGGTATAGTTAGCCGCTAAATTCCACTCTGGTGATATTGTCCAATTAAAGGTAGCTTCAACGCCACGCATATTGGCTTTATCAACGTTAGTTCTATCACTCACAAAGTCATATGCATCACCATCATTACTCACACCATCACTTAAATTACAGTCACGGATCCCTGGCGCCATTTTAGAACCATCTTTATTGGTACGACTATCACAACGGCGAACTTCCATAATCTTATCTTTAAAATCGGTATTGAAAAGACCTAAACTTGCTGTCAGGTTTTCACGATTATCCCAAATAATCGAGATCTCTTCAGTGACTGATTTTTCAGGTTTTAAGCTTGGATTACCATAAATAACCGCATCATAATTACCACCGCCAGTACCTTGACCCCATGATGCTGTTGCTTGACGTAAGTCAGGCGAACGATAACCGGTAGATACCCCACCTTTTAATGTCCACTCATCAGTAAGATGCCATACACCATAAACTCGAGGTGTCCAATGCGTACCAAAGTTTTCATCTTTGTCCATACGCAGACCGCCCGTTAAAGCGAAATCATTGGTCATAGCCCATTCATCTTCAGCAAATAGTGCCCAGCTATAACGGTCTAATTTATTGCTAGCTTTAAGTTTATTACCTTCATCTTTTAACTCTTCGTAACGATATTGAGCACCAACACTTAAAGTATGATCACCGAACATTAAAACGGTCTGATTACGCACAGTTGTGTCGTCATAATCCATTTTACGTGATGGATTACGGCTTTCATCACGCTGAACATAAGTATTCATGGTTCCAAAATCATAAATACCATCATGAGTCAGAGCATAATGTGTTAGTTCATAGTCAGTAAAACTACTTTCAGGGGCTTTTCCTCGGCTAGGTAATCCTGATTTAGAATGCCAAACGCGAGAGTCACGATGTTGATTATCTTTTTTAAACTCAAAATCAATCGTATTTTGCTCATCAGGCGTCCAACTTAAAGTACCGCCACCTGTTGCAGTGATCTGGCGGTTATAGCCATTCACAATTTTATCTTCACTACGATGTGAATATTGACCTTGAATTTTTAAACCCAGCACATTATCAATTAATGGACCAGCGGCATAAAAACTACCTTGATTCGTATTACCTGAGTCTTTACGCTCTGTGATAGTGCTGTCTGCACGTAAACTAAAGTTCCACTCTTTTGCGCTTTACGGGTAATAATATTGATAACCCCACCCATTGCATCTGAACCATATAAAGAAGACATTGGGCCACGTACAACTTCAATACGTTCAATCGCAGGCAACGGCGGTAACCAACCTTGTTCAATACCAGCATTATCACTATTAGGGCGCGTTTCACGCGATGCAACACGCTTACCATCAACTAAGATCATGGTATATTTTGCATCCATACCACGAATACTAATATCAGAGCTACTTCCACCGCCTGTGACTAATACACCCGGTACATCTTTTAGTGCATCAGTTACGTCACGATAAGACTTAGTTTCTAATTGTTCACGAGTGACAACAGAAACCGATGCAGGGGCATCTTCGACGGTTTGTTTAAAACCAGAAGCCGTTGTAACAAGCAGTTTTTCTACATTTTCTGCTGTTGCAGTCATAACAAAACTTGATGCAATAGCAGCAACAACGCCAAGCGCAATTTTATTTTTATTTAACACGACCATTCCCGATTCTCCAAGAATATATTCTTTAAGTTTTATATAGATGGATATATCGACAGTTGCTCAAAAACTAAGGTAATAAATTTAATTACCCTTGGTTATTTTAATATTATTTTTTTATCCCTATTTACTGCATTCCTATATTTACTTCTTCTCTCTTTCTCTTTTACTTCTCTATATTTTATCCACTAAACCATCAATAATAATTTGAGGTATTCCTTGTGAACAATATTCCAATCTACCTTGAACACCATAAACATCAGCAAGGCTTTGTGCCGTAATAACCTTATCTGGCGTGCCTTGTGCAATTAATTGTCCCTGTTTCAACATTAATACATGTTCGCCATGTCGCAAGGCGATATTAATATCGTGAACAACCACGACAGTAATAATATTTCTACGCTGTGTTTCTTTAGCGACTAAATCCATTACATGATATTGGTAATTAAGATCCAGCGCGCTTAATGGCTCATCCAATAATAATAAGGAAGGTTGTCTAATTAATGATTGAGCAAGCCCAACTAATTGTTTTTGACCACCCGATAATTCATCTAAATAACGTAATGCTAAATGCTCAATACCTAATTGACGTAATAAGTGCATTACTTGGGCTTCACTATGTTCATTATGTAATCCACCTGAAGCACGCTGCGCCACAATAATGGATTCTAAAACATGTAAATGAACACCCGCTGGTAATGTTTGTGGCAAATAGACTACATTTTGAGCGCGTTGAGCAAAATTCATCGCCGCGAGATCATTACCATCTAAATTGACAATACCTGATGATTTATTTAATCCAGCCAATGCTCTTAGTAATGTTGATTTTCCGCTACCATTTGGCCCCAACAATACGGTGACCTTCCCTTTTGGTAAAGGCTCAACATCCAGTGCCTTAATGATGAGATGTTTAGCATAGCCAGCGCTAAAATCTTGAATTTTTAAGCCTTCAATCATTAGATATTCCCTCTATGACGCAAAATCATGCTGAGGAAAAATGGCACACCCACCAGCGATGTCACAATACCCACTGGAATAATGACACCCGGTATCAAATTTTTAGAAGCAATAGACGCCAATGATAAAACTAAAGCACCGATTAATGCGCTTGCTGGCAGATAGAATCGATGATCTTCACCGAACATCATACGGGCAATATGAGGGGCAACTAACCCAATAAAAGCAATAGGCCCGACAAAAGCAACAGCCAGTGCTGTTAAAATACTGATCCGTAGCAATGAGCCTAATCTTAAGCGTTTTACATCAATACCAAAGCTAATCGCTCTATCTTCGCCTAATCGCAATGCAGTTAATTTCCATGAACTCATCCATGAAATCACCATAATGATAGCAAAGGCACCCGCCATAACACCGAGTTTTACCCATGTTGCACGTGTTAAACTTCCCATAGTCCAGAAAACCAGACCTTGGAGCGTATCTTCTGTTGCAATAAATTGCATCATTGAGACTAATGCATTAAAGGTAAACACCATTGCAATACCAAAAAGCACCACTCCAGATGTAGGAACACGAGTCCAACGCGTTATTGCGTCTAATAATAAAGCGGATAAGAGTGCAAAGAGAAATGCATTCGCTGAAATAAACCATTGGTCAGGAATACCCGGAATACCAATACCCGAAACTATTGCTAATGCAGCACCAAATGAAGCTGCATTTGATAAACCGAGGGTAAATGGGCTTGCTAACGGATTATTTAGAATAGTTTGCATTTCTGCCCCCGCCAGTCCTAGCGACATCCCTACCACCACCGCCATTAAGGCATAAGGTAAGCGGATATCCCATACAATCACTCGCGAACCCGCATCAACAAGCTCAGGTTGAAACAGGGTTGTTAATAATTTATCAAGTGATAAGCCTGAAGGCCCCATGGTGAAATCTAACACCACAGAACCACAAATAATTAAAGCGATAATTCCCAACCATAGCATGCGTTTATTCATCATTTTTCGATAATGGGTTTTCACATTATCTGATGTGTTTTTTTCATGCTCTTGTGTAGTAAGTCTCTCTGATATAATGCTCATATCAATTATGGTACCTAGTTTTTCTTCTACTCTTTTCTGCTCCTGCCAATACGCTCAATAGGCAAAAACATACCGTATAACTCATCAACGGTGTTTTATGTACAAAAAACAAATTATTAATTTGAGACGACTTATTCATAAAGGAGATGGGTCGCACAATAATTATACGGTGGAAGATATTCACTATATAACTTATTATATTTCGATAAGTTATTGGTTGGTGACATTGAGCACTAAAAAAACTAATTCTCATTAGAACCATTACATTAATCATATAAATTACAACCAATAGCGTCATTATTTTATTTTCAACAAATAAATTACACGCTAACAATAAAGCAAATAATAACTATTATCAATGCGATTGGTAATATAATTAGACTTTTTTGTATCTTTTCTATAATTGATGGGTTAAAAAATAAAAAAACGCCCGTTTTATAGTGATTGTCATCACAAAACGGGCGTTTTAATAACTTGATTTATTGGTTATTTTTTATTCGCAATATGTGTTGGAAATTCCATTTCGTTATAACGAATAAAGCGGGTTTTCTTCACAATCTTATAAGTAAACCAAATCAATAAAAATAATGGGATACCAATATAGGTTGCAATTACACCATACCAATCAATCGTATCTTCTAAGAAAGCTTGGTAATTCTGGCCTAATGTAATAATTAAACATAATATAAAGGCAAAAATAGGACCAATTGGGAAGAAGCCGGAACGATAAGGTAAGTCATTTAAATCACGACCTTGTGCAACATAACCTTTACGGAAACGATAATGACTAATCGCAATACCTAACCAGGCAATAAAGCCCGTCATTCCTGACGTGTTTAATAACCACAAGTAGACAGTTTGGTTTCCATACATTGAGCTTAAGAAACACAGGCCCGCAACAACAGTTGTTGCATAAAGTGCATTACGTGGCACACCATTTTTAGACAATTTACCAAAACATTTTGGTGCTTTGCCTTCTCTTGCTAATGTAAACAGCATACGCGTTGATGCATACATACCTGAGTTACCCGCAGAAAGTACCGCTGTTAAGATAACCGCATTCATGATGGCAGCCGCAGACAATAATCCCGCATTTTTAAAGACTAGCGTGAATGGACTAACGCTAATATCACCTACCTCATTACGCAGTAAACTAGGATCAGTGTAAGGGATAATTAAGCTAATAATTAAAATCGCGAAGATATAAAATAATAAGATACGCCAGAAGACTTTACGCACAGCTTTTGGAATATTCTTAGCTGGATCTTTAGATTCACCCGCTGCAATACCAATTAATTCTGTACCTTGAAATGAGAAACCAACAATCATGGCAACACCAATCATGGCGGCAAACCCCCCCGCAAAAGGTGCATCACCAATTTCCCAATTATGCCAACCTGCGTTTTCGGCACCTTTCATAATGCCAGTGATCATTGCAATACCCACAATAATAAAAATAATTACTGTGGAAACTTTGATTAATGAGAACCAATACTCTGCCTCACCAAATCCTTTTACAGAGATATAGTTGAGCAAGAAAATAACGCCCAGAAATAGAGCACTCCAGATCCACCCATCAACATCAGGGAACCAATAGAGCATCACTAATTGTGCAGCAACAAGGTCAACAGCAATGGTAACTGCCCAGTTATACCAATAATTCCAGCCTAATGCGAAACCAAAACCTTCTTCTACATACTTAGAACCGTATGTTGAGAATGAGCCGGAAACAGGCATAAATGCGGCTAATTCTCCAAGGCTTGTCATTAGAAAATAGACCATTAATCCAATTAAAGCATATGAGAGTAATGCCCCACCTGGCCCTGCTTGAGCAACAGTTGCACCTGATGCGACAAAAAGCCCTGTACCAATTGAACCACCAATAGCGATCATCGCTAAATGTCGCGCTTTTAACTCTCGGCGCAAAGTGCGTACTGCGCCCGAACCAGCAGTACTATTTTGTTGTTCTGACATAACATTCCACTTTTATATTCACTTTTCTGACGAGGATTGTAGCAAATCTGTCGTTCGTGAATAGCAAGGATCTAGGATTATAAGATACCTTCATGATCGAGCGTCCATTATTAGCAATTTATGAAAAATTGCCGATTAAGTGTTCAGCGTTACAATACATCAGCAGTTTTTTCAGTGCATCAGAGACATGTTTTTGACGATGATATACAAGATATAAAGTTCGTTGTAAGGTCAGCCCTTCTACTTTTATCTCTTTTAATGAGCCATTATTAATCTGCTCTTCAATAACTCGGCGAGATAAACAGCTGATCCCCATTTCATACATCACAGCATGTTTAATCGCTTCTGAGTTACCTAATTCCATTTCAATGCGGTAACCCGGTAAAGAAGAAAATAGAAGGTGGTTAAGTACATCTCGCGTTCCCGAACCATTTTCTCGTAAAATCCAAGGTGCTGACTGTAAATCAGTTAAAGTCACTTTTGGAATTTTAGCTAACGGATGTTCGGGTGAGCAAAAAACAACCATTTCATCTAAAAGCCATTTCTGGCTAATCAATTCAGAACTTTGGCAAGCACCTTCAATTAACCCTAAATCAACACGGAATTCGCTCACTAATTTAACGACTTCCTCAGTATTTCCAATGCTCATTTCTAGTGGAATATCAGGATAATTACGATGAAAATTCCCCAGCATTTGAGGCAAAATATAATTACCTATCGTTGTACTTGCAGCAATGCGTAAAGCACCATTTCCTGCTTGGAATAACTGCTCCACTTCAGTTGCTCGTTCAAGTAAAGATAATGCTCTGGGATAAAGTAATCGCCCATGTTCATTTGTGACAAGCCGTTTTCCCACCCTATCAAAAAGCTGTACACCTAGTTGGCTTTCGAGATCAGTTAAAGATGCACTGACAGCAGATTGAGATAAAGCAAGCTGTTGTGATGCTTGCGTTGTAGAACCACTCTTGAGAACTTCAGTAAAGACTTCCAGTTGCCGCAACGTAATTCGCATATCCATTCCACCCTTGAGCCATCATTGTAATAACATACTATCCACAAACCAGTAACATACCAAGTACATTTAAGAAAATACACCTATATTAATTTTACTGGTTATTATTATAAAAATAATGAGTTTAATAAATAAGATTGATTGTTATATGCTTATGCAAAATTCATATAAGCAAGGTTTTTCTATGTCAGAGCAAAGTCAATCTATTACATTGGCGAAAAAATGTTTTACTCCAATCTATCGCTGGCTTCCTGGTTTATTACTAACAGGCGTATTAACTGCGCTTGCTATTTATATTGGTGATATTCCTTGGTTTTCTAGCATGGGGTTAGGCGCATTAACGCTAGCAATCCTATTCGGTATTATTGTAGGTAATACCTTTTATCCTGTTGCAAAACCTTATAGTGAAGAAGGTGTCAAATTTGCTAAACACTATTTATTACGTACAGGTATTATTTTGTACGGTTTTAGACTGACTTTTCAGCAAATTGCAGATGTAGGCGCAACAGGTTTAATTATAGATGCGATTATGCTGGCATCGACTTTTCTTATTGCAATGTGGATTGGTCGAAAATATTTCGGCTTAGATGAACAAACTGTGATTTTGATTGGTGCAGGTAGCAGTATTTGTGGTGCTGCGGCTGTTATGGCAACAGAGCCTGTTGTTAAAGCACAAGCAAGCCAAGTCGCTGTTGCGGTTTCTACTGTTGTGATTTTCGGCACTATTGGTATTTTTCTTTATCCTTGGTTCTATCACTTAAATGCGTTTGCAGGCTGGCTACCATTTACAGAAGAAACCTTTGGCATTTTCTCCGGTTCAACAATTCACGAAGTGGCTCAAGTTGTCGCAGTAGGGCACTCTATTAGCCCTGATGCTGAAAATGCAGCAGTTATTAGTAAAATGATCCGCGTAATGATGCTAGCACCGTTCTTAATTATTCTTTCAACTTATTTAAGTAAAAAGAAAAGTAAGGCAAACAATGGCGCACAAGCTGCTGAAAAAAGCCCTATTACAATTCCTTGGTTTGCTGTCTTCTTTATTTTAATGGCTGGCTTTAACTCTTTGAATTTAATTCCAGCATCTATTGTTAATTACATTGTGACTATCGATACCATTCTATTAGCAATGGCCATGGTGGCATTAGGTTTAACTACACATATTAGTGCTATCCGACAAGCTGGTGTTAAACCGTTATTGTTAGCGTTATTCTTATTTTTCTGGTTAACCCTTGGTGGTGCGATGATTAATATCTTTATTCAAACTGTGCTGATGTCTTAGTAGGAATATCAATTAAAAATAATCTCCCTTTAATTTTCGCCTTGAGAAGTATTTTTAGATTGCGCAACTATTTTTAGTTGCGCTTTTTTGCTTTTATCATCTCAATATGATGTTATACGCGGTATGTTTGTTATCATGGTGTAAAATAAATCTAAGGAGAGAAATAATGAAATTTGTTGGCGCACATGTCAGTGCTGCTGGTGGCGTCGATCAGGCGGTATTACGCGCACATGAAATAAAAGCGACTGCATTTGCCCTTTTTACTAAGAATCAGCGTCAGTGGAAAGCCGCACCATTATCCACAGAAGTCATTGATAAATTTAAAAAGAACTGCGAACTTTATAATTATACCCCTTCTCAAATTTTACCTCATGACAGTTATCTCATTAATTTAGGCCATCCTGAAGAAGATGCTCTCGAAAAATCGAGAGACGCATTTCTAGATGAAATGCAACGTTGTGAACAACTGGGTATCGAATTACTGAATTTCCATCCAGGAAGTCATTTAAATAAGATAGATGTTGATAAGTGCCTACAAAAAATTGCCCAATCAATTAATATCACTTTAGAAAAAACTAAAAATGTCACTGCCGTGATTGAAAATACCGCAGGGCAAGGAACAAATTTAGGTTATCGTTTTGAACATCTAGCCGCTATTATTGATGGTGTAGAAGATAAATCTCGTGTTGGCGTTTGTATTGATACTTGCCACACTTTCGCCGCTGGTTATGATCTAAGAACGATTGAAGATTGCGAAAAAACATTCGCTGAATTTGAAAAGATTGTCGGCTTTCAATACTTAAAAGCGATGCACTTAAATGATGCTAAAAGTGAACTAGCAAGTCGAGTTGACCGTCACCATAGCTTAGGCGAAGGTAATATTGGTAAAGTACCTTTTAGTTATATTATGCAAGATAAACGTTTTGATGGTATTCCGCTGATTTTAGAAACCATTAATCCTGACATTTGGCCTGAAGAAATTGCTTGGTTAAAATCACAACAAGCCTAAATTTGGTATTCTTTGCGGTTTACCTCAAAATAAACCGCAAATAGCATTACTTAATTGCGGTTAACTCAATTTTTGTCATCATCTGAGCAAGTTGACTTCTATCTTTAATTCCAACATCAGGCTGACTGACTGATAGCGCAGAAATAGCGGTGGCAAGACGCAATGTATGCTCACTCGTTTGACTCATTAATAAGCCATAGACTAATCCTGCAACCATTGAATCTCCCGCGCCAACAGTGCTTATCACATCACAATATGGTGGTTTTGCCAGCCATGCACCAGATGCATTTACCCATAATGCCCCCCTTTCACCCAGTGAAATAACGACATGTGCAATACCTTTATCTCGCAGTTGATGCGCTGCTTTAATAATATCTGTCATTTCAGTCAGTGAATGCCCAACCCAGGCTTCTAACTCCCTGTGGTTCGGTTTTATTAACCAAGGTGCGGCTTTTAATCCCGCCACTAAAGCATCACGACTACTATCAAAGATAATACAAGGGCACAACTGCCTTAATTTAATCATCCACTGTGTAAAGGCTTCAGGATCAACACCATTCGGTAGGCTGCCGCTAACAACCACCATATCAAAATGCCCCAGCCAATTAAGTGAGTCTGCTACAAAGCGTTGCCAATCTTGTGGTGATACTGTAAACCCTGAAAAATTAAAATCAGTAACCTGCCCTCTTCCTTCAGTCAATTTCACATTAATGCGAGTACGGCCAGATACCAGATAAAAGCGATTGGCCGTCCCATTTTCACTAAAAAAATGCTGAAACTCTTCTTGATTTTCGCGTCCCATAAATCCGCTGACGGTAATATCTATTCCTAAATCACGTAAGACTTTCGCGACATTATTACCTTTACCAGCAGGATTAAGTCCAGCAGTTCGGACTAAATTAACACCACCTACATCAATAGCTGGACAAGCACCAACAAGATCATAAGCAGGGTTTAAGGTGATCGTAGCGACACGGCGCCTCATGCCTTCTCTCCCCAATCATTTTTTATTATGAATATTTTGAGTGATATATATAGCATCAATTAACTTTTTATTCAGTGAAAATGCATCAGTTCTTCTTGACTCTTACTCTTCTCCAAGGACAATAACGCTCATAAAAAATGACTTAGCTATCCGTGATCAATAACTATATAAAAAATAAGGAGCCTAGAATGTCAGTCGTGGTCGGTGTTGGCGTGATTATTGTAAATGAAAAAGGTGAAGTGTTATTAGGAAAACGCTGTGGAACACATGCACCGTATTGGTCAATTTTTGGTGGTCATGTCGATGATGGTGAAACTTTTGAACAATGCGCCATTCGCGAAATAAAAGAAGAAATTGGCATTACTATTACATCACCTCAAGTAATAGGTATTAGTAATAATTTAGAAACTTACCAATTAGAAGGTAAACACACTGTTTCTATTTGTATGATTGCACAATACCAAGGCGATGAGCCAAAATTAATGGAGCCAGATAAATGTTCTGAGATCCGCTGGTGTTCACCGAATAATTTGCCTGAACCTCATTTTGAAGCCAGCCGTAATTCTATTACATTGTGGAAAAACAAACAGTTTTACCAAGGCTAATTCCCCTCTATCACTTTCATTATTCTGAATATCTTTTGTTCAGAATAATGATTTCAACGTTTAATCTTGCTTAAAAAACCATTTATTTAACTCTCAATTTCTTTATCATTTCTGATAATCCTTACTCTAATCTATTGATTTATATGATCACCCTCTTCTACTGTATTATTTTTACTCACTTTTTTCTTTTATAAAGCACAATAACCTCTATTTACACTCTAAATACAAACGTGTATTCTTTACACCATCAAGCTAGTACATTGATTCAATTTAATAAGGACATCCTATGTCAGAAGTCACATCAATAACAAAGCGTCCATCCATACTTGGTGGCGCAATGATCATTGCAGGTACCGCTGTCGGTGCTGGCATGTTTTCCATTCCAATTGTGACTTCTGGTGTCTGGTTTACTGGGTCTATTTTTCTATTAATTTATACTTGGTTTTGCCTATTTATGTCTGGATTAATGATCTTAGAAGTGAATCTTCATTATCCTTTAGGCTCAAGCTTTCATACCATTACTAAAGACTTATTAGGAAAAGGCTGGAGTACGATTAATGGGCTATCTATTGCGTTTGTTCTTTATATTTTAACTTACGCTTATATTTCTGCAGGCAGTTCCATTATCGTGCAAAACTTTGCAGAAGTGATCAGCCTACCCCAAGCTATCGCGGGTTTAGTCTTTGCATTAATTGTTGCTTTTTTTGTTTGGTTATCAACACGTGCAGTGGATAGATTAAGCACCATTTTAATTGGCGGTATGGTAATTGCCTTTGTATTAGCCATTGGTGGCCTATTTACGGAAGTAAAAATGCCCGTGCTATTTAACACCAATGAAAGCAATGCAAGCTACTTGCCTTATGCTTTAGCTGCATTACCTTATTTGTTAACCTCATTTGGTTATCATGGCAATATTCCAGGCTTAGTAACGTATTACCGCAAAGATGGCAAAGCCGTTATGAAAAGCTTGTTGACTGGTACACTGATTTCACTGGCAATTTATATTTTATGGCAGTTTGTTGTACAAGGTAATATTCCTCGTGAAGGATTCAAGCAAGTGATTGCTGATGGTGGGAATATTGGTAACTTATTGGCACAAATGCGCTCAACAACCGCCAATGCCACTGTATCAATGTTATTAGACTTGTTCTCTTATATGGCATTAGCAAGTTCATTCTTAGGCGTTTCATTAGGATTATTCGATTACTTAGCAGACTTCTTTAAGTTTTCAAATACAGGAAGTGGCCGATTTAAATCTGCACTAGTGACGTTTATACCACCGACAATTTTAGCCATTATTTTCCCTGATGGTTTCTTATATGCCATTGGATTTGCAGGACTGGCAGCAACTATTTGGGCTGCAATTATTCCAGCCTTAATGGCAAAGGCCAGTCGCCAGCGTCATCAAGAGCAGAGCTTTAAAGCTCCTGGTGGTATGTTTATGATTGGATTTGTTATTTTGTTTGGCATCATCAATGCTACCGCACATATTTTAGCAAACTTTAATCTTCTTCCTATCTATCGCTAATCGCTTCACTAAAGCCAGCATTGCTGGCTTTATTTTTTCATCAAATCTTATAAAAAATTGCGTGAATAACTTGCCAAGTTTCTGCACTGCGAGTAATTTTGTCGCCATTATCATCAATGTTATTTAATGGAAGGTTTTATATGGCAAAAGCCAATGAAATTAAACGTGGTATGGCTGTTAGTTATAACAACAAGTTATTACTGGTAAAAGATATCGATATCCAAGCACCAAGTGCTCGTGGTGCAAGTACACTGTACAAAATGCGTTTTACTGATATCCGTACAGGCCAGAAAGTAGAAGAGCGATTTAAAGGCGATGATATGATTGATACCATCAGCTTAACGCGTCGCCCTGTTAGCTTTTCTTACATTGATGGTGATGAATATATCTTTATGGACAATGAAGATTACACACCGTATACCTTCAAAAAAGATCAAATTGAAGATGAATTACTGTTTATTCCTGAGGAAGGCTTGGCGGGAATGCAAGTATTAACAATGGATGGTCAAGTTTTAGCATTAGAATTGCCACAAACTGTTGATATGGAAATTGTTGAAACTGTTCCTGGTATTAAAGGTGCTTCTGCAAGCGCTCGTACTAAACCTGCAACGTTGCCAACAGGGCTAGTTATTCAGGTTCCTGAATATCTTTCCACTGGCGATAAAGTTCGCATTCATATTGCTGAACGTCGCTATATGGGCCGAGCAGACTAATCAATAGTCAAAAAAACTACTTATTAGCGTATAACAGCTAATATTACTTTAAATAGGTCAGATAATCGTAAGAAAGCCAATGTGACAAACGATTATTTGACTTGTTTATCTTTTGAACTCTACCTCTGTCTACCCGCAGACGCCTTAAAAATATTGAACGTCTATCACACCATTCTTTTTGGTATTATCCATCCAACGGATCTCAGCCTTGCCCATATCTTGAGGCAAAATAATAGTTTGTTGGGATTTTTCAAAAGACGCAGGAACAATAGATTGAGTAGATGTAAACACTTTGTTGTGTTTGTAACATTGGTATTCAGCTTTATCAAATGTGAAATTCATCTCACATGCAGGATCCACAATCGCACCCCGTAGATAAATCTGCCCTGTTGTTTGCATGGGATCAGATGCCCAAGCCAATGATATCGAACTGGAAACGAGAAGACTGCATACTACGGTCAGATATTTTCTCATAACGACCTCACTTCTTGTTTGCGCTAGCAGGTATGAGGATCACACCTACCCGACATATTTTCATCATAGCAATAAAACATGACATTTATATAGACATAAGAAGAATATTTGATGTCTATCAAATATAAGTGTTCGATATTTATAAATAAGAAATCAACGTTGATTAAACTTAAGTCAAATATTTTTAACTTTAATAACAGTCCTATAAAGGTATTAAATTTTATTTAATTAATAAAATTATTGTTATTATTAGAACTATGGAAAATTAATTATAAACAATGTTCATTATGGCTAAGTTATCATTAATCCATTTAATATCCATAGAACCTTTATTGTTAATCAATTCAGAGCTAAAATGCTTATTCCTTTCTAACTGATATTGAGATTCTTGCATTTTACTTCCATCCCAACAGCTTGTTTTAAAAATGTTTTTATCTGTATCAATTAGACAATTGCCCTCAACAATTGCACCAACAAAAGTTATTGTTACTGAACCAATGACTTTATTTTCCTTAGCAAAAGTAGGTGTACTAAATAATAAAGTCAGACATGTAGCTGCAATATAAATTTTATTCAAAATTAATCTCCTATGATTATTGGGATGTGTGGATTCCACAAGCCAATATGTTATTAAAGTCATAACTAATATCGGCTTGTTACTTTATTTATTTAACTTTCATCTTTAATTTAATAATAGAAAAACATTATGTAATACTCAAATTAAGAGTATCAAAAAAAAATATTCTAAATTTCGGTTAAGTGGGTACAAAAAAATCCAACAGAAATGAAACCAAAGTGTAACAATTGTATGAACAACTAATTGCAAAGATCTATTTTTTTATTTTGGTTATAGTCCTATAATCAAAATTAGACAATTCGTGATCTAGATCACAAAATATACGGAAATTTGTTATTTTATTACTATGAAACTTTCTAATTTTCACCAAAAAGCACTGGCTATCTTTCTACTTAATCTTGCAGGCTTAATTATTTTTTTCTCTTGGTATCTTCCGGCACAACATGGATTTTGGCTATCAACTGATACCCATATTTTTTATTTTTTTAATCAGCATATTTTGCCTGATACTTTTTTTTGCTTCTTTTGTGGCTTATACCAATAATAGAAAGTTTGATTTGGTTATTTTGTTGGTGATGGGTGCACTTTATTACAATACTTTTCGTCAAAAAGATTATAAAGGTAAACGCCATCTTATAATTGTGGGATTAGTGATGGTAGTCTGCGCTGTACTGATTAATCAAATTGGACAAAATCTTCCAATAGAAAGACCCAGCCCAACACTTTATTTTCAAGATGCACATAGAGTGGGTGTTATAACTGGCATTCCAACAAAAGATGCCTCAGGTGATAGTTTTCCTGGCGATCATGGTTTAATGCTACTTATCTTTTGTAGTTTTATCTTACGTTACCTCTCGTTTCGTTCTTTCGTATGCGCGCTGCTCATTACTGTCATATTTTCATTACCAAGAGTGATGGCCGGCGCACACTGGGCATCAGATATATTAGTCGGTTCTGTTTCTTTAACTTTAATCACAACAAGTTGGTTATTAATTACACCATTATCAGACATTATTGTCAGACAATTAGAAAAACATCTCCCTTTTAAAAAATAAAAGAGAAAACACATCTCATTTATTAAAAGAGAATAAGTGTAATATCGCACTTATTCTCTTGGTCATTTTTTTGACAATTAAATGATATTATTATGACAAAATGAGATCTATTTTAAGTATTAGCACTTTATTATCTAATGTTTTGTAAATTAAGCTTCTTTTCTCTCGCCATTTAGTTCCTCTTTCTGTACACTTTTCTAGTTTCCTCATTATTTATTGTTTAATGTGGATATTTACGTGCTTTAGAGCACGTTTTTCGCGAAATAAGGTTGCCAGAGTTAAATTACACTATATTCTCTGGTTATTTGGTGAATATTCATGTGCACTTTTGCACGTAAGGATGTAAGGGAAATCTGTCACAATGAGAACAAAACCGTATATGAGAATGCTTAAGCTCATACCGGCGTTCATTGTTGTAGCTACACTATCGGCATGTAGCTCACAGAACGCAAATTCACGCTTAGCGAATTCAAGCACCGCCCCACTAAATACATCATCAAGCACATCTATTTCCCAAGCATCGCAAGATGAATTTGAATCATTGGTGAAGAATCTCGATATAAAATCCAAGATACTTGACCAATATGCAGACTGGAAAGGCGTTGCTTACCGTTTAGGCGGAAATACTAAAAGAGGCATCGATTGTTCTGCCTTTGTACAAAGAACTTTTCTTGACCAATTTGGTGTAGAACTTCCTCGCTCAACCTCAGACCAACAGTTCTCCGGTACTCAGGTTAATAAATCAAAATTACAAGCTGGCGATCTCGTTCTATTCAAAACAGGCCGTACTATGCGCCATGTTGGAATTTATATTGGTAATGATAAATTTGTACATGCATCCACCAGTAACGGCGTAACAGTGTCAGAAATGTCTAATACATACTGGAATAAACGCTTTTATGCTGCAAGACGTGTTATTGACAAAAATGATACAGCACTTGCTGAAAACACCCTTTCGCAAAATGTATTAAGATAATTAATTCCCTTATATCTTATTACAATAAAAAAAGCCTCATTAATGAGGCTTTTTTTATATTCTTGACTATGCGTAAACCGCAAATTAATTCCATTAGTTTTATAACATTAATAGGTATTATAAATAAGAATATGCAGTTGGGAATGGCTCAGCAATAGCGACTCCCGCGTTTTTTAAGCAACATAATGCAGCACATTCATCGTCGCTATGAAGGAAAAGGCAAGGAGCACCATCCCACTCAATCACAACACTATCAATATGGAGATTACTCAGATACTGACGCAAATTCTGTATTGCTTCATCCAGTGTCATACCATCATGACTTAATAATTTTAAGCCAATTAGCGTATTTTGCTTTCCAGCATCATTTTCAGGCAGTATTTCTACTCTTGTACCTGCAAAACCTGCTAGCCACCGATAACTCAGCGGCAGCTTATGAACTACCGAAAGTTGTACATTATCCACAAATCAATCCTGTTTCATCAACACGTTAATTTAATACATCATCAATACGAGTTTGAACTGACTTGCTCACACGCATATTAGAACCTTGTTAATCATACAACATGAACGTTACAGTTATTTTACAAATAAGCAAAGGGACATATCAAACCATTCATTTAGCTTAGTGTGTTTGCAGATATTCATGTCTGCAATACTTAATCTCTTCAATTATTCTTTCATTTATTTAACATTTTATCAACCATATAAAATAATTGTATAAAATATTACGTATTAAAGTAAAACAATCCATCAATTTTTATCACGATGCTTCATATCGACAAAACAATAGTAGATGAATATTAAAATAAATTTCACTTAATTTAACAAAAAAACAACATCAAATATTGATTCAAATCAAAAAAACGCACTAATTTGAAACGATTCATGAAATATAATAGAGGAAGATGTGATGTTTTTAGAAAAAATAGAAGAAAGAAAAGATAAACACGCTATAAATTTCTGTTATTTATAGCGTGATGTGCTTATTTATAACGACGAGCAAGCAAAATAAAACCCATAGCAAACAGTACACAGAATGCCATAGAACTAACCATTGGCCATTCTGATTTAGCTGGTAGCATAGCAATAGCCGTTCCAACTAAAGCACCCACACCAAAACGCACTGTTCCTGCAAGAGAAGAAACTGTCCCGGCCATATGGGGATAATCATCAAGGATAACGGCCATCGCATTCGATGTGATCATCGCAATCCCTCCCACATACATTGCTACCCCCACAACAAGGAAATAGAAATGTAAATCAAGAGCAACCACCAACAATAAAAAAAGCCCCATACAACATTGAATCGTTAATCCTAGGCGTAACATATTCAACGCACCAAATCGACGAACATATCGCCCATTAATGCTTGTCATCAAAATTAAGAAGATGATATTAAAACCAAAATATAATCCAAATTGATCAAATGGAATGCCATGTAATTCGATATAGACAAAAGGACCAGCACTAAGGAATGAAAACATGCCAGCAAAAGAAAAACCTGAAGCCAAAATATAGCAAAGGACACGACGTGTTCTAAACAGACTAATAAATTGGCTAAATGTCACTCTTAAGCTTAAGCGTTGGCGACGCTCTTTGGGTAATGTTTCTGGAATATAAAAAGCAATTAATGCCGATGCAATCACAGCAGCTATCGCGATACTCCAGAAAATAGCATGCCATGAAAACCAATTCATCACCCAAGCGCCTAATAGTGGTGCTAATAATGGCGCGATGGTCATGACAAGCGCAACAAAAGACATACTTCGAGAGAAGTCATCTCTAGAAAACATATCTCTCATCAATGCATTAATCACAACACTTGCCGCAGCAGCAGCAAAACCATGTAAAAAACGCATGCCAATTAGCATATCTATTGATTCAGATAATGCACATGCACTAGAGGCAAAAGCAAAAACAATTACGCCACCCAAAATGACAGGCTTACGCCCCAAACTATCAGCCATAGGACCATAGACTAATTGTCCAATAGCAAAGCCAAAAATATAGATACTTAATGTCATTTGCACTTTGCCACTAGGCACACCAAAATCTTGCGCAATAGTTGGTAAACTTGGCAAATACATATCTATAGCCAATGGCATAAGCATGGAAATAAGTCCCAATATTAAAATGAGACCAAGGTACGACGAACGTTGCTGTTGCACGCAGATAAACTCCCAAAGACGACAGAACAGATAATAATTATTGAGGTAAGTGAATGCTGTTGATCTCTTCTTCTGTTAATGGACGATATTCTCCCTCAGCTAAAGTCTCATCTAATGTGATATCGCCAATACGCTCACGATGTAATGCACTGACATGATTCCCCACTGCTGCAAACATACGTTTCACTTGATGGTATTTGCCTTCACTAATAGTGAGTTTCACTTCTGTTGGTGTAAGAATTTCTAATTTGGCGGGTTTAGTCAGATCTTTTTCACCATTGAGTTGTACACCTTTTTGGAATTGTTCAGCAACACCCTCTCCAATCGGCTCTTCTAATGTAACCAGATAAGTTTTTTCACAATGATGTTTTGGCGCCGTAATACGATGTGACCATTGACCATTATCTGTTAATAAAACAAGCCCTGTTGTATCAATATCTAAACGACCAGCAGCATGTAATTTATGAGCTAACGGTTCATCAATAAAATAGAGAATAGTTGGATTGACAGGATCGTCTGTTGAACATACATAACCAATTGGCTTATTCAACATAAAGTAACGAGGCCCTAAAATTTGAGTTAAAACCTTACCGTCGTAAGCTACTTCTTGCTCTGGTGCAATTTTAGTTGAACCGCTTTTCACCATTTCGCCATCAATTGTTACAAGCCCAGCTCTTAATTCACGAAGGATCAAGCTACGGCTAATACCCAATTGCTGGGATAAAAATTTATCTAATCGCATGAATTTCTCTGAAAAATGGAAGAATACCATCTGATATGAGGCATCTATTAAAAATGAATATTAACAATAAAACAACTAATTAATTTATAAATAAACTATCACGCTCTATACTCCTCCTTATTCGCGCTACCCATAAAAAAATGTTACGCTGACGCTCCGTTTGATTTCTTATGTAGAGTTATGGCTTTTACACTCAGACCTTATCAACTTGATGCTGTTAGCGCGACCATCTCTTATTTTCGCCAATACAATACACCTGCGGTAATTGTATTACCTACTGGCGCAGGAAAAAGTTTAGTCATTGCTGAACTTGCTAAAAGAGCGCGCGGACGCGTATTGGTGCTAGCACACGTAAAAGAATTAGTAGAACAGAACCATAGCAAATATGAGGCTTATGGTCTATCTGCGGATATTTTTGCTGCGGGCTTACAACAAAAAGAGAGTAGCGGAAAAGTTGTTTTTGGTAGTGTGCAATCTGTTGCCCGTAATTTATCGCAGTTTAATGATACTTTTTCCCTTCTTATTATTGATGAATGCCATCGCATTAGTTTGTCTGAAGATAGTCAATATCAGCAAGTCATTAAACAATTACAATCTATTAATCCACAATTACGGATCTTAGGATTAACTGCAACACCTTATCGTTTACCTACAGGGTGGATTTATCAATATCATTATCACGGTATGATCAAAGGCAATGAAGACTGCTTTTTCCGTGATTGTATTTATGAATTACCTTTGCGCTATATGATAAGCAATCATTTTCTAGTACCCCCAACTCGATTAGATATGCCTATTTTGCAATATGACTTTAGCCAAGTCCGAACAAGTCAAAATGGAATATTTAATGAAGAAGATCTTAATCGTGAAATAAAAAGACAAAAACGTATTACGCCTCATATTGTTTCACAGATTATTGAATATGCAGAAAGCTGTCGTGGCGTCATGATATTTGCAGCCACCGTTGAACATGCAAAAGAAATTCTTTCTCTTTTGCCTCAAGATGAAGCGGCATTAGTGAGCGCGGATACGCCACCTTATGAACGTGATGATCTTATTTCTCGTTTTAAGCAGCAGCAATTACGTTATATGGTCAATGTGGCCGTACTAACAACTGGCTTTGATGCACCTCATGTTGATTTAATCGCTATTCTACGCCCTACTGAGTCTGTAAGTTTATACCAGCAAATTGTAGGGCGAGGATTAAGATTATTTGCAGGAAAAACAGAATGCCTAATTTTAGATTATGCAGGTAATCCTCATGATCTTTATCTACCCGAAGTCGGTACTAAAAAACCCAATCCAAATAGTAAACCTGTACAAGTATTCTGCCCTGTTTGCCAATTTGCTAATACATTTTGGGGAATAGTGGATGCTGATGGCGATATTATTGAACATTATGGTCGACGCTGCCAAGGCTGGGAACTCAATGAACATGGGCAAAAACAGCAGTGTGAATTTCGTTTCCGCTTTAAATTATGCCCCCACTGTAATGAAGAAAATGATATTGCAGCACGTCGTTGTGTTCACTGTGATGAAATATTAGTTGATCCTGATGATATGCTTAAAGCCGCATTAAAGCTAAAAGGAGCGCTTGTTTTGCGCTGTGGAGGCATGCAATTTCAATCTGGGAATGATGCTAAAGGAGAATGGTTAGACATCAATTATTACGATGAAGAAGGCACTTCTGTCTCTGAACGTTTTCGACTAACCACTCCAGCACAACGAAAAGTATTCGAATTAAAATTCTTACGTGAACATCAACGCGCACCAGGTGTCCCTTTTGTTTGGCATAATGCCAACGACATTATTAAACAATTTGATTTGTTACGTCACCCCGACTTTATAGTCGCACATAAAGGTAAAAGAGAGCGCTTTTGGAAGATAAGAAATAAGATTTTTGACTATACAGGCCGCTATCGAAAAGCAGATACCTTGTATTAATCTGGATTTATATTTGCTGTTAGTGGACTTTTTCGTTAAAATGCGCCCCGCTTTATCTATTTTTAGATAAACCAAATCTCGAGCTTGTTGCTGGGTCGCCTGTAACAAGTATGTATTTTCTTTCTTTTTCATAAGAGAAAAAAGATGTTAACTATTAATGCAACTGTACGTAAAGAGCAGGGTAAGGGTGCGAGCCGCCGCCTGCGTGTGGCTAACCGTTTTCCTGCTATCGTTTATGGCGGAAATGAAGAGCCAATCGCTATCGATTTAGATCACAACGAAGTAATCAACCAAGAACACAAATCAGAATTCTATTCAGATTTCGTAAACCTGGTTATCGATGGCAAAGAAACTAAAGTTAAAGTTAAAGCAGTGCAACGTCACGAGTATAAGCCAAAAATTACTCATATCGACTTCCTGCGCGCTTAATAAGCCACCCTTCGAGCTTTATTTTTCGGGACGCCGAGCATGTAACGCCACTTGATGTGGCGTTATTTGTTTCTACTGTTTAATTATTTTTCTGATGCTCTACGTTGTAGCTGATCACGTAAATTAGGCGGTGTACCTTTAATTGTGAGCGTATCTGTTGCTGGATCCCAGAATATTCTCTCTCCTAATAATTTCGCATCAAAATTCACTGTTAATCCACCACCACTTCCCGAGTACTTCATCAGCTGACGTAGCGTACTGCGATCTGCTGGAAATGTTTCAGCTAATTCATAGCCTTTCTCTTCAGTAAATTGAGCAAAGTTTTGATCGCCCAAAGAGGGTAATTCTTCAGCAAGCTCTGTTAAGGCAATTTCTTCGCCCGATTGTAATTGCTCATTACAGTAGCTATATACTTGCTCACGACAAGTTTGACGTTCTTGCTTACCCATTTCTGAGGCTTCACAAAAATCGTCAACCGCTTGTAATAAGCCTTTATTTTGAACTTTAGCGTTTAAACCTTCTTGAGCACCTAAAAAATCCATAAAGAAATCAGAGACTTTACGTCCAACACGACCTTTTAAAAACGTTAAATAACGTAAAGAGTCGGGTGCCGTTTCCCACTCAGTTAAATCGATACGAGCAATAATGTCTGCATGAGGAATATCTAAATAACGTGTTGATGACACATCAAGGCTGTCATTTACCCACATACTGTTACAGCTACTAAGTACAGCAATTAAAAGGTAGTCCACCGCTAAATAACGATAGTGACAAAATAGAACAGTGCCACCTTCAGCAAAAGGGTATTTTGCTAATTCATCTTTTAGTCTCACGGTTGCTGCTCGTGAAAAACCTAAAAAGTTCTCTTCGCCTTTACGTTGTAAGCGCAGTGCTTCTGCTAATTCGCTTTCTTCATTAAACAAACCATAAGCTTTACTTTTTGCACTGTATACACGATGTAACTCTTCAATCATCTCCTGAACAACGGGTTCAATTTCTAAGAGTGAATCACGTAGCACAACTTCTAATGTCTGCTCATCTTGCTTGATAAGCTGATGTAAGACTAACTGACTAATATCTAGACTCATGGCCGTCCTCTTCTATTGCTTCTCTTTCTCGTGCGCGTATTCAAACACTCCCTACTTTCAGTATCAAGGGAAAATTAATTAATTTAATAGCGGAAAAAGGCCTAGCAATACGGTAATATATAGCGTTTTATTCATATAGTAGGAATTCAGATTTTATGCCACAAAAATCCCGTTATAGTGATGAACAAGTTGAGCAATTACTTGCAGAACTTGTCAGCGTTCTTGAAAAACATCATACTCCTACAGATCTTTCTTTGATGGTGTTGGGGAACATGGTGACAAACTTAATTAATACAAGTATTGCCCCTGCTCAACGAATGCTGATTACTGACTCTTTTGTTCACGCATTGCGTGCTTCAATTGATGAAGGCAATATTCACTAATAAACATAGAAAAATTATTTATAGACATGGTAACGAAACCTCAGTCCTATCGTGAAAAAGTTTCCCAAATGATCAGTTGGGGTCACTGGTTTGCGCTATTTAATATTATTCTAAGCTTACTGCTTGGGAGCCGTTACCTGTTTATTTCTGATTGGCCTGCAACTTTTGCTGGTCGTTTTTACGCTATTGTGAGCTGGATGGGACATTTTAGTTTTATTGTCTTTGCTATCTATATACTCATCCTTTTTCCTCTCACCTTTGTCGCGGTCTCCCAACGGCTACTTAGAGTTATTTCCTGTGCTCTTGCCAGTGCAGGATTAACTATCCTTATTTTTGATATCGCCGTTTACCAGCAATTTCAACTCCATTTGACTCAACTTGTTTGGGATCTTGTGATTAATCCAGATGAAGGTGAAATGGCACGTGAATGGCAACTTATTTTCATTGGCATTCCCATCATCTTTCTTATTGAAATGCTTTTTGCAACATGGAGTTGGCAAAAATTACGTAGCTTAAATCGCCAACGTTGGGGTAAACCATTAGCTGGTGTCTTTATTACTTGCTTTATATTATCTCACTCAATGTCAATCTGGGCTGATGCTAATTTCTATCGCCCAATCACCATGCAACGTGCCAATTTACCATTATCGTATCCAATGACGGCGCGTAAATTTCTTGAACGTCATGGTTTTATTAATCAATCAGAATATGAGCAACGTGTTATCAGTGAAGGTAATCCAGCAGCGCAAGGTATCACCTATCCTCTTGCTCCATTAATCTATGCCAAGGACACCTATTCTTATAACGTGCTGATAGTTGTCATTGATGGTTTAGGTAACGAAGAAGTGTCCGATTTACCAAGCTTGCAACAATTCGCACAAAATAGTCTTTATTTTTCAAGACATTATTCATCAGGCATTAATAATGGCACTGCATTATTTGGCCTATTTTATGGTATTTCACCTTCTTATTTAGACAGTGTATTAAGTAGCAGAAAAAACTCTGCACTTTTCGATGCATTAAGTTATCGAAACTATCAATTAGCAATGTTTTCAACTAATGGTTTCCAAACACCATTGTTTAAACAAGCTGTGTTATCAGATTTCTCTCTCCCAACATCACGCAGTGGTGATAACAGTGCCACCATTGATAGTTGGAATAATTGGTTGATCAAAAACAGTCAAACTAGCCCTTGGTTCTCTTTCTTACAAATTAATGGTCACACCAATAATGCATCTCAACGCGCTACGTTAAATGATCAACTAGAAACAATATTTAAGACATTACAAAAAACCAAAACGCTGGATAATACTGTAGTTGTTGTCACTTCTAGCTATCATCAAGACAACAATAAGAAGCAGGTTAATCAGTGGCTGTTAGATAAGACCACTTTTAATTTAAGCCAATCACAAGTGCCATTGATAATACATTGGCCCAATATGACGCCACAAGTTATTGATAGAATGACAAGCCATCAAGATGTTATGACAACCTTGATGCAGCATGTTTTGCATGTCATTAGCCCAGCAGATAACTATTCACAAGGTGAAGATTTATTCGCAAGTACCCGTAATCATCCATGGATTTTTACAGGTGATGACGAGGCATTCGTCGTCTTTTTACAAGATAATACCTTGTTGATAGATAAACATGGTCGGTATGCTTTATTTGATAGATCAGGAAAAGAAATTAGCTCTGCAAAACCTGACTTAAAATTATTACTCCAAGTTCTTGCCGAACAAAAACGCTTTATTGAACGCTAGCGCGATTAGTGATGTATAAAATTACGTCACTTAATTAGCAAAGGGTTGCTTTAGCAGTCAAAAGCAGTAATATACAGGGCACAAACGGCATGTAGCGCAGCCTGGTAGCGCACCGTCATGGGGTGTCGGGGGTCGTAGGTTCAAATCCTATCATGCCGACCAACAATATTTAAGAAAACCAACCATTTACGGTTGGTTTTTTTATGTCTGAAATTTGCCACTGGTAAAACTCTGGTAAAACTCTGGTAAAACTCTGGTAAAACTCTGGTAAAACGACGACAAATCATCTCTCAAAATCCCCCTTTCTTTAGCTGATAAAATTGCCCATTTCTCCTTGCTATTCTATTCGTTACCTTATATAAATCACTGTATAAAAACACAGTTAAATAGGTGATACCATGATTAAGCTTGAAATCAATAATGCGGAATATATTGCTCAGTTAGAAGAGACTCGTTTATCTGCAGACAATCCTTATGGTTACCTGTTTATGGACATTGTCTTTTCTGATCCAAGATAGGTAATAATGTAACAGTTGGTGCTAACTCATATATCATTGGTAATGAGTTACATATTGGTGACAATGTTATGATTGGGGCAATGAGCTTTATTGATAAAGACATACCTCCTGATAGGATCGTATTTACCCCAAAAGAAAAGAACACAATAATAGAGTCTCATATTAAAAACAATTTCATTATATAATACTCGCTCAGATTTGAGCTAATACAGGTATGATACAGAGTCGATTCTAAATTGACAGACTGTTCTGTGCTAGAAGCGGACGTTGGTTATTTAAGAGATTAACAAGAGCATCTGGTTAGGCTTTTTGGCTATTAAATTCAGAGCTAAGCCAGTGGGCAAATGCCATAACCCGTTTTTCGAAGTCTGTTATGCCACTTCGGGGTTTAATGCTAATTTCCAATAGGTAATCCATATCTTCCGCTAGTGCAGGATATCGTGAGTTAAATTTAGCACGATACTCATGTAGAGAGTCAGGCCAGTCATTATCTTGTTCACTACGAAGGATGTTGGTTGCTCTGATAAGTTTTCGCGCAGCCGAGCGCTGAAGCTGTAACTTTTTGTTTTCGTTAGAAGATGTTTTTATTTGAATTACTAGTTTATCCAGAACCTGCATAAAGTCACCATTCACAGCTACTGCAATAGCTTTTGAAGGTTTGAAAGCTTGAAAGTGATGACTCAAATCCTCGCCATAAACGCAGTGACAGTGATGTTTAATCCAGTATCCCCAACTGAGTACATTATTTGGATCGAGAACCTGTCCCAGCAGACCACAATCAAAATCAATTTTACTGATAACGGGATTATTTTTTTCAAGAACAGACTGAACAGTTGCAAATTGTTCTTTAGTAGCCCGATCAAGTTCATGTTTGAAAATGACTGTCATATCCAAATCAGACCTACCTTCCTCTGCTCTGCCTTCAGCTACACTTCCGTATACGTATATACTGTGTATAAGGTCAGGAAAGCAATGAGTTAGATTTGTCACAACGCATTCAATTATACGTGAGAATGCAGGTTGAATTTCCACGTATTTGGGCTGGGATATAAAATCGTTATGATCGGTGGCCATCTATTTTCCTGTTTGCTAATGTTACTTTTCTGGATAATAGGCATTTTGAGCCTGAAATTCTCGCATCCAAACTATTATATCTTAATGTCTGCTTCTCGCTCAAAACAGGCGATCATATTTAGTTATATTTCTACCTACGAAACCTGTTAGCTCAAACCTGAGCTAACAGGTATAAATATGATAGCTGTCGTATCAATAATGATATTTTATCAAGAAGGTATCTCACTTGATTTTCTTAATCGCTAGAATTTGGTTACTTTATTTATGATTTTATTATTTATGGATAAATACAATTCAATATTTTATTTGCTTGTTATTTTGATGGTATTTACATGTGTAATGCTCATTATCAGCGGAAAATTTTTAAGTCACTCAATAGATAACTATATAATATAAATAAATTTAAGATATGATTATTAAATATATGGCATTAATTACTAATGCAACAAAGGATTATTATGATTAACAAATTAATTTTCGCTATTTCTTTCTTCTCCTTATTCATTCTAAATGGTTGTACCCAAAGAGATCGTGATGCTATTTCAGACTTAACTTATGCTCTTACTGGAGTACCTGGAGCTAAACATAAACAAGCTTTACAAAACCAAGAGCAAGGAGTACCAAGTAAAGCAAGGTTAGAGAGATTAAAGCAGATAGAAGAGTTCAAAGCGCGTAGATCGTATTGGGTTGGCAAATCCGTAGATGATCTTGTTATGTCTTGGGGCAGTCCTAGTAACACACATAAAAGAACAGATGGTGGCACACAATACACATGGAAATGGACACAAAATAATGGATGGGGGCAATCGACAATTTGTACAAATAATTTTGTTGCTAATAAAAAAGGGACTATTACAGATTGGAATTATTCAGGATGCTGGGAACACTTATAATAAATTATACCCAAATAATGTAGCAAACTTAATGTTGTATCTTCATACTGTATGATTTCTTATATTAACAAGTGAGTTTTTACATCAATAACTCACTTGTTATAATAATATCTTTTCACTTTATACTTATATACTTATTCCACATATTATAAATTTTTAGAAACTTACAGTATATTCGATAAATAGAACCAAAGATAAACCATCAATAATATAAAAAATGTTGATGATTACATATTACTGAGCCAGTCATTTAATATGATATTTACTCAAGATCAAATAATATTAGAAAGAATTTCTAACCTTTATGATAAGGTTATTAATCTACTGACATTTGAAATTTAATAATAAATTTAATGTAATATTATTTTAACAAGTTAAAACTCGTTATTACGCAATCATCAACTGATACTTTTGTTAAAGTGACTTTATATTACTGCTTGTTACTTTTATCATTTAAAATTCATTAACTTTTTAAAATAAAATCCTTTTTTAGTTTTTGGGAATTTATTTCCGTTATATATTTTCCGCTCATAATCTCTGCCCGCATAGTGATTATCACCATAAAATTGACCATATAATGCGGTTTTGGGGCATATATCATCAGAAAAAAATCTATGATCATTATCCATTTCAATTTTCCTTATTTAATTTTAATTAATTAGATACATCTAAGATAAAATATCTATAAATCGTTATTAATTTATAATATATATAAATTATCCAATACCATACTACTTCTATAAAAATAGATCCAACTTTGCTATTGGTTTTATTTAAATAAAAAAATATAAATAGAATATTTCAAATAAAAGCCATATTAGACAAAATAAAAAAAGAGGGTATGATATAAATATCACACACCTTTTTTACTATAATAATTTATTATCTATATCTTTGTTCGCTATCCCAAACGGGATATGTACAGAAGGAAGTTAATACGAGGATTTTAAATGTAATTTTTGATCATCAAAGAATATATGTGGTTTTAAAATCTTTAACACATTTACTTTATCTACTCCTCCCATAAAAAAGCTTCATTAACAGAAATTCCCCATCCCCTCATGGTATTAATAACTCGCTTATGAGATGGTGCATTTCGTGCAGTAACAATGGAGATCTTAAGTAATGGAACATAAATAGCTCTGAGGTAAGAAAATCTGCACATAAAGTATGAATATAGCAGTGTCACAATATTTCCCAAGAGTTTATTCTCTCCTTTAACACCAAGTGATATTGATTATCATTTGCATTTAAATGTTATCACTATTATGCTAGTGGTTATCACAAGTAAGGAGAATACTCATGGTTAAAAAAACAATACATTTACGATCTCAACATGCTAAGGATTTAATCAATAAAATAAAAAAAATGAAAAGCATTGAGAATGCGATAAATACTAAATCAGAAAAAAGTGATCTCATTGTTATAATTGACAAATTACCAACTTTAGTTTCTATCAACTAAATTATTTTGTTGGTTTTTAATGTGAATAAATAGTGACCATAATCTTAGTGGGTTTGACACATTAAATGATAATGATTATCCTTTATTGCATGAATAGTTGAGTATTTTACTCAGTTTTTCACAACGACATTGCTCACATTGCTTCTAGTATTTATTGACCAACTCTCCTAGCGTTGGTCTCTTTTTTATCTATCATATATTCATTCTCCTTGTACAATAAATAATGAAAACCATTATCTAAAAATACTATTTTCTCATTAAAGATAAAAATAGTTTACAGTGTAATTTCAGTAAGAAAATCATTTTATGTTTGATCTTCTATTCACCATAACAGATTGTTAAACAAGCATTTAAGAATTAAACAGGGACTTTACTTTATGGGTTTTATCTTATTTTTTTTTGAAAGAAAACAAGTTGACATCGTTACAACAATGAGAACAAATAAATAAGAAATATGCACATAATCCCACCGAGCATATCCGTGAAAAATTAATACTTGTTGCTATTGTTTGTCACTAACACAAAGATTTTGGATGTAAATTTCCACAGAACTATATCGACTTTATCACTCGAATTGGTCATGGTGGTGCAGGCTCTTATTATGGTCTCTACGCTTTTGATGACACGATAGATATTTAATTTATCCCCGCCTAGTGCGGGGATTTTTTATCTTAAAAACTCACTTTAATACTGACACATAAAATCATTTATTCTTTCAAAGTAAACATTCTCTTGTTTTATTTTCTCATAGCAAAGACAACATTTTATCTTTTCAAAAAGATAGAAAAACTACTTAATGACCTTCAAAAGGTCATTATTTTATGGTCTTATTGTCAATATCCTATTTAATTTCTATTTATAAGCTTCAAAAGTAATAATTTCTGTTTCGTTATTTGGTTCGTGTAGATATTGATAATTTCCAGAAATTGTTATTTTATCAAAGCCAATAGATTCAAGGATCCGTTTAAATTCATTCACACCAAACCATTTCAATTTAAACACTTCCCATTCACTTTCAATTATTTTCCCATTTCTCCATTTATCATAACGATGATGAGATACTGTTAATTGATTAATATAATCTATTTCAGCATTTACTATCTGTAAGGTAATTAAATCTCCTTCCGGCGTTTCAAATTGTCGACTAGAACATTGGCCTTTAGTAAAAGTATGCGCCAAACTAATGTCAATTAGCAAACGTCCGCCTGGATTTAATGCGTTATAACATTGTTGAAGTGACTGTAGTGCTTTTATTTCGCTATCTAACAATAAGAAAGTCCCTGTCGGAATAATTATTGCATCAACAAGTGTCTCAACTTGGAATGTCAGCAAATTATCTTTAGTCACTTTATCTTGAGAATATCCATTACTTCTTAGATTTTCCATACAGAAATAAAGCATCTCATCTGAAAGATCAAACCCTTCTATATTAAATCCAGCCTTTAATAAAGGGATTAAAATACGCCCAGTTCCTACCGCGGGTTCTAAGATTTTACCATTAACATCCTTAAGACGTTCTTGATAATATTCTGCGTCACCAAAACTACACCCTATAGGTTTATCTAATTGGTAAACTTGGGCTGATAGCGAATGATAACTCTGCATAAATATTCTATTCTCTTTTTGTTGTTTATTTTTAATGATAATAAAGCCATAAATTAAGATATCAATATTCAACTAGATATATTAATCAGGTATAGTTAACTTATATACCTGCTAACTCTATTCTTTTTTCTTATCTTTTTATTTCCATTCTATCTCTTTTGTTTGCATTTTCATTAATCCATATAAACGTAAGGGCTGACAATTTAATTGATAATGATTATCTTTTTTCTTGTAAATAATGAGCAACACATCATGTATTGATGTATTACTCTTTTTTATGTTAATTATAAAAATTGGCTTCACCTGCAGGTCGAGTTTTGAACCGACGATGAGCCCATAAATATTGTTCTGGAGCTCGCATAATTTCTGTTTCAATCAGCTTATTCATTCTATCTGTATCATTTTGAATATCATCAGAAGGATAATTAATCAGTTCTTTACCAATGATTAAACTGTATTTTTTGCCTTTCTGATCTTCATTTCTTACCAAAGTAACAGTTAAAGAAGGCGCTCCTGATAATTTTGCTAATATAGCAACACCTTTGGAGGTTGATGTTTTTTCAACAGAGAAGAATGGAGAAAATGTTGTACCTTTTAAGCCAAAGTCTTGGTCAGGAGCAAACCAAATCGCTTTTCCTTTTTTTAACTCCATAACCATAAACTTTAAGTTACGTCTATCTATCATACCCTTATCGGAACGGCATCTTGCTTTAGTCTGGATAAACTCCATTGCTTTATTATTATGTGGTCTATACATCGCATTCACAGGGAAACAAAGTCCCATAATGCGTCCTCCCAGCTCTAGTGACATAGAGTGTATACCAATGAGTAAAATTCCCGTTTTTTTATCTTTAGCATCAGTAAAATTGGAGAATCCTTGTACTTCAAAGAGATTTTTTAATCGACGATCACTCCAAAACCACGCCATACCTGTTTCAAATAATGCGATACCTAGAGATGATAAATTATTCATAACAAGCTTGTCGATTTCATTTTTATCTTTGTCAGGGAAACATAGTTCTAAATTTTTCTTTATTATTGAGACTCTTCTTTTGACAAAAAAACGAGATAACACCCCAAGGTGTTTACCTAAAAAAAGTAACCAAGAATAAGGAAGTTGCACTAATAAAAAAAGAATAAAAACACCAAACCAAGTTAAGAAATATTTTGGATGTAATAGATGTAATGAAAAAATATTTTTAGCGTACACAAGTTTGTCCTTTAGGAACTAAAAAGCATTTAAGCCATATTGGATTAGACAGTAATTTTTTAAGATAAGTCATTAAATATTAATTTAAATTTTATCTTAAATTATTTTTTTATGATTTATCTGATATCTTTTTATTCTAATAAAACTTTTTTCTTTCTTTTGATTGAGAAGACAATATCTTAATGCCTTTACTTTGCCATTATAAGAATTTATTTATCCATTAATTTATTTCTTTGTAAAAATCATTAGGTATTAAAGTAAATAACTTTCTAAAAATTTAAATAATTTACATTAAATACTTACATAACTTTAATAATGCTATTTTTTATACGTTTTATTAAATACACGTCAAATTTAAATAATACTAGAAATTGATATAAAAAAACCCCACCGAAGTGAGGTTTTCTAGATCTTACTTGTATCAATATTGCATTAAACAATATATACAGTAATAACGGCTCAATAGATTACAGAGCGATTACGTTCGCTGCTGCTGGACCTTTAGCGCCATTTTCGATAGAAAATGAAACTTCTTGGCCTTCTTTCAGAGATTTGAAACTATCGCTTTGGATCGCTGAAAAATGTACGAATACATCTTTGCTACCGTCTTTAGGAGTGATAAAACCAAAACCTTTATCATCGTTAAACCATTTTACTGTACCTGCCATTGTATTAGACATAAGATTTCCTTTAATTAATTATTTTGCCATAAGGCATTGTTTGCGGTTTGATTTCGGATTTTTACTTATGGTCACTATTTGAAGGAATTCGCAACGAAGAGGTATCAGGGATAACGCTAAACGGTGAACTACTTGAAACTGCACTAACATAAATAGGTCTGTACTTCCAAACCAGTGGCGCTATTAAGTCATATAATTCAGTTTATAGCAAATTATTTTTATCTTTATTTTAAAAAAACTTTTCTCACGCAAAATTAGAAAATAATTATAAGATAAAAATAATTATCTATTTTACCTATCTCATTATTTTAATTTAAGAATATGAATAAAAAAGTAGATACTGTTATTTTTTAAGATAACCAGTATCTACTCTATCATTAATGTACTACATCACCTTATTAATTAGCTAGTTCCAATAAAATTTCTTCTGTTTTCGTCCATAGAAGTGAGCCTCCTTCTTCTGGCCATAAATGCCGCTCAGCATTAGGAAAACGTTGAAATAATAAATCCCCAAAGTCTGGTGAATGAACTGTACTGATATCTTTCATTCCATACCATAAGCTGATTGGTGTCTTTATTTCTTCAGGTGAAAATCCCCAAGGTTGCATAGCAATCAGCAAATCTTGCGTATATCAATCATTGCCTTGTTTAAAGGCTTCGGCCATACATTATTGATAAACTGGGAGAAAATCATTTGATTTATAAACAGCCAAATCAACATCGGCACTGTAATTTAGAATAAAATCCATTAACCACTTGGCTGTAATATTTTGCTTAACCCTGCTGGTTAACGAATTGGGTGATCCAACAGCTTGACGTTGCATATTAACAACATCATCTGTTAGCTTATTTTGTGTATCAGGATAATCAAATTGATCTTGTCCTACGACAATAAGTAGTTTATCAACATGATAATAAACACAAAGAGCCATAGCAAAAACAGCACCTTGTGAAAATCCCATTACATTAATACTTTTAATACGAAGATGGTCTAATAAAATATCTTTAGAAAAAGATTTTAACGACTTTTATAACTGATTTATTTTTTTATGATCAACTTATTTGTGTGATAAAAAATGCGTTATTACTTTGTCGATAATAATCGTTTTTATTTTCAAATTTTATTATATTTGCTTAATCTTTTTCTTATAACAAAGAGGACAATAAAATTGTCCTCTTTGTTATTTATAACTGGTTTCTACGTTATTTTACTAATTTACAAGTGCGTCCTTTATCTTCAGCAACACGTCCATTAACTGCATCATCTTCTGAAATCGTTGCTAAATTAAATTCACCTTTTCCTTTACCCCAAATTTGGAAATTCTCACCAACATAACGAGCACCACTAGCCGCAATAGCTTCTTTTAAAACTATAATTTCATCACTGTAATACATAACAGCTAGCTGTTCATTAGGAAAAGAAACTCTGATTTTTTGACCTTCACAGTCATAAGTATCCGTTTTAGCAGCCAAAGCAGGTGCTGTTATTAGTGAAAAAACTAAAGCAATAGTAGAAATAGAAAATAATTTATTCATTTACATCTCCTAAAATAACAAAATAATGTTTTGCTAATAAAATTAGATTAGGATTTCTTTTTTAAAGATAAAATAGGATATCTCCGCATTTTATTAAAGCTTAAAATATAAAAATATTTCAATTTAAGATTAAATCTAATAAAAATTATCAATCATTGATGAAAGAGTTAAAATACAATTTTTTAATTAAAGTCAATTTTAATTCAAATAAATTGCAATACATAACTTTACATTATTACCTGCCTATTTTACTTTATTCAATGTAACTATCATTATACGATATGTAATTATCCTAACACCTATAAATTTATTGTAGTTCAATAAATTAAGTCGATTCTGTTGAGAAACATCGATAGAAAAATTAATAGGAATATTCATGCTACAAGAGAATGTTGTTAAAGATATCATCGTTTGGATTGAGCAAAATCTCGATTCACGTTTATCGTTAGATATTGTTGCTGAAAAATCAGGCTATACAAAATGGCATTTTCAGCGTTTATTTAAAGCGTATACAGGAATATCTTTAGGAAAATACATACTCGCTCGTCGTTTATCTTGTGGCGCCTACGCGTTAAGAATAACACGTTGTAGCCTGTTAGATATTTCATTGAAGTATCGTTTTGATTCCCAACAAACATTTTGCAGAGCCTTTAAAAAACAGTTTAATATCACGCCTTCGGAATATAGAAAAAGACCAGGATGGGATATTAGTGAACTGATTTTCCCTGCATTAGAAACCGTTGAACTGAGCGCTAAATATGAGGTAGTTACACTCTCATCTCAAAAATTAGTCGGTATGTCGCATCATTACAATAAGCCTATTTCAACATGGGATTCAGACAAGAAAAAATTCAGAAAAGAATTTTGGCGTAAATTTTTAAAAGATGTGCATACAATACCCACAGAGCTATATGCAATGCATCGAGCATCTGCAAGTACATTAGAAGATACTATGTATATTTATAGCACTGCCGTTGATAAAGAAAAGTTAGCAAAAACATCAAATGCTTCGGCCATGTCACAACTAGAACTACCTGGTGGCAACTATCTAGCCATTACATTTCATATAAATGAAATCTTAGATTCATTAACTGGTTATGATGACATTATTTATACCGTCTATACCAAAGTACTTCCGAAAATGAATTTATTGCGCAGACCCGGTCCAGACATTGAACGATATACATTAAAAGAGTCAGTAAGTTACGATAAATTACTTGGTCAAAGTGATCATTACGTACAAAAGATTAGCTACTATATTCCTGTTCTTTAATGAGTTTTATCTATAAAAAAGATCCCAGTTTAATTGGGATCTTTCTATTAAAACAGATATCTAAAATACTTCTATCCTATCAATCCTTCTTAGACTTATTAGCAAAGAAAATATCATCTTGAATATCTTTTGTTCTTACTGTAAACAATTCGTTCATTAAGTTTTCAGTTAATTTTTCAGCATCTGCCATAACTCGTAGATTAAATTCATTAAGCATTTTATCTGCGCCAGTTTTATCTTTTTTCACCATAGTGAGATATTTAGCTTCCATTTCTTTTTGCTCTAATGCGGTTTTTGCTTCCCACTCTTGATAAGCTTTTTTCACTATTGGTGCGAGTTTTGGATAATCTGTCATCACTAATGTTTGTAACTTACGATATTTCCAGTAAATAGAATCACTATCTGCTTGATTACTTCCTATTCCATAATGTTGCGGATAAGCTTTTAATCCACTGTAATACGGAACAAATGCAGTTAAATCTGCCATGCCTAAACCAACATAGGTCACTTCACCAATTTCTTGAGGAAGCTCAGGACGAACTTGCATAACATGCGCTTCATAAGTTCTAAATACACTAATTGGACGCCAAGATTCTTGACCATTTAACCCATTGGTATATGGGTCGTGTTTCGTCCCTTCAAAGTGATTACGTAACATCGCTTTAGCTTCTTCCACTGATACTTTTTTTTCTGGCGTTAATAAAGGTGCGAAATTACGACCATCATCCACAGCTTGTTTTAGTGATGGGTTAAATTGTTGCTGGATAACCCATACTCGCGGATCATTATAAGTACGGTCTCGTTCGTCATCTCGTGTATAAGCTTTTGAGAAATTAAATGCCCCCTCTTTTTCAGGATTATAAAGCCCTTTCTCAACAGCAAATTCTACTAGATTTTTAGAGCCTAACACATCATTACTGTTAATATCATAGTGTTGTAATCGACCTTGGTTTCCTGTTGCAAAGTATTTATCTTTAGGTAATTTTTGTGCGATCCAATGATGTCCTGTTCCAGTTTCCAAATACCAAAGCTCATTTTTATCAACAACAGCGACACCAAATCCTTCACCAGCACCTTGTTCTTCAATAATGTTCCCTAATAATTCCACTGCTTCACGAGCTGTTTTTGCTCTTGAAAGTAGGACATCTGGAATATCATCTTCAGTTATCCCTGTCTCTTCAACATAGGGATCAAAAGAGAGTGCTTTAGGTGAAGCAAAAATAGATTCAGTACCACTAACACCCACTCCTAGTTCATTAAATCCTGTTGCACCATGGAGTTGCGTTTTCCAATTCGGCACAGTGGTATAGCGTAATGAATTCTTTGGTAATGGATATGTAAAATTATTAGCACCATTATGTTCTTTGGTACTGTAAATACCCGTTTGATTCGTTTTAGCCGGATGAATAACAAAATGTTGTGCTTTTAATGCATCACTATCTGCGCTACGCGCAATAATCAACGAACCATCATTTGTTGCTTCACTTCCTGCTAACAACGTTGTACAGGCTAAAGCTGAAGACGCTAATGCTATATTAATAGATAAAGCAATAATACCCTTTTTAAATAAAGACATAAAACTCCCCATTTGCTTGTTATTTATAATTTGTAGATCAATTAAGTATCTTTTTAGAATCAAAATAAAAAACCAGATAGATAATTTGATGCGAAATATTAACAATGAAAAAGCGTAGATTTCCGTGATTTATATCTCAATGATTATTATATTTCGAAATAAAAAGGTTAATTATACGTATCATATTAATATCAGTGAGTTTTATAAAAAACACATTTTAAATATAAATAAATCTAGATAAGATTTGTTATTAACGTTATTGTTATGTAATTAACAACGATGTTATTTATGTAAACGGCTATTGATATTAACGACAATAACAACAGATTAAATCCAATAATACTTTATGTTAATTTTGTTGTGTTAGCCTAAAAAAGTTCCACTTTTATTATCTAGAATTATTTCATCAGAAATATTGATTGATTTTTTCTTATATAAATTCAAATAGCTGCTCAAATTCCTCCTTTGATTTAGCAGCTCTTATTAAGACTATTATATAATTATGTCTTTAATGACATTACGTTATAGCCTTTATAATAAAATTTATAAATTACAAATAACATTTATAATCTACGTTTTTACTCTTAGAATATTTCTTATAAAAATCATTTAAATTTTCCTTCATCACTATTATTTAATAATCAACTTATTAACTGTATAATCAAACATAAGATAAACTGACTAAAACAAAAAACACGATGGCAATTAATTTAAAAAGAACTTCTTGGTCAGGAGGATGGGCAACTTTACGTGACCTTGAAATTATACAATCCGTGATCGATCATGGAAGTGTCACTAATGCAGCAGAGCAGCTAGGCATTTCACAACCTGCAGTAAGTCAGTCATTAAATCAGATCGAGAAACGTTGTGGTAAAAAGCTATTTACTCGTGAAAATAATAAATTAATACCAAACTCTGATGCCTTATTACTTTATGAAGAAATCGCCAATATCGCTGAATCTTTCAACCGATTGAGCCATTTTCATCATCAAGAAAAAAAGAGGAGTCTACGAATTCTAGTTCCACCAACATTAGCCTATGGTTTTATCAATCAGGTTACTACTCAGTTTATCAAAAAATATCAGGTCAATGTCCATTTAGAAATATCTAGAAGTGAGCAACTTCTTTCTTTAATAGCAAAAGAACAAGCTGATATTGTTATTACTGATAATATGACCATTAATAGCAATTATAATTTGACTCAAATTCCAATGAGAGAAACTCAAATTATTTGTGCAATCCCTAAAACACATGAGTTATGCACAAAAAATACTATTACACCTGATGATTTACATGAGCAATCTTTTATTGCTTTAGTTAAAAGTAATATTGGGCGTACAGTTATTGATCGGGCGCTCAATAAATCAAAATCTAAGCCAAATATTATTGCTGAAGTTTCTGATCAAGACACAGCAATGACATTTGTAAAAAATGGGTTGGGAGTCAGTTTAATTAACTCCTTTCCTATTATTGAAATAGAAGATATTGTTTATAGAGAATTTATACCCACCATTACGAGTAATATCTGTTTTTTCACTTCGAAAAAAGCCGAACATGAAACACAGCTCTATATTGAGTTTATTAAAGAACATCAACCAGAAACTTCTTTATTTTCAGCGCCAATTAAATAAGTATTAGGGTCTATTTTATGCAATATAAGAAAATAGAATAGACCTTCTTATTATATTTGTATCTCAAGAATAGAGAGTATCCCTTCAGTAAAAAGTGTTAAGCCGATAGAAAGAGCTTCTTCATCAATATCAAATCTTTCTTTATGATGTCCATCACTTTGATTTGCTCCGACTAAAAAGAATATTGCTTTTCCCCCTTTCTCTTGTACTCTTCTTACCATTAATGAAACATCCTCACTTCCTCCTAAAGGTAATACGACATTTAATAAATCGGGATGTACATTAATGACACCTTGCATAACATCTATCATTGCCTGATCGTTTCTGAAAGTTGTTGCTTCACCTGTAATCTCTATTTTTGTTTCTAGTTGGTATGCAGTTGCAACACCATCAACATATTTTTTTATACTATTAAATAAGTATTGTGTTATTTCAGCATCTTGCCCACGAACTTCTAATTGCATTTTTGCCAAACTAGGAATAAAGCTACGATTTTCGCCTGCTAGTAAGGTGCCAATATTCACTCGCGTCATACCTTTGCCATGCCTTGGTGTCGCCAATATTTTATTGGCTAAAAAACATGCTCCAGATAATGCGTTATTTCCTTTTTCTGGTTCATCAACAGCATTAGCGACTTTTCCTTTTAAAGAAATATCTAATTTAGTAGTACAAAGAAAATCAAAAGGATCAAGTGCTATCTCCCCCTTTTTCAAATTACATCCAATATGCATTCCCATAAAATAATCAGTATCATCTAATATTCCGCTGTCACTAATTGCTCTGGCACCTCTCACCCCCTCTTCTGCAGGTTGGAATATTAATTTATATTTTCCACGTAAAACCTGAATGTTTTGTTTTAACCAATGTGCTAGGCCAAGTCCTACTGCAGTATGCCCATCATGGCCGCAGGCATGCATTAATCCAGAACGACATGAAGCAAATCCCTGTTTATTAGGTAGATGAGTATCATCATCTGACTCTTGGACATAGACACAATCAATATCGAAACGAAAGGTAAATGTAGGACCAGGAATTTCTGTATCAATAATTGCCATACACCCTGTTAAACCATTCATTTCATTTAATAAATCAATGCTAATTCCTTTTTCTTCAGCTATTTTGATGGCTTCATTAACTAATTCTTCATCTCTGCCTAAAATACTTTCTCGACAAATAATATGAGGCCCCGCTTTCACTTCAATATTCATCTCTCGCAATACGCTGATTATCGTGCCTGTCGTCACAAATTCAGTCCAGCCAATTTCTGGAAACTGGTGAAAAATTCTACGCCATTCTATTAATTTATTGATTTGGATCGACTTCATTATTTTTCCCTTACAAAAAACACATCTCTTATGAAGAAAAAAGAGAAAATGATAAGTTTAATATTATGCTCATCATAACTTAATAATTATGTTTATAGGTGTGATCTCAACGTCATTTTGCTTATTATTAAAGCAAGTACTCTAGTAATAGAGATCGAAGGCAATAATGAGAAATAATGCAGAAAATCAATTAATAAGGAATATATAAATACAATTTTTTAATAAAATTTCAGGCACAAAAATAGCCACTAAAGCTATTTATTGTTTTAGTGGCTAATTTATTAATCTTTATTCATTTATAAAACGCATTAACTGCTGACGTAATTGCTTATTTTCTTGTTTTAACTGTTCATTTTGATCTAATAAAGTCAGTGCTATGGCTATACCATGCCAATCTAATGCAAGCTCTTTATGAAGTTTTAATGCGCGATGTGTTACCACAACAGCGTTATCATCGAAAAACCACTCTTGAGTTTCAATTTCTAGTGGTTCGATCACCCCAAGAGCGACAAACTCTTTGAGCTCATCATTTGATATTCCCGTATGATGACAAAACTCAGTAACAGTAAATATTGTTAATTGACCCATTATTTATTCTCCCAGTCTTTACGTGGATTATAATCGGTCTGGCTATCTGCAATTTGTTGCCATAATTCGCGCATCTTTTCATCGGGTTTAGGTGGCATCACAATTTTTAGAATTGCATATAAATCACCGCTGACCTTTTTGCTGACTAACCCTTTTCCCTTAATACGTAGCTTTTGTCCTGCCTGACTTCCCGCCGGAATAGTTAACAAGATTTTTTCTTTTATTGTAGGTATAGGAATTTTTGCACCTAATGCTGCTTCCCAAGGAGCGACTGGGACAACTATTTCTAAATCATGACCTTTAATATCAAATAGAGGATGAGGCGCAATACGAATTGTTAGCCATAAATCACCATTCTCCCCTCCATTTTCACCTATTGTTCCCTGACCTTTTAAACGAATACGTTGTCCATCAATAACACCAGCTGGAATTTTAACATTTAAAGTTTTAGGGATCTCTTCTTCCAAAATTCCGAAAACATTATAAACAGGTAAGTGATAGCTAATCGTACGCTTATGTTCTTCCTGTGATTCTTCCAGAAAAACAGCTAATTCTATTTCTAAATCATGCCCGCGCTGTTTAGGAGCATGTTGAGCTCGTCGCCCTTCAAATGGGGAATGTTGACCGAAAAATGAAGTGTAAAAATTATCAAAATCTTCTTGGCTAAAGCTTTCTTGATCCTTATTTGAATGTTGTTGTGTAAATTGCCTAAATTTAGGATCGTTACGATGAGCCCAAAGCTCATCATATTCAGCTCTACGTTGTTCATCTCCTAATATTTCCCATGCTTGAGCAATTTCTTTAAAACGCTCTTCTGCATTTGGCTCTTTACTTACATCAGGGTGATATTTTTTCGCTAAACGACGATAAGCCGTTTTAATCGTTTTAGTATCATCAGTGGGTTTGACACCCATTATGGCGTAGTAATCCTTTAATTCCATAGTGACATCTCAATTATGTTAAATAATGAATTAAATATTAATACTCTAGATTTGATTAATTATAGAACAAAGAAATTATGTTGATGAGTAAAACCCTATAATAACAACAATCGAATGCCTAAATTGAATGCAGAATATTGTTTTTCAATCAGTTATCTATCATCTAATATCCCACTTTTCCTAGTGGATTATTTCTGAACCATACTAAAACAATATCTATTTTTTCGGAAACGGATCGTAATTTAGACTAACTAATAGCTGATGCCCAAATTGTTCGACAAGCAAGTGGGTAATATTGCCTATCCCTTTTCTTGCCCCGCCATTAAAGCAATAACAGCACCACTCAGTGCGTGGATTTTGAATCGCTATTTTTCTTTAGCCAAAGGCCCAAGACCAACAAAAATACGAGTCATGCATATCATTGGTTTTGAATTAAGTTTTGTGAAAATTGATTTACTTATTATTATAGCTATTAGCCTTATTTTAACTTTATTAAGCCAAATACTTTGATTGGCCGAAATGTAGATGAATATAAAAAGCCCTTAAACTCAAGGGCTATATTTAACATTTTTATTTATCTGCTTTCGCCGCCCAAAGAAATTTAGCGCTAGGTAATGTTGTATATTTTTCTATTATCTCTTTATAAGTATTCTCTGGTTTTAATTCTGCAAATTGTTCTGGGTAAATGAAGGTTGCTAAATATTCTAAACCAACAATGTTATATGGATGATTATAGAAATTATGATATATACCATATAATTGCCCATTTTCAACCGCAGCGATTTGATTAAATCCAATTCGACTCTTCAATCGTTTGAAGCCTTCTTGAGTCTCTTTGCTAGATACTCCATAACCAAATGGTGCAGCAATACTATTTTTATTAATCCAGCGAGATCCCGTTACAATATATACATCAGGTTTAGTACTAATAACTTGCTCTAAAGAAATAACACCTGAAGCTCCTGGTAAGAAATGACTACCAATATTGTCACCCCCAACAGCTTGAATCAACCCCCCCCAACCCGCATTATTATGTGTAAAGCAACACCCATCACCATTTGCTCCAGCCTTTGCCTCTACAAATACACGTGGCTTATTTTTAATTTCTTGAGTTTTATTTTTGATACTATCTAGGTGTTGTTGATAAAAATCAGTATATTCTTTAGCTTCACTTTCTTTATTTAAAATGATACCAAGAAGCTCTACACTTTCTTTCGTGTTTTTGACTGGTTCTAAGAAAGTATCAACATAAATAATAGGAATATTGGCTTCTTTTAAAATACTGACAACACCCGATCCTTCTAGTGCGGGTTTGGCTCTGAGTTGCGCAATCACAACATCGGGTTGTTGTGCAATAACTTGCTCTGCATTCACTTCACCTTTGTCATTAAATCCCATATCAGGGATTGAATTTATATTAGATTTCCATTTCTGTTCTAGTAAAGAAACTGTCTGTGGATCCGATTTTTTTAGATTATTATTCCATGCTACAACTCTTTCAAACGGATTATTTCTATCAAGCAAAGCCAGCGTTAAAATATCTCTACCATCTTGTAATACAACACGTTTTGGTTCATGTTTTAACGTTATTTTTTGCCCATCAGTATCCGTAATTGTAACAGGATATGTTGTAGCCAATGCGCTAAAAGGAAGCAATGCAGAAAGAGATATTGCTAATAGGTGATATTTATTTTTCATTGTATACTCTCCATAACAGAGAGTTAATGATAACAATTATCATTAACATCATCAATGAAAATTATCTTTTTATGACTAAAAAATAAATTCGTTTTAATAGTGCGATATCTAGCAATAAAGAAATATTCGAGTCTGATATGTCAGCTTATTTCACTAATGCTGTTAACTATCTAATTAAAAAGCCTTTTATGTCCATTCTAATTACAATACAAAAATAACCCTAACCATAAACTATCATGTGTTCTTGTCACTAGTTTATTTCAAATTACAATAGCAGCGTTAAACAGATAAAGTAACTTCTTTGTTTAACGCTATATTTTGAGGAGACAACCATTCATTTTTGATAATTTTAATTACTAGAAAAATTACTTATCACTTCATACGTTAATGAATTATCAGAACTATTTATAACTTTCAATTTAACATTTTCATAGGAGATAATATTACTTTCTTTAAGATTAAATTGAATGTTGTTACCAAACCCTTGATTTTCTATGTTTGAGCCTATTTTTCTATAACTAACATCTACAATTTGATTATTTATTCCATTAAAAATTAAAGCCTGCTCAAATGAATTACCATCGGAATTATTCAACTTAAGATATTCAATCTTAGCCTTATCACTACAAACAGCAACATTTAAGTCAGTTACAATACAAATCTCATCAGCCTTAGCTCCTTTTTTTATTAAAATTGAACTCCATGGCTGGCCAAGAACCTCAACAACTACAGAACCAGAGTCAATAGTTTGAGTTGGCATATAAAAATCGCCTTTGTCGCTTGAACCAACTTTTTTGAATACACCAGGAATAATTTTATAGGCCAGATCTATTTGTATTGGGTTTAGTACCTTAATCGCTCTTAGTTCACTTATATTACCTTCTCTTACTAAACTTTGACCTATGGTCGCACGATTAACACTCCCTACTTTCGGCTCACTTATTTTATACAAGTCTGGAGTGTAATTATATTCAGTCACAGCACACCCAGATAAAGTAAAAGCACAACCAATTGAAACTAATAAATTTTTCATTTTGATAGAAATCTCGTTACAAACATGAATAGGCATTAAAGATTACATTTACATACAGATTCTAGCAAGTAACTATCTACGACTCTGTTAACAAACTACTCATAACAACCTGTGAAATTAATTAGTTTCCTTTCTGACAGATCATTAACTCCAGCGCATTAATATCAATACCATTAGCTTTAATGGGGACTGGCTACGATTACCACTCTCAGCCTAGATACAACCCACCACTATCAAATAGCTAGCAATCTTTCTCTTTAGATTTACTAGGATCAATTGTTTAACGGTTAGCTTCATTTGGGAGGACTCAAATCATAAGGTATAAATGTACCCTATTTGTACCAGCTAAAGTAGATAGCTTTCAATGGACGTTAGTAGACGTTGGAATGATGGGATTTAGTTGGAATGCTTGATTTACTTGGGATAAGGAAATGCTAGGCGATGATGAAATGGCGGAGGAGGAGAGATTCGAACTCTCGGATGGTTTCCCATCGGCGGTTTTCAAGACCGCTGCCTTCAGCCGCTCGGCCACCCCTCCGCAATGGGGAGCAATATAAACACCTAAGCTTATGTTGTAAAGCCCTTATTGTACTGTTTGCCGTAAAATTAAACGCATTACAAGTCAATGGCTTAATTTATCAACGATTTATGGGTTCTACTTGGGTATTTCCCTTATTTTTGATAAATTAGCAATATTATTTTTGATTGGTTGCTACGCACATGTTTGTATTTAACGGAAAAGAAATCGAGACAGATAGTCATGGTTATTTAAAAAATAGCAATGAATGGAATGAAGATATGGTTCCAATATTAGCTGAATTAGAAGAAATTGAGCTAACAGAACAGCACTGGGAAATTATCCGTTTTGTTCGACAGTTTTATTTAGAATTTAATACCTCCCCCGCTATTCGTATGTTAGTAAAAGCGCTTGCACAAAAATATGGCGATGAAAAAGGAAATAGCCGTTATCTTTATCGTTTATTTCCTAAAGGCCCTGCAAAACAAGCGACAAAACTCGCTGGTTTACCAAAACCCGTTAAATGTATTTAATATTATCTTTAGATAAAAGATAATTAAAAATCATTAAAACAATATTACTCATAATGGTGGATTGAAAAATCTGCCATCTGTTCATATTCACAAGGTGTCGCTGACCAAAATGTAATATTAGCACTTCTTGGTCCACCAGCTTCTAACCAATCTTCAAATTCTTTTAATGCATTCTCTTTCGCGAAAGCCTTTACTCCCACGCTACCGTCATCACGATTCCAAACATACCCTGTTATTGGTTGTTTTTTCATCCATTGATAAGTAAAAAAACGGAATCCAACGCCTTGCACACGCCCTTGAATAATATATTCTCTACCCATTTTCATATGCTCTCCTGATAGTGTTGTTAAAATAAAAATTCTACTCAGGTTATTGTCTTTTCTTTATACAATAGATAATCTGATTTTGTGAGGTTCTTTATTCATAATGAAAGCAAAGGATTATATTTTTTTCAAATCCTTGAAATTTCACTTTGTACCCTCATATATATAACCAATAAGCAAGGCTATATGGAGGTGATACTATGATGACCGCCAGCAAATTTGGGATAGGACAGCAAGTTAGACATAAATTACTCGGCTACTTAGGCGTTGTTGTCGATGTGGATGCTGAATATTCCCTTGATCAGCCTAATGAGGATGATATTGCATCTAATGTGACCTTGCGAGCAGCACCTTGGTACCATGTTGTGATGGAAGATGATGAAGGACAGCCCGTTCATACTTATCTTGCTGAAGCACAGATAACTTATGAAGTTTCAGATGAACACTTAGATAATGACTCATTGGATGAGCTATCGCAGTCAATTCGTAGCCAATTACAGGCTCCACAATTACGAAATTAACCGAATAATCTAAATAAGCTGTGAGCTGAATAAATATGATAATCGCCGAATTTGTTTTCGGCGATTTTATTTTAGTTCATTACCAAGGAAGTCCATGTGCTTCAATTTCTTTTTTAGGACAGCGATCCATAACAACTCGTAATCCTGCTTTTTCTGCTAACTCTTTGGCATCTTCATTGATAACACCAATCTGCAACCATAATACTTTGGCATTAATTGCAATTGCTTCTTGTGCAATTTCTAATGCAACGTCAGATTGACGAAAAACATCCACCATATCAACAGCAATAGGAATATCTTTTAATGAGGCATAGCATTTCTGCCCTAATAAGGTTTGCCCTGACATGCTTGGATTGACAGGAATAACATCATAGCCTTGTTCTAATAGGAATTTCATGACTTTATAGCTTGGGCGATCTTCTTTGCTACTCGCTCCAACAAGTGCAATTGTTTTGACACTTCTTAAAATGTCATAAATGTCTGAGTCCACCATTTATATACTCCGTTCATCATGAAGATTGAAAATATTATGATACATCATAGTATCTTGATCCGTTCATAGCTTGTAAGATAAAAAAAAGGTATTTTGACAGCTGAAACAATAACTATATTTATTTTTAAAGGTATCAAATGGAACAAATTGACCGCACGCTCTTAAAAGAAAAAAATATCGCGCTTGTTGCCCATGATCACTGCAAAAGCTCATTACTTGAATGGGTTCAAAATAATCGTGAACAACTGTCTCTACATAAGTTATTTGCAACAGGAACCACAGGAAATTTAATTAACCAGCACACAGGCCTAAGTGTTACTCAAATGCTAAGTGGCCCAATGGGCGGTGACCAACAAATAGGTGCAATGATCGCTGAAAAAAAAATCGACATTATGATTTTCTTTTGGGACCCATTGAACGCCGTTCCCCACGACCCAGATGTTAAAGCCCTTCTACGCTTAGCAACAGTATGGAATATTCCGGTTGCCACCAATCGTGCAACCGCGAACTTTTTAATTTCATCGCCTCTGTTTTCACAAGAATCAACAATTAAAATTCCTGATTACGAAGGTTATTTAAAAGAAAGACTAAAATAATTTTAAGGTTTTCGCTGTATAGGAACACCTTGAGATTTTAGCTCTAAAACAAAACAAGATGGCTGTTGTTTATTAAATAATAGCCATACTTGTGTTTTTGCTCTTGTTAATGCGACATACATTAAACGTCGTTCTTCCGCATTAGGATAATCTTCAACTTTTGGTAATAACGCTAATTCAATAATTGATTCCCTTGCAGGTGCAGGGAAACCATCTTTACCCTCTTGTAAACCTAAAATAATAACGTAATCAGCTTGTTGCCCCTTCGATGCATGAAAAGTCATAAATTCTAAATTTAATTTAGGCCAACGTGTCTTAGCTTTTTTTAATAATTCTGGTTTTAAATAGTGATAACGAGCGAGTAAAAGAATAGTTTCATTTTCTTCTACATAACCACTCATTTTATTTAGTAAATTTTCAAGTTGATCGTCAGATAACAATACAACAGACTTTTTATTACCTTTCACTAGACTATTTAACGGTTTAGATAATTGAACTGGATTCTGTTGAATAAACGTATTGGCAACATTTCCTATCGTGTCATTAAAACGATAAGTCGTATCTAATGCGCATTCAGCACCTTCACCAAAAGCGTGATGGAAAGAAGTCGTTAATAATAATTCCGCACCACTAAAACGATAAATGGCTTGCCAATCATCTCCTACTGCAAATAGAGATGTTTGTTTATTTTGCTGTTTTAATGCGGTTAATAATGAAGCTCTTAATGGTGAAATATCTTGGAACTCATCAACAAGAATATGTTTCCATGGGCTAATGAAACGCCCTTTTTCAATAAGGTTAATAGCTTGATGCAATAAGCCTGAAAAATCGATCGCATCTTCTTCTTTTAATGCGGTTTTCCAAGCTTTTAATAATGGCGATAATAATTTTAAATACTTTTTAAAAGATTCGGTATATTCGGGATCCACACTTTCAATCAGAGATTTTTGGCTACCACCTTGCATCCTTAATAGACCAACCCAACGCTCTAATCTTACAGCAACTTGGTTTTCTAATTTTTTATCATGCCAAAACTCACCATCAGGGATATCCCATTCAAACTCTTGAGATAACCACTCTCGCCATCCTTTTGCTTGTGCTTTTTTCTGCTGACACTGAGCTCTCCATTCACCTAATAATAGAGTTCTTCTTTTTTCACTATTTATTTCAAGCTCACTAATTTTGGGGTGCTTTTTTGTCGCTTGTTGAATAATGGATAATGCCAGTGCATGAAACGTTTTTGCCATAATATCGCTATTTAAACGACTAGAAAGCCTTTCATTCATTTCTTGTGCGGCTTTACGCCCAAAAGCAAGTAATAAAATTTGATCAGGTTGTGCCAATTGGCGACGTAATAGCCACCCCGCTCTGGCAACTAATACCGATGTTTTACCACTTCCTGCACCAGCGAGAACAAGAATATTTTCTTCTCCATTAATTACGGCACGACACTGTGATTCATTTAATGGCGATGATTCAATCGTATTAAAAAATTCCGCATGCTCATTTAATATTTGGGTTACCCAAACAGAATTTTCTTTATTAATAAGTGCTTCACCTTGCTTTAGCCACTCTAAACATTGCTGATAAAGAGTATGACAATTGTCAAATTGAATAAGGCGTTCAAGAGGGAGGGGAATAGCAGAAAAGCTATCTTTTATAGATTGTTGAATTTCGCTAAGTTTAGACTGTTTTATCCATCTATTTGATTGGGTTATTTCATTAATATTATGGAGTTGCTTCTCAAGTACTTGAGCGCTTATTTCGCTCATTTCTTTACTCCAATTTTGCCATGATTGATAAAGATAACGATAAAACTGTTGAGTTTCTTCCCAATCCGTTCCATGTAATCGAACAACTTTATCTTCAGACAATAAAAATTCTAACTCCCCCCACACAATCCCTTTTTTACAGAAAATATTAATCAGTTCGTTAAAAGGAATTAAATACTGATGTTTTTCACCACTGACTTCAATGCCTGCATTTAACAATTTGACTCTATTATATGGATGTTGTGCTAAACGTTGTCCCATCGGGGTGGATTTCAGTTCCATACGTAATTCCTGCAATAAATAACAAATAGTCTGTCGTTAAGCTCTTTTTAATCGGTGATAAACCCTATATTCTAAGAGGTAATTATCTTCATCTTGTTTATTTAAGGGCTTTTTGTGTTCACTTTGCTAAATGGCGCCCGCCGATTTATCTATAATAGCCACTTTTTATATTATATTCGCATAATAATCGCGCTTACAGGAACGACTTTGTTTCCTTGGATTTTAGGGCAAGAGCCTAAATATACAATTCCTCTAACTTTAGGCGTGGTTGCGGCTGCATTAACTGACTTAGATGATAGGCTTGTTGGTCGTTTAAAAAACCTAGTTATCACTTTATGCTGTTTTCTTCTTGCTTCAGCATCTATAGGATTACTTTATCCATATCCTATTTTATTCTTTTGTGGTTTAGCTATTTCTACTTGGGGATTTATTTTATTGGGTGCTTTAGGGCAACGGTACGCAACTATTGCTTTTGGTGCTTTATTAATCGCGATTTATACTATGCTCGGTATGCCTATTTTCCCAGAATGGTATGAACAACCCGTTTTATTATTATTAGGCGCTATTTGGTATAACTCTTTAACATTAATTGGTCACTTATTATTCCCAATTCGCCCAGTTCAGGACAATCTAACTCGCTGTTACCAACAACTCGCAACTTACCTCGAAGCTAAAGCGACATTATTTGATCCAGATATCGAAGATGACTATCAACACTCGCTTTATAATTTAGCAATGGCAAATAGCCAATTAATTGACACGATGAACCAAACTAAAGTTACATTATTAAGTCGATTAAAAGGTGATAGAGGCCAACGTAGTAGTCGTTTCACACTTCATTACTATTTCGTTGCTCAAGATATTCATGAGCGAGCAAGTTCGTCACATGCTCAATACCAGCTATTAAGTAATGAATTACGGCATAGCGATGTGTTATTTCGGTTTCAACGTTTACTTTCTATGCAGGCTCGAGCTTGTGAACAAGTTGCACAATCTATTCTTTGGCATAAAAAATATCAGCATAATCCTTCATTAGAACGTGCTATAAATTATCTAGAGAATGCATTAAATCATTTAAAAAAAACGACCTCAGAACCACAATTAATAACACCTTTAAATAATTTACTGCAAAACCTTCAAGGCATTGATGCGCTTTTACGAAGTATTAGTACAGAGCAATACCAAATATCCCATGACCAAAAAGAAGAAACACAACTTTCTGATGATGGTTTAACAGGATGGCGCGATATTGCACTAAGAATAAAAGAGCACCTCACGCCAAAATCGGCGCTTTTTAGACATGCAGTTAGGATGTCACTAGTGTTATGTATTGGCTATGCCATTATTCAATTTTTCCAATTGGATAGAGGTTATTGGATATTATTAACTAGCCTCTTTGTTTGCCAACCCAACTATAATGCCACTCGCCGACGTCTTACTTTACGTGTGAGTGGTACTATTATTGGTATTTTAATTGGCTTCCCTATTTTATATTTTGTGCCTTCGATTGAAGGACAACTCGTTTTAATTGTAATAACCGGTACGCTCTTTTTTGCATTTAGAACCATACAATACGCACATGCCACACTATTTATTACTTTATTGGTTTTATTAAGTTTCAATTTGCTTGGTGAAGGTTATGATGTTGCTCTTCCTCGTATTATCGATACCTTAATTGGCTGCGCCATAGCTTGGTTTGCTGTCAGCTTTATTTGGCCTGACTGGAAATTCCGTCAGCTACCAGTTGTCATTCAAAAAACAATGACAAATAACTGTTATTATCTTGATGCCATACTTATTCAGTATTACCAAGGGAAAGATAATAGCTTAAGTTATCGAATTGCTCGTCGAAATGCTCATAGTAGTGATGGTGAATTAGCCTCCCTGATCTCAAATATGTCATCAGAGCCCAAAAGCTATCAAGCATCCCAAGAAGTGGCTTTTCAGTTACTTTGTTTAAATCATACTTTACTCAGTTATATTTCTGCTCTTGGCGTTCATCGTTCAAAAATAGAAGACGAGAATGTGCTCACGTTACTTAATGATACAGTGTGTTATATCGATTCTGCTTTACGTCGCAAAACGCCACCAGTCAAAGAATTTAAGCAATCTCATGTAGAATTAATTGAAAGGATCAATCTATTACCTAATGCCGATAATCCTCGCATTCAATTAGTACTTACTCAAATCCGATTACTATTGGACTTACTGCCACAAATTATTAACTGCATCCAAATTATTGAGCAAAGCGAATCAAAAAACCTGCCTCAATCTTAGTCTCTTATTGACGTTATTTTCTCTAATTTCTATAAGTATATTAGAGAAAATAACGGTCATTGCTTTTTATTTTATTGGAAAGATAATTCGTTGTACCAATCTAATAACTCCATTTTAAGTTGACTAGGTAATACAGAACGATGGCATCCAACGATAGCTCCTGCCAATGAAAGTAAAAGTTCACTATTTTTCAAATTGTGGCCATGCATTAATTTTAGATAACACGCTTTAGCACCGATTAAACGCAGTTCTTCAACTTGATTAATACCAATTTGATTCAATCTTTTTTCTAATATCACACCTAGATTAGGTAAGTCTTTTATTCTACAAGGCTTCTTTCGTTGTCCTAAATATTCTTGGATGCTGTAGTGATATGTCATATCAATATATTGATCTAATTTTTGCTGATTATTCCATAGCGAATCCGTTATATGGTAATAACGCAATATGATAGGAATTCCTTTTTTCAAATAGGTATAGGAACTCATTTTCGTTGCCTTAAAGAGAGTTTCTAAAAACCCACTTCCTTTTAAATAAAACTCATTGTTAGATGTGATAGCAAACATAACATCATCGATCATTAAGCTAACACCACCAAATTGAGACTTTGTTGTTAACTCTCCATATTGTGCAATACGCGATAACAAATGAGCCTTCCTTTGCTCAGGTAAAAATAACATTGAAACTCCAAAACAAACTTTAAGATTAAATTTTATCTTTGAATTCAAAAACATGCATAATACATCACAAGAAAGACAATAAAGAAATTCCCTTTTATTGCCAATAGTTAACAACTTAAAAATAGAAATTTACATGAAATTTGAGAGGAACTTTCAAAAAATGAGCTTGATTTAAGCGAAATATAGATATACTGTATATTCATACAGTGCATATGGAACGAGGTAAATATGAAACTCTCAACATCATCTCCGACAAGACAGAACGCCATTCTCCAAGAGATCTCAAATGAGGTATTACCTCTATCTATCCCTTCAACAGTGGCGACTTACGATAGCAATAATAAACAAGGTATGGTGAGTGAACTTCTCTACCAAAATCCGCTCGTCATTAATCACATCCTTTTGCCATTACTGAAACAGTATAGCTATGAATCACGTTGGTTATTGTGGCTAAACCCACAACAAAAGCTAAATCGTACTTGGTTAAAAAATGCCGGATTACCACTTAACAAAATAATTCAATTAAATCATATAAATATGATAACTACAGTTGATTTAATGGAAAAAGCGTTGGCAAGTGGTAATTACAGTGTCGTACTCGGTTGGTTACCAGAAATATCGTCAGAAGAGATGAAACGATTAGAATCTGCTGCAAGTAAAGGAAAAACCCTCGGGTTTATTATGCGACAACAAATTAATACAAATATCCATTTAGAAAATAGCAATACCTCTAAACGACATTTGAATTCAGTAAAAATTCATTCAATTCACTACCATTAGTGAAATTTAAGAGTTTTCCTAATACTCAAAACGACCTTGTATCATTTAAGATAAGTCAAATGTAATTATAATCTAAATCATATAGTTACAATAAATTTAACAAAAATACAGAATCTTTCTCATTGTGAGATAAAGCAGATCTTTTTAAAATTTTAAGTCGAATTTTAAAGGATTACTTGTAACTTTTTAAGTTTATTGTAGACTTTATGTCGTTAAGGTTATGCTTTAAATCCCATTTTTTGGGATCATCATTTGATGAAAGTATTGGATTCCTAACAATAATTTAACCAAGGGCAAATAATAAGGCTTAAAGCCAAATGCCTAACTTGGATGATAACGAGGTGTAAAATGAAAAAGACAGCTATCGCATTAGCAGTGGCAGTGGCAGCTTTCGCAACTGCAGCGCAAGCAGCCCCAAAAGACAATACCTGGTATACTGGTGGTAAATTAGGTTGGTCTCAATACCAAAGTACTAGCAACCAATGGAATGATGTATCTATCGGTAACGGTAATACTCATAAAGACCAATTAGGTGCTGGTGCATTTGCTGGTTATCAATACAACCAATACTTAGGTTTTGAGCTGGGTTATGACTGGTTAGGTCGTATGACTTACAAAGGTTCATACAACAACGGTGCTTTCAAAGCTCAAGGTATCCAGTTAACTACTAAATTAAGCTATCCAGTAATGGAAGACCTAGACGTTTATACTCGTTTAGGTGGTATGGTATGGCGTGCAGATTCTTCTGCAACCGTTAATGAAACTTCAAAAGATCCTTCTGCAACCGGTGATGAAACTTCAGCAGATACTCAAAGACGTTTCTCTAAAAATGATACTGGCGTTTCTCCAGTATTCGCATTAGGTACTGAATACGCGATCACTCCAAACATCGCTACCCGTGTTGAATATCAGTGGATCAACAACATCGGTGATAAAGGTACTCTGAATGCACGTCCAGACAACGGCATGCTGAGTGTTGGTGTTGCTTACCGTTTCAACCAAGAAACTCCAGCACCAGTTGTAGCTCCAGCACCAGTTGTAGCTCCAGCTCCAGTTGTTGAGAACAAAACCTTTACTCTGCGTTCAGACGTTCTGTTCAACTTCAACAAATCTACTCTGAAAGCTGAAGGTCAAGAAGCTCTGAATGGTCTGTACAATGAACTGGCTAACATCGACCCAACTCAAGGTCGTGTAGTAGTTATCGGTTACACTGACCGTATCGGTTCACAAAACTACAACCTGCCTCTGTCAGAAAAACGTGCTCAATCTGTAGTTGATTACCTGGTATCTAAAGGTATCCCTGCAAACAGCATCTCTGCAGAAGGTCGTGGTAAAGAAAATCCAGTTACTGGCAACACATGTGACAACGTTAAAGCTCGTTCAGCTCTGATCGATTGCTTAGCGCCAGACCGTCGTGTTGAAATTGAAATCCAAGGTACAACTGAAGTTGTTGTTCAACCTGGTCAATAATTCAGATAGTAGAATAATCTACTATTGATGAATTCAAAACCCTGCCACTGGCAGGGTTTTTCTTTTATGGTGATAAAATTAGGTAAAAATATAAAGGTAAGAACATTTTCGAAAAGCTAATAACAATAAACTGCCAAAACCTGTAAAGTAAGACAAAATTGATGTAACTTATTTTTCTTTATCACGTACTAATAACTCAATAAGCTCATCTTTTAAATTATGCACTTTTAATGCATATTGCTCTTTTCTCTCAGCATCTTCAATTAATTGCACTATTGTTTCTGATAATGTTATTCCTCTTCGTTGTGACAATGCAGATAAGCGTTGCCAAACTTTAAACGTTAAATCGATTGATTTTTTGCGCGTGTGTTGATGTTCAGCATTAAAATAACGTTTTCTACGAGCTCGAATAGTTTGCTTCATCCGATTAGATAAGTCAGGATTCATATGCAAATCTATCCACTCTAAAACTTTTAATGGTTGCGATTCAAGAAGCAACAATTGCTCGACAACTTCATCCGCAGCACTTTTTTCTATATAACGGGTAATTAATTCACCTTCACGGTGTTTTTTTACTAGATAGGCCCATTTCCAACCACATTCTAGGTTCTCTAATTGTTGATATTTCATATAGCCCCCGTGACAGCGTAACTATATAGTAGCATATCAACAATTTTACAAAAATACTTCCACTGAACCGAAATTTTTTGCCTATTTTATAGGCAAAGTTATTTTAGATAATCTTTCTTATCAATTAATAACAGGCCTTGATAAGGGATAGTTTTCTGAGCACGTTATGATAGAATCGAGCGTCGCTATCATAAAACCGTAATGACCAATTTTATAAACTCGTCATTATAAGGTCGTAGCGATACATATTCCCTGCCTATGCAGTTGATGACAGTTAAAGAACCGTCTTATTGCAGGATAGATATCAAATTATACGATATCTAATTATCTCTTTTCACTAATCAATAATAAAAACGGTAACCTTGAAAAACAACGAATTAGAATGGCAGGCGTTACGTCCTGATTACGCCTCCTACCAAACTTTCTTTCAGACAGCATCTCAATTACCTGCATCTCTACTTCGTGAGGTTCAACCTCGCCTGTATGAAAGCTTGCAATGGTTAAACAATGCGGATTCAGGGCAGTTTATGCTGTTAAAAGCGGATGATTCAACTGCTTACTTTGATATGCTGACAGACACATTAACGCAATCAGGGATCAAAACTGATCCTGTTGTTGGCAGTTATCAAGCAGAAACCAATAAAATCTATTGGCAAGAAAATGTACAAGGTGCATTTTCATCATCAGAATCTATTACTTGTTGCCAATGGATCGAGCCAGAACAACTTTTTGGTTCATTCTATTGCCACAAAGATGAAGTCACCCTCAGTCCCGGCTTATTGCATAAAATAAATGGTGGCATCTTAGTCCTCTCTATAAAATCTTTACTTGCACAACCACTCATGTGGTTCCGCCTTAAAAAAATGGTTGAAGAACAGCGTTTTGAATGGCTTGTCTGGAATGACAATCAATCCCTGCCTTTACCTATTGAGAGTATGCCACTCAATCTTCGTGTTATTTTAGTAGGTGATAGACTTAGTCTTGAAGAGCTTGAATTTATGGAGCCGGAACTAAGCAGCACTGCTTTATATGGTGAATATGAATACGACATGTATTTAGATAACGAAACCACGCTTTCTCAATGGTGTGGTTTTGTAAACTCATTGTGCCAAAAATATCGCCTCCCTTCTTTATCTGCGGATGCTTGGGAAGTCTTATTAACACAAGCAGCAAGACAACATGAAGATCAGCTAATTCTAAGCCTAGATTTAGAATGGATCTTACGCCAGCTTCGTTATGCAATACGTTTTAATCATGATGCTTCTCTAAATGCTGATGCATTGAAAAAAGCAGAAGAAAATCGCCTATGGCGACACAGTTATTTGTTAGAACGTAGTCGTGATGAGATTTTACAAGACCAAGTTATGATACAAACAGAAGGTGAAGCTATTGGTCAAATCAATGGACTTTCTGTCTTAGATTACCCTGGATACCCTGATTTAATCGGAGAACCGACTCGCATCACCTGCGTTGCACATATAGGTGATGGTGAGTTTACGGATGTTGAGCGAAAAGCTGAGCTTGGCGGAAATATTCATGCAAAAGGCATGATGATTATGCAAGCTTACTTAAACTCAGAACTACGTTTAGACCAACCACAGCCATTTAGTACTTCGATTGTTTTTGAACAATCATATGGAGAGGTTGATGGTGATAGCGCCTCTTTGGCTGAATTATGTGCTTTTATTAGTACTCTGGCACAACAACCTATTGATCAGCAAATTGCTGTTACAGGTGCTGTTGATCAATTTGGTCAAGTCCAACCGATTGGTGGCGTAAACCAAAAAATCGAAGGCTTCTTTGATATCTGCCAACAAAGAGGGTTAACCGGTGCACAAGGTGTAATTATTCCTCTCGCCAATATTCGCCATCTTGTACTCAACGAAAATGTGCAACAAGCGGTAAAAGAAGAAAAATTTCATATTTGGCCTGTTACTCATGTAGCAGAAGCAATAACGTTACTGACTCGTCAGCCATATTATGAAGAGCAATGTGAAGCAGAACAATCAGACTCACACTTGTTAGCTGTTATTCATGATCGTATAACACTTGCAAATAATCAAGATAGACCTAAATTACCTTGGTTCTTACGTCTATTCAGATAATTCTGTTTCAAGTGATCGGAGTTGTTCAGCGTACAAGTGTAAGCTATTCTGTTCTCTTACACTTGATAAAGGCTATATAGACAATGGTTGATAAACGCGAATCTTATTCTAAAGAAGACCTCATTGCTTCCGGCCGTGGTGAATTGTTTGGCCAAGATGGCCCACCACTGCCATCTGGTAATATGCTAATGATGGATCGCATCATTAAAATGACGGAAGATGGCGGCTCCCATAATAAAGGCTTTATCGAAGCAGAATTCGATATCAAGCCAGATTTATGGTTCTTTGATTGTCACTTCGTCAATGATCCTGTTATGCCAGGTTGCTTAGGCCTAGATGCCATGTGGCAACTTGTCGGCTTCTATCTTGGCTGGCTTGGTGGCGAAGGCAAAGGCCGTGCGCTTGGTGTTGGTGAAGTAAAATTCACTGGACAAATATTACCAACAGCAAAAAAAGTTACCTATAAAATTGATTTCAAACGTGTTATCAATCGTAAACTGATTATGGGTATTGCCGATGGTGAAGTATATGTTGATGGTAAGCTGATTTATGAAGCAAAAGACTTAAAAGTTGGCTTATTTAAAGATACAACTGCATTCTAAGATAGATAACCATCCGAATCTATTATAGAAATAATGACAATATAACGTAAAAAGGCTTACAAAAATGTAAGCCTTTTTAATATCCAAATTAATTGTTTGTTATTTATATGCAAATTGTCCTATGTTCAATATGTACATAGGAATATATATAGATAACCCTCGTTTTGATTGTCGGCAAAATCTTAGTGATAATATTTAATACAGCTAAAAATAAGCTATTATCTATTTCACTACGACGGGTTATTTATTTTACCAGACTTGGGCGATCTTCCATGGCCTGTCGCCAACCTCCAAGCCAATGTGAACGCGCATCAATGGCGAAATAAGGGCAAAGTTCTTTTGAACGACCTTGCATACCAGCTTGATAACCTTTCGATAATGCTCTTGCTAAACGATCTCGTTTCTGTCTTTTCATATCTAGACAACCCTCACGTTCTAAGTTTAAGCGGAAAGATAATGATTGTTTTTCAACAACCACTATAAGTTGATACGCTTTATTGAGCATTTAAGCAAGTAAAGAAGTTAATACAAATGTCATATTTGTGATATTGCGCTGACTACAAACTTAATAATCAATGTTATTATTTATTTTATTTAATACTTTATTGAAAGGGTTTATCAATTATTTTAAAGATCACACCAAGACAAAAATTAACATATTGATATTTAATAAAAATAATAATTAAAAGTGACTTTGGTTATTTTTACCTTATATAACCAATAAATTAAATAAGATAAATTGATATTTACGTTTAAATTTATGTCAATATAAGACTTGGTTGATAAGTATTAATTTTTGCTCTGTTGCTATTTTTTTCGTAGAAAATTCTTTTTAATTACCTTGTTTTATTAAGGAATTAGCTCTCATTGAAAGCAAAATAAGCTATTAATACCTCTTACATACTTCTATTAATTCAAACTCTTCAAATACCAACTCCATATCTTCTGAAAAAAAACCTTCTCGATTAAAGAACGCTTTATGTCCTTCTTGCCAATATGCCAAGCTTAAATCTCCTTCACCTTCTCTCTTAGCTAGCTCTTCTGTAACTTCATTAAATCGTATTAACTGCAAAGAACGTGTACGAATAACACAAACAGGCTCATTTTGGCTATTTAAAATAATACTAAAACCGCCAATAACAGGAATAGCACTGTCACTAAAAAAACCACTTAATGAACTACATGTTGCCGTTTTTTTTCCTTCTACCACCAGCATAGCAAGTTCATCTGCCAACTCTGGGTTATCACCAAATGACCAACTGATTGCAGTGGGATATTTCTTTTTCAGAGTTTCTAACATATCGTTTCCTTTGTTATTTTTAAATAAACAAAACCCAATATCCTGCTTAAATACAATTTAAGTGAATATTGGGTGTGAAAAAATGTAGTACTAATTCGTTAATATTGAGCTTGAATTGCTTTCGCTATATCAGAAATAACTTGCTCCCATCCCTGCCCTAATGTACGCACTAAAGCAGGGTAACCATCTTCAGTTTGTGGTAGAACTAAAGAGAATGGCTGATTAATCACTTTATTATTTTCAGTATAAATCCAATCACCTGAAATAATTACCTGTCCATCATAACGGCCTTGAAAATAATTAACTGTGACCGTTAATTTCGCTAAGTTATCTTCAACAGGTTGATTTGCAACAACAGTACCTGGCAATGCTTTAGTTAAACCTGAAATAAGGTTCTGCTGTAATTGCTGATCAAGTGGATTAATCCATAGATGCTGATTTGCCACGGTATAGTTAATATCCGTCGTTTGATAAACAATACCTGCATTTACTAACATACTAGACAAACGGATCGGCTGAACCCAGATTTGAGGCTTTTTCGCTGACTGTGTTGTCGTGACTTGTGCTGATACCCCTGTTTGGTAAATATCAGGTAACTGATAATAGGTTTTCTCAGGTTGGCTTGAACATGCCGTTAGCATCAAAACAAATATCCCAATGATGTATCTCATTATTTTTCAGCCCTCTTTGGTTCTGGATCTTTACCTTCCTTCGCCTCAAAAATTAATGCATTACTTTTATTGTTCAATGTTTTCAATAAAGGCTGCATCTCTCTTAGCACTTGATCAAGCTGTTGCATATTATCAATCATTTTTCCATACGCAGGAGAGCCCGGTTGGAAGCCTTGCATACTACGATTGATCTCTTTCAATGATTGCTGAATATCACTAGGAAGATTTCTAAATTCATCACTGCCAATCATCGCATTCAATGACTTCAGTGTTTCTTTCGCTTCACTGACCGCTTTTTGGCTTTCAGATAATGTTGCCGTCATTTCTTTAAGCATTGGCTCAACAGGAAGATTGTTGATCTTATCCAGTGATGTCATCACTTTTTGCTGAATTTGCGCTAAACCTGAGCTAACTGTTGGAATTTGTTGGATACCAGCAACTTCTTGAGGCCCTTTCCATTTAGCTTCATCAGGGTAGAAATCAAGATCAATATAAAGTGCCCCAGTTAAAAGGTTACCTGATTTCAATGATGCTCTTAATCCATTATTAGAAGCAAAAGTAATTTCTTTAACGAAGTCGAAACTCTCACCGACATCATTAGCAAAACGTTCTGGTTCAACATGAATAAGAACAGGAATACGAAAATCTTTATCCAATGATTGTTGCATACCTTTAGTGTAATAAGGCACTTGTACAACCGTTCCCATGCGAATTCCGCGGAATTCCACAGGGGCACCTGCTTGCAATCCTCTTACAGAATCAGAGAAGAACATAATGTAGCTACGATAGTCGGTATATAACGAGTTTTGAATACTCTTTTCATTATCGTAGAGCTTGAATTCTGTTTTAGGTTCAATAGGATCACCTGGAACCCATCCCGCAGGAACATCAAAACTAACTCCACCACTAAAGAGTGTAGAAAGTGATGCCATTTCAACACGTACACCCGATGAAGACATATCAAAAGCGATACCTGAATCTTTCCAGAATCGAACATTTGATGTCACCATTTTGTCATAAGGCGCTTTGATAAAGAGTTGGTAATGCATGTCTCGGCTCTCAATGTTGAATTCGCTGGTTTCAACAGAGCCGACTTGGTAACCTCTAAATAAAACAGGATCACCCGCATTTAATTGGCCTGCCCCTTCACTTACTAAATTGATACGAATACCTTTTGCATCTGGTGAAGCTAACGGTGGCGAGTCGAGAAGATTAAATTCATCTTCTTCTTTACCTTTTAACCCCGGTTGCAGTTCTATGTAAGCCCCAGAAAGCAAGGTGCCTAGCCCCGTTACCCCCTCTTTACCGACTTGAGGTCTTACAACCCAAAATGCAGTATCTGCGCGTAACAACTCTTTCATTTCTTTATCAAGGCGAGCCGTAATAATAACGCGACTAAAATTACTATCGAGTGAGACACTTTCAACTAAACCGATATCCACACTGCGACTTTTAATTTTGGTTTTACCCGCTTCAATGCCATCTGCATTATAGGTAATTAATGTAACTTCTGGACCCTGATGGCTGAAATGATAATAAAGTATCCACGCACCAATCAGTAAGGTGACAAGTGGTATGATCCAAACCGGAGACCAGCTTTTTAGTTTGTTAATTTTTGCTTCAGTTAAAGCAGTTTCATTCTTTTCAGTCACCCTTAGGCTCCTTAATCGTGGGTTTATCATCATCGGTTGTACACTTATCCCACGTCAACCGAGGATCAAACATCATTGCAGAGAACATAGTTAATACTACAACCAATGCAAATAGCACCACACCAAAATCAGGATAGATGCTCATCAGACGCCCCATTCTGACTAATGAAGCTAAAACAGCAATTACGAAGACGTCAATCATCGACCAACGCCCTACATATTCAACAACTTCGTAGAGAAAATGCATTCTAGCAGGATCTCTTTTTCCATTAGATTTATGTGCATCCCAACACAACCAAGCAATTGCTACCATTTTTAAACTTGGTACCATAATACTGGCAATAAATATCACCATCGCAACAGGATAAGAGCCATCTTCCCAAAGCAAAATTACCCCAGCCATAATTGTGGAGTAAATATCATTACCTAATGATTCAGTCACCATGATTGGTAATAAATTAGCGGGGATATAAAGAATAAGTGACGTAATCAACAAAGAAACCGTCCATTGTAAACTTTTAGGTCTCCTTGCATGTCCTTTCACTTCACAACGACTACATTCGTATTGATCTACGGGTAAGATTGCCGTACATGAGCGACATAATCTAACCCCTTGTTTTAATCCCGATTGACCTGATTCAATATCAGGGTAATTTGGGCGGGGTTCTAATTTTTCCCATAAAGTGTGTCTATCAAGGCACTGGAATGCTCGAATTTGAAATAAGCAATAAAGCACATAAGGAAGAAAACTAAGCCCTAGTCCAATATCACCATAAGCCATTAATTTTACGAAACTGACTAAAATTCCCGCCAGAAAAATTTCTGCCATACACCACGATTTTAATTGGAATAAAATACGTGATAGCCAAATTTGTAGCTTTCTGGGCAATTGAATTGGCGTACAAAGCAGTAAAATTGCCACCATACAAAAAGCTGGCACAATTTGGACAAACAGTAAGAAAAATGCGCCTAATTCGACGTAATTTTCACTAAACATAACCGTTGGAATTTGCATCAATGTGATGTTGTTGGTGATACCAGCCACTTCCATACTCACGAAAGTGAACTGACTTGCCATTAGCAACATAAATAATGCGCTGATTGCTAGAGCAACAGGTTGATAAAAAGGCTGACGCCAACGTGCAATTAATACAGTATGACAACGAGGGCATGTTGCTTTTGTTCCTTGTACTAATTGAGGAACACTGACCACCAGATCGCACTGAGGACATAATATTTGCTCATGTTTATCTTCATGACGATGTTGTTGACCTGAGCACACAGCGACACCTCTTATTTAGAATAATCAATAAAAGAATATTTAATCCAGAAAGTAAAACGGGGCGCGATGCCCCGTTTTCGGTTGGCTATTCGCCATTTTGCATCAATTCTAGCTCTTGCCATCGGTCAAAAGCAGTTTCAAGCTCTTGTTCTTTATCTGCAAGTGCTTTTAAGACTTTTTCTGTCTCTTCATGAGGACGAGCAAAGAAATCCGCCCCACTCACTTCTTCTTGTAATGCACTTAATTGCGTTTCTAAGCTTTCTAATTTAGCAGGTAGTTGCTCAAGCTCGCGCGCCAAATGATAACTTAACTTGTTAGTACGCGTGTTCTTTTTAGAGCTATCTTTCACTTTTGCTTCTTTTTCAGCTTTTTCTGGTACGTTGCGTGATTTTCTTGTTTCACTTTTTAATGAAACCGACTGTGCTCGTTGTTGCTGAGCATCGTAATATCCACCAACGTAGCTGTTAATGACACCATCACCTTCAAAAATCCAACACTCAGTAACACTATTATCAACAAACTCACGGTCATGGCTAACCAGTAAAACGGTGCCTTGGTAAGCATCAACCAATTCTTCTAATAACTCCAATGTTTCAACATCGAGGTCATTGGTTGGTTCATCAAGAATAAGCAAGTTACTTGGTTTTAAAAATAAGCGTGCCAGTAGTAGACGGTTTCTCTCCCCTCCTGAGAGGGCACGAACAGGCGTCATCGCACGTTTAGGAGGAAATAAAAAGTCTTGCAAATAACCAAGTACATGGCGAGGACGACCATTTACCATTACCTCTTGCTTACCTTCAGCAAGGTTATCCATTACTGTTTTATCAGGATCAAGTGTTGCACGGTGCTGATCAAAGTAAGCGACTTCAAGTTTAGTACCACAGTGCACTCGGCCGCTGTCAGCTTTTAAATCACCTAACATCAGTTTTAATAATGTCGTTTTACCGCAACCATTTGGTCCCACCAGCGCAATTTTATCACCACGTTGTACTTTGGCAGAAAAATCACGAACTAACTTACGAGTTCCAATGCTATAATTAACATCTTCTAACTCGAATACGATTTTACCAGAACGAGTTGCTTCTTCGACTTGCATACGTGCACTGCCTAACACTTCACGGCGTTCACTACGTTCAACACGCAATGCTTTTAGAGCACGTACACGACCTTCGTTACGAGTACGTCGTGCTTTAATACCTTGGCGTATCCACGCTTCTTCTTGCGCTAATTTGCGATCAAACTCTGCATTTTGTTGCTCTTCAACGCGTAATGCTTCTTCTTTGCTTTCAAGATACTTATCGTAATTTCCCGGCCATGAAGAAAGTTTGCCTCGATCAAGATCGATAATACGCGTTGCCATATTTCGAATAAATGAACGGTCATGGGAAATAAACACGATACTTCCTTGGAAATCTTTTAAGAATTTCTCAAGCCAAAGGATCGTTTCAATATCAAGGTGGTTTGTTGGTTCATCTAAAAACAGCACTCTTGGTGCGCTAACTAATGCACGCCCTAATGCTGCTTTTCTTAACCAACCCCCCGATAAAGAAGAAAGCTCAGCTTCACCATCTAAACCGAGTTTTTCTAACACTTCTGCAATTCGGCTATCAAGTAACCACAAGTTACGGCTATCGAGTACTTCTTGCAGCTCTGCCATTTTATTGAGATTTTTATCAGAAGGATCTGTTTCAATCAATTTAGAAATATGATGATAATCCGTTAGATATTTAGCATCTTCTTCAACACCTTCAGCAACAAAGTCAAAGATAGTACCTTCAATATCTCTTGGCGGATCTTGCTGTAAGCGAGCAGTCACAAGATCTTGTTCATAAACAACTTGACCATCATCTAAAGGTTGCTCTTTAGATAACACTCTTAATAGCGTTGATTTTCCTGCACCATTGCGCCCAACTAAACAAACACGTTCATTTTCTTCAATAAATAAATCGGTGCTATCTAATAGAGGAGCATCACTGAAAGATAAATAAGCCCCAGTCAAACTAATTAACGGCATTGTAAATTATTCCTCACCAGCATGAGTTAACAGCCAGCAGTTGTGGATTTGGCGGTTACGCGCAAAGTCTTGTGATAATGTTTTCTGTGTTATCTCTTTTGCACGCAAGCCAATTTTTGCTAACTCTTCATGTTCCATTTTGAATCCACGTTTATTATTTGAGAACATAATTGTTCCACCTTTTCTCAACAAACGTTTTAGATGTTTCATTAGTTCAATGTGATCACGCTGTACATCAAAGGTATTTTCCATACGCTTTGAGTTAGAAAACGTAGGTGGATCGATAAAAATCACATCAAATTGTTCATTGCTTTGCATTAACCATTGTAAACAATCAGCCTGCATTAAACGATGTTGTCTACCTGATAGGCCATTCGCTTGGAAGTTTTTCTCAGCCCATTCAAGGTAGGTACGTGACATATCAACTGTTGTTGTGCTTTTTGCACCACCAATTCCTGCATGAACAGAAGCCGTACCCGTATAAGCAAAAAGATTTAAGAAATCTTTTCCTTTGCTCATTTCACCCAACATTTTTCGTGCAATACGGTGATCTAAGAACAATCCTGTATCGAGGTAATCCGTAAGATTTACCCAGAATTTTGCACCAAACTCGTCAACTAAGAAAAAATCACCTTTTTCGGCCATTTTTTCATACTGTTGTTTACCTTTTTGGCGTTGGCGAGTTTTTAAAATCAGTTGATCAGAACGTAATGCCAATACTTCCATTGTTGCGCTAATTACATCGAATAAACGCTGACGGGCTTTGTGTTCATTAACAGTTTTAGGTGGCGCATACTCTTGAATAACCACTTTATCGCCATAACGGTCTACAGCAACATTATATTCAGGTAAATCAGCATCGTATAAGCGATAACATTCAATTTGCTGTTGTTTTGCCCATTTCGCGAGTTTTTTCTCATTTTTACGCAAACGGTTTGCAAAATCTTCTGCAAGCCCAGTGTTAATCGTTGATGGTGTATCAGAAAGTAAATAGTTTTTCTGTACACAATCAAGAGGACCATTTTTTGCTTTGAACTCACGCTCTGCACGTAATTGAATACAACTCAACAATTCAGGTGATGCACTAAATAGTGACAATCTCCAACCTGGGAAATGTGCTTTTATCGCTCTTCCTAATTGGCTATGTAATGCAATTAATGCTGGCTCACTTTCTAAACGCTCACCATAAGGTGGGTTACTGATAATTGTCCCTTTTATTTCTGTTGAGACTGGGTTTGTCAGTTTAGCTGCATCACCATGAGCAAACGTGATCAGTTCGGCAACATCTGCTCTACGGGCATTAGCTCTTGCCATATCCAACACACGTTTATCAACATCAAAACCATAGAAACGCGCAGTGGTATTCTTTTTACCTTCACGGAAACGGGCGAAAGCTTCATGAGTCACTTCTTTCCATAACGCTTCATCATGGCCTAACCAATGACGGAATCCCCAATGCACACGATTTAATGCTGGAGCACAGTCTGTCGCCATCATGGCTGCTTCAATTAATAATGTACCCGAGCCACACATTGGATCGATTAATGGTGTGTCAAGTTTCCAGCCTGAACGCATAATAATCGCAGCTGCTAAATTTTCTTTTAAAGGCGCTTGACCCGTTAAGTCACGGTAACCGCGTTGATGTAAACCATCACCACTTAAATCTAAAGATAGAGAGGCTTTTTCTTTATGAAGATGGATAGTTAAGCGGATATCAGGAGATTGTTTAGCGACATCTGGACGTTGCCCTATTTTACGTTGAAATGAGTCAACAATGGCATCTTTTGCTTTTAATGCACCATATTGGCTATTACGAATAATGTCATTCGTGCCGTTAAAATGGATAGCAAAGGTCTGATCAACAGTAAAAATCTCACTCCAATCAATTGCCTGCACGCCAAGATATAAGTCTAGATCACTGTAAACATTGAATTCATTTAACGGCAACATAATACGTGACGCTAAACGGCTCCAAAGTAAAGACTGATACATGGTTTTATCATCAGCACGAAAATAAACACCGCCTTGAGTTATCTGGCAAGCCTGAGCACCAAGGTGTTCAAGTTCAGATTTTAATAGTTCTTCCAGACCTCGGCCTGTGCTGGCAAACAGAGAGCGCATAATATTGTTACCACCTAAAATAAAATTGTTGGGCATTATAGCTAATTGTATTACGTTGTCATAAAGTTACTGGCTATAAAAAATAATAATGTCTTTTTGGGAGCACCGATGATCAACGTTTCACGCCTTTATATACACCCAGTTAAATCGATGAAGGGAATTCGACTTTCTCATGCATTTGCTCGTGAGAGCGGATTCACGTTTGATCGTGATTTTATGATAACGACCCCTGAAGGGACTTTTATCACGGCACGAAAATTTCCCGTTTTGCTGTGTTTTATTCCCACGGTCATGGCAAATGGAATTTATATTCAAGCGCCTGATGGTGAAGGTATTGCTATCACTTATCAAGATTTTGAGACCACATTGCAACCGACAGAAGTTTGGGGTAACCATTTTACCGCGTATGTCGCACCAGATGAAATAAATCAGTGGTTCAGTCGTTATTTAAAAATAGATGTACAACTTCGTTGGACTGGCGAAAAATCGACACGTCGAGTGAAAAAAACCCAGAAACCGCTGTTTCTTTCGCTGATGGTTACCCTTACTTATTAATTAATGAAGCCTCATTTCAATACTTACAACAACGTTGCCCCGCTTCAATTAATATTGAGCAATTTCGAGGTAATATCCTCATAACAGGTGCAAAGCCTTTTGAAGAAGATACTTGGCAGACTATTCGTGTTGGCTCTGTTGTGATGGATCTGATGAAACCTTGTAGCCGTTGCATCATGACCACAATTAGTATTGATAAAGGCGTTAAACATCCTAACACAGAACCACTTGCAACACTGCAAACATTCCGTAGCGATGAAACAGGTGATGTCGACTTTGGTCAAAATATCATCATTCGCCAAACAGGCATTATTCGTGTGGGAGATACTGTTGAGGTATTAGCTTATAAAAAAGCAAAACAGTATCTTGTAACGACTCCTGTTGAAACACAATCAACACCTATTGTTGAAAACACACAAGAACAGACTGTCAGTATTGAATTTAACGGTGAGGTTTTCGAAGGTAATAACCAAGAAGTTCTGTTAGAACAGCTTGAAAATAATGGTTATACCATTCCTTATAGTTGCCGAGCAGGTCTTTGTGGCTCTTGTGTTATCCAATTAGATGAAGGGGATGTTAATGCATTAAAAGCCGGAGCAATTAAACGCTCAGGTAAAATTTTAGCTTGTAGCTGTGTGCCTAACGGTAATGTGAAACTTTCACTTAATAAAAAATAACACTTATCTCTATCACAAATTAAAAGAAGGTAATTTGCCCTTATCTTCTTTTTTATTTTAAATAAGACGGTTTATTTAATAAGAATTATCTTATTAGGAATTCAATGATAAATTATCAATCAGCTCATTTTATTTTTAGAAAAAGATTACAGAAAGAGAGTGATGAAGATTTGATTTGCAGGAGTATTATTTAGGGGAGATTTGTTTTTAGGATATTAAAAATAATGAGTGACGATAAAAAGAGTAAATCCTTTTAACTCTTTTTGTTAAATAACTTTCTCGTACAAAAATGATCCTGACTCTGGCTTTTTATGGTAATTGCTTAACCTATCATTCATAATTTTTATTGGGTCACAAAAATTAAGTGTTCTATCAAATAATGTTAACTGAGGTTGAGCTAATAAACATAAACAAGCTTGAGCCCCCACTTCAGTCACTAAAAAAAGAGCGGTTTCGTCTTCTTCTCTTAATGAAACTTCCACCACTTGAGACAAATAAGGGTTGATTTGATTATTGTTAACTTCAAAATACCAACTCTTAGGCATCAATGGTTTTAAAAAGCGATGGGCTATTAATGCATTTAACGCTAATTCAGCTCTTGACTCTGATGGCATGTCAATTTGTCGAATTTGCCCATCGTATCCATAATAAAGAGCTGCATCATCGACGGTAAAAGATGCTGATTGTCGAGCACTTTCACTCAACATTTTGCTTGGAAAGCGAGAACGAAAAACCATACCATTTGCTAAATCAAGCATTAATTTTTGTTGCTCAACATCAAAATACCAACGCCAGCGATCATCGGGTTTTATTATCACTAATTAATCCCCCTTCGATTCATTTCCTGTTTTATACTCTGATAAACAATCAAAATTAAATGACATAAATAAAATATTTAATATCACCTAACAAAAACAGGATTCATTTTACTATTAATTAAGCACAATCAGTGCAATTTAATAAAAAATAACCAACTAGGGGCAATATAAACGAGTTAGGGACAGAAGAAAAGCCCCTAACTCATTATTAAATGTATTTAGATATGATTAATTATAGATTTGATAAGTGCAGGACCTTGATAAATGAATCCTGAATAGATTTGAATAAGAGAAGCACCTGCATCCATTTTTTCTCTGGCTGCTGTTAATGAATCAATTCCACCAACACCAATAATAGGTAATGCACCTTTTAATTCTTCATTTAATTGGCGAATTATTTGTGTACTTTTTGATTGTACTGGGCGACCACTTAATCCCCCTGCTTCATTACAGTGATCTAATCCACTGACTAATGATTTATCTAATGTGGTATTTGTCGCAATAACACCATCAATATGATGACGAACTAAGCTATCTGCAACTTGAATTAATTCTTCATGCGTTAAATCAGGTGCAATTTTAACAGCAACAGGAACATATTTTTGATATTTACCCTGTAACTCTAATTGTTTATTTTTAATTGCAGATAATAAATCGTCTAATGCTTCACCATATTGCAGTGTACGCAAACCTGGGGTATTTGGTGATGAGATATTGATTGCGATATAACCCGCATAAGCATAGACTTTTTCCATGCAAATCAAATAATCATCTTTACCTTGCTCTACTGGGGTATCTTTATTTTTACCGATATTAATACCCAGTACGCCACCATAACGAGATTGCTTTACATTTTCAATTAAATTATCAACGCCAAGGTTATTAAATCCCATTCGATTAATTAAACCTTCGGCTTCCACTAAGCGGAATAAACGAGGTTTATCATTTCCCACTTGAGGACGTGGTGTCACTGTACCAACTTCAATAAAACCAAATCCCATTGCACCCAATGCATCTATACAATCACCGTTTTTATCAAGACCGGCAGCAAGACCAAGTGGATTTTTAAACGAGAGTCCCATACAAGAAACGGGTTTAGAAGGAAGTGACTGCTGAATAAGAAATTGAAATGGGGAATGAGATAAACGTTTTAACTGGCGGAAGGTAAAATCATGGGCACGTTCAGGATCTAGCCGAAACAATGCCTTCCTTACTAAGGAATAATACATACGATCTCCATTGAGAATATCGGGTATTAGGAATGATATGTCTACGACAATTTAAGCGTCGTGCATCATATAGATAAAAGCACGAAAAGTAAACGTTTCAATTTCATAATTCATCATAAAAAATCCCCAGACTATGCTGGGGATCTAGTTATCTTGCTAATTTCATATTTATTACTCACTCATAAAGTGATATGAAACGTAATATTAATCAGCTAATGCTTTAGTGATTTTCTCATAGAGATCACCTGATAAATTCTCAAGCTCTTTCAGTTTTAATAACTCTACACGCATTTTTTCTTGGCGTGTTGCATCATAACGTTTTAAACGAATAAACGGTTCAATAAGGCGTGAAGCAACTTGTGGATTGCGGCTATTTAAATCAGTCAGAATTTCTGTCAATAACAGGTAACCAGAACCATCTTCAGCATGGAAAGCCACTGGATTATTATTCACAAATGCACCGATTAATGCACGAGTACGGTTAGGGTTTGCTAGTGTAAATGAGCGATGAGATAACAAACTACGAACTTTTTGTAACACATCTTTTGCTGGGCTCATGGCTTGTAAACTAAACCATTTGTCCATCACTAAACCATCTTGATGCCATTTATCATCGAACTCTTGTAATAATGTATCTTTACAAGGCAACTGCGCCATTACAGCAGCATTAAGTGCAGCAAGCGCGTCGGTCATGTTATCACTATTGTGATATTGCATATCAACAAGCTGATTACCTGTTTGCTCATTTTCAACCGCTAAATAAGCTAAACAAACATTTCGTAAATCGCGCTTTGCAATATCATCATGATTAACACGATAAGCACCGATATGCATTGAATGATAAACAGCAGAGAATTCATCTGCCATTTCAGTTGCTAAGGTTTTACGAATAAAATCAAGTGCCTGATGAATGGCAACAGGATCGATAATACTAAATAATTCACCCGCTTCGACATCTGTTGGTAACGTCAGAATAAGGGCAGCTAGTGCTGGATCGATATCTTTATCCAGTAATACTGCGCGGAAAGCATCAACGACCATTTCAGGCAGAATGCATGTTTCACCCTTTTGAACTCGAGCAACATTTTCTTTTATATAGCGGCCTAATAATGCTTGAGCTGCATCCCAACGTGAAAATGCATTACGAGCATATTTCATTAAGAATGAGAGTTGCTCATCCGTAAATGGGTAGTCAAGTTTTACAGGCGCAGAGAACTCTCGTAATAAAGATGGGATTGGCTGTTCTGGAACGTCATCAAATACAAATTGTTGTTCTTCACGAACGACATTCAATACATTAGAAATTGCCTGACCTTGTGAACGCAAAGGGATCACATTGCCTTTATGATCATACAATTCAATATCTAATGGAATATGTAGCGCTTGTTTTTCAGCTTGATCAGCTGTTGGTGGTGTCATTTGACTAACAGTTAAAGTGTATTGCTTTTTATTCACATCATAACTATCACGAACGGTCAGTTGTGGTGTACCTGATTGGCTATACCAACGACGGAATAAAGTGAGATCAACATTAGAAGCATCTTCCATCGCTTGAATAAAATCGTCACAGGTTGCAGCACTACCATCGTGACGATGAATATACATTTGAATACCAGCTTGAAATTGCTCTTCACCTAACAAGGTGTGGATCATCCGGATCACTTCTGAACCTTTTTCATATACTGTTAAAGTATAGAAGTTGTTCATTTCGATCACACTATCAGGACGAATTGGATGTGCCATTGGGCTTGCATCTTCTGCAAACTGAGCGGTACGCATCACGCGTACATTATTGATACGGTTAACAGAGCGAGAACCTAGGTCAGAGCTAAATTCTTGATCACGGAAAACGGTTAAACCTTCTTTTAAACTTAACTGGAACCAATCACGACAAGTAATGCGGTTACCTGTCCAGTTATGGAAATATTCATGACCAATAACTGACTCAATGCCTAAGTAATCTTTGTCAGTCGCCGTTTCACTTTTCGCTAACACATATTTAGAGTTAAAGACATTCAGCCCTTTATTCTCCATTGCTCCCATATTAAAGAAATCAACAGCAACTATCATATAGATATCGAGATCGTATTCTAAATTAAAGCGAGATTGATCCCATGCCATCGCATTTTTCAATGATGTCATTGCCCAATCTGCACGATCTAAATTACCTTTATCAACAAAAAGCTCTAAAGCAACTTCACGACCGCTTTTGGTGATAAAAGTATCTCGTAATACATCAAAATCCCCTGCTACTAGCGCAAATAAATAGCTTGGTTTTGGATGTGGATCTTCCCATGTTACCCAATGATGACCATCATCCAGTTCACCTTGAGCAATCCGGTTACCATTAGACAATAAATAAGGATATTGTTTTTTGTCTGCAGTGATTGTAGTGGTGTAACGAGCTAACACATCAGGTCTATCTAAATAATAAGTAATATGACGGAAGCCTTCAGCTTCACATTGTGTACACAATGCATCGCCAGAAACATACAACCCTTCTAATGCGGTGTTAGCCGATGGATTAATATTGTTAACAATTTTTAATGTAAATTGTGCTGGTAGTTGTTCAATGATGAGTTTGCCGTTTTCTTCTTTATAGTGTGTCCAAGCAACATCATTTACTGCAATTGATTTTAATGTTAATTCTTCACCATCTAACACTAATGCTGTTGCATCTGAGTTTAGACGTTTACATTGGCTTATCGCTGTAATCTGGGTATTTTCTTTATCTAAGATAAAATCAAGATGTAAATCGGTGATTGTGTAGTCAGGGGCACGATAATCTTTGCGAAATTTCGCGATTCTTTGTTGTGTCATAGAAAAAACCTTTTAGTTAACACGACTATTTAACGGTTATATTACCAAAGCTTACTCGTCAAAAATCTGTTTAGCCAGTCGAATATTCAATTGAAAACATTAAAAGTCAACAGAATGTTAATTGTTTATTAATACATGTAATCAATTTATTTGGTAAATGATGCTAATATACTCCCAAATTATGTTTAACGTGGTAAACTCATCTAAGTTTTACAGCTTGTTTTTATGTCGCAGAGAAATATTGTTGAATAGTGACGCTTTGTCATCATATTCGGGTATACTCTCCAACCTTAACGATTTAGCTGACATAAAAACGCTCCGTGAGGATGCTTGACGCGCTATGATTTTAGACGCTACACCGATTATTACATCACTGTTGGATACCGATGCATACAAGCTCCACATGCAACAAGCGGTTTACCATCATTATAGTGATATTCCTGTCGTTGCTGAGTTCCGTTGTCGGAGTGATGAACGTCTAGGTGAATATGCAACAACCTTACGCCATCAAGTTAACATGATGGCAGACTTGTCATTGACGAATGAAGAATTTGACTATCTTCAGAGTCTCCCTTTTTTCAAAAATGACTATCTGCAATGGTTTAAGCATTTCCGCTTTAAGCCAGAACAAGTCCAGATTTCAACCACACCTGACAACCAACTTACCATAAAAATCACAGGCCCTTGGCGTGAAGTTATTTTATGGGAAGTCCCTTTGTTGGCTTTAGTGAGTGAAATTGTACATCGAGCTCGCTCTCCACAAATCACGCCTAATGATGCGGTTAATCAACTACGTAAATTAATTGATATCTTCTACCGTGATGCGGCTGAGCAACAGATTGACTTAGCTGATTTTAAACTGATGGATTTTGGTACTCGTCGCCGTTTTTCTTATGATGTGCAGTGCGCCATTGTGGATGAGCTGAAAAATCATTTCCCTTATCTTATTGGTACAAGTAACTATCATTTAGCAGAACGTATGCAATTAGCCCCTGTGGGTACACAAGCTCATGAGTGGTTTCAGGCGCATCAGCAGATTAGCCCAGAGCTGGCCAATAGTCAGCGTGCAGCTTTACAATCTTGGTTAGATGAATACCCCGACCAATTAGGTATTGCATTAACAGACTGTATTACGATGGATGCTTTTTTGCGCGATTTTGATAAGGCCTTTGCAGAGAGTTATCAAGGTTTACGTCACGATTCTGGTGATCCTATTGAATGGGGTGAAAAAGCGATTGCGCATTATGAGAAACTGGGCATCGACCCAATGAGTAAAGTATTAGTCTTTTCTGATAGCCTCGATTTTCAAAAGGCATTAGTACTTTATAAACATTTCCATAAACGCATTCGTTTAATCTTTGGTATTGGTACTCGGCTAACTTGTAACATTCCTGAAATAACGCCTCTTAATATTGTGATTAAGCTGGTGGAGTGTAATGGTAAGCCTGTGGCTAAATTATCAGATAGTCCAGGCAAAACGATTTGCGAAGACGATGATTTTGTTGACAAGCTACGCAAAGCCTTTGATGTTCCACTTGTCAAACAAGCCTGTTAATTAGCTAAAAATCTTCATTAATAAAAGAAAGGGTAATAATTGCCCTTTCTTTTGCCATACCCCCTGCTTTTATCAATATTTCACCTGTTTTTATCAATTTATTTTATACAAAAGCTTTTTTCTTCTTTATTGACTCTTTAAACTAAAATTTCCTACTTGTTTCCTGCGCTATTGCAAGTAACATAGAAAAACTGTCCGACAGGGGCAGAATGAATTAACCAAACAATTATTTTAATTAAACGAAGAGAGATTTATTTATGATCGTTGCGCCTGTAGTCGACGTACTGCAAGGCCGTATCGCGGTTGGCGAAGACGTCACCGTTCGCGGTTGGGTACGTACAAGAAGAGATTCAAAAGCTGGTATCTCATTTCTTACCGTCTATGACGGTTCCTGCTTTAATCCAGTACAGGCCATCATTAATAATAATTTACCGAATTATCAAGATGAAGTGCTGCACTTAACCACAGGCTGTTCTGTGGAAGTCACCGGTAAAATTGTTGAATCTCCGGGCCAGGGACAGAACTTTGAAATTCATGCCACTCAGGTTGTTGTGGTAGGAATGGTCGATGATCCGGAAACTTATCCGATGGCCGCCAAACGTCATAGTATTGAGTACCTGCGTGAAGTTGCTCACCTTCGTCCTCGTACTAACTTAATTGGTGCAGTTGCTCGTGTTCGTCACACATTAGCACAAGCACTACATCGTTTCTTCGATGAACAAGGCTTCTTCTGGGTTTCTACGCCACTAATTACCGCGGCTGATACAGAAGGTGCTGGCGAGATGTTCCGTGTCTCTACACTTGATATGAACAATCTGCCTCGTACAGATAAAGGCGACGTTGATTTCAGTGAAGACTTTTTTGGTCGTGAAGCGTTTTTAACGGTATCTGGCCAGCTAAATGGTGAGACTTACGCCTCTGCATTAAGCAAAGTGTATACTTTCGGCCCAACATTCCGTGCTGAAAACTCAAATACCAGTCGTCACCTTGCTGAATTTTGGATGGTTGAGCCTGAAGTGGCATTTGCTGATCTTAACGATATCGCAGCACTTGCTGAAAAAATGCTGAAATACACCTTTGCAGCCGTATTAGCAGAGCGTAAAGATGATATGGAGTTCTTTGCACAACGTGTCGATAAAGACGCTATCACACGCTTAGAGAACTTTATCACCTCTGACTTTGCTCAAATCGATTATACCGATGCAGTTACTGTGCTTGAAAACTGTGGTGAGAAATTTGAAAACCCAGTTTATTGGGGTGTTGATCTCTCTTCTGAGCATGAGCGTTATCTTGCAGAGAAACACTTTAAAGCACCTGTTGTGGTGAAAAACTACCCGAAAGATATCAAAGCATTCTATATGCGTATGAATGAAGACGGTAAAACAGTTGCAGCAATGGATGTATTAGCACCAGGTATTGGTGAAATCATCGGTGGTTCTCAGCGTGAAGAGCGTTTAGATATGTTTGATAAACGTTTAGACGAAATGGGAATGAGCAAAGAAGACTACTGGTGGTATCGTGATCTGCGTCGCTATGGCACCGTCCCTCATTCAGGTTTCGGTTTAGGCTTTGAACGTTTAGTTGCTTATGTGACCGGTGTCGCAAACGTTCGTGAAGTTATTCCGTTCCCACGTACACCAAGAAATGCAGATTTTTAATTTAGTGATTAATTAGTATTCAACTAGAAATTTGCATTGCTGTTTTATTGTACTCATTTTACTTAAGTGAAGAAGCCAACCACAAGGTTGGCTTTTTTTATGCATGGCTGTTATTTGATTAAAAAGTTCCCCCAAATACACACTTTGAAATACATAGTTACAATTTGTTACACTTTTTTCGTTTTTGTAGCAAATTGGGGGTAGATAAAATTTTTTACCAATGGAACACTGTCACCCGACACAGACGACACTTAACTCTCATAAATAGTTCCATAAAAATTAAGAAACTATTTCTGGCAGTGACAAAGGTGTCTGAATAACACCAATGAGGGTAATAATAATGATGAAGCGCAATCTTCTTGCAGTGGTAATCCCAGCTTTAATGTTTGCTGGTGCAGCAAACGCAGCTGAAATGTACAACAAAGACGGCAACAAAGTAGACATCTACGGTAAAGTTGACGTTCGTCATTACTTCGCTGATAAAGATTCAGGTGAAGACGGTGATGCATCTCGTGCACGTATCGGCTTCAAAGGCGAAACTCAAATCAATAAAGATTTAGTTGGTTTTGGTCGTTTCGAATATGAAATCCGTACAAGCAATACTGAAGGCGATACTGATTCACGTGCTCGTTTTGCTTACGCTGGTTTTAAATTCGCTGACTACGGTTCACTAGACTACGGTCGTAACTACGGTGTGATTTACGACACCAACGCATGGACAGACGTTCTGCCTTTATGGGGCGGCGACTCAATGTCACAAACTGACGTTTATATGACTGGTCGTTCTACTGGTGTTTTAACTTACCGTAACACTGATATGTTCGGTTACGTTGATGGCCTAAGTTTTGCTCTACAATACCAAGGTAAAAACAACGAAAATACCAGCAATGCTTGTGGCGACAAATGTGTACAAAGTAGTAGTACTCACTATAGCGTAGATAAAAAAGCTAATGGCGACGGTTTCGGTTTCTCTACAGCTTATAACTTAGGCTGGGGCGTAACTCTGGGTGGTGGTTACTCTAACTCTGCTCGTACTTCTAGCCAACAAGCCTCCAGCTCTGCTAAAGGCTCACGTGCGGAAGCATGGAACTTTGGTGGTAAATTTGCAGCTAACAACGTTTACTTAGCGGCTATGTACGGTGAAACCCGTAACATGACTCATTTCAAAGGTGAAGGTAACATCGCTAACAAAACTCAAAACATCGAGTTAACAGCACAGTATGACTTTGCTGATTTAGGTATCAAACCATCTTTAGGTTATGTTCAATCTAAAGGTAAAGACCTGTATAATCAAAGTACTGTTGTTGGTGATAAAGATTTAGTTAAATATATCTCTGTAGGTTCTTTCTACAAATTTAACAAAAACATGACTGCAGTTGTTGACTACAAAATCAACCTGCTGAAATCTGATAACAAACTGGGCATCAACGACGACAACGTAGTTGGTTTAGGTCTGACTTATCAGTTCTAATTACCGCTTAGGTAATTAAACAGTCAAGTTAATTGATTTGAAAAGCAACACTTCGGTGTTGCTTTTTTATTTATACTGCTACTACCAATCTTAATCTCTTATTATTTATCTCGCTTTTTTCTTCTTATTCACAATGCTTTCTTTTTCTTTATTTTTGTATTTGCAGTGGATTTGTTTATTTATTCACTGAAAAATATCGCATTTTCTTTATTTTTAGTAACGTCAAAAAGTTTATCATACTAAACAATTATGTCTTTTTAGTGATTATTTTTATATGTTAATGTAATCACAGGATATTCACTTATTTACATCTTGTTTTGCTATTTATTCTCACTTAGTTCACAACTTCTTGTTAATTTCTCTACAAACAGTTGGCAAAAAGGCCTCATAGCGTTACTCTTGATACTCATATTTCGGCTTCGTTTTGAGCTTAGGGAACAATTACACTATGTTTGAGAAAATCATTGCTGCACCAGCCGATCCTATTCTAGGTTTAGCTGATAGTTTCCGTTCTGATCCTCGTGAAAACAAAATTAACTTAGGGATTGGTGTTTACAAGGATGAAACAGGTAAAACCCCTGTTTTAACCACTGTTAAGAAAGCAGAAAAATACCTGTTAGAAAACGAAACCACTAAAAATTACCTTCCTATTAGCGGTATCCCTGAATTTGGCAATGTGACCCAAGCACTTTTGTTTGGTGAACAGCACCCTATTATCACTGAAAAACGCGCACGCACAGCACAAGCCCCTGGTGGTACAGGAGCTTTGCGTATTGCTGCTGATTTTATTGCTCAGCAAACCACTGTAAAACGCGTCTGGATAAGCAATCCAACTTGGCCTAACCATAATAATATTTTCCAAACTGCAGGTCTTGAGATCTGTAATTACGATTATTATGATGCTAAAAATCATGGGTTAGACTTTGATGGTATGTTAACAAGCCTTGCTAAAGCGCAAGCAGGTGACGTTGTTTTATTCCATGGTTGCTGCCATAACCCAAGTGGTATTGATCCAACGGAAGAACAATGGCGCCAATTAGCTGAACTGTCAGCAGAAAAAGGCTGGTTGCCTGTTTTTGACTTTGCATATCAAGGTTTTGCTCGTGGTCTTGAAGAAGATGCACAAGGCTTACGCCTCTTTGCAGAAAAAAATCCTGAGCTTATTGTTGCCAGTTCATATTCTAAAAACTTTGGTCTTTACAATGAACGTGTAGGTGCATGTACCATTGTTACCAAAGATAGTGACACTGCTGAAAAAGCCTTTAGCCAAGCAAAAGCAATTATTCGTGCCAACTACTCAAACCCACCAGCACATGGTGCTTCAGTTGTAACAACTATTCTTTCTAACCCAGAGTTAAAAGAAGAATGGATTGAAGAGCTAACAACCATGCGCGAACGTATTCAGCGTATGCGTCAACTGTTAGTGACTACATTGCAAGAAAAAGGTGCTAAGCAAGACTTTAGCTTTATTATTGACCAAAATGGTATGTTCTCATTTAGTGGTTTAAATAAAGAACAAGTTGAGCGTTTACGTGCTGAATACGGTATTTATATCGTAGGTTCAGGCCGTATTAACGTAGCGGGTTTAACTCTTGAGAATATGGTTCCACTATGTGAAGCCATTGTTGCTGTGCTCTAATTGCTATCTAAAGCGTAATTAAGATAAATGCCACATTATTAAATAACGTGGCATTTTTATTTACAACCAAAGAAATACAAATCTCATTTTTTACTGATAAAAAAGCGCTTTATAATAAAGCGCTTCATATTTATTCGCTTATATCAGCACATTATTATTACCAGATTGGCATTTCATCTTGTAAAAACGGATTGTATTGACGCTCATGACCTAAATTAGACATAGGGCCATGTCCCGGAATAAACAGATAATCATCACCTAAAGGCAAAACTTTATTTTTGATTGATGCAATAAGATCAGCGTGGTTTCCCCGTGGAAAATCGGTACGACCAATACTTTCTTTGAATAACACATCTCCCATAGAGATAATTTTATTCTGATGATTCACAAAAATAATATGTCCAGGTGTATGACCTGGGCAATGTAAAACAGATAACGAAATTGTTTTACCGATTGTTACGGTATCACCCTCATTTAACCAACTATCTGGTGTAAATGATTTTCCACAAGGAAAATTAAACATACGACACTGTTGTTCTAATTCTTCAAGTAGAAAATTATCATCTTTATGTGGCCCATAAACAGGAACATTAAAATGTTCAACAATTTGAGAAGTGCCTGCAATATGGTCAAAGTGTCCGTGTGTTAATAATACTTTGGTCAATGTTAATTGGCGTTCTTCTATTTCTGCAATTAACGTTTCAACATCTCCACCAGGATCAACAATTGCCGCTTCCTTCGTTTCATCACACCAAATAAGGGTGCAATTTTGCATATAATTTGTCACAGGTACAATGTGATACATCATGAATCACTCCACTCTCTATTAACTAATTCTCAATAGGTTACCATGAGCGAACCGGTCCTGTATCAATATGCACAAAATTACTTCTTGGATAATATCCAACACCACCCGCTTTCATTCTTAATGCAACTTGACGAACTTTTGAAAGTTCTGTGCCTACTAAGCGAAAATCCATTGCTTGTCCGCGAGTATGGTAGCTTTTCTTAGCAACACCACTGCTGCTTTGGCGCAAATTATTATTAGTCACTAAAGAGCGATAACCTGAAATAAGTTCAACGGGTTTATTGTTATTCAGCATTACTTGCAGTAAATAGATTTGGTCAAACAGGGCAGGATCAATCGTTTTAATTTTATTTTGTCGGTAATCTCTAAACAGATGGTTTAGCTTAGCAAGTTCATGTTTATTATAACGTTTTCCATCAAAAAACTCGGCTTTAATAGTTTCACCAGTATTTAAATTATTAAAGCGAAGAATTTTTGGGCGAGGTGTTGCTAATGAAGCAAATGCATGAGAAGGCAATAAACCTAACCCCACAGCGGCCATACCGAGCCCCAGCCACTTACGGCGGTGTGAATCAATAATATCCATAGTATATGCACTCAACAAATTATTTCGGGAGGAAGAACCTTTATTATGACAATATTTTTCCTGAATTGTTTCTTATGGTTTGTATAGTATTGTAAATAACACTTCGTTTCAATTTATCAACATTTCAAATCTTATTAATTTAGTTATTTATCCTAAAAACCCTTTTTATCATTCTAATTTTATTGGAAATTTAAAAAGTATTTTATAAATTATAATTTTTTCATACTTTTATTATAGAACATGGTTTTTTAAATTTATCTTATTGATTAATATAAAAAATAAAGGATGGTAATATATCCATCCTTTATTTGGCTTCTATTTATCTATATTACAAATATTTCTTAATATTCTCTAAATACGACTCTGCATTTGAAATGCTTTTATCATAACCATAAATATCTGCACGATATTGAGGTGCATTTTCCTGTGCTACCCATGCGGTTTGATAATATAAATAAACTGGGATACGTTCAGGAATTGGGGCATATTGTGTTGAACCACGTTTTAATGCTGCATCAATTCTATCTTGTTTCCATCCTGCATCACCCAATAAAATTGAAGCAAGTTCAGAGGCTTTATTAACACGAATACAACCTGAACTGATTGCTCTCATGTTTTTTGAGAATAGCGAATGATTTGGAGTGTCATGCAGATATATCGCATCTGAATTTGGCATATTAAATTTATAACGACCTAATGAGTTTGTTGGCCCCGGAGCCTGCCAAATTCGGTAAGGGAAGTTATTCGCACTCACATTTTGCCAATCAATATCATAAGGATTAATTGGATAAGCATCATTCCCCCACCCTGAATAAATGGTATATCCCTTACGACTAAAGTAACTAGGGTCTGCTTTACCTCTAGGCACAATATCTTTACGCGTCATGCTTGTTGGCACATTCCAAGGTGGATTAACCACGACATTATTGAGTGCACTACTCATAATCGGTGTTTTTCTATCGGGGCGACCGACAATGACTTTTGAGTCAAGGATAAGTTCGTTATTGGCATAAAAATAGAGCGAGAAATCAGGAATATTAACCCAAATTCCAGTATCACCAATAGCTGGCGTCAAGCGAAGGCGCTGAATATTCAATGCCATAATGCTAGCGCGTTGTGCGGGTGTTATATTTAACCACGTTCGTGTTTGTCGCCCAATAATACCATCGGGCTCTAACCCATGAGCAGTTTGAAATAATTTAACAGCCGCAACTAAAGACGCATCATAAACGGTTGTCGCAATTTCCTGCTCATTCACTGCCAACTCAGGAATTAATTTTAAATTACGTAAAATCTGTCTAAGCGGTACAACTTCTTGTGATGATTGATTTGGCTTTAATGATGTCGTTCCTTTCATTTCTGGCCAAACAACGGAACTATGTAATTGCTTTCGCAATTCCTCTTTCATTAAAGCGTAATAAGGGTGAGATGGTGCATAAGAAATAACAAAGCTACCTAAAGTGTTATTTTGAATATTTTGTTGTAACTCAATCACTGAACTATCGGAAGGAGCAGATAATACTTGTGTTGCACTGCGATACAGTAAAGATGTGCCAGATTTATTTACTTGCTCAACAAAACTGATATAACCTAAAAAGGCATCTGATAAAATAATATCACGCCCTTCTTGAGTTAATTCAGGTGTTTCTAATTGTGTTAACCATTGCCCAAACTGGGGCTGAATGCCTGAAATAGCGACTTCTGCTATTTGTTGCTGTAATTGTTGTACTATTTTTTCATCTTGCCAAATTAATGCCAGATTATTCGCTTGGTACATTTTCACAAGCTGAGTTAAATATGAAGGTTTATAACCTACAGGAAGCCATGATTGCAGTTTTGTTCTTACTGCTAACTCAGTCAATTGTGGGGCATCCATAACCACAATTGCAGGTGCTGGCATAGCTTCGTTATTCACAGGAACTAATACCGTGTTTTCTGTTTCGGGCGCAGATAAAGCCACCGACTCTGTTTCTGTAGCTATTGCATAATGCCCAGAAAGGAGTGTACCTATAACAGCTGAATATGCGATTGCTCTTTTAATTGGTTGATGCGCCATAAATCCTCTACCCTCATCCCTTATTATTATTTTGGTATCCTAGAATATTAGATGAGCTAGGCAAAGAGTTTTATAGGAATAAACTAATATTTTTAACGTTTTGTAAGTCCCTGATAGAAATTTAGTTTTATTTAATCAAAAAAAGACTATTTAGCTGTTTTTATATTCAAATATATTATTTAAATAAAGGTGCAATAAAAGAACAAAAAACAGACAAATCAGAAATAAGCTTTCAAGAAATAATAAAGAGTTGTGAAGAGATAAATAAAATAATTTTAATAAAAGATATTTTAAAATAGAAAAAGGCGCAGTTTCCTACGCCTTACAAATAGAGGTAAACAAAGGGGAAAAATTAATACTCTGAATTGATAACAACTTCTTCACCAAACTGACCTGCTTTTGGCAGTGGTTGGTAAGAAGAGTTAGCTGCACGCAGAATACGAATACCACGGATATTCAGTTCATCTGCTGCTGCGATATCTGCATCAGCATCACCGTAGTAAATTTTCAGTTTGTGATCACGCATCCAGCTTACTTTGTTATTTGCACCAGGTTGGTCACCCGCAAAAATAACTGGCTGCATTTTATCAGCAGGAATGTTTAAGCCTTCTTGTACATATTTGGTCACAGTCTCAGTTTTAGTTTGAGTACGACCCGTAATGAAATAAACAGTATCTCCACGTTTTAAGTGCATCTGAACAAGATCGATACCGACTTGTTTAGGCATACTGAATTTATCCCACTCGTTATTCATTTTTTCCCAGAATTCTTGGTTTTTCAGGTAGCTGAAATCGTTTGGAGAATATTCTAGTTTACCACGATAGAAACCTGGGCTTGAGAACAGAACGGTGTCATCGATATCAAAACCAACTGCCATGGGTGCTTGACCTGCAAGGCTTTTTTCAATATCTGCAACAGAAACCCAATGAATTGGTTGTTGTTGTGCAAGTTGTGCAACAGTAACACCTGGGCTAACAACTTCTGGCATATGAACTTTTGCCATTGCCGCGCCATTTAAACTTAACGCTAAAGCAATTGCACTAAAAGCTAACGTGACTTTACGCATTTTCTTTCCTTTAATTTTTATAGTAATCACATACAAATGCGATAATAAACATCATGATTACATTTAAATGAGATATGGCGCACGTTATACCATTTAAGATTTCATTTTTTTGTGAATTTACTTTCATTTTTTGATCTATGTAACACTTTAAAAGAATAAGGCGCTATGAGCGTAAGCCCGTAGCGCCTTCTATTTGCTGATTTGTAGCTGATAACCCAAATAAAATTATTCTGTTATTTCAGCAACATTTGATGATGCAGTTTTATCATTTTCAGCCTGTTGACCAAAACCTTTTAACCCCACAACGTGAACATGTTCTGTACCATTAAACACTTTACGCACTAATTTATAAGTTGTTCCTTTTTCTGGACTGATATTTTCTGGTGCTGCAATGATTAACTGCATATCTAAACGATCACAAAGTTCGAATAGCGTTGCTATCGATTTGGCATCCAAACGTGCAGCTTCATCGAGGAAGAGTAAACGACAAGGAGAAATATCTTTTCCTCTTAAACGTCGTGATTCTTCTTCCCAGCTTTGTACAACCATCACCAGAATTGACATCCCCGTACCAATCGCTTCACCGGTTGATAAAGCACCACTTTCCGCTTTTAACCAACCTTCTGGCCCACGATTAACCTCAACATCCATTTCTAGATAATTACGATAATCTAACAGCTCTTCACCCACAGTTTGTGGCATACGTTGCCCAAAATCTACTTGTGGATTTAAACGTTGATAGAGCTTCGCCATCGCTTCTGAGAAGGTAAGGTTTTGGTTTTTAAATAAGTCTTGGTATTGATTATCTTCTTCTGATAATACATCCAATAACACTTGATGGCTTTCACGAATATTGACGTTAAGTCGAACACCTCGCACTTGGCCAAATGAAACCGCTTGTAAACCTTGGTTTAGCATACGGATACGGTTTTGCTCTCGCTGGATAGTTTTGCGAATAATATTCGCAACACTTCGTGAGCTAATCGCTAATTTCTGTTCACGGCTTGTCAGTTCTTCCGTTAAGCGAGCAAGCTCAATTTCCATCTGTTCAATTGCATCAACTGGATCGTCAGTTTTAATGATATCTTGGCGAATACGCTCTCTTAAATGCTGATATACTGCAATAAAGAACTGAACTTTACGATCAGGATATTTCGCATCTTCTGAGCGACGTAACGCATCACGTAAATATTCATTATCTGCAACTGCTTGGCGTAAAGCACCTAACGCTTTATCCGACATTGAACGTAGTTCATCAGCTGAAAGGTAAGCAAAATCTCGTCGATGTAAACGGCGTTCCATACCATTTTCTTTCACCAATCGCATAACTGCGCACCAACCCGCTTTTGCACTCACAACATGATCACGAATTTGAATGTAGTCACGTTCAAGTTTACGAATTTTCTTGGTTAGGTTATCTCGCTCAGCTTCACTCAGTGCGATATCGCGCTCAAGTTGACTAATACGCGCGCGGTTTTCACTTACCGCTGAATAACGTTGATCGCGAAGCTCTTTAGCTCTTGCTTCTGCACCAATATCGATATGTATCCCCGTATCACGCATCTCTTGCTCAAGTTCTCTGAGCAATTCAGATTTAGTGTCGAAGGAGCTTTTTAATGAGGTGAGCACTTGATTAAATTGAGCACATTGTGCTTGTTGCTGACGATAAAGTTCTCTTGCCGTAGCGCGTTCTGTTTCTGCCATCTCTAAACGGTGACGTAACTTCTCGTTTAGATCACTATTTTCACTAACAATTTCAACGGCATCACTATAGCTAAAGTGTGGGCGACGCTGTACTACTTCCACCAGCAAGAAAGCCTGTTGCTGATAACGTTGCTGCTCTGCTTTTGCCTGCTCGTAATCTTGCGATAGTTGTTCATGTGCTTGGGGATCACTTTGCAAGATAGAAGCAATCGGCTCTAATGCTGCTAATGCTTTTTCGTGACGCTGTAAGTAACGCATTGATTCTTCAGCGGCATACAGCTCTTCGCGTAACTCTTCAACGCGATCAATCAGTGTTTCATCCATCAAGATATTCACTTGAGGAATCAGTTTATTTAGAAGATTTAGCGATTCTTTAGCACGTGTATAATGTTGACGCTGTTGCTGAGTATTCTCTTCATATTGTGCTAATGCTCTTTCTAGCTCGTTACGTCGTTGGTTAAGCTGGCGAATATCTTCTTCAGGATCAGCCTCAAATGCGACAGAAATGTGTTGTCCGACAAACTGACTAAAGGCATGGTGAGCACGTTGGATCTTCTGTACATCAAAAGCTTGTGTTGCATAAAGTTCCGAAAGCTCATCACGCTGACGCGACAAAATTTCTAATTGATTTTCACGCGCTGCTCGACCAAATAGTGGGATTTCAGGGTAGCGAGAATAACGCCATTGTCTATCTGAACTCTTAATAAGAACCGCTTTATCCATCTCTTGTGCATTAAATACACTATCATCGAAAGATTGTGGATCGCCTTCGATAAAATAGAGATCTTCAGGGCAATCTTCTAATGTTTCTAATTGCTCCTGAATTTGAGATAAGTCTTGTACAACAATCGCATGGCGTGCTGGGCCATATAATGCAGAGAAATAAGGCGCATCGTCTAACGTAATATCATCATAAATTTCTGATAATAAAACACCATTAAAACGTTCGGCTAACGTAATTAATCGCCCATCTTCAGCACCACTTGGCTGACTTAAACGTTCAATTTGCGCTTCAATCTGTTGTTTGCGAGTTGCAGTTTCATCACGTAAAACCGTTGCTTCACGCTCTTTTTCAAGTAACTGTTGCATATATTCTGTTACTTGATGACCCGTATCAAAAGATTGACGAGTCTGCTCACATAATTGTGTTAACGCATCTTGTGCTGCAAGCCATGCTGGCGCTTGTTTTTTCAGCTTTTCAATTTGTTGTTTAAGTTGATCTAACTCTTGGCGCATCTGCATACGCTGTTCGCCAGATTCGTTAACGTAATCGCTAAGCTCTTCAATTTTTGCTTCTAATTCATCTTGAAGAATTAATAAATCATCAGGCTCTATCGGCTTACCATAATGCTTATTAAACTCTTCAAGTTGGCGTTCTGCAGTATTTCGTTGATGTAAACGCTGCTCTAACTCAGCTAACTGCATACGAATAGGATGAACCCTATCCGCTTGGTGTCGATGCGAAGACCATTCACGTAATGCTGTTTTTGCCGCATCCCATGCATTTTGGCGTTCAATCTGACCGACAACCGAACTGATCAGTTTATAAGCTTGATCAAATTGCGTTTTAGCGGCTTCAGAAACATTGAGTTTCTGTTCCATAGAAAGCAAAGAGTGAGTAATGGTTTGAATTTTTGCTTGAATACGTTCAGCCCATTGTTCTGCATTAGTTTCATCTAAATCAGCAATACCACATTGTGCTTTTGCTCGCTCTAAAGCCTGCACTGCTTGACGATATTGAATTGCACGTGTTTGTTGTACATCTAAAGCTTGCTGATAATCTGCTAGCTGATTCTTCAGCTCATCAACTTCTTCTTCGGCTGACTCTACGCGAGCTTCAAGTTCTTCTTTCTTAGATGCTGCTTCTTCAACGACTTCGCTTTGTTCTTCTAAACGGAAAGTGATCTCTTCTACATCAGCAACATATCGGTCTATTTTTTCTTGTTGACGAACCGCATTTTGTACTAGGTTTAATCGATCACTTGCTGCTTGATAGTCTGCTTCAAGATCTGAAGAAAGCGCTTGTTGTTCTTCCAACTCTTTACCCATTTCAATAAAACGATATGCTTCGTTATTAATGGATTTACGCTGACTCCATAATTCACGGCGAACTTCTAAAGCTTCATCAAGATGAACGCGTCGCTCATTGGCATGACGCATATAGTCTGCTGCAACGTAAGACGTAGCTTCTGTGATTAGGTGTTTAAATAAATCACGATCGGATTGTGTAACGCGAATCGCTTCAAGTGTCATGCGATTTTCACGTAATGCGCCTTCCATATCTTGGAACGCTTTTCTAACTCCGCTATTTTCAGGCAATAAGTAATCACGTAAAGAACGAGTGATCGCACTTGAAATACCACCATATAACGAGGCTTCAATTAAACGATAGAATTTTGCGCGATCACTGGCTGAACGTAAACGTTTAGGAATAACACCCAAGTCAAACATTACGGCATGGAAATCAGTGATAGAATTAAATTGTCTAAAAACAACGCCTTCAATCGCTTCAACTTTCTCTTTTAACTCATTAAGGGGGAGTACTCGCGCTTGGCGATCTGCAACAGCTTGCGTCAGAATTTCTGTCGGGTTTTCCGCCATTGGCAACCCTTGGATCATAAAGGGTTTGATATCAACTTTTTTATCACGCCCTGCAATCTGCTGTAAACGGACACCGACCACAGCACGTAAGTGACGCGAGTTGATCACATCTAATACGGCATAACACACACCCGGACGCAGTTTCCCATATAACCCTTTATCACGAGATCCGCTTGTTGACCCAGCTTCTGTGGTATTACGAAAATGAAGTAAAGTTAGATCAGGGATCATAGCTGTGATAAATGCAGCCATAGTGGTTGATTTACCCGCACCATTACCACCTGATAATGTAGTCACTAATTCATCTAAATCAAAAGTACGAGCAAAGAACCCATTCCAGTTGATAAGTGTTAATGAGCGAAATTTTCCCCGTTCAATCATTTATTTTCTTCCTCCGCATCATCTTCACTGGATTGTAACTGCTCATCTTCATTTTCTTCATCGTTTAGTGCTTCTGAACCGCTTTCAAGCGCCATAGCTTCACCATCACGGATCATTCTCATTTGCGCTTCGATAGGATCATCACCACTGCGTACATCTGCCCCAAAACGGAAAACAGATTCAGTAATTGAAAAACGTTGCATATCATTTAATAGAAATGAAATCATGCCTAAACGACGTAAACGATTTAAAGAAGTCCTCATTTTTTCTTGTAATTTTTGCAAATCAAGATCAGAACCCGTTGAGCGTTGATTCACTAAACGTAAAAGTTTGCTTTCATCTGCTAATGTTCTTAATTCATCGAACAACTCTTGAACGGTGAATATCCCCTGATTCGCTAAGCGTTCAGGACTAAGATAGAGATAACAAAGTATTTTTCCCACCAGCATATCCATTTCAGAGAGGACTGAGCGAGGAATAAGCGTGGTTGAACGAGGTCGTAAATAGAAGAAGCCTTCTGGCGCTCGAATTAATTCAACGTTATAACGCGCATAAAAGTCTGATAACTCATCCTGAAAATCCATCAGAAAAGCATGATTATCCAAAGAATCTATACCAATATGTCGACCTGCACGTAACTGGCTATCCAGTTCAGGAAAAAGTGAGTTCGCTAATGCCTGCGCCAGTTTTGCTGGCATAAATTGTTCAGTATGTATCGATGACATGCGCTTGTACCTTAGCTCCATATTCGTTAATTTCTGACCATTTTGCAGGCAATCCTGCGAGCTCAGCTTTTGCTACACCTAATCGTACCGCCTGATCAATCACAATACGGGCAACATCAAAATGTTTCTGCTGCGGATAACGATTAAGGTATTCAACTAATACTGAACTGAGATCTAATGCTCTTTGCTCTAATTTGTAAGAAGCAAGTTCTTGCTCTACCCATTGCGCTATTTGTTCATTCACTTCGCTGAACATTTGATATTCAAGCTCTTCGGGTAACTCACCCGTGACTTCTTCATCACGTAGAACCAGTTCTTCATCACGCATATCAAACAGCCGATCAGCATTAGCGTAAGTTAATGCCCATGGGCTATCGAAATAGTTTTGTACGGATTGACGTAAGCGGCGAGAGAAAATACGGTTTTTATCCATATCAATCGCTGTACGAATAAATTTATGGACATGTCTATCGTATCCAATCCATAAATCAATAGATTGCTGACCCCAACTAATAATGCGGTCTAACTTACTTTGAAGTTCAAACACTAATGTATCTATTTGCTCAACATGGCCTGTATTCATGTTTGCTTCTTGAATGCGTAGAAGATTAGCTTGAAGCTTGTCGCCAGCTGCTTCAAGCGTATCTTGTAGTTCTCTTAATGTACCCGATGTTTCAGATAGCAACTGTTCACAACTTGAAATAGCCGCTTGCCAATCTTGGTTTAATAACGCAGCAATATCTTCTTTTACTGTATTTTGCTGCTCATCCATAATTCGCTGAGACAAATCAATACTATCGAAAATTTCCGCCACTGAATATTTTAGAGGTGCGAAAACATTACGATGCCAATGATATTCATCACCGCCGTCCTCAGCAGAGCTAGCAGCTGAATCAAGCTCACCTGCCACAATAGAAAGTTGCATAGATAAGCGCAATGATGAAAATTCACGTTGGCGAATATAGTAATCACTAATTCCAATACCCAACGGAGTTAAACGGTATATTGCATTACCTTCTACCAACTCACTGGTAAAACGGTTAAAAAGTCGCTGCTTTACCATGTCATTAATGGCATTATTCGCGCGAACTTGTATTGATTCTGCGGGTTGTTCAAAGCCTTTGCACACTTCTCTAAAGGCATCAATTAACTCCCCTTCACTAATTTCGCCATCAAGGCGCTCGCTGTTTAATACAGCGACAGCCATCAAAAAAGCTAATCTTTCTGGTGGCAGTGAGATTGAAAAATCATTTTTTCTCGCCCAAGACACTAACTCAGGAACGGTCTGGGTAAAATCACTCATAGTACATCCTTAATTTACACGCTTTTGTGCCATGACATGAATGTAACGCCCCAGACTGATATAGGGCTCTTGCCGACAATATCGTTGCTCTAATGCAAGCAACGATGGAAAATCTTTATTTTGTAACTGACGACTTTGCAAATAATCATGGAAAACACGGACACCGGTTTTTCCTAATATTATCATTGAAAATTCAGTCAGCCATTGATAAACATCTTCAGGTTGCAATGGATTTTGAGGCGATAATGATTTTTTTCTTCTTCGAGGAATTTCAGGATTTGCCAGATGAAAATTCCCCAATATCGCATTTCTCATAACAATACCATTCGCATTGTAAAACATCAGCGATAAGATACCATTAGGTAACAACATATCGGTAAGAACATTTACGGCGTCTTTCTGATCCGTGATCCATTCCAATACTGCATGAAATAGAACTAAGTCAACCTTTTCATCTATATGCTCTTTAATCTCTTGAGCCGCACAACAAATAAACATCATGTTTTCGGCAACACCCTCTTCAATCGCTGCCTCTTGAGCACGATTAAGCATCTCTTGCGATAAATCACATAAGATAATTTGGTGTCCTAACTTAGCAAGCTGGCGAGAAAAATATCCTTCACCTCCACCTGCATCTAAAATACGTAAACTTCGATTAGGTAAGAGAGTCAATAATTGTTGTAAATCTTCCCAAATCACCGCTTGACGTATTTTACCCTTTGTTGTGCCATAGATATTGCGGGAGAATTTATCTGCAATATCGTCAAAATTACGATCTGACATTAAAACGCCTCATGATAACAACTTACTACTTGCGCTCTTTGCGTTCTGATAAATTCAAAAATATGAGACACTGTACATAAATAAAGACGACAATTTTACCAGTGTTCTATGATACTGACTGTTTTCTCTAAAGAAATAAGTCATGAATCAGACTATTCGCAAAGCGAAGTATAAATATAACGCTTATTAATGAAAAAATTAACGTTCAAACGTTTATCGTTTTATAAATAATTAAATGATTCTTTATTTCTATTGATGAAAACTTAGTAAAACGTTGTTGTGTTAGCTATTTTGACACAACGTCTTGGAATTCCCCTAGTTTTCACTAAGCTTTCGCTATCAATTGCATATATTTCACTCAATCTAGGATGATTTATGCTGTTCTTGCTCAAAAAATATGTTGCGGGCTTTCTGATGCCCTTGCCTTTGCTCTTATTAATCGCCTTTTTTGCATTAGCACTACTTTGGTTTACTCGTTGGCAAAAAACAGGAAAAAGCCTACTCACTGTTGTGCTTGTTCTGTTAACTCTTTTAGGCATACAACCTGTTGCCGATACACTATTGATGCCAAGTGAAAAAGAGTATCAAGCTCGCTATGAATTACGAGAAAATTCGCAACAAGATGTGAACTACATTGTTGTTTTAGGTGGTGGATTTACTTATAACCCGGAATGGGCACCTAGCGCTAACCTTCTCAATAATAGCTTATTTCGTGTTGCAGAAGGTGTTCGGCTTTATTATCGCAATCCTAATGCAACACTGATTTTTACAGGTGGCGCAGGTGTTAATCAGATAAGTAGTGCAGAAGTTGCCGCACAAGTGGCACAATCTTTAGGTGTGCCTGCGAATAAAACTATTGCACTATCAACACCGAAAGATACTGAAGAAGAAGCCTATGAAGTTGATAAGCTAATTGGTAAACAACCTTTTTTACTTGTCACTTCTGCCAACCATTTAGCGCGTGCTGAACGTTTCTTTTTAGCACGAAGAATGAATCCCATCGTTGCACCAGCTAACCAATTGGCTATTACTTCACCATTACATCCTTGGGAGAAATATTTTCCCTCTGCCACTTATTTTCAACACAGTGAACGTGCATGGTATGAATTTTTGGGATCAATTTGGCAATCAGTAAAATCCACAGGGCAACCTATAGAAATACCAGAAAATGCTCATTCTTCATCAGATAAAATGAATTCAGATAACTGATCTAGTCTCTATACTGAACCTCAATAATAGAGGTTCAGTTTCCCCTCAATATCCAATTCATTGAATACTCAATATATCTCTATTATTAATATACGTTATATTCTATCACAAAGTTATAGTTATGTTACGGTTAAGTATATAGGTAACTCATTAGAAACAATGTTATATATCATTAAATATATTCTCCTAAGTACTACTTGCTAAATAAAGTGTTTTTTTAGTACAGTGAAATAACATTGCTATTTATTTCTTGAATAATTTCAAATATCTTCGATAATTAAAATCACTTGATTTTAATTACTAGGTAATTATACAGATTTTCTTTATTCATATAAAACATAACTACTTATTAGTTATATATATTTGAATAAAGTAAAAGTACCTATATTAAGCAATCAGAGGTAACATGTTACTACAAACTATTTTATCAGCACTGGGGCCAATTATATTAGGACTTTTAGTTGGATGGCTCTCAGGTAAATATGGATTTATAAAAAGAGAATATTCACAAGCCTTTGCTGATTTTGTCGTTAAAATAGCACTACCATTCGCACTATTTCTAGCAGCAACACAAGCCTCTCCATCTATTTTCTATAACATAGATTATCTATTAGCCCTCGCATTAGGACTACTTATTTCTTATCTTATTGGTTTTTTAGGCGGCAAATTCTTTTTTAAACACGATAAAAAGAATTCAGCCATGCAAGCTTTGTCCGCCTCATTCCCAGATATGGCATATTGTGGACCACCTGTATTACTGGCTACGGTCGGTTCATCAGGTTTAATTGCAATGGTGATTGGTAATTTGATTTACACTATCATTATCCTACCTTTTACCATGATGATTATCAGTGGCACCAAGCAAGGAAAAGGGATCTTTCAATCATTGCTTAATGCCATCTCCCAGCCATTAGTTTTTCTGCCTATTTTTGGCGCTATTCTAGCTATTCTCGGTATTAAACTCCCAGAGATCTTGCAAAATTCAGTCAATGAAATAGGGAAAACTTCCGGTGGAGTTGCTTTATTTTTCTTAGGTTTGTTAATTTCAGGTATTAAGCTTAAAGTTAATACTGAAATTATCTTTAATGTGATAATAAAAAATATTGTGCAGGGTGCGTTAATTTTAGGTGTTGGGTTTGCTCTTGGGTTAGAAACTGAATTATTAAAAGCGGTATTTTTAATTGGCGTATTACCTACTGCAACAGCAGTGCCAGCTTTAGCCATTTCATATAAAACTTATACAGATATGGCAACAGGAACTGTATTATTAAGTACATTATGTTCATTATTTTCTATTATTGGCGGTATTGCTATTGTAGAAATGATGTAAATTTCCTAGGTACACTTACTTGAAAACATATTATTTATACTAACAATACGGATAAAAAATAAAACAGCCCTATACTACTGGGCTGTTTATTTTTATAAATACTATAACTAAGGTGTATCTAATTTTAATATTTTAGCTGTTGATTCACGTATATTACGACAAGCATCCGCATCTATTTTGAGATCAATACCGTAAGTTGGAATAATCGTTTTAAGACGTTCTTCCCAACCATCATTTTCAAGCTGCTCTTTAAAACAAGACTTAATAATATTGATAGCAATAAATGCCGCTGTAGAAGCACCTGGTGATGCGCCTAATAATACTGAAAATGATTTATCTGCGCTGCTAATTAACTCAGTACCAAACTCTAATACACCATGATGCTTAGCTTCAGGTTTAATAATCTGAACACGCTGTCCAGCTACAGCCTCTTGCCAATCTTCATGCTGTGCCTGAGGATAGAACTGTTTGAGCATTTCAAATTGATGTGCCGAAGTTTGTAATACTTGACCAATTAAATATTCAGTCAATGACCAATTATCTTTTGCTACATCAAGCATCGGTTCTATATTACTTGGTCGGATTGATTCAAATAAATCTAAATAAGACCCCTGTTTTAAAAACTTACTCGAAAATCCAGCATAAGGGCCAAAGAGTAGAGAGCGTTTACCCGCAATAATACGAGTATCAAGATGTGGCACAGACATTGGTGGTGAGCCTACATCTGCTTTCCCATAAACTTTAGCATGATGACGACTACAGATTTTATCTTCATCACAGCGCAACCAAATACCACTAACAGGGAATCCACCATAGCCTTTACCTTCTGGAATACCTGATTTTTGCAACAAATCGATAGCGCGTCCCCCCGCACCAACAAATACATATTTTGCTGAAATAATATATTTATCATGAGTGGTAAGATCTTTGACTTCAATATTCCAACCACCCGAATTATTCCTTTTTATATCGATAACATCATGCTTATAGTGCAACTCAAAATTGTTTTGTAGGGAAAGTTGCTTAACTAAGAGATGTGTTAATGCGCCATAGTCGACATCTGTACCTGTCGTCACGCGGGTGACGGCAAGTTGTTGATTCGGATCACGCCCTTCCATTATTAATGGCGCCCAATCTTCAATTTGTTTTTTATCTTCACTGTATTCCATATTTTCATAACAGTGATTAGCAGACATTTGGCGATAACGTTGATGAAGAAATTTAACGTTATCAGCCCCCCAAACAAAACTCATATGTGGGCAAGCATGAATAAAATCTCGAGGATCAGTAATTTTGCCTTTTGTGACTAAATAAGACCATAATTGACGAGATAGATCGAATTCTGTGTTAACTTCTAATGCTTTACTAATATTAACAGTTCCATCTGAATTTGGTGGCGTATAATTTAATTCACAGTTAGCAGCATGCCCTGTCCCCGCATTGTTCCAAGAATTAGAGCTCTCTTGACCACAATCATTTAATCTTTCGAACATAGCGATTTTTAAATTCGGTTCAAGCTCTTTAAGTAATGTACCGAGCGTCGCACTCATGATACCAGCGCCAATTAATGCGATATCAACCTGCTCACTAATAGGTTTATTCATAACAACTCCCAATTAGTTGGTTGTTTTATTAGGTTTAAAACATAATCCTGCGTCTTCTTTATAGACAACATAAGCACGACGCCAAGGCTCATTATCTAAAAGGCGCCATTTATGGCCAGTGCCACTATTATCTTGCGCTAATAACACATCACCTGGCCTAATAATGAAGGTTGAACCATCTTTTACTTCAAATTCTAATGTACCAGATAGTGTAATAACATAGCGAGGAACGGGGTCCTGATGCCAATCATAAGAACCTCCGGAAGTTGTTTCCCTAAACGATAATTCTGAAACATTGATAGGTAAACTTTCTCTATCGCCTTGTGAGCTATCTTTAAATTCAATGACACCTTCTTCAAATAACGAATTGCCATCTTCTCCAGTCCATAAACGAACACAACGGATCATATTTTCAAACTCCTTTAATAATTTTATACTTAAAACTTGATAATTATTTAGTATAGATAATATTCTTACTACTTCCCCAAATTAGCATCATAATTAAGTATTTTTATTATTAAAAAAGTATAGCAGTAATTAAATTATATAATTGATTATTAGATCGAATATTCAATAGGTTGATTAAAAAAAACATAGTATTATTTACAAAGAATATTCCGATAATTTATTATATTTCTCCGTCGTTCTTAAATATCTTAGTTTTTTATTCAACCATTTTAACCCGTTACATAAATTGAGATTTTGCTACTCTGATGAAAAATTCTTTTTACTGAGACTCAAATCATCAATATTTTGAAACTGCGAATTCAGGAGTAAAAGAGGAAGATATCTGTTACCAAATGGTGAAATAACATCAATTATTACAATTATAAATCTAATTAAACGATAATTAATTCAATAATATTAAGTAGTTAAATTAATTTTAAAAAAATATAAAAACGACACTTAATAAAATAAGTGCCGCTAGATATTTGAGATTTTAATATAATAATTAGAACTCTTGGTTCAGTGCACGATAAGCAGCTCTTGCTGCAATCAGATCATCTTGTGTATCAACACCTACACCTGGAACTTCTAATGCTTTTGCAACATGGATTTTTTCGCCATACCACAACACACGCAGTTGCTCTAACATTTCAATAGATTCTAATGGGCTTGGTTCCCAAGTAATATATCGACGTATAAAGCCTGCACGATAAGCATAAATACCAATATGACGTAGATAATGCTCACCAATTTCATCATGTGATAAATTAAAACGGTCTCTTTCCCAAGGAATGGTTGCACGAGAAAAATAAAGTGCGAAACCTTTTGCATCCATCACGACTTTCACCGCATTAGGGTTAAAAGCTTCTTTTGAGTCAACAATAGGCACCGCTAATGTTGCCATTCCTACACCACAACTTGCTAAATTTTCAGCAACTTGAGTAATAATAGCGGGTGGAATAAGAGGCTCATCACCTTGTACGTTAACGATTATCTCATCATCTGCAAATTGATACTTTTCAATGACTTCGGCTAAACGTTCTGTACCTGAATGGTGATCTTCGCGAGTCATACACGCTTCCCCGCCCGCTTTTTCAACTGCTGCAACAACATCTAAATTATCAGTTGCAACAATGACACGGTTTGCACCAGAGCGCATAGCTTGTTCCATTACACGAACAATCATAGGTTTGCCATGAATATCCGCAAGGGGTTTACCCGGTAAACGAGTCGATGCATATCGACCAGGGATAATGACCGTGAACATGAAATTACTTTTCCTCTTCTAGTGACAATTCTCTTGCTTCATTCTCCAGAAGAACGGGGATATTGTCACGAACAGGATAAGCTAAATGATCAATTTTGCAGATAAGCTCTGAATTTTCTTTATCAAAGATAAGTTTGCCGTGGCAAACTGGACAAGCAATAATTTCGAGTAAGCGGTGATCCATTTTGTCCCTCTCAAGGGTTAATCATTTTATAGGGCAAAAGGATATCATAAGGAATGATCAGCGTTAATACTCAAAACCACTCGTTTAGTGATAATTCGAAAATAATTTTGGTTATTAATAAATTTATTATTTTCTCTTTTACTATAAGCAACAAAAAAGCCACATTACTGTGGCTTTTTATCGTTGAGTCTGCAACATCATTAATAAAGAATTACATTCAGCTTTTATTGATAATAATTTAACCTTTTTATTATCTTTATTGCATTCTAATTAACGAAATAACTCTTTTATATTACTTATTCAGCTCGCTGGTAAACTATTTCCGCTTACCTACCTAAAATAGGTATAAACGATAATTTAATCTCAATGCTAAACTACCGTTTTATCTACATCTTTAACAAGGCTAAGCCTTATTTAAAACCCGATAACATCAGCGGCTTCTAAACCTGCTGCGGTTCTGATAACAGAAAATTCAACGTCTTGACCTTCTGTTAATGCTTTGTTTTTTGTATTGGCAATCGCTTTTTTATTGACATAAACTTCTTGTTCAATATCTCTTGCAACAATAAGACCATAACCTTTGTTATTGTCGAACCATTTTACGCGACCCATTCTTAATTGTAATGTCATGATAGATAAACTCCTTTTGTTCTTCGTATAGTTTTTATTTTTCTATACTAATGCATCCTACTTTTTATTATGTCTTCTTATATAAAACCCCAATTAAATTCTGAACACATTAATTTAAGTAGTGCATTTTATTATTCAATATAAATGTTCAAAACCGTGATAGCTAAGCTTAATAAATATCATAAAACTCAATAAATATTTACAGTATCAATATGACAAGAAAATGACATGCTGATATTTATTGTACACTGATAAAAAAGATAATCGAATATAGCGATAATTAGTCACCATCAAAAATGGTTTTCATCATTCGTTGTGTATAAAATTCGATGCTATTCGCTACACAAAATATTAACCCTACATCCAAGATCCACAAACTCTCTACACAAAGCTTTTGAGTAGATAAAGTAATGACGAGTTAAATTGAACTACGACAAAAGCGATATGCAACTATAGGTAGGTAATCTTTTATGTAACACTATCCTGATTTCCACTATAAATATCATTGTTTCAGATCAGATACAAGTTTTTTTCGAGCCGTAAATTAAATTACTGACTTGTTTTAGCACAGATTGACTATTTAATTCAGCGCTAACCGGTAAATACCACCAATTATCTTGCGCAAAATGCTGGCATTTAACAGCGTCCTTTTCTGTCATAATAAGAGGTTCTAAATTAGGTGTTACGTCTTGTAATTCTTGGGCACTATAGTCACTATGATCACTAAATGCTTTTGTTGTGATTAACTCGACCCCTTTTTCATTTAAAGAGTTAAAAAATCGAGGTGGGTGACCAATTCCAGCAATAGCAACAGCCTTTTTAATTTGCTGAACTGGTTTCTTTTCTCCCGTTTTAAGATTCACAGCAATATCACCTTCTAGGGTCATGCTTATCTCGTTACCTTGACTTACCCCACCATTAACGATAATTGCATCTACTGACTTTAAGCGTCTTGCACGCTCTCGCATAGGGCCTGCTGGTAACCACCAACCATTGCCAAACCGACGCAGACCATCAATAACAACGATTTCATAATCACGCTGTAGTGCATAATGCTGTAAGCCATCATCAGTGATAATTACATCAAGTTCATGCTGTGCTAATAACGCTTTTACTGCATCTCGTCGATTAGGAGCAACTGCAACGGGAACACCTGTTCGATGATGAATCAATACAGGTTCATCACCTGCCATGGCAGGTGATGTATTGGATGTCAAAAGTAATGGATAATGGTCTGATTTCCCGCCATAACCACGAGATACAACACCTGGCTTAAATCCCTGCTGTATTAATTGCTCAACAAGCCATATCACAATGGGTGTTTTGCCATTCCCACCCGCGGTTAAATTACCAACAATAACAACAGGAACAGGAGCTTTCCATGATGCTAACCACCCTTTCTGATATGCAAAACGCCTTAACAGCGTGATCACACCATACAACCATGAGAATGGAAGCAATAGGATATAAAGCCAAGATTTACCAGACCAAATCCGTTCAATCATTTGCCAAATTGCATCCTATGAAGTTGTGCATAGATACCTTTTTTCTCAATCAGATCAAGGTGTGCGCCACGTTCAATAATTTCACCATCTTCAATAACTAATATTTCATCCGCTTTTTCAATAGTTGATAAACGGTGAGCAATGACTAAAGAGGTTCTATTTCTCTGCAATTCATCAAGTGCTGACTGAATAGCTCGTTCTGATTCTGTATCTAGCGCCGATGTCGCCTCATCAAGAATAAGAATTGGTGAATCTCGTAATAACGCTCTTGCAATTGCAATACGCTGACGTTGTCCACCTGAAAGTAACACACCGTTTTCACCAATTTCAGTATCTAAGCCTTTATCCATTTTTTGGATAAAATCCATCGCATGTGCCATTTTCGCCGCTTTTTCAATATCTTCACGGGTATACTGATCTTCACAAGCATAGACGATATTGTTTGCCACAGTTTCATTAAAAAGATGCACATTTTGAGAAACCAGTGCAACTTGGTTACGTAAAGATTTCAATGTGTATTCACGAATATCATGACCATTAATCAATATCTCACCTTCATTAATGTCATAAAAACGAGTGAGCAGATTTGCAATCGTAGACTTACCTGACCCTGAACGCCCAACTAATGCAACAGTTTTCCCTGCTGGAATAGTAAATGATATGTTTTTCAGTGCTGGCGTATCTTTTGTGACATATTGGAAAGTTACATTACGAAACTCAATATCACCAGTTGGTTTTTTCAGTTCAAGCTTACCAGTGTCTTTTTCTTGCTCCATATCGAGAATAGCAAATAGTGTTTGACAAGCAGCCATACCACGCTGGAATTGAGCATTCACATTAGTCAGTGATTTCAACGGGCGCATTAATGCAACCATTGAGGAAAAGACAACAGTAATTGTACCCGCTGTTAATGTTTCCATAATGTCAGGGAAACTTGCTGCATACAGGACAAAAGCTAATGCAAAAGAAGCAATTAATTGAATAATAGGATCTGAAATTGACGATGCGACAACCATACGCATACCTTGGTGACGAATATGATTACTCACATGATTAAAGCGCTTATTTTCAACTTCTTGACCATTAAAAATCAGTACTTCTTTATGTCCTTTTAGCATTTGTTCTGCGCTAGTTGTCACTTGCCCCATGCTATTTTGGATTCGTTTACTTATGGTTCTAAAACGAGTCGATACCAAACGGATAACAACTGCTACGATAGGCGCGATAACAATAAGGATCAGAGATAATTGCCAGCTATAGTAAAACATCAAGCCAAAGAGCCCGATAATGTAAGCACCTTCACGAACAACTGTAATTAATGCACCTGATGATGAAGAAGCAACTTGCTCTGAATCATATGTAATACGAGAAAGCAAAGTTCCTGTTGATTGCTGATCAAAAAAACTCACCGGCATTCCCATAATATGAGAAAACAGTCGGCGACGCATATTCATTACCACTTTCCCAGATACCCAAGAAAGGCAGTAACTTGAAATAAAGTTAGATATACCACGCAGAACTATCAGTCCAATAACAGCAATCGGCATCCATTTTAATACGTCATTACTTGCTTTACCAAAACCTTCATCAAGCAGTGGTTTTAATAAAGAAATCATAAATGCATCCACACCCGCATTGACGATTAATGCAATTGCTGCAGCGATCAAACCCGCTTTGAAAAGCCGAATCATCGGCCATAAGCGGCGGAATGTTTGCCACGTTGATAGGTCTATATCATTCATATATATTACCAAACTTTTAATAATTAGCCGGCCATTCTACTCGGGAAACGTCAAAACACCAAACCACTGATGATACCAGCGAGGTAAAATATCTCGTCTATAGGTAAATACATCAATATTATCTTGATTAAACTCGATCGAAATCTGCCCACTAATAGAGGTTGTTAGCCAATTAATCGCTTCTTTTTTATAACGAAGATGTACTTTATCAGAAGGTAAACGCCAAAGGCTATAACGAGCAGCAGAAACGAGTGCAAATTTGGGCGACACTGTTTGAATAAACGCCAATGTGGACGATGTTTGGCTACCATGATGAGGAACCTGTAAAACATCGGCTTTCAGTTGATCTTTTTTTACTCTTACCAATTGGGCTTCAGCTTCTTTCTCTATATCTCCTGTCAAAAGAATAGTGTGTTTACCATCACTTACATTGATCACACATGATTGATTATTTTTAGGTGAAAGAACTTTATTGGGTGGCCATAATGCATCAAATTGAAGTCCTTTCCACTGCCATGATTCATTGCTTAAGCAAGCTAAATGAGAAGGGTCGTCAAAACTACTACGAATGCTTAAGTGAGGATAAGCTTTTATTAAATCTTTAATTCCCCCTGTATGATCGAGATGATCATGACTAATTATCAATGCCACTGGATTAAGCCGATGATATTTTAAATAAGGAATAATGACACTTTTTGCAATTGAACCACCACTTTTCCAACGTATTCCTGTGTCATAAATAATTGCTTCTCTATCTTTTTCAAGAATAATAGCTAAACCATGGCCAACATCTAACATAGACATACGCCATTGATAACGTGAGAAAGTTGTGAATTCGCAATATAAAAGAATACCAACAGCGATAAGTAAAATAAAATGATGACGCCACCATGACATTTTTATCATTACAATAATGCCAACACCTGAAAACCCCAATAAAAAAGGAACAGTACCACTATATTGCCAATAAGGTAAAAATAAAGGAGCACACCAAAAAGCAAAATTAATAGAAAGATCAACCCAGTGCCAAATTATTGGTTGTAAAAATGAAGAAAAGGATGTCAATAATCCAAACATTATTAACGGTACAGTAATAAATGAAATAATAGGAACTGCCCATAAATTAACAATAAAACTAAAAAAATTAGCTCCACCAAATAAATAGAATTGAAAAGGTAATAAAATAATTAACAATCCAAATTGTAAGTGAATTAACCTTAAAATAAACCACCGTTTTTGATGATTATATTTGGCTTTTAATGGGGACATCCAATACCAAAAAATAATGGCAAATACAGCAGAAAATGAAAGCCAAAAACTGGCTGAAAGAATAGAAAGAGGCTCAACAATCAAAATGAGTGCAGCACTCCAAAGTGCCCATTGCCAAGGTAAAAATAATCGGCTCCCCCAATGTAACATCACCCAAACGGTTAATCCTATAACAGCTCTTGTTGCCGGTATTCCCCAACCTGATAATGCAGCATAGAAAACACCACATAGCCAAGCCATAACTAATGGAAACTGTGGATTAATCCATCTGATAGGAAAAAGAAATTGAATACCTCTTGCAATACCCCAACCAGCAAAGGCAGCTAAACCTATATGCAAACCCGATATCACAATTAAATGAGCGACCCCTGTTTTCATATAGAGATCTTTTTTCTCTGGTTCAATATATCGTTTATCACCTAAGACTAAAGCAATAATTTCACCTTTATTTTTTGTTGTTTGCCAATAAGCTGAGATTGTCTCAATAAATTGAGTACGCAGTGATATATCATCTCGAATAAACTTCGCTGACATCACTTTACCAGTTAATGTTTCTTTCATAGAAACAGCATATTTTTGGTTATCAAATCCACCTTCATTTAAATAGCTATGCACAGCTCTGAATTGAATTTTAAACTTCCAATGTTGCCCTACCGCTATATTTTTAGGCGGATTTCGCCAATACACGTTAGCATAAATAGATGATGAAAAGAGTGTTTTTTTCGTCATAGGTATTTTGATAACAATATTACCATCTGTTAATTGGCGATACTCTATCACTTTGGTTTCGATTGTTGCCACATTATCAGCAAATTGTTCCGTTCTCGTCATTAAGGATGACGCTGCCATATTTGAATAAACCCAAAAAAATAGAAATATTGCTAAAAATCGGAATAAAGCAAAAGGGACAAGTAATAGAAATAGTGCAACAAGAATAATAATGTAATAAATAGTCTGGCTAAAAAGTGAATGTTGAATTAATAACGGTAAGCAGCCTAATATCATCGCCAAAGCAATATTATCTAAAGTTAACGTTGTGAAATAGAGTTTTTGCAAATAGATTGAATGAAAGCACCTCCGTTTTATTGAAGCCACCTCTAAACCCAAAAAACTTATCATTCGATTCAATAAAATCATTTCCAGCATCCTTACTTTCAATCATTCTTTAAATATCATGATATTACCATTTGATTAAAGAAAGGATTTTAGGCTATTTTTTAGTAATGCTTTATAAAAAGAAAAAGCTCCCTTGTTACATACAATAAATTTTGAGAAGAAACTCATAAAAAGTAAAACAACTAAGTGATATCGATAATTAAGTAGAGAAATTAAAACTGAAATAAAATACAGTAATAGAAAAGAAAGATGCGAGTAAGATAAAGTAAATAGAACGAATCGATTAATTCAGGATTAGAAATAGAAGAAGATTAGGGAGTAAAAAACACACTAAAAGCTATAATAATTACTAATAAAAAACGGCACCTAAGCGCCGTTTTGAGAAAGTTAACTAACATCGTGCCATTTCGACAGGAGTTATTATTCCGTATAAATATTTACACGGTCACGTAACTCTTTACCTGGCTTAAAGTGTGGAACGTATTTGCCTTCCAGATCTACTTTATCACCAGTCTTCGGGTTACGACCCGTACGCGGCGCACGGTAGTGTAGAGAAAAACTGCCGAATCCGCGGACTTCGATACGCTCACCATCAGCTAAAGTATCAGCCATATGATCAAGCATTTCTTTTACAGCTTCTTCAACCGTCTTAGCCGAAAGATGAGATTGTAGGCCTGCAAGTCTTTCGATTAACTCAGACTTGGTCATATTACCTCCCTAAACTACCGATAAATAGGCAACGATTAACGTTGCCTCGTTAATAACTTAAATTATTCGCCTTTAGCTGCTTTGAAAGCTTCAGCCATAGCGTTGTTTGAAAAACCAACTTCTTCTTTATTGTTTACAGAAGCGATAGCGTCTTTCTCGTCTGCTTCGTCTTTAGCACGAACAGATAAGTTGATAACGCGGTTTTTACGGTCAACGCCAGTGTATTTAGCTTCTACAGCTTCGCCAACATTCAGAACCAGAGTTGCATCTTCAACGCGGTCACGTGAAGCTTCTGAAGCACGCAGGTAACCTTCAACACCGTCAGCTAATTCTACAGTTGCGCCTTTAGCGTCAACAGCAGTTACTTTACCAGAAACAATAGCACCTTTTTTGTGAGCAGACAGGTAATTATTGAATGGATCTTCTGATAATTGTTTAACGCCCAGTGAGATACGCTCACGCTCAGCATCAACTTGCAGAACTACAGCAGCGATTTCGTCGCCTTTTTTGTATTCACGAACAGCTTCTTCACCTGCAACATTCCAAGAAATGTCAGATAAATGAACCAGACCGTCAATACCGCCGTCTAAACCGATGAAGATACCGAAGTCAGTGATAGACTTGATTTTACCTTCAACACGGTCGTTCTTGTTATGAGTTTCTGCGAACTGCTGCCATGGGTTAGATTTACACTGTTTTAGACCCAGTGAAATACGACGACGTTCTTCATCGATGTCAAGAACCATAACTTCAACAACATCACCAACATTAACAACTTTAGATGGGTGAATGTTTTTGTTAGTCCAATCCATTTCAGAAACGTGTACCAGACCTTCAACGCCTTCTTCGATTTCTACGAAGCAACCGTAATCAGTCAGGTTAGTTACACGACCAGTCGGTTTAGTACCTTCTGGATAACGTTTAGCGATAGCTACCCATGGATCTTCGCCCAGTTGTTTCAGACCTAATGATACGCGAGTACGTTCACGGTCGAATTTCAGGACTTTAACAGTGATTTCGTCGCCAACATTGACAATTTCGCTTGGGTGTTTAACACGTTTCCAAGCCATATCAGTGATGTGCAGTAAACCGTCAACACCGCCCAGATCAACGAATGCACCGTAGTCAGTAAGGTTCTTAACGATACCTTTAACTTCCATGCCTTCTTGCAGGTTTTCTAATAACTGATCGCGTTCTGCGCTGTTTTCAGATTCGATAACCGCACGACGAGACACAACAACGTTGTTACGTTTTTGGTCTAATTTGATGACTTTGAACTCAAGCTCTTTGTTTTCCAGATGAGTTGTATCGCGAACTGGGCGAACGTCTACCAGTGAACCTGGTAAGAACGCACGAATGCCGTTCAGTTCAACAGTGAAACCACCTTTAACTTTACCGTTGATGATACCAACAACAGTTTCGTTTTCTTCGTAAGCTTTTTCCAGCATCAGCCACGCTTCGTGACGTTTAGCTTTTTCACGAGACAGAACGGTTTCACCGAAGCCATCTTCAACCGCGTCCAGAGCAACATCAATTTCGTCGCCCACTTGGATTTCTAATTCGCCTTGAGCGTTTTTAAATTGTTCTACAGGAATAGCAGATTCTGATTTCAGACCTGCATCAACCAGAACAACGTCTTTATCGATAGCAACTACAACGCCACGAACGATAGCGCCAGGACGAGTTTCGATTGTTTTTAGGGATTCTTCAAAGAGTTGAGCAAAAGATTCTGTCATGTTAATGATCTTCAAGTAAATTTAATTAACGTCCATTTAGCATCCAGCCGAATGGGGTTGTTTCACATACCTCGTTACATCCTTTGTGACAAGGTCATCGGGCATTGTTGTGTTTTCATTAACACGTCAACCCGATTTTGATAATTACCTAGTATAAACGAAATAAAAATTAATTACGCTGATAATTACAGATTTTTTTTAGCATAAGTTAACGATTTTTCAATAACTTCGTCGATAGACAAACTTGTAGAATCGAGAATTAATGCATCTTTCGCTGCAACAAGTGGCGCAACTGCGCGATTCCGATCACGGTGATCGCGTTCTTTTATCTCGGATAAAAGGCGTTCAAAGTTAACATTAAAGCCTTTTTCCTGCAACTGTAACATGCGACGACGTGCTCGTTCCTCTGCGCTAGCTTCAAGAAAAATTTTCACTTGAGCATCAGGGAAAACTATCGTTCCCATATCTCGCCCATCGGCAATAAGACCAGGTTCTGTACGAAATGCTCGCTGACGACGCAATAATGCTTCTCTTACACGAGGAAACGTTGCTGCTTGTGAGGCCGTGTTCCCAACTGTTTCCGTACGAATTTCATTCGACACGTCTTCACCTTCGAGAATAACACTTAAACCCTTCTCACTAGGAACAAAACGTACATCTAAATTTGCTGCTAGAGGTACTAATGCATCTTCAGAAGTAATATCAACATGGTGGTGTAAAGCAGCTAATGCCAACACTCGATAAATAGCACCAGAGTCAAGTAAGTGCCAGCCAAATGCTTTTGCTAATGCTTGGCATAATGTTCCTTTACCTGCTCCGCTAGGCCCATCAACAGTTATAACAGGGACGATAACCGCCATGAGTTTCTCCTTTTCATGGGCACTGTGTTTCTGTGTTTAATGCTTTTATTGCATTGATATAATAGACATTGTATTCAAACAGAGAAAAACAGTATTAATGTATACGCGACATTATACGCATACAATGTATAGGAAGAAACAAGCAGATAAGCGCTAAAGTGTCTTATTTAATATAATTTTTTCGAGATAGCGAGTTTTTTAGAAAAATTAGTTTAATTACAATAAAAATCGGCCATATTATTCTTTAAAAAATCCAATACGGCCGATTTAACTGATTTAATTTTAACTCATTTTAATTAATGATTTTCACATTAATTATTACAATGAGAAAGTGTTTCTAACTTCTCAAAATAATCAGGAAAGGTTTTTGCGGTACATCCTGGATCAAGAATGGTGATTGGCGTATCTGAAAGTGCCACCAGCGAAAAACACATCGCAATGCGGTGATCATTATAAGTTTCGATATCCGCAGTTGTTAACTGTTTTGGTGGTATTACTTTTAAGTAGTCGTGCCCTTCTTCGACAATCGCACCCACTTTTTGTAACTCTGCTGCCATTGCTGCTAATCGATCAGTTTCTTTTACGCGCCAATTATAAATATTGCGGATAACGGTTTCACCTTCAGCAAAAAGTGCCGTGGTAGCAATGGTCATTGCTGCATCAGGGATAGTGTTCATATCCATATCAATGCCTTTTAATATTCCACGTTCACACTCAATATAGTCATCCCCCCAACGCACTTTCGCCCCCATTTTTTCAAGTACAGAAGCAAAATGAATGTCCCCTTGTAAGCTATTTTTACCGATACCTGTAACGCGTACAGTACCACCTTTAATGGCAGCAGCAGCTAAAAAATAAGAAGCAGATGAAGCATCACCTTCTACAAGGTATTTTTCTGGAGATTGATATTGCTGACCACCTTTTATAACAAAGCGTTGGTAGTCTTGGTTTTCAATTTTCCCACCAAAAGTATTGATTAACGCTAAGGTAATATCGATATACGGTTTAGATACTAACTCACCTTTAATTGTAATCGTTGTATCTTGCTCAGCTAATGGAGCGGTCATTAATAAGGCGGTCAAAAATTGGCTTGAAACACTGCCATCGACTTCTACATTTCCCCCCTTAAAACCACCACGTAAACGAATAGGTGGATAGTCCGTTTGTTCAAGATAATCGATACTCGCGCCACCTTGGCGTAAAGCGTCAACTAAATGCCCAATTGGACGTTCTTTCATTCGTGGTTCACCCGTCAATATAATATCATGCGAACCTAAACTTAATGCGGCTGCCAATGGACGCATTGCTGTACCTGCATTACCTAAAAAGAGCTCTAATGGTGAATGTGTGTTAAATTCCCCTCCTAGCCCTTCAATATCACATACCGTATTGTTATTTGATAATTGATACTGCACACCTAATGTTTTTAATGCATTTAGCATATGACGAATATCATCACTATCTAATAGGTTAGTTAAACGTGTATTACCTTTAGCTAAAGCGGCTAATAATAACGCACGATTAGAGACACTTTTTGAACCTGGTAAATTAATAGTGCCTTCAATATGAGCAATAGGCTGTAATGTTAACGATTCCATAAACAGGTAAGAACTCCGATAAACAAATAAAATATGATGGGATGGGATGCTGTTTAATCAAAAAAAATAAGAAAACGACTTAGGTACTTATTATTTATTTTTATTTTTTAGTACAGGGATAATTTGATTGTCATTATCAACATCTTTGGATAAAAGGAAACCCACTTTCACATAGGTTTCCTAAACATATAATGTATGAATTATGCGTGGCGACGTTCAAAATCAGCCATAAAATCAACTAATGCTTGAACACCAGCTAATGGCATTGCGTTATAAATTGATGCACGCATACCTCCTGATACACGGTGGCCTTTTAATGCGACTAACCCTTGAGCTTCGGCCTCTTTTAAGAAGACTGAATCTAATTCAGGGGAAGACATTTGGAAAGGTACATTCATTAGTGAACGATTTTCTGTAGCAATACGATTGATATAGAAATCACTATTATCAATTGCGCTATAAAGAAGCGTCGCTTTTTCATAGTTACGTTTTGCCATTTCTTGCAAGCCACCTTGCTCTTTTAGCCATTTAAAGACCATGCCTGATAAATACCAAGCAAAGGTAGGTGGTGTATTAAACATGGAATCATTTTCAGCAAGCACTGTGTAATCAAACACAGAAGGTGTTTCTTTACGCGCTTTACCTAATAGATCTTCACGAATAATAACGATGGTTAGACCCGCAGGGCCAATATTTTTTTGTGCACCTGCATAGATAACACCAAAACGGCTAACATCTATTGGTTGAGATAAAATAGAAGATGAATAGTCAGCAATAACAATTTTGCTGTCATCAAAATCTGGCTCTTCATGAATGGCAATACCATCAATAGTTTCATTTGGGCAATAATGTACATAAGCAGCATCGGTACTTAATTGCCACTCTTTCATTGGCTTAACACCAATTTTGCCATCAACTTCTGTTTTAATTTTAATGATATTTGGCGAACAATATTTTTCAGCTTCTTCGGCTGCACTTTTAGCCCAGTAACCACCATCAATATAATCAGCGCTTGCTTTATCACCCAATAAATTGAGAGGTAAAGCAGCAAAATGGCCTCGAGCGCCACCGTGACAAAAAAGAATTTTGTAGTTTTCTGGCACATTGAGAAGATCGCGAAGATCTTGTTCTGCCTGATGAGCAACTTCAAGAAACTCTTTACTGCGGTGACTAATCTCCATAACCGAACGCCCAAGTTCATGCCAGTTGCATAATTCCAATTCTGCACGACGAAGAACTTCTGCCGGTAACATAGCCGGGCCTGCACTAAAGTTATATACCTGACTCATTCAAATTCACCCTATCTGAATATGTTTTTACAAAATGACCTTTATCGGTTGTATCATTCCCGTTAAATTGGCGCAATGATTATTGTGAACTAACGCATAATATGCAGAACATAAAAATGATGGTTAGGAGTGTTTTATGTCGGGGAGTGTAAATAAAAAAGAAGAAGCGAGCTGGGGAATGCTTCTTCATGGAAAAAATAGTCTAAAATCGCTTGCTTTAGCAGGAGGCGTCGCATTACACGCCATTAATGTCTATATTACGATCACAACGCTACCTTCAATTGTGCGTGATATTGGTGGGCTTAATTTATACGCATGGAACACCACCGTTTTTATTCTGGCTTCAATTCTCTCTTCTGCATTAACTTCACGATTATTGAGTGTATTTGCACCTCGCAATAGTTATCTTTTTGCCACAATTTGCTTTTTAACAGGTTCAGTTATTTGTGCGACAGCACCTTCAATGCAAATATTGCTTTTAGGGCGATTTATTCAAGGGGCTGGTGGAGGAATGTTGCTAGCACTTGCTTACTCTTTAGTTCGAGTCATGTTTCCTCAACCACTTTGGTCTAGAGCTATGGCATTAATGTCTAGCATGTGGGGGATATCGACACTATTAGGCCCTGCACTAGGTGGAATATTTGCTGAATATGATGTTTGGCGTGGCGCATTTTGGTCTATTTTATTTGTTGGTATTCCTTACGCTATTTTATTATTTACTATTCTTCCTACCGAAAATAATGCCGATAATATCGTTGCAAAAAACCCATTACCTTACCAACAGCTTATTTTATTAATGCTTGCTGTATTATCTATTTCTATTGGTAGTCTTTATAACGTTATTTTATATAACACCTTATCTTTTGTATTTGCTTTTAGCTTTATTCTACTGTTAGTCAATATTGATAAAAAATCAAATGATGGCTTATTTCCTAAAGGAACCTTTTCTTTTTCTGCACCGTTAGCACCAATATATCTCACCATGGCTTTATTAGGAATTAGTGTACAAACAGAAGTCTTTGTACCCTATTTTTTACAAATTATCCATAATATTACCCCGCTACTTTCAGGTTATTTAGCAGCATTGGTTGGTGCTGGTTGGTCTTTCTCTGCCATTATATCTTCATCAAGTAAACAATCTACTGCTCAGAGATTAATGCGTTTTGGCCCAATAATTAATTTTGTGGCTATTGTGATCCTTGGTTTATTTATTTCTAATATTCTAACAATACCTTATGGGCAAATTATTATTATTTGTATCGCTCTCTTTTTTACAGGTGCCGGAATTGGTATGGCATGGCCTCACTATTTAACCCGCGTTTTACACGTTTCTCAGGGACAAGAAGCTCAAAAAGCGGCAACTTCAATTACCACTATACAACTTTTTTCAACCGCCGTAGGTGCTGCCATTTCAGGCACTATTGTGAATATGGCTGGATTAACCGAACCGGGTGGGATTGCTGGGGCACAAAATGCCGCTCATTGGTTATTTATTGTCTTTTCTGTTACCCCAATTATTGCATTTATTACTGTAAAAAAAGTAATAAATAATAAAAACAAATAATAAATCAAAACTTATAATTATTATTTTTATGGATAATTTTCAAATAAAAACCTTTTACACCAGCACATATTTATTTTAATAAATAATAATTATAAAGTTAACTTAAAAATTAGGTGTAAAAGGAAAAACCATGAAATTTAAGTTACTAGTAATCGCTTCAATCTTTACTTCAACATGTTACTCTAATGATAAACTCTATGCTATCTATGATGATAGCACCCATATTTCCATTCAAAAAAACTCATCTGCAACAGTAAGAGATTATAATAATCGTGATGATATAGCAGAGATATTAATTGCAGATAGTGATAAAAACAAAATATCACATAATAAGTATAATCAATTTAGTGTAGATGAAAACGGTATTATATTAAATAATGAAACAGCAAAAGCAAAATATATTATTAATGAAGTCGTCAAAGGTCCTTCTTCTTATTTAGCAGGTAATATTAGTGTAAAAGGGAATGCTGCCCATGTTATTATCGCCAATCCAAATGGTATCAGCTGTAATGGATGTAGTTTTTCTAATACATTATCTGAAACTTTAGCAACAGCATATATTGATACTTCTAAAGATAATTTAATTTCATACAACACGGCTAATTTTTTATCTCCTTTGAATTCTGATAGTAAAGAAGGAATAGATACTAAATATTTTGGGAAAATTATTTTTAGCGAAAATAAAAACATACCAACTAAATACTTAAACCCAAATTTTAATAAGCTTAATATTATCAGTGACAATGTCAGTATTGACATGAGAATTCATGCCAGTCAGAATATCAATATTTATAGCGGAATTAATATCGTAGAACAAAGGCTAGGAACCAATAAATTTCATTTAATTAATAATGAAAAAGGAAGTCGTTCGCTAGAAAAATACATCAGTAAAAATATTATTATTGGTAATGAAGTCAATATGGATGAGATTTTATTTACAAATAAAATAAACATACACACAAGTAATTCAACTATAAATAACCATGCTATTATAAGTTCAAATAAATTAAATATTAATCTAAATAATGCATCCACTTTTAACAATCATGGTGTTATAGCTGGAAATTCCTCTTTAATAAAATTAATAAATAATTCACATTTTAAAAATACTTCAACGGGAGTAATAGCGAATATACGCACTGATGATTATGGATGGTACAATAGCCCAGATCCCTTTTTTATGTATTCAAAATTACATCGTATAGCTATCAACGCAGATAATAGTAGTAGTTTTACTAATCAAGGCGCACTAAAAACACATCGATACCTTACTCTAAATAAATCAACACATAATATTTTTAATGAAGATGCTCTAATTAATTTATATGATAAATTTCATAAAATAAAATAATACTGGTATTCAATCTAAAGGCTATTAAAAATAGCCTTTTTCAAAATTTATAAATAAACACCATTTAATTATTACTATCTTTATTTATTTTATCAACATCGATAAATTAGCTCTGAACAATAGATAAAGGTAAAAATATGAAATTAAGAAATACAATAATAATAGGAATAATATACGCACCATCAATGTGCCAGGCAGCAATACAACCAAACTATGAGCATGATAAGCATTATGCTGCTCAGATTTTTATTAATAAAGATTCTTCAACAACAATTAAACCAAATGAAGCTAATCTCAATCAAGCAGAAATATTAATTGCACCGAAAAACGCCAAAGGTGTTTCTTATAATAAATATGATGAATTCCATGTAACGAAAGACGGAGTTATCTTAAATAATAACGGGGTTGCCGCTGACTTTATTATTAACGAAGTGATTAATGGGACAACATCATTATTAGATGGAAACATTGGTATAACTGGGAAGGCTGCTCATGTTGTTATTGCTAATCCCAATGGGATTGCGTGTAATAATTGTAGTTTTTCTAATACATTATCTGAAACACTGGCAACCGGAAAGCCCATTATCCATGATGATGAATTAGTCGGTTACCGCATAGAAAGATCCATCTCTGCCTTAGACTATAGAGCTTTTGGTGGTAAATCAATTAAGCATATAGGTAAAATAGTATTCAGAAATGAAAATAACCGTCATCCGGATAATTCCTTTAATAATATTAATATCATCTCTAATAACATTAATTTAGAAAAAGGATTTATATCTTCTAAAGGAGATATAAATATTTATTCTGGGGAAAGAAAAGTAATGATAAAAAAAGATATTAATATTTTAGAAAATGGTATGCGTACAAGAGAGCTTAGATATTATTTACCCAATAAGATCATATTAGGTGATAAGAATGGTGATCCTAGAAAACAAGGCTTGACTTCTTATAAAAATATCATTATCAATGCCTCTGATACGACTATTGATAATTATGGTTCTTTAGAAAGTACTAATAGTAGTAGAAAAGCAATTCAAGTGAATCTAAACAAAACAACATTTAATAATCATGGATATATCCTAGCCAAGGGTGGATATTTAACTATCCAAAACCATTCTTTCTTTAATAATTTAGCTAATGGAACTATTGGAATGCAATATTGGCTTGGCCTTAACAAGGCTGACAGTAAATATAGTAGTATATATATAGGGAATGTACCTAAAAATACTGTTTTCCCAATGAATAACTTAACATTAAATATTAGTGAGGATAGTCAGCTAGTAAATGATGGTACCATCAAGGCTTACCGATTATATACTCAAAATAAAAAAATGAATAATATTCAAAATAATAGACAAGATATCAATCTTTATACTAAATTACTCAAAATAAAATAATATTTAATAAAGAAAATCATCCGTTATTAATTGACGGATGATTTTCTGGTTTAACGTTAAAAACTAAAAAATCTAACTAACATTAATATCTTTCAAAGTTTTCTTGGATCTTCGCTGGATCTTGTGTTTCTGTCAAAGATAACTGCAATAACACTCTCGCTTTTTGTGGGTTTAAGCGCTCTGATGCAACAAAACCATATTTTGCATCATCCACTTCACCATTTTGTGTAGTAAAACCAACTGGTACACGACTTGCACGAACAACAACGACACCTTTTTTAGCGCCATCGGCTAAAGTGTCAAAAATATCAGTATATAAATTACCATTGCCCACACCGGCACTGACAATACCTTTGTAGCCGTTATCAATAAAGGCTTTTGCTGGTAAATTAGAGGCATTTGAGTAGTTATAAACAATACCCACTTTTGGTAATTCAGTCAGTTTACTGACATCAAATGCAGGCTTATCTGCACGAGGTAATGCTGCTGTATAATAATGAACCTTACCATTATGCACATAGCCTTGAGCACCTGCGTTAATAGGCTGGAACGCTTGTACTTCAGTTGTGTTCATTTTTACAACATCTTTACCACTGATAACCGCATTATTCATGGTCACTAACACACCGCGATTTTCAGAAGCTTTATCACTTGCAATCACAACCGCATTAAAAAGATTTAAAGGGCCTTCAGCACCTAATGCCGTTGCAGGGCGCATTGCCCCTACCATAACAACTGGTTTTTTGCATGCTGTGGTTAAATCAAGGAAATAGGCTGTTTCTTCCATGGTGTCTGTACCATGAGTGATCACAAAGCCGTCCGTTTTATCACAATCTACATTAATTTTATCAGCCAGCTTGAGCCACACTTGGTCATTCATATCTTGAGAGCCAATATTCACGACTTGCTCGCCTTTTAAATTAGCAATTTTTTTAGCCTCAGGTACTGCATTAATCAATGTATCAATACCTAATTTGCCTGCTGTATAGCTTGATGTCGTTGCTGAATCACCACCACCAGCAATTGTGCCACCTGTCGCTAAAATGGTGACATTAGGTAAGGCAAAAACAGAACCACTGATTACAGCTAACAGGCTAGCGAGCAATGTTTTTTTCATCATCGAACTGATCCCTTATGAATTTATAAATAAATCCAATTATGATGATTTAAAATTATTAATTCCGTGATAAATCGAACGAATTTATTAAAAAAATTCATATATCAAATAATTTATAAGTGAAGAATATAGTTAGCAATTGGTAAATGAGAGAAATAATTAGTGCATTACAGGGGATTTCAGTATTATGTGCCCCTAACTATCACCAGCAAAATATTGATGAAACCTGCCATGTCACAAACATTTATTCCTGGCAAAGATGCCGCTCTGGAAGATTCTATCGCTCGCTTCCAACAAAAATTAACCGACTTAGGATTTAACATTGAAGAAGCTTCATGGTTAAACCCTGTTCCTAACGTTTGGTCCGTTCATATTCGCGATAAAGATTGCCCTTTATGTTTTACTAACGGTAAAGGTGCCAGCAAAAAAGCAGCCTTAGCCTCCGCACTAGGTGAATATTTCGAACGTCTCTCCACAAATTATTTTTTCTCTGATTTCTGGCTAGGTACTGATATTGCAGAAGGTGAATTTGTTCACTACCCAAGTGAAAAATGGTTCCCACTAGCAGAAGATGATTCTGTTCCTGCTGGCTTATTAGATGAGCGTTTACGCAAATTTTATGATCCTGAAGGTGAGTTATGTGGTAGTGAGTTAGTTGATTTACAATCAAGTAATCATGATCGCGGGATTTGCGCCCTTCCATTCATACGCCAATCTGATGAAAAGCCTGTTTATATTCCTGTAAACATTATTGCTAACTTATATGCCTCTAATGGTATGTCCGCAGGAAATACAAAAAATGAAGCTCGAGTTCAAGGGCTTTCTGAAGTTTTTGAACGTTATGTAAAAAATCGCATTATCACTGAAAGAATTAGCTTACCTGAAATTCCGAAAGAAGTTTTAACTCGCTATCCTGCTGTTATTGAGGCGATTGAAACATTAGAGCAAGAAGGTTTTCCAATCTTTAGCTTTGATGCATCTTTAGGAGGTCAATTCCCTGTTATTTGTGTCGTGTTATTCAACCCACAAAATGGCACTTGTTTTGCATCTTTTGGTGCTCACCCTGATTTTGGTGTGGCTTTAGAACGTACAGTCACTGAATTATTGCAAGGGCGTAGCCTTAAAGATCTCGATGTCTTTAATCCACCAAGCTTTGATGATGAAGAAGTCGGTGATCATACTAACCTTGAAACACACTTTATTGATTCAAGTGGTTTAATTAGTTGGGATCTATTTAAGAAAGATGCCGATTATGCATTTGTTGATTGGAACTTCAGTGGGACAACAGAAGAAGAGTTTCACATCTTAATGTCACTTTGCCAGCAGTGCGATGCAGAAGTCTATATTATGGACTACTCACACCTAGGTGTTTACGCTTGCCGTATTTTAGTACCCGGTTTATCAGATATTTATCCCGCTGAAGATTTACAATTAGCCAATAACATTATGGGCGTACATTGGCGAGACACTATTCTTTCTCTACCAACGAGCCAGGGCACTCAAGAAGAGTATCTTTCTCTTATTGGTCAATTTGATGAAGATGGTTTAGACGACTTTACACGCATCAGAGAGATGATTGGTATTGCTCCAGGCAAAGATAATGGTTGGAGCCATTTACGTGTAGGCGAATTAAAATCAATGTTAGCGCTTGCGGGTGGTGATCTTGATCAAGCGCTCGTTTGGGTTGAATGGACTCAAGATTTCAACGCTTCTTTATTTACGCCAGAACGCCAAAATTATTATCGTTGCTTACACAATCTCTTATTATTACAACAAGAGACTGAACGTGAACCAGAACAATATATGCACGCGTTTTCTCGTATGTATGGCGAAAAAACATTACAGGCAGCCTTAAACGCAATACAAGGTAAACAAGCATTTTACGGATTACAAACGATTGATCCTGATTTAGCTAATTTACCTATTCATCAGTCATTACTTGTGGCCTATGAGAAATTACAGAAAGCAAAACGTCAATCGATTAAATAAACCTATTTTGCTTAAGGTTATTTATCAAATAATAACTAATTTTAACTGAATAATAAGCGCGTATTTAAATTGAAACACTCTATTGAAAAGTAGAGTGTTTTATTTCGCTAAAAATAAAATATTGACAGATTTGTCAATATGACAAATTTGCCACCTGACAAAATTGTCAAAATATGGCAAAAGTGACGATTTTAGGCATTTAATATGACACCAAAAACATATATTGAACTTTTACGCTAATAATATTACATAAATCCAGTTTAAATTGCTATTTGTTTAACCAGATCTCAAAAATTAAAAAACCTTATTTTTATAATGGGTATATGTCTGGAGTAATCTTTAAAGATTAACCACAAATAAAGTAATGTTTATATTTATTATAAAAGTAAATAAGGCGTTAAATTTGATTTTTAACTCTTAACATACGGGGTTTAAATAATACTTTATATTTACTTTTTACTTTATTTATCCAGCTAGTCTAAAATTTTTTGATAATTTTTAAAAAATTTTTTCATTTTATTAATCAAATAGTTATAGCAAAAATAACGGGTTTTTACGCACTGAAAACGGGGTTCTAATGAGCGACCATGATCCATATCAATTTTAGAAGTAAGCCCCTTTGCTACTATTATTGCGTGCTATAATTATTCCAACATATAAGAGAGTGTTAGTATGAAAGCTGACAGCCCTTTTAATTTATTATCACCTGCTGATATGGCAAAAGTTGCCGATGATGCATGTTGTTATAAAGCAAATAAACATATTCCAACGACTTACTTATCTGCATTTACTGCGGGAATGTTTATATCAATTGCTTTTGTTTTTTATATTACTGCTACTACAGGTACCGCATCTGTTCCTTTTGGGCTGGCTAAATTAGTCGGTGGGATCTGCTTCTCTCTGGGGTTAATGCTCGTTGTCGTTTGTGGCGCGGACTTATTCACCTCAACTGTTCTTACTATTATTCCTAAAGCAACTGGACGTATATCTTGGGGCAAAATGTTTGCTAACTGGATAAATGTCTATCTTGGTAACTTTATTGGCGCACTCTTTTTTGTCGCCTTAATGTGGTTTGCTGGTCAGCATATGGCAGCAAATGGGCTTTGGGGGTTGAATGTTTTACAAACTGCACAGCATAAACTTGAGCACACGTTTATTGAAGCTGTTTGTTTAGGCATTCTAGCTAACTTAATGGTTTGTCTTGCAGTATGGATGAGCTATGCAGGTCGTTCGCTGATTGACAAGCTTTTTGCACTTATTTTACCTATCGGTATGTTCGTTGCTAGTGGTTTTGAGCACAGTATCGCTAACATGTTCCTTATTCCTTTAGGTATTGTTATTAAAGATTTTGCACCTGCAGAATTCTGGACTAAAGTAGGTGCATCACCCGAACAATTTTCAAATTTAACTGTATCAAATTTTCTCTCTGATAATTTATTGCCTGTCACTATCGGTAACATTATTGGCGGGGCAGTCCTAGTCGGTCTGGTATACTGGTTAATGCATCTGCGCGGTGACAAACATTAATCCGTGCAGGTATGACTGATTTCTTAAGTTCCATTGTAAAAAGGTAGAAGTATCATGTCTGATTTAAATGAAAAATTTGCTGAAGCATGGAAAGGTTTTTCTGAAGGTGAATGGCAGAACGCCGTTAACGTTCGTGACTTTATTCAAAAAAACTATACTCCATATGAAGGCGACGAATCTTTCCTAGCAGGTTCCACTAAAGCAACTGATACACTTTGGGAACAAGTTATGGAAGGCATCAAAATCGAAAACCGCACACATGCGCCAGTTGATTTTGATACTTCTGTTGCTTCAACTATCACATCTCACGATGCAGGTTACATCGCTAAAGATTTAGAACAAATCGTAGGTTTACAAACTGATGCACCTCTGAAACGTGCAATCATCCCATTCGGTGGTATCCGTATGGTTGAAAGTTCTTGCCACGCGTATAACCGTGAGCTAGATCCAGAACTGAAAAAAATCTTTACTGATTACCGTAAAACTCACAACCAAGGCGTTTTCGATGTTTATACTCCAGACATCCTGAAATGCCGTAAATCTGGTATCTTAACAGGTTTACCAGATGCATATGGCCGTGGTCGTATCATCGGTGACTACCGTCGTGTTGCACTGTACGGTATTGAGTTCCTGCGTAAAGATAAATTTGCCCAATTCACCTCTTTACAAGAAAGAATGGAAAAAGGCGAAGATCTGGAAATGACTATCCAACTGCGTGAAGAAATCGCAGAGCAGCACGCTGCTTTAGGTCAAATCCAAGAAATGGCTGCGAAATACGGTTACGATATTTCTCGCCCTGCTCAAAACGCGAAAGAAGCAGTACAATGGACTTACTTCGGTTACTTAGCCGCTGTTAAATCTCAAAACGGTGCTGCAATGTCATTTGGTCGTGTATCTACATTCTTAGATATCTACATCCAACGTGATATTGAAGCGGGTTTACTGACAGAAGAACAAGCTCAGGAATTAATTGACCACTTAGTCATGAAATTACGTATGGTTCGTTTCTTACGTACTCCTGAATATGATGAGCTGTTCTCTGGTGACCCAATCTGGGCAACAGAATCTTTAGCTGGTATGGGCTTAGATGGCCGTACTCTGGTAACTAAGAATACTTTCCGTTTCTTAAATACCCTGTACACAATGGGTCCATCTCCAGAACCAAACATGACCATCCTGTGGTCTGAACAACTGCCTATCAACTTCAAAAAATACGCGGCGAAAGTCTCTATCGATACGTCATCAATCCAGTATGAAAATGATGACTTAATGCGTCCTGACTTCAACAGTGATGACTATGCTATCGCTTGTTGTGTTAGCCCAATGGTTGTGGGTAAACAAATGCAGTTCTTCGGTGCTCGTGCAAACTTAGCGAAAACCTTACTGTATACCATCAACGGTGGTGTTGATGAAAAACTGAAAATCCAAGTAGGTCCAAAACATGCACCAATCATGGATGAAGTCTTAGACTTCGATACTGTGATGAATCAAATGGATCACTTTATGGATTGGTTAGCAACTCAGTATGTAACTGCACTGAACGTTATCCACTACATGCACGATAAATACAGCTATGAAGCAGCTCTGATGGCACTTCATGATCGTGATGTTTATCGTACAATGGCATGTGGTATCGCAGGCCTATCTGTTGCTGCTGACTCACTGTCTGCAATCAAATATGCGAAAGTTTCTCCAGTCCGTGATGAAAACGGCTTAGCGGTTGACTTCAAAATTGATGGCGAATATCCACAATTCGGTAACAACGATTCTCGTGTAGATGACATCGCTTGTGACTTAGTTGAACGTTTCATGAAAAAAATTCAGAAACTGCGTACATACCGTAATGCGGTACCTACACAGTCTATTCTGACAATTACTTCAAACGTTGTTTATGGTAAGAAAACAGGTAATACCCCAGACGGTCGTCGTGCAGGCGCACCATTCGGACCAGGTGCTAACCCAATGCACGGTCGTGACCAAAAAGGTGCGGTAGCTTCTCTGACTTCTGTTGCGAAACTACCATTTGCTTATGCGAAAGATGGTATTTCTTACACCTTCTCAATCGTACCTAATGCATTAGGTAAAGATGATGATGTTCGTAAAGCGAACCTTGCAGGTCTGATGGATGGTTATTTCCACCACGAAGCCGGCATTGAAGGTGGTCAGCATCTGAACGTTAACGTCATGAACCGTGAAATGCTGTTAGAAGCAATGGAAGATCCTGAGAAATATCCTCAGTTAACTATCCGTGTTTCTGGTTATGCAGTTCGCTTTAACTCACTGACTAAAGAGCAACAGCAAGACGTTATCACCCGTACATTCACACAAACAATGTAATAAAGATAACTATATGCATTTATTTACTGAGAAAGTAGATAAAATCGCTTAGAATAAAGGCCCCTACTTTGGGGCCTTTTTATCTAGACAGTTTTGGAGTAACCCTGTTATGTCCGTACTTGGTCGTATCCACTCATTTGAATCCTGCGGTACTGTTGACGGTCCCGGAATACGTTTCATTGTTTTCTTTCAAGGATGCTTAATGAGATGCCTCTATTGTCACAACCGTGACACATGGGATACTCATGGTGGGCAAATCGTCACAGTTGATGAACTAATGAAAGAGGCAGTTACCTACCGTCATTTTATGAATGCTTCTGGCGGCGGTGTTACTGCTTCTGGTGGCGAAGCGATTTTGCAAGCAGAGTTTGTGCGCGATTGGTTCCGCGCATGTCAAAAAGAAAATATCCATACTTGCTTAGATACTAACGGCTTTGTTCGTCGTTATGATCCCGTTATTGATGAATTAATGGATGCCACTGACTTGGTGATGCTCGACCTAAAACAAGTCAATGATGAAATTCACCAAAAATTAGTGGGCGTATCAAATCAACGCACACTTGAATTTGCTCGTTATTTAGCAAAACGAGGCCAAAAAACATGGGTTCGTTATGTAGTTGTTCCGGGTTGGTCTGACGATGATGATTCTGCTCATCGGTTAGGCGAATTTATTAAAGATATGAAAAATATCGAAAAAGTAGAACTTCTTCCTTACCACGAGCTCGGCAAACATAAATGGGTAGCTTTAGGCGAAGAATACAAACTAGATGGTATTCATCCACCGTCAAAAGAGACGATGGAAAATGTAAAATCAATTCTTGAATCTTACGGTCATAAAGTTATCTATTAAGCTATTCAATTTAATATTAATTTAAGAGGCAGCGTTTTTAAGCGCTGCTTTTTTTGTTTATAACGTAAAGTCATATTGATACTAAAAAGCCTGTTTTTCATTTTTCTTCATGCCTTTCATTTTACATCGCCTAATCTTAAAAGTGATTATTAAGAAATAGTATACTTTTCATAGAATTAATGATTCTGACCTAGTTTTTATTTGGTTTTTATTATTAAGAATGAAATATACTTATCGATATATCTAAATATATCCTTATAAGATTATCCTTAACCTATATTAGCTTTAATACAGTTGATTAATAACAAAACAAAAAGATATTATAGATGGCTTATATTTATAAACAAAAACATTGGGATTAAGGTACAGGAAATGGAACAAGACAATAATTCATCGCTAACAGAGTCGCAAGAGATATTTACATCTATTCCTCAAGCGAGGGGTGCCTCAGGCGGTGTTCGCTGGTTAGGACTCGGATGGGATTTAATAAAAGAACGTTTTTGGATGTGGATAGGCGTTATTATTATCTACTTTATTGTTAGCCTTATTATATCAACCATTCTTGGATTTATTCCGCTAATTGGTCCAATCGTTTCGCCTTTTGTTACTACTGTATTAGCCGCAGGTGTCGTGGCAATTGCTCATCAACAATATGAGACTCAACGTATTGATGTTGATACTTTATTTTTTGGTTTTTATAACAAGCGTTACCTTAGCTTGATGGGTGCATATGGTATTAGTTTCCTAATTTTACTTGTGGGCTTTATTCTTGCATTTATCGTTAGCAGTGCCGCAATGATGGATATTTTATATGCTATCAATAGCGATTATCCTGAAGAAATCATTGCTGAAATGATGGTGGATAACTCATCTGGATTTATATTGTTTTTTGTTATTATCGCTATTTTTGGCGCGTTAAGTACTGCAGCCTATTGGTTTGTTCCTGCGCTTGTATTAGTCAATGGATATAAAGCATTCCCTGCGGTTAAAGCGAGCCTTGCAGCAGTAAAAACAAACTTATCTGGTGGTTTCTTCTTCTTTATTTTACTGTTCTTTATTATTGCTATTAGTGTTATTCCATTTGGTTTAGGATTATTAATTACTATTCCCCTCTCTTACACTGCGATGTATGGCTCCTATCGTGATATTTTTTATCACCATAATGTAGGAAATCAAGGAAATAACGGTGGTATCAATGGAAATGGTACAATTTCTCTAAATAAAACCGCTGAATCCAATATTGGAAAATTAGTGAGCTAATCTTAGCGTTAACAGCCTAAATAAAACAGCAGTAGACTGAAGCAATCTCATCTACTGCTTTTTATTATTTAAAATAAATCTTATTATCCTGCAAACGGATCTTTATTATTATACGATTTGTTATAAAGTACATCAGATATTAAATAGTCATAAATTTCATCGACAATTTCAATACCTTCATTTTCACTCCTCTGTTCTTCTATTTGACTATTTTCACCAGGATAAAGGACTTTATCTACATTCGGTGCGGGCTTAATAGCATTTAACTCCCCCATAACCTGTGAAATATGTTCTCTAAATAATGTGATATCAGTGAAGAAAGCCGGATTAATAACAATATGTAATTGCCCTAATTCTCGCCCTTGTGTTAAATCGTGATACATCGAACTGACATGTTTACCAAAAGGAAGCCCAAGCAAGATACCAGACAACACGTCTACCATCATCATTAAGCCATAGCCTTTAGGCCCCGCAATAGGCAATAACCCTTTTACAGCAAAAGGATCAGTCGTAGGTTTACCATTTTCATCGACAGCCCAAGTATCAGGGATCTCGGCATGACGAGAACGTGCATCAAGCACTTTTCCCCACGCCTGTACGGTTGTTGCCATATCAAATGTAATATGTTTATCGCCTACTCCGGGAACTGAAAAAGCGATAGGGTTAGTGCCGTAATACACTTCAGCACCACCAAAAGGAACAACCATTGGGTCTGATTGACATAGCGAAATACCAATCAGACCTGCTTGTGATGCTTGTTCAACAAAGTAAGACAGCGCTCCACTATGACCAATTCGTCTTACACCAACAACGGCAACCCCCTTCTCCTGTGCCATTTTAATTGCGCGTTCCATGGCTTCTTTCGCTGCAACATGCCCAGCACCATTATCACCATCAAATATAGCGCTACATGGCCCTGTCTCGGTATAAGTAAAATCTGGGGCTGTATTTGTGCCGCCTTTATTGATCCGCTCTGCATAATACTCTACACGTACAGCACCATGAGAATGAATACCTTTGGCATCAGCATGGACTAAAACATCAGCCACTGTATTAGCATGAGGCTCGCTCAATCCTGCTTGGTGTAATTTATTTTTTATTAGTTGATGTAACTGCTGTTTAGAAACTATCATAGAATATACTCTTTTGTAGGGTTCTAATTAAATAGGAATATCATAAAATAACAGAGGTAAATTCAAGCGATAGGTCTAATTTAACAGCATAAATAGGATCTGCCGTGATCGGTTTAACCAATAGCTGATTGCATTATATTTTTATTTAATCTCATTTTATTTAGTAAAATAATTTTTATAATCATCTATTAATTCTATGCTCTATAACTATATTTAAATTATATTAAGTTTTTTTAATAGTAAATTATGAGTAATAATCTTTTTTATTTTTGCAAAATATTATGCTTCATTTTTATATTAAAGCCTTTAGGCTTTATACATTTATTTTGAACATTTATATTTCTTTCTGTAATCTATGGCAATAATTATAAATTTGGGAGTAAACATGTTAAATAAAGAAATATTAAAGAATTTAAAATATTTTGAGAAAACACCATTAATTCATCATATTAATTATTCTCTAACTGAAGATGCGGAAAGAAACATATTAAACGGTTGGCAACCTACCTGTATGGAAGATAAATGGCTTTCTTATAGTATAGGAAACTGTATCTACGTTCACCGCAGTTGGAGTGGACATTTAATGTATAAATTTACTATTCACAATAAAACAATTGATTATATAGAAATAGCAATGGATGACTTTGTAAATATGACAAATGAAAGAAAAATAGAAATATTTTTTGACCTATTACCGTTTTTATCTAAATCTCATTAATAATTAAACAATTTTATCTCTATCACCTTTAAGTTATTTAGACAAAAAACCCCCTGCCGAAACAGAGGGTTAAATTATTACTACTTGATTAATTAGATAATAATTAACCGATATACTCTAAACCGTTCATGTATGGGCGTAACACTTCTGGAATTTCAATACGACCATCAGCCATTTGATAATTTTCCATAATTGCCACTAAAGTACGACCGACTGCTAAGCCAGAGCCATTTAAGGTATGAACAAGTTGTGTTTTCTTATCACCTTTAGAGCGGAAACGAGCTTGCATACGACGTGCTTGGAAATCCCACATATTTGAGCATGAAGAGATTTCACGGTATGTATTTTGAGCAGGAACCCAAACTTCTAAGTCGTAAGTTTTACGTGAACCAAAACCGATATCACCAGTGCAAAGCACAACTTTACGATATGGTAGATTCAGTAATTGCAACACTTTTTCAGCATGGCCTGTTAGCTCTTCTAATGCTTCCATTGATTTTTCAGGATGAGCAATTTGAACCAGCTCAACTTTATCAAATTGGTGCATACGAATAAGACCACGAGTATCACGACCATAAGAGCCTGCTTCTGAACGGAAGCATGGTGTATGAGCCGTCATTTTCAATGGTAAATCGTCTTCTTCGAGAATAACATCTCTTACCATGTTGGTAACAGGTACTTCTGCTGTTGGAATAAGCGCGTATTGGCTTTCTGCTTCTTCTTCTAACGGTTTAGTGTGGAATAAGTCTTCACTAAATTTAGGTAACTGACCTGTACCGTACAGAGTTGCGTGGTTAACCAAGTAAGGAACATACATTTCTTGGTAGCCGTGCTCTTCGGTATGCAGATTCAGCATAAATTGTGTGATAGCACGATGTAAACGTGCAATTTGACCTTTCATCACAACAAAACGTGAACCCGTAATTTTCACCGCAGACGCGAAATCTAAACCATCAGTCAACTCACCTAAAGTCACATGATCTTTTAATTCAAAATCATAAGTCTTTGGTGTGCCCCAACGAGAAACTTCTACGTTTTCGCTGTCATCTTTACCATTTGGCACAGAGTCATCAGGCATATTCGGGATAGTTAAAGCATAATCACGAATTTCAGCTTGCAGCACTTCAAGTTCAGCTTTTGCAACTTCAAGTTTTTCACCTAACAGGTTAACTTCCTGACGAAGTGGCTCAATATCTTCACCACGCGCTTTTGCCGCACCAATGGACTTCGATCGAGAATTACGTTCTGCTTGCAGGGATTCAGTTTCAACCTGTAACACCTTACGGCGTTCTTCTTGTTGACGAATTTTTTCCACATCGAGGGTGAACCCCCTGCGAGCCAGTTTTTCGGCGACCGCGTCTAGCTCATTACGCAGTAGATTTGGATCGAGCATGCTTATCCTGTGCTTATTGATAGATTAATAAAAACCTTCTCTCCTATCTTATAAAAAAGATATCTGAGACAAGGCATAGTTAAGAAATTAATGATAATTTAATAACCTTACCGCATCTTTACATTTTGCGATAGCGTTTTGTAACACTATTTTGATCTTGCTGAGAAAGCCAGTCTAATTTCTCTCCAACCTTGATCTCTAACCCTCTTTTTACGGGGTAATAGTATTGTGTATTTGCCATTTCTTTAGGGAAATAAACCTCTCCGGCTGCATAAGCATTAGGCTCATCATGCGCATAACGATATTCAGCACCAAGCCCCATTTCTTTCATTAATTTTGTTGGTGCATTACGCAAATGCTCAGGCACATCATAATCAGGTTTACTTTTGGCATCGGCAATAGCGGCTTTAAATGCGGTATAAACCGCATTACTTTTTGGTGCACAAGCCAGATATACAATTGCTTGAGCAATAGCACGCTCACCTTCTGCAGGACCAACACGAGTAAAACAATCCCATGCAGCAATTGCCACTTGCATAGCACGAGGATCGGCGTTTCCTACATCTTCTGATGCAATCGCCAATAAGCGACGAGCAACATAAAGCGGATCGCCACCTGCTGTTATGATCCTTGCATACCAGTAAAGAGCCGCATCAGGTGCGGACCCCCTGACTGATTTATGTAATGCCGAAATAAGATCGTAAAAACGATCACCTTTATTATCAAAACGAGCACTTCGTTCACCACTGATTTCTGTCAGTAATGCGGGTGTTAATACTCGTTTTCCTTGATTATCAACTTCAGCAATATCCGCCATCATTTCAAGCAAATTTAATGAACGACGTGCATCACCATTAACCAATTGTGCAATCATTTTACGAGTGTCATTAGGTAAAATGATATTGCGCCCACCTAAACCACGTTCAGTATCATCTAATGCTTGTTGAAGTACTAACTCAATATCAGCTTCAGTCAATGAGCGTAATAGATAAACTCTCGCCCTAGAGAGCAAGGCTGAGTTGAGTTCAAAAGAGGGATTTTCTGTTGTTGCGCCAATAAAAGTGATTGTGCCATCTTCAATATGAGGTAAAAAAGCATCTTGTTGACTCTTATTAAAACGATGGACTTCATCAACAAACAGGATAGTTCTACGCCCTGCATTGCGGTTTTGGCGCGCAATTTCAATAGACTCTCTAATTTCTTTAATACCCGATGTTACCGCAGATAATCGTTCTATATCAGCTTGCGCATAGCGGCCAATGATCTCAGCAAGTGTGGTTTTACCCGTACCAGGAGGCCCCCATAAGATCATGGAATGCAATTGACCCGCTTTAATCGCTCGAGGTAATGGTTTACCTTCAGCAAGTAAATGAGTTTGTCCGATATATTGCTCCAGCGTTTCAGGTCGCATTCTTGCGGCTAAAGGTTGGAACTCATTGCGTGAAAAATCGAGTGATAAATTACTCAAAATGTCCTCACTGACGTTGGTCATCCACAGTCACACCAGCAGGAGGTGTAAAGCGAAATGCTGATGCATCGATTGGCGCAGCCGTTTGAGCTGTTAATTGATAATTACTCACCTGACCATCCTGTTCTGTGGCAGCAAATTGCTGGATTTGCCCATTAGGTAACACGGTGATCGTAAAATGTTTTAAGTTATTTTCTACTTTTGGCGTTAGCTCAAAACAGTCACCCGTTTGTTTAACTTCATAATTTTGCCATTCTTTACTGTCGTTACGCGCGATCAACATAAACGGAGTATTGGTTGTGGCACTTTCAAGCCAAGTTGCAGTAACTTGCTCCACAAAGGGATTATAAAACCATAATGTTTTGCCATCAGAAATCAGTGTGCTTTCATCCGGCGCAGTCATTTGCCAATTAAACAAATCAGGGCGTTGTACTTTTAAATTTCCTTCCCCTTTTTGAATAAGGGTACCTTCATTGCTAGTGACAGTTTGGCTAAAGTTAGCTTGAAAACTATTTACTTTATTTAATCGTTGTTGCAGGTCTTGACGTGCATCAGCCCAAGCGGCTTGACTACTGATTAATGTTATCGCACACACTGCAAATAATACTTTTTTCATTTTACAAGCCTCGGCATGAGATTACGCCGACATAATGTCGGCGTATAAATTTTAATGATATTGTGCAGATTATCATGCTATCTCATTAGCTGATAACTGAGTTTTCAAGATATTACATATCAGAAGGCGGTGGTGAAAGTACATCACGTGTATTATTGTGATTTGGCGTACTGACAATACCTTGCATCTCCATTTGCTCCACAATTCTTGCTGCACGGTTGTAGCCAATTCTAAATTGACGTTGTACACCAGAAATAGAAACCCGTTGTTTTTCAACAACAAATTCTACCGCTTGGTCAAATAACGGATCAAGCTCTTCACCATCATCATATCCACCGCCACTATTACCTTCACCATCTTCACTACATTTGGTGATGGCTTCAATATATTGAGGTCGACCCCGTGCTTTCCAGTCAGTTGCCACAGCATGTACTTCATCATCACTAACAAAAGCACCGTGAACACGTTCAGGAACAAAACCATTGGGTGCGTAAAGCATATCACCCATTCCTAGTAATGATTCTGCGCCACCTTGGTCTAAGATAGTTCGAGAGTCGATTTTACTCGATACAGTAAAGGCGATACGGCTCGGAATATTGGCTTTAATTAAACCTGTAATAATATCAACAGAAGGTCTTTGTGTAGCAAGTACAAGGTGAATACCCGCAGCACGCGCTTTCTGTGCTAAGCGAGCAATCAGCTCTTCCACTTTCTTACCCGCAGTCATCATTAAATCAGCGAATTCATCGACCACAACCACGATATAAGGTTCTTTTTCCAACGTTGGCATTTCTGTTGCCATACTGTCTGTTGGTTTCCAGAATGGATCAGGAATAGGACGCGCCATTGCTTCGGCTTCTTTAATTTTTTCGTTATAACCTGCGAGATTACGCACACCTAATGCTGACATGAGTTTATAACGACGTTCCATTTCAGCCACACTCCAACGCAGAGCGCTTGCGGCATCTTTCATATCGGTAACGACTTCTGTCAGAAGATGCGGGATCCCTTCATAAACCGAAAGCTCAAGCATTTTAGGGTCAATCATAATAAAGCGAACATCTTCTGGTTTCGCTTTATAGAGAATGCTGATGATCATCGCATTCACACCGACAGATTTACCTGAACCTGTTGTACCAGCAACAAGTAAGTGAGGCATTTTAGCCAGATTGGCAACAACTGGTTGACCGCCAATATCTTTACCTAAAACAACAGTCAATGGAGAACGGCTATCACGGAATGCATTACTATCTAATAATTCACGCATATATACGGTTTGACGTTTTTTGTTAGGTAATTCCAATCCTACATACGGTTTTCCTGGAATAACTTCAACAATACGTACCGCAATGGCGGACAATGAACGTGCTAAGTCACGTGATAAATTTGATATACGCGCAGCTTTTACACCCGGCGCCAGTTCAAGTTCAAATCGTGTGATAACAGGCCCAGGTGAAATACCAACCACTTTGGCTTTAACACGATAATCATTAAGTCGCGCTTCAATAAGTTTACCAATACGCTCAAGCTCAAACATATCAACAGGTTCTTCTTCTACCGGCGGTGTTGTTAACAGATCCAAAGAAGGCATTGGCGTGGTTGGTTTTTGTAACGGTATGTCATTACGCATCAAGAATGGATGAATTAATGATTCTTGTTGCTGTTGCTGTTGCTGTTGCTGAGCCATATTAGACTGTGGCTCAATACGTGATTGCGATGCAGTTTGAGGTGCAGCTTGTGGCGTAACCGGTTCTGAAACAATCGGTGTAAATACTGGCTCTATCGGCTCTTCATCCAATAAGTCATCAATTGGCGAGAATGCCTCTAATGCTGTGAGCTCTTTTTCTAGCTCAATTTTAGGACTGTACTCTTCCTCTTCTTCATCACGAGGCGAAATTTGTAGAAATGCATTGCTGGTTGGGTATTCAACTTTTTTCTCAATAGTTTGCGTCGGTTGCGCTGATTGTGAAGCAAATGAATGTTGAATATGAGGTTGATAACCCGTTGTTGCTTGCAATGAAGGTGCTGGTGTTGATATTTGAGGTAAACCATCATCTTCTTCATCATCTAACGAAACATCATCACCATAACGATCCTGCAATTGTTGCTTAAATTGTGCTGCTAGTTGTTGCTGTTCATAAAGCTCATTCTCGTCGAGATCATTGCTATTATCTTCTGCTGAAGAGAATGTATTTGCAGTAACAGTAGGTTCGTCTCGATTATTATCTTGTTGATGATTAAAGGAAGAAAGCGGCGTCTCAATATTCGGCTCATAATGAGAGGCAGATTGCTCAATAACCTCATCAGCTTCGTCGCCATAGCGTTCACGTTGCTGTTCAAGAAATTGTTGGCGTAATTGCTGTTCAAAATTCGCTTGCTCTTGGATATCAGCTAATTCATCTTCAGGCTCTGATTGAACAGCTTCTTCACGGCGGCGTAGCTCTGCTTCACGTTGAGAAGGAATATGAATACCATAAAGCTCTCGACGTGTTGGTAATCGTACTGGATTTGGGCGTGGTAATTCAGGACCTAATCCTTGTTTAACTTGAGAACCATGACTCACAAAAGCACTTGTCGCCACCGTAGCAGCTTGCGTTAAAGCGTCTGTATCAGGTGCTAGCGAAAATGTTGGTTCAACGCTGCCCGCCGGCATAAAATTCTCTGTTGATGCAGACGATGGCTGTGCCATAGATTCATTTTCAAACGGCTCCACAGAAGATGTGTTTTCTCCAGGGATTGGCTCAGCAGCATATTGAGGAGCATTGACTTTTGATTGAGCTTCTTTTTTCAAGAAGGCTTCTGGAATATCAAAACGGTAATGTTCTGGTTCTTCCTCAGTATAAGTGGGTTGTGAAACCGTTGCAGACACAACCGGCTCAGTTTGCGTCAATGTTTGCGCATGTTCATCTGCGTCGTTTGTTGCAGAGAAAGATGGCAAATCATCGTCTTGTTTTGTTGCTTCAGATTGTAATGTATCTATCTCTTGCTGACGAGCTAGTTCAAGTGCTGAAGGTGCAGAAAATAAAATATCATCACTCTCTTCTGTTGCTAATTCAGATTGCTGATTTTCTTTTTGATTTGAATTTTCAGTTATTTCTGTAACAACATCCTGAGTATCATTTTCCTCTTCTTCATCCTCGTAATCAGCTTCATTTTGGCCTCTATTGGTAATAAAACTAATACATCCCAAAATAACAGCACCTATTTTTTCTGTGATTGTTAACCAAGACCAGCCAGTAAATAGTGTGAAACCAATAGCCCAAACTGATAACAGTGCAAGAGTCGCACCTAAAACATTAAACCATGGTAATAGGGCTTTGCTAAACAAACTTCCAATAACACCACCAGAGCTGAAATTATAGATATCATCAAAATTAAGATCAGCCAATGCACAAGAGGTAGAGATCAGAGCCAAAGCACCAATCGTGCGAAGTGCAAGAGAAAAGAAGTCGGTGTATTCACGGTTTTTTTGGTAGCGCAGAGAATTCCAGCACCCAAAAACCACAACGACAGGAATTGCATAGGCCAGTAAACCAAATGCGGAAAACAGAATATCAGCTAACCATGCTCCAATACTACCGCCTAAATTTTGAATAGGCTCATTCCAAGTGGTTTGTGACCAACTAGGATCAGAGGGATGGAAGCTAAGTAATGAAACCATTAAAAAGACAGCGCCAATGCCGATAAGAATGAGAATTGCCTCCCAAATACGGCGACGGTTGCTTATCTTTGTTAAACGAATATTTTTATCTTCTGTATATTCCTGGCTCAAAGAGAACTCTCCAGGTTTAACTTAGGGTGAATTAAAACGGAACAACGCTGAGATACCCCAGCGTTGAAACTGTATGCATAAACAGGAGTGTACCTAACTTTTTCCTGCTTTGCACCAACCTATTAAGTTGGCTTAACGAGTTTTAATTACAAGGCGGTTACTTTGTTTCACTTCTTCCATAACCACGTATGTACGTGTGTCATTAACACCAGGAAGACGTAACAGAGTTTCACCAAGTAATTTACGATAAGCGGACATATCAGGTACACGAGTTTTCAACAGATAGTCAAAATCACCAGAAACTAAATGGCATTCTTGGATTTCTTCAAGTTTTTGAACGGCCATATTGAATTGTTCGAAAACATCTGGTGCACCACGGTTTAATGTGATTTCCACGAATACCAGTAATGATGCATCTAAGTAATGTGGGTTTAACAGTGCTGTATAACCAGAAATAAATCCTTGGCGCTCTAAACGGCGTACACGCTCTAAACAAGGTGTTGGTGATAAACCTACACGTTTAGATAACTCAACGTTTGAAATACGCCCATCTTTTTGAAGCTCATTTAGAATATTCTGGTCTATTCTATCAAGATCTTTACCCGGACGTTTTTTATTATCAATCATCTCTATACTCTCTTTCTCTTTTTCTCTTACTTTATTTTCCTATACCCATACCTGTACACCTTCAGCATCAATGTCGAAACCTCGGTATCAAACGGTCAGAGCAAACTACCAATCTATTTTCTTTTAATGCCAGATAAAAATTCTATTTTATCCAAATACTCATTAGCAAATATCACAAAGTAACTATCCCATACCCTGTCTGTCTAAAAAATAATACGTATAACATCCGAGGATAATTGTCTTTAACAATCATGTTTTCGCAAATGTACAGCGGATTGTCAAAGTAAATGAGTAAAAATCAGAACAAGGCGCTATGTTTATTCTCTATATACGCAAGATAAACATCAATTGTAAAGCAAAATGTTTCATGTTAATTCGATGATGTTAGCGTAATATAACTCTATAATTATTAAACTATATTAGTATTAACTATTGCTAAAATAGCTAAAATATTATGTCTATTTCTCGTCATTAGCTTTTTTTAACGTCTTATTTCTCCTACAATCCCTCAATTCGCATCACGCCTAATCAGAGATGAGGTATACATGAGCACCATCAAACATAGCAAACTTATTATTTTAGGTTCTGGTCCTGCGGGTTATACCGCCGCCGTTTATGCTGCAAGAGCAAACTTAGAACCAGTACTGATTACGGGTGTTGAAAAAGGTGGCCAACTGACAACGACAACAGAAGTCGAAAACTGGCCCGGTGACCCAGAAGGGCTAACAGGTCCCGGATTAATGGACCGCATGTTTCAGCACGCCGAAAAATTTAATACAGAGATTATCTCTGACCATATTAATAAAGTCGATCTGAAAAACCGTCCATTTCGCCTATTTGGTGATGAACAAGAATACACTTGTGATGCATTAATTATCGCAACAGGTGCTTCTGCACGTTATATCGGTTTACCTTCAGAAGAATCTTTTAAAGGCCGAGGCGTTTCTGCTTGTGCAACCTGTGACGGATTTTTCTATCGTAACCAGAAAGTCGCTGTTGTTGGTGGCGGTAACACCGCAGTAGAAGAAGCTCTGTATTTAGCTAATATTGCATCTGAAGTTCATCTGATCCATCGCCGTGACTCTTTCCGTTCTGAAAAAATCTTAATTAACCGTCTAATGGACAAAGTAAACAATGGCAATATTATTTTGCATACTGATCGTACCTTAGACGAAGTTCTTGGCGATGAAATGGGTGTAACGAAAGTTCGCTTAAAAGATACTAAGAGCGATAAAACCGAAGAATTAGATGTTATGGGTGTCTTTATCGCTATTGGACATAGCCCTAATACTGCTATTTTTGATGGTCAATTAGAATTAGACAATGGTTACATCAAAGTACAATCAGGTACTCAAGGTAATGCAACACAAACCTCTATTGAAGGGGTGTTCGCAGCAGGTGACGTAATGGATCACATTTATCGTCAAGCAATTACCTCTGCAGGCACAGGCTGTATGGCTGCTTTAGATGCAGAACGTTACTTAGACGCACAAAAATCCAACTAAAATCATCACTTCCTTTCAAGGCGCTATTTCAGTAGCGCCTTTTACCATGTAACATACTAGCCTGGTTGCCAAAGCGTATAACTACTTACCTTGGCCTTTCTGATACTTTGTATCTCACCTGCAGATTTGAATCTTTTCTTATGGATAAAACTAAACAAAATGAATTGGTTCGATGGCTGAAACAGCAAAGTGCTCCAGCCCGTCGATGGCTACGGCTATCAATGATCCTAGGTGTTGTAAGCGGTTTATTAATTATTGCCCAAGCATGGTTATTAGCTGTTTTACTTCAAGCGTTTATCATGGACAGTCTGAGCCGTGATACGCATATACCTACCTTTCTCACTCTTATTGGCATTTTTATCTTACGTGCCATCATTATGGCGATACGAGAGCGTGTAGGTTATCGCTGTGGTATGGCGGTCAGGCAACAAATTCGTAAAATCGTTCTTGATCGACTTGAAGAACTTGGTCCCGTTTGGGTTAAAGGTAAACCCGCGGGGAGCTGGGCTACAATTATTCTAGAGCAAATAGAAGATATGCAAGATTACTATGCACGTTATCTTCCACAGATGTATCTCGCAACGATTGTACCTATTCTTATCCTTATCACCCTCTTCCCAGTTAACTGGGTTGCCGGATTAATTCTCTTTTTTACCGCACCACTGATCCCACTATTTATGGCATTAGTTGGATTAGGTGCGGCAGATGCTAACCGTAGAAACTTTCTCGCATTAGGCCGCTTAAGTGGTAACTTCCTCGATAGATTAAGAGGGTTAGATACCTTGCGGTTATTTAACCGTGGTAATGCCGAAGTAAAACAAATTACAGAAGCAACAGAAGACTTCCGTAAACGCACGATGGAAGTGCTAAGAATGGCGTTCCTTTCTTCTGGCGTATTGGAATTTTTTACTGCTGTTTCTATTGCTGTAGTTGCTGTTTATTTCGGGTTTTCTTACTTGGGTGAACTTAATTTTGGTAGTTATGGTTTGGGTGTTACCCTCTTTTCAGGTTTCTTAGCGCTGATCCTTGCTCCTGAATTTTTTCAACCTTTACGAGATTTAGGCACTTATTATCATGCAAAAGCACAAGCAGTAGGTGCTGCAGAGTCTCTGGTTGAGTTTTTAGAGACCGACGGTGAAAAACCACAATTCACAGGCAATGAGCGTATCAATACAACAGAAAGTATTGAGATAATCGCTCATGATCTAGAAATTCTATCTCATCAAGGAGTCAAACTTGCGGGACCATTAAACTTTACCATTAACCCTAATCAACGAATTGCGATTGTGGGTCTAAGTGGTGCGGGCAAAAGCTCGTTATTAAATGCGCTACTCGGTTTTTTACCTTATCGTGGTTCATTAAAAGTAAATGGTGTTGAATTGACGCAACTCTCGCCTGAAGCATGGCGTCAATGTTTAAGTTGGGTGGGACAAAATCCAAATTTACCAGAACAAACCTTGCTAGATAATATTCGCTTAAGCAACCCTAATGCCAGCGAGGAACAAATCAATCTTGCTATTGAAAAAGCGTATGTCAGCGATTTTATTGATGAGTTACCCGACGGCTTAAATACGATTATTGGCGATAGTGCTGCTCGCCTTTCCGTTGGCCAAGCTCAGCGTATTGCTGTTGCTCGTGCTTTGTTGTCACCTTGTCAATTTTTGTTATTAGATGAACCAGCAGCAAGCCTTGATTCTCATAGTGAACAACGCGTGATGTATGCGCTTAATAACGCCTCATTAAATCAAACAACCTTGCTTATTACTCATCTACTCGAAGAGACTTTGGATTACGACCAAATTTGGGTGATGGAAAAAGGTCAAATTATTGAAACGGGCACTTATGCATCATTAAGCCAACAGAATGGCACTTTTGCTCGTCTTCTTGCTCATCGTAAAGAGGAACTTTAATTTATGAAAGTATTGCTTCCTTTTCTCGCACTCTATCGTCGCCACTGGTTTATGTTATTGCTTGGTATTGTTCTTGCTATCTTAACTTTACTGGCGAGCATTGGTCTCTTAACACTGTCAGGTTGGTTTTTAGCAGGAACATCTCTTGCGGGCTTTGCAGGGATTTATAGTTTTAACTATATGCTACCCGCCGCAGGTGTGCGAGGTGCTGCAATTTTTCGTACAGCGGGCCGTTATTTTGAAAGACTTGTTAGCCATGATGCAACGTTTCGCGTATTGTCACACCTGCGTGTATTCACCTTTAAAAAGATCCTCCCTCTTTCACCAGGTGGAATTGCACGTTTTCGTCAAGGTGAGTTACTTAACCGCTTAGTTGCTGATGTTGAAACGCTAGATCACCTTTATATTCGCGTTATTTCCCCTATTATTGCCGCTTTTGTCGTCATTATGACAATTATGTTTGGCCTTGGGTTAATCGATGCACGCCTAGCCAATACGTTAGGTGGTATTATGCTTACCTTGCTGATTGTTTTGCCTTTCATATTCTATTATGCAGGTAAACCAATTGGACGTGATCTCACCGATTTACGAGGCCAATATCGCACAGTATTAACTAGCATGTTGCAAGGACAAGCTGAATTAACTGTTTTTGGCGCATTACCTCGTTTTAGACAAAATTTGGCACAACTTGAAGCCAAATGGCTACGTAGACAAGCACAACAGGCAAACTTAACTGGCTTATCACAAGCACTAATGATCCTTGCATCAGGCCTAACAGCAACATTAATTCTATGGTTGGCGGCAGGGGGTATCGACAATAATTTTATGCCAGAAGCGTTAATTGCCTTATTTACATTCTGCGCATTAGCAGCATTTGAATCTTTAGCCCCTGTTACTGTCGCTTTCCAGCATTTAGGACAAGTAATGACGTCAGCAACACGTATTTCTCATTTAATTGAGCAAAAACCTGATGTCACTTTTCCTGAAAAAGGGGGAGAAACAGACGATCGCGCTACACTGACAATGCGCAATATTTGCTTTACTTATCCCACCCAACCAATGCAAGTTATCAATCACGTTGATTTAACGATTGAAGCAGGACAACACATTGCACTGTTAGGAAAAACAGGTTGTGGTAAATCAACACTATTGCAATTAATCAACCGCGCTTTTGATCCGACTCACGGTACTATCAGCTTAAATAACTTACCTATTGCTGAGTATGATGAAGCGACATTACGTTCAATGATGTCAGTTGTCCCTCAACGCGTTCATGTCTTTAGTCACACATTAAGAGAAAATCTATTGATGGCAAAAGAACAGGCAACAGATGAAGAGCTTAAAGATGTTCTTCAGCAAGTTGGTCTTGGGCAACTACTTGAAAATGATGAAGGCTTAAACGCATGGATGGGTGATGGCGGTAGACAGCTTTCTGGCGGCGAACAGCGGCGTTTAGGACTTGCAAGAGCGCTACTCCACAATGCACCTCTTGTATTGCTTGATGAGCCAACAGAAGGCCTTGATGCCGATACAGAACAGCAGATCCTCGCACTCTTGCATCAGCATTGCCAAGGTAAAGCCGTATTAATGATCACTCACAGACTTCACGGTTTAGATAAAATGGATAAAATCTGCGTTATGGATGGCGGAAAAATCGTTGAAACAGGCACCCATGCTTCGTTGTTACAGCAACAGGGGCATTATGCTAAATTTCATCAAAGACAAGCACTATTAACTCCGACTCACGAGGCATAATATGCCGTTGTTTCAATTAGATGATAGTGATTTGGATTTTCCAGAGCCTCATTTAGCATTAAAAGAGCCTAATGGATTATTAGCGATAGGGGGAGAAATCTCCCCTTCTCGATTACGTGTTGCATATCAATCAGGGATCTTCCCTTGGTATTTTCCCTACGAAGAGCCATTATGGTGGTCACCTGATCCCAGGGCTGTTTTACCAGCAGGTGATTTGCATATTGGGCGCAGTTTACGTAAATTTATTCGTCATCATCCGTATAGAATAACGCTAAATCATGCCTTTGCTTCAGTGATAGAGGCCTGTTCTATTCGTGATGAAGGTACATGGATAGGTCCTGATATTAAAGAAGGTTATGAAGCGTTGTATCATCAAGGTGAAGCACATTCTGTTGAAGTATGGGAAGGTGATAAACTCGTAGGTGGATTATACGGAGTCAATATCGGTGCGGTTTTTTGTGATGAATCGATGTTTAGTCGCAGAGATAATGCTTCTAAATGTGCCTTTATTGCTTTTTATAACCATTTTCTTCGTTATGGGGGTCAACTATTTGATTGCCAGGTGCTAAACTCTCATACTGCCTCGTTAGGCGCCAGTGAGATCTCGCGTGACCATTATTTAGATGCATTATCGCGCTGGAAAAAAGTGATTATTGATAAAAAGTGTTGGTATCAGCAATCGTTGGAATTATAATCACTGCTTGTTTTTGTAAAGCCCTTCTTAATTTAAGACAGAATCGAGAAGATCATTCTGTTATTTATGCAAAAAGGTTTATACAAAAATTTTATCTTGCACACCCATTATGTGGTTAGGGTGTTGCTATTTTATTGCTACAAATACCACAAAACAAAGAATTACGACTTCTGTTATTACTTTTTATTTCACAAAGTAAAACGCAAGTTGCGGTAAGGATGTTAAGTGCAATAGCAAGGTGAACACCATTGCTATCCAATAACATTCCTTTACATAGGACAATATTTTCGGCATTATCTTGCCGTTTAAAAAATATGGTTATTAAAACTTAGAGGATTAGATGGCCAAAGAAGACAACATTGAAATGCAAGGCACTGTACTGGATACTCTGCCAAACACGATGTTCCGCGTAGAATTAGAAAACGGACACGTCGTTACCGCTCATATCTCAGGAAAAATGCGTAAAAACTATATTCGTATCCTGACAGGCGACAAGGTTACCGTTGAGCTGACCCCATATGACCTGAGCAAAGGCCGTATCATCTTCCGTAGCCGTTGATCCCAATCTGTTCTCTCCCGCTATTGTCATATAACGGGTGAAAAAAACACCACAGGCAAGGCATTTATTGATGCTCACCTGTGGTGTATGTTTTTATAGCTTAGTAAGATTAACCGCTATCGTTAGATAACGGTGTCTTCATTCTTGGCCAGTTTCTCTTGGCTAACAAACTCATAATTCAATTTGCCTGCCAACTTATCTAATGTCACAGAAACTGAACCACCATTGACAAGAGAACCAAATAAAATCTCATTAGCTAATGGTTTTTTCAAGTTGTCTTGAATAACACGCGCCATTGGCCTTGCGCCCATCGCTTTATCATAGCCTTTATCGCACAACCATTGACGTGCTTCTTGACTAACTTCTAGCGATACCCCCTTATCATCTAGCTGCACTTGTAGCTCGACAATAAATTTATCCACTACCATAGAGATAATTTCTGGTGATAATGCATTAAACCAAATAATACTATCTAAACGGTTACGAAACTCTGGTGAGAACGTTTTTTTGATTTCGACCATCGCATCAGTGCTGTTATCTTGCTCTGTAAACCCAATCGATTTACGTTGCGTTTCACGCACACCGGCATTGGTTGTCATCACTAAAATGACATTACGAAAATCGGCTTTACGACCATTGTTATCCGTTAATGTACCGTTATCCATGACTTGTAACAGGATATTGAATACATCAGGATGTGCTTTTTCAATTTCATCAAGTAACACAACGGAATATGGATTTTTAATAACGGCGTCCGTTAATAATCCACCTTGATCAAAACCAACATAACCAGGAGGCGCACCAATTAAACGACTTACCGTATGTCTTTCCATATATTCTGACATATCAAAGCGTAGTAGTTTTACATTCAACGCTTTCGCTAATTGTACAGTAACTTCTGTTTTACCTACCCCAGTTGGGCCAGCAAATAAGAATGAACCTACTGGTTTGTTATCTTGACCTAAGCCTGCTCGACTCATTTTAATGGATTCAGATAATGCATGAATTGCAGGATCTTGACCGAATACCAACATTTTTAATTGGTTATCAAGATTTTTCAGTATTGATTTATCACTACTAGAAACTGTTTTTTCAGGAATACGTGCAATTTTAGCAACGACTGATTCAATATCAGAAACATTGATCGTTTTTTTGCGTTTACTTGGCGCAATTAAACGTGTTTTTGCACCCGCTTCATCAATAACGTCAATGGCTTTATCTGGTAGATGCCTATCAGTGATATATTTAACCGATAAGTCCACTGCGGCCTGAATCGCTTTATTAGTATAACGGACTTCATGGTGCGCTTCGTATTTCTGGCGCAATCCTTTAATGATCAAAACCGTCTCATCTGGAGATGGCTCAGTGACATCAATTTTTTGGAAACGACGCGCAAGCGCTCTGTCTTTTTCAAAAATATTACTAAATTCTTGATAAGTCGTAGAACCTATAACGCGAATTCGACCACCAGATAACAATGGCTTAATTAAGTTTGCCGCATCAACTTGTCCCCCTGATGCTGCTCCTGCACCAATAATGGTGTGGATCTCATCAATAAATAAGATGCTTTTTTCATCTTTTTCAAGGGTTTTCAGTAACGCTTTAAAGCGTTTTTCGAAATCACCACGATATTTAGTTCCCGCTAATAGCGAACCAATATCTAGTGAGTAAATAGTGTATCCCTTCATAACGTCAGGAACATCATCTTGCTCAATACGCCATGCAAGCCCTTCTGCAATTGCCGTTTTACCGACGCCTGATTCGCCCACTAATAGCGGGTTATTTTTTCGACGACGACATAATACTTGAATGGTTCGTTCTAATTCAGCTTGACGCCCAATCAGAGGATCTATTTTACCTTGGCGCGCTAACTGATTAAGGTTAGTGGTAAAATTATCCATATGATCGTCACCTTGAGGCATCTCTTGCTGAGATTGTGCGTTCATATCATTCATGTCAGAAAGATCTTCGTTTTGTTGATCTTCTTTTGAAATACCATGAGAAATAAAATTCACGACATCAAGGCGACTAACGTCATGTTTACGTAATAAGTAAGCTGCGTGAGATTCTTGTTCACTAAAAATAGCCACCAGCACATTAGCACCAGAGACTTCATTTTTACCTGATGATTGAACATGAAAAACAGCACGCTGTAATACACGCTGAAAACTCAGCGTTGGCTGTGTTTCTCTGTCTACATTTTCAGGCAAAATAGGGGTTGTTTTACGAATAAAGACTTCAAGTTCTTCGCGTAAGACTGACAGATCGACTTTACAAGCTTCCAATGCTTCGCGTGCCGATTTATTACTTAATAGCGCCAACAACAGGTGCTCTACAGTCATAAATTCGTGTCTGTTATCACGGGCTTTCGCGAATGCAACATTAAGACTCAGCTCTAATTCGTGATTAAGCATAAGCACCTCCTCCTTAAAAAACTAACCGGATCATGCCTGTTCAAGAGTGCACAAAAGTGGGTATTCATTTTCTCTCGCATACAGATTAACTTGAGCCACTTTTGTTTCGGCAATATCCGCACTATAAACCCCACAAACTCCTTTCCCTTTATGATGAACGTCCAACATAATTTGCGTTGCTTTTTCCTCGCTAAGGAAAAAATACATCGTAAGCACTTCTACAACAAAATCCATGGGGGTGTAATCATCATTATTCAAGATCACCTTATACATGGATGGTGGCTCATTTTTCTGATGAACATCTTCCCCTAACGTGGTTTCTGTTAAAAAATCAAACTGACCCATTGTTTTGCATTACTCATAGTTTTGTTAAACGTCATTTTCAATTATGACATTTAGTTTACCATCTCACAGGAAAGTCTGCCTATCAACGCTTTTTTATTCCTTCTTTTTGCATTCAAAAAATTACAAAGCGTTAGCTACATCAAAATTTCGCCTTATCGAAACACTTTCTATCCCTTCCACCTCTTGACGACTGAAACAATAAAATAGAGTATGTTTTATGAACAGCTCAGTAAATATACTGAAAGTGATGTTAAACAAATAAATACAAGTATATGAGAGAAGCTAAGTATGGAGACAGGTACAGTAAAGTGGTTCAATAACGCTAAGGGCTTTGGTTTCATTACCCCTGAAAAAGGTGGCGAGGATATTTTTGCCCACTATTCAACAATTAGAATGGAAGGCTACCGCACACTTAAAGCGGGGCAGAAAGTTAATTATAGCACGATAAAAGGGCCTAAAGGTGACCATGCTGACCTTATCATTCCTATTGTCGAATAGAAGATAATTTACAGTATAGATAAACCCAATAAAAAATACCTTTTACTCATAATAGTTGGGTATTTTTAGTTAAACAGAATACCTAATTCATTCAAATAAAAGCCCTTTATATTTTAAGGGCTTTTATCTTATGGTTTGAATTATTCTCTCGCGAGGGCATCTATTGGATTCATTTTTGCTGCATTTCTTGCAGGTAAAAATCCAAAAATAATTCCAATAGCAGTCGAACAAATAAAAGCACTCACTAATGCAATGGGCTGAAAGACAAAATGCCAATCAGGCAACATAGCACTTGCAATCATGGCAATACCAAATGACAGGCCTATTCCCAGTAATCCGCCTACTAGACAAACCAATACAGATTCTATAAGGAATTGTTGCATCACATCACTAGCTCTGGCACCAACCGCCATTCTAATACCAATTTCTCGCGTTCTTTCAGTCACTGAAACCAGCATAATATTCATTACACCAATCCCCCCCACGACCAATGAAATAACAGCCACTAAAGTGAGAAACAGTTGCATTGTTTGAGTGGTACTTTCAGCAGCCTTAATAAAACTATCAAGGTTATAAGTGAAAATATCTTTTTTACCATGCCTAATCGTTAATAAACGGAGAATTTGTTGTTCTGCAACGCTGGCATCATAACCTTCAATTGCCCTTACTGTAATACTATCAAGATAACTTCGATTCAAAATGCGACTATTTAGAGTACTGTAAGGCACCCAAACACGTAATGACTGTCCATTGCCAAAAGCCGATTTTTTCTCAGCAATGACACCAACAATCGTAGAGGGAATATTACGAATAATGATTTGCTCACCAATAACCTCTTTTTTATGAGGAAAGAATCGCTGACGGGTATTTTCATCAATAACAACAACTTGGGCTTGTCGCTGGATCATATCAGGTGTAAATGAGCGACCTTGTGAAAACGTCATCGCATACACAGTGAAATAATCATCACTAACTCCCGCAACAGATGCTGGCGAATCTTGGTTTCCACGACGTAATCGCGTACTAAATTGCACTTGTGGTGTAACCGCTTGCACATAAGATTGCTGTTTTAAAGCAAAAACATCTTGTAGCGTTAATGATTGCCTATCTTCTGGTGAGTCGCTCCCGAAATCTTTCCCGGGATAGATATCAATCGTATTAGAACCAATCGCTTTTATATCAGCCAGCACCATGCTTTTAGCTGCATCACCAATGACAATAATCGTGACGACAGAGGCTATGCCAATAATAATGCCGAGCATCGTTAGCAAAGTGCGTACTTTATTCACAACCATGGCACGCCAGGCCATATCTAATGCTTGTGTAAAACGCCCGAATATTTGCCCGAAATAAGGAGATGGTAAAACAGCTGTTGTCTCTTTTTTAACTTTATTTACTGTTATTTGATGGCAGTTATCATTAATGATTTCACCATCTTTTATTTCTATAATTCTTTCAGCTTGTGCCGCAATTAAAGGATCATGCGTTACGATAATAACTGTATGCCCTTGTTCATTTAATTGCTTCAAAATAGCCATTACTTCTTTACCAGAATGACTGTCTAATGCACCAGTAGGCTCATCAGCAAGAATGACCTCGCCACCATTCATCAACGCTCTCGCAATACTTACACGTTGTTGCTGGCCACCAGAAAGTTGATTAGGTCGATAATCAATACGCTCACCTAATCCTAAACGAGTTAATAATTCACGTGCTCTTTCTTTACGTTGAGTGGCATTTTTATCTGCATAGATGGCTGGAATTTCAACATTCTGTTCTGCACTTAAATGAGACATTAAATGATAGCGCTGGAAGATAAAACCAAAATGTTCACGACGTAATGCAGCAAGTTGATCGCCATCCATTTTCGCAACACTTTGGCCAGCAACTTTATATTCACCGCTATTGGGTTTATCTAAACAGCCTAAAATGTTCATTAAAGTTGATTTACCGGAACCAGAAGCGCCAATAATCGCCACCATTTCGCCAGCATTAATCGTTAATGAGATTTTATTGAGAACAACGGTTTCTTCTTCACCATTGTTATATATGCGACTAACCTCATTGAGTTCTAATAATGCCGGCATTATGCTTCTCCTGAAGTTTCACCCAGAATAACCTCATCGTTTTCTTTTAATCCGCTGAGAACTTCGGCATAAACATCAGTACGCATACCTATTTTTACTGTGCGTTTTTCTGGCTGACCATTAACCAATACATCAACATAATATTCATTAATGCCTACATTATCACCTAACACAGAAAGCGGAACGAGAAGCACATTTTTCTTATTTTCGATAAGAATTTTAACTTGAGCAGTCATTTGCAGCCGTAATAAATGCTGTTCATTAGGTACTTCAAAACGAGCATAGTAGAAAATAGCATCATTAATTTTTTCAGGGGTCGGCAAAATATCTTTCAACTTACCACTGAAGGCTTTATCTGGTGCACCTAACACTGTAAAAGAGGCACTAAGATCGGGTTTTAAATAGATAACATCCGCTTCAGAAACTTCCGCTTTTACCAGCATCGTATCTAAATCGGCTAAGGTTAAAATCGTTGGGGCCTCTTGTGCGGCAATGACGGTTTGGCCTTCAAGCGTTTTAATAAACGTCACTATGCCATCCATAGGCGCAGTGATACGTGTATATTGCAGATTCGTTTTTGCTGTATCTAACGTAGCTTGGTTCTTTTTAATTTGTGCTTGATAAGTGATGATACGTGCTTTTTTTACTTCAACATCGGTTTTAGTGCGATCAAGTTCATCTTGCGCAATAGCATGAGTACCAATCAGCTTTAATTGACGTTGATATGTAAGTTGCGCTAAACGTAATTCGGCCTGTGCCTGCTGAAGGTTTGCTCTAAGCTCATTGTTGGTTTCCTGCGATTCAGTGACGTCATTTTGCGCTTTCTTAGGATCAATAATCGCTAACAAGTCCCCCTTTTTAACCACATCGCCTTCTTTCACAAACAAAGTTTGTAATTGACCACTGACTTGCGCACCCACATCAACTTTACGCACAGCATCAAGCTTCCCTGTTGCGGTCACTTCTTTTGACAAATCACCTCGTGTGATCTGTTGCGTTTGATATATCGGTGCCTTCTCTTTAGGCCAAAAAAAGTATGTCGCAATTGCTGCAAAAATTAAAATAAGGGTGAGTATTCTCCCTCGCTTTTTTAAAGATAAAAAAGCCATGTTTTTTCCTTTTTAAACATAAAGATCTAATAAATAACACAACGCTTTAGCTATGAACTTTTATTCTCATAGCTAAATAAAATAAGTGTAGATCTCGTGAATTTATCTTACTGACACAAGTGTAATGAATCCGAACTAATTCGCCTTACCTCTTGCAAGCCATGCAACACGAGAAAACATACTTTTTAGTATGGAAGGGATGGAATCTATTCCGCGTTGAGCTGCATTGTTAGCCACCGTTAGTGCAAGATCTGGCTTTGATGAACGTTGAATAGCTTTAATAATCACTCGACGAGTCGGCCATTTTTCATTATCTGGCACACCGGCTACATCATGATATACATTACGAAAGCCTTCTTTGTATAAAAAGTGTTCCATATCTAATGCCGGGAGCTTCGTTAATCTATCACGCTCTGCGTCATTGCTTTTTAACGCAAAATCCTTAACGGTAGCGGCATATTTCTTACCCGCTTCATCACCATCCACTAAGGTATGCCATTCTATACCCATATAGGTTGCGTACTTTAATAATGGCTTAAGTCCACATTGAGCAAATTCAATGACTTTTATTCCTTCTGCTTCAAAGAAATAATTACATTGCCTTGCTAATTCGTTCATTAACCAAATCTCTGTTTCGCCTTCAACCAATAACCAACAACGCGCAAATAACGCAGAGGGTCGGTTATAACGAATATGAAAGGAGATACGTCGCTCTTCATCAGAATGTAGTTGCTGCTCCCCAACACGATAAGCAGCAACTTTATCGGTATCACGCACTAAACGACACACGCTCTCTAATGGTGCAAGTGACAATAATTCACCTGAATTTGTGGTTGTGATCCGTTGTAATGAGAAAAGATTGAGTAATCCCCAAGCCACCGAAAGCATAATAGGATGTAAACGCGTTTCTGGATTTTCAACAATTACAATAGGCCTTGCATAAGGATCTAACGCAGCACTACCACGAGATTGTAATATAGAAGAGAACATCCCCAAGATAATTAATCGAATACTTCTTTGATTGGGTTTTGCCAGTACTTTATTAATATTTTCTAAAGCGTGCCAACCACGTACATGAGGTTCGTTAACCTTGCGATGGCGAGGGCGAGATTTAAACAACAACGAACCGTGATCTGCAAAATAGTGCCCTAACAGTTGTTGCATTGCATCAAGGCCTTCACGTAAATCATCATCTGACAACTCATCAGGATTTTTGACTAACGCTTTGGTTAACTCACTCATTTTATTATTAAACGCTTCTCGGTGAGGATTATTATGAGGATCGATAACGTCAGAGGCAAGATCACGAACAAAACGCGCATCTTGTAAGCGAAGAACAGGATAAAGCCTAACTATCTCTGCAATGATTTCTTGAGTTTGTCCATTAGGTAAGCGAATTTGCTTTCCTTCTTTATCCAGAAAATAGCGGAATGTTTTTACATTCTTTTGTTCATCTAATTCAGCGCTGATACGGTAATAGATATGTTTTAGTTCATCACCATTTGTAACCCATACAGGCGCTATTTTATGGAAACGATAAGAACGATGTCGTCCAGGGCGTGATTCAGTAAATGTCAGAATAATTTGTAGACTTTTTTTACTATTTTCTTCCAACTCATTCGGCAAACGATGGAAATCCTCGGGTGTAAATGCATATTGATAGGTTTCAATACCCAAGCTGAGTGTTAACGCATCAAGTAATGAGCTTTTACCCCACGCATTTTCACCCACTAAGACTGTATTCATATCAAGAGGTAATGAAAGACGATTAAGTCCACGGAATCCAACAATTTCCACTCTTTCTAAATACATAAATGCCCTCGTTAGTTACGACTAAGCTATGTTTTTTTATTCTTTCTATCTTAATTTTATGCTTAATCTGCCAATAATTTCACTTAATAAATATTTTCATTAAATCACAGTTAAAGAGTGTCGTAATAAAATTTACTCAACTATTCGATATATACCCAAATCGTTCGCTTTTCAAACAATTAAAGCCACTTATCGGTAAACATGTTAGGCTCATGGCTTCAATAAAAATTTTAGATTTATCTCAGCTTCTGTATCCACAACAACATAAGTAAATGTTATAATACAGACAGCGTTATTAATTTATTTTATAATTTGAGTGCACTCAGTAAGGAATAGAAATGTTATCAGGGTTATTGATTATCCTACTGCCACTTTTTGTAGGGTATTTGATTAAGTTAAACAATCGCCCATTACTTCATCTGGCAAATCGCCTACTTAGTGCGATGGTTTACGTTATCCTATTTCTAATGGGCGTCAGTTTAGCCATGTTAGATAATATTGGTGAAAATTTAGTCTCTATTCTTGCTTATGCCAGCGTTTTCTTTTTATGTACCTTTGGTGCAAATTTACTATTTTTATGGCTATTGGATAAAAAAGATCCTTGGCATGTCCCTGCACATAAGCAATCTAAGCCCCCATCACGCATAAAAATGGTACTTGAATCACTACAATTATGCGGTGTCGTTGTTGTCGGTTTTTTTGTTGGCTTAACGGGCTGGTCAATCTTTCATTATGCATCTCATGCTAGCCAAGGTGCGCTTATCTTCTTGCTGTGGTTAGTCGGATTACAATTACGTAATAGCGGAATGAGCCCAAAACAAATTTTAATTAATCGCCGAGGAACAACCGTTGCTGTTGTCATGGGGGTGAGTGCGCTTGCAGGTGGTGCTTTAGCTGCTTATTTACTAGGGTTGCCGATGAAAATGGGATTAGCCATTGCATCTGGATATGGTTGGTACTCTTTATCTGGGATTGTACTTACCGATGCATTTGGTCCTGTTATTGGTAGTACTGCATTTTTCAATGATTTAATGCGTGAATTAGCGGCAATTATGCTTATTCCTATCATTGTTAATCGATATAGAAACACGGCATTAGGGATTTGTGGTTCAACTTCCATGGACTTTACTTTACCTGTTTTACAAAGAAGCGGCGGTGTTGCCATCGTTCCTGCGGCTATTGTGCATGGATTTGTTTTAAGTTTAATCACACCAATCTTAATGGCGTTCTTTACTTCATAGAAAAATCAGTAACAATAGAACGATAACGTTCTCTTTTTACAATGGATTAACCATGAATCAACAGCGTGTATTAGTACTTGGTGCAAGTGGGCATATTGGTCAAAATCTTATTCCAGCTTTGATAGAGCAAGGTCATCAGGTCACTGCAGGTGCCCGTCGAGTAGACTGGATGATGTCTCAAGGTTGGGAAAATACACGCTGTATCTTTGTCGATTTATATGATCCTGAAACCTTAACCAAAGTCATGCATGATACTGATATTGTTTATTACCTTGTTCATAGCATGAGCGATGCACATAATTTAATTGAGCAAGAGCGTAAAGCGGCAATCAATGTTGTGGAAGCATTAGAAGGCAGTAATGTTAAACAAATTATCTTCTTAAGTGCGTTACAACATAAAGACCAACAATATTCACCTCATCTTATTGCCCGAAAACTAACAGGAGAAGTGTTAAGAACCAGCACTATTCCCGTGACCGAAATTCGCACCTCAATGATTGTCGGACCAGGCTCTGCTGCCTTTGAGATTATGCGTGATATGGTTTACAACCTCCCTATTCTTACACCACCACGTTGGGTTCGTTCTAAATCTTCCCCTATTGCGCTCAAAAATTTAATTCACTATTTAACTGAAATTATTCATCATCCCACTCATCAACACCGTATTTTTGATGCCGGTGGTCCTGAATATATTAGCTATCAAACCCTTTTTGAGCGTTTTATTAAAATCTCAGGTAAAAAACGCGTATTAATCCCGCTACCGATGCCCGGCAGTCTTATTTCTGCCGGCTTTATCAGTATGATCACTTCTGTGCCAACCTCTATTGCCAAAGAGCTGATCCAAGGGCTTAAATACGATCTCCCAGCCAATGATGAACCATTACGTAAACTTATTCCTCAAACCCTAATTAAATTTGATGATGCAGTAAAAGAAACACTCGCTGATGAAGCAGCAGCTTTAGATAACAAAGATTGGGGTTACTCTCCTGCTGTTCGTAGTCGTTGGAAACCTGGCTATGGCTATTACCCTAAAAATGCAGGTTATACAGTATCCACACCAGCAAGCGCAGCATCGCTTTGGCATACAGTGCAACAAATCGGCGGAAAACAAGGCTATTTTTATGGTAATGCGTTATGGAAAATACGCGCCATTATGGATGATATCGCTGGAAATAAAGTTACTTACGGACGCCCTTCTAGAGAAACATTAGTGCTTGGCGATATGATTGATGGTTGGCGAGTGATCAAACTTGAGCCTGAAAAACAGCTCACACTATTATTTGGAATGAAAGCGCCCGGTTTAGGTAGACTTTCTTTCACAATCCACGACAGTGGTAATCTTCGTTCAATAGATGTTCGTGCTTGGTGGCACCCAGCAGGATTTAGTGGATTACTTTATTGGTTCGCGATGATGCCCGCGCACTTATTTATTTTCAAAGGTATGGCTAAAACAATAAGTATTAACGCTTATAAACTGGATAAAAATTCATCTAACGGTGAGAAAAAATAGCTAAACTACCCATTTTTATATAAAGAAACCACTTTATTATGCAGTTTTAGTTGCATAATTATTCTTACCGTTTTATTATTTGAAACAGTTGATGACTATTCAAAAAAAACGCATGAGTATTCAATTAAAAAACATAAATTGTTTCTACGGTTCGCACCAAGCGCTCTATGACATTAATCTAGAATGCTCTGCCGGTGAAACAATGGTTCTATTAGGACCAAGTGGTGCGGGTAAGAGCTCACTAATGAGAGTTCTCAATTTATTAGAAATGCCACGTTCAGGCGAATTAGAGATTGCTGGTCTGCATTTTGACTTTAGCCAACAGCCTAATGCAAAGGCAATTCGCTTATTACGCCAAAATGTGGGTATGGTATTTCAACAATACAATTTATGGCCACATTTAACGGTTCTTGATAATTTAATTGAAGCACCTTGTCGTGTATTAGGTTTATCAAAACCACAAGCCAAAGAAAAAGCAATGAAATTACTTGAGCGTTTGCGTTTAAGTGATTATGCAGGGCGTTTTCCTCTACATTTATCTGGAGGACAACAACAACGTGTTGCTATTGCAAGAGCATTAATGATGGAGCCTCAAGTTCTCTTATTTGATGAACCAACGGCAGCATTAGATCCTGAAATTACAGCTCAAGTTGTTGATATCATTAAAGAGCTTTCTGAAACGGGTATTACACAAGTTATTGTGACCCACGAAGTTGAAATTGCACGCAAAGCCGCGAGCAAAGTTGTATATATGGAAAACGGCCGTATTATAGAGCAAGGTGATAACTATCGTTTCACTGCTCCACAAACGGAAGCTTTTGCTAATTACTTGTCACACTAAATCAGGATCAGACAATGAAAAAAATATTATTTGCAGCACTTCTGACCAGTATTACACTTTCTGCAACTGCGGCTGAGAAAGAGACAATTCGTTTTGCAACTGAAGCAACGTATCCTCCATTTGAAATGATTGATGCGAATAATCAAATTGTGGGATTTGATGTTGATTTAGCCAATGCGATGTGTGCAAAAATTAATGCTGACTGTACCTTTACCAATCAGTCATTTGATAGTTTAATTCCGAGCCTGAAATTCCGTCGTTTTGAAGCGTTAATGGCGGGTATTGATATTACGCCAGAGCGTCAAAAACAAGTTGATTTCACTGATTCTTACTATGATAACTCTGCCGTATTTATCACAGTAAAAGGTAAAATTTCTGATGTTGCGAACTTAAAAGGCAAACAAATTGGTGTCCAGAATGGGACAACCCATCAGAAATTCATCAATGAACAACACAAAGAGATGAAAACTGTTCCTTATGACAGTTATCAAAATGCAGTATTAGATCTTAAAAATGGTCGTATCGAGGCTATCTTTGGTGACACAGCTGTTGTTAATGAATGGCTGAAAAAGAATCCTGAATTAGGTATTGTAGGCGACAAAGTTGCAGATCCTAACTACTTTGGTACAGGCCTTGCGATCGCAGTAAGAAAAGGTAATGCTGATTTACAAGATAAATTAAACAAAGCATTAGCTGAAGTAAAAGCTGATGGCACCTATGATGTCATTTATAAAAAATGGTTTGAATAACAATAATAGCTTAATAAATGAATGAAATAACAACTCTAGCAGGTGCGGCCGTCACAACGGTCACACTTGCTATTTCTGCTCTTATCATCGGGTTAGTTCTAGCCATGCTGTTTACAGCTTGGGAATCCGCGAGATGGAAAGCCTTTGCTTTCTTAGGAACATGTTGGGTAACACTAATTAGAGGACTACCAGAAATGCTGGTGGTTCTTTTTGTCTATTATGGCACCTTGCAAGGTGTCATGATGTTAATGGATGGAATTGATCTTGGTGCTTTCACCTTACAAATTGATTTTGGTGATACTGAATCATTGCCTTTCTATTGCGGTGTTATCGCCCTTTCACTTCTTTATGCGTCTTATGCCTCCCAAACTTTACGTGGTGCATTAAAAGCAGTACCTACAGGACAATGGGAAGCTGGCCAAGCCTTAGGCATGGGCCGTATTACTATTTTCTTCCGCTTTATCATGCCTCAAATGTGGCGTCACGCTTTACCGGGTTTAGGTAATCAGTGGTTAGTTCTATTAAAAGATACGGCTTTAGTCTCATTAATCAGCGTTAATGATTTAATGTTACAAACACAAAGTATCGCTAACCGAACTCAAGAGCCTTTTACTTGGTATAGCATTGTTGCATTAATTTATTTGGCAATTACGTTGGTCAGTCAATATATCCTGAAATGGTTAGAAATGAGAACGACCCGATTTGAACGGAGTGCCTCATAATGTGGGATTATATTGTTGATATTTTACCGGGATTACCAACTAGCCTTTCTTTAACATTTGTGGCTCTATTGGTTGCATTTACTCTCTCGGTTTTAATGACTTTTGTTTTGGCATTAAAAACACCGGTTATTAGCCAAATAGTAAAAGCCTATATTACCTTATTTACTGGTACGCCTTTATTAGTACAGTTCTTCTTAATCTATTATGGCCCTGGGCAATTTCCTGTGTTGAAAAACTTCCCAACAATGTGGGAGTTATTATCAACACCTTGGTTTTGTGCCATGGTCACATTAGCATTAAACAGTGCGGCTTATTCAACTTTACTTTTCTATGGTGCGGTAAGAGCAATTCCATCAGGACAGTGGCAATCCTGTCAAGCGTTAGGAATGTCACCCGTACAAACAGCAAGAGTGATATTACCTTACGCATTTAAGCGTGCGCTTTCATCCTATTCAAACGAAGTGGTCTTAATATTCAAAAGTACCTCACTTGCCAGTACTATCACCCTACTTGAATTAACTGGTTATAGCCGACAAGTTTTTGGTCAAAGTTATGATGTGATGGTTTTTGTTGCAGCAGGCATTATTTATCTGTGTATCAACGGAATACTGACACTCTTAATGAGATTGATTGAGAAGAAAGCCTTAGAGTTTGAGCATCGTAATTAAAAGCGCGTAAGCCGACTTGTCAATATAAAAACACCCCAGCAGTTTGAACTAACCCCAAAAGTTGGACACCAACTTTGGGGTGTTTTTTTATGTCTGAATAAATAATGTATTAACGCTGATCTGTTATTTTTTAATAACTATCTTAGCTATCTTTTAATACCAATAATGTAAGGACTTCATAGTGAGAAGTATGAGGAAACATATCAAACAATTGCACTCTATCTATCTGATAGTGTGTAAGTTGCTGAATATCTTTAGCCATGGTTTGAGCATTGCAGCTAGAGTACAAAATAAAGCGAGGTTTCATTGTATTTAAATAGCCACACAGTGCCTCTCCGATCCCTCGTCTTGGCGGATTAACAAGCACTAATTCAGGTACTGACTCTTTAGTTAATGCATATCCTGTTGAATCTAATGCTTGAAACTCAACATGCTCTAATCCTAATTCTTGAGCCGATAAACGTGCACATTCAATCGCTTCTGGACTAATTTCAATCCCTGTTAATTGAGTTGATTTATCTGCACAATGCAACCCAAACCCCCCTGTTCCACAAAACATATCCCACAAATGTGTGATATTTAATTCTCTCACCCAACGACCTGCCGTAGCATAAAGTGATGAAGCAACCTCTGGATTAGTTTGAAAAAAACCTCTAGGGCGAATATGTAATGGAATTTGATTAAAAGATTCATCCAAAAACGTTTTTTCAGTCAGAATAGTTTCTTTTTCACCTTCAAGAATAGCCATATGAATAGGTTGAATATTCACAGAGATAACAGCTAATTGAGGCAATTGTGCTTGTAACCAAGGAAGTGCTTTGCGAAGCTGTTCTAGTTTTTTTTCTGAGCGCAAAACAAAGCGTAACATCATCGTGCCATTGCTTCTGCTTTCGGTTAATAAGATAAACTTAAGTTCGCCACGACGACGCTCAATATCGTAAGGTACTAATCCTGCTCTCGCTATAAATGTTTTTAAAATCGAAAAGATCGGTGCAAAAGAGTCAGGATAAAGAGGACATTCGCATAAATCGACAGCCACTCCCTCTCGTGTTTTTAGACCTAATACTGGTTTTTCAACACTGCCACTGACTACCATTTTTGCTTTATTACGAAACTGTGCTTGCTGGCTTTCAACAGGCGTTAATTTATCAAAAGCATAATCTTCAGGTAGCAATGATAATAAACTGTGCTGTTTTTTCTTGATTTGTTCAGAATAAGCAAGAGAAAGCCATTCACAAGAATGACAATCACCCGCACTAAATCGTGCGCATTGCATAAGATTTTGTGACCGTTATGGAGATTAATATTAATGTACAGTATAGGAGGAGTCAGTTGATGCGCTAGTTATCTCAACATCTTCTTCATCTTCATTTTCACTTTCTTGCTTTTCGCCATACAAGAAACCGTTATTAAAAATTTCGCTGATAACTTCAGCAGATTGCTCTTCTGCTTTTTGTAAGAACAGGTCAAATTGATTAAGTGAGATACCTGCAGCAACCGGAAATGATTGGCAAAAAACTAATTTTGGTAAGTTCTCGTCACTAATTTCTAGAAATGTTTTAATAAATAAAGAACTTGCATTAATTTGGCTTAAATTTGCCATTAATGGCACTATTGCTGACGGTTTTAGCTCAGCGATAGCGGTAAATACAAGCACATCTTCAAGAATATCAATTTTGGCATCAAAAATACCACTGATATATTGAAGATGCGGTAAATGTAACGCCTGACAAGAGTCACATTCATAATAAGCGATCTGTAATTCATCAAGCCAAAACTTTAGCTGATCCAGATCGGTAGTCACAACAGCGTTCATTCAAATAACCTTTACGCGCAAAAAAAAGAGTGCCTTTTGGCATTGGTGCTATTTTGCCACTTTTTCTATCTTGAAGGCACTAATAAATAAAAAAACTAAGAAAATTAAGCCAATTTACACATTGTATTTTCTTAGTTTCAAATACATTTTGAGGAAAAACAGATAGCTACTTATTGTTATTCTCTTTTTTCTGTTTACTCTTTGTGGATTGATGGTCAATCCCTAAAAAAGTTAATCGATAAATAGCACGCCATACTATATGAATAGCTGGCGGGATCATGCAGATAACCCCTAAAACAACTAGCGTTAATTGTCCTGTATATGTTCCTAGCCACTGCGGAGAGGTCATATATTGATTGATATAAAGATAAGCAACCACCAATAAAATGATCCCTATTATTTCAATGATAATAATGGGTTTTGGCATATCTGACAGTGATTTCATATCTCGATTTGAAGGCTTTTCCATCATTTCTCCGCTAAATGCAGTGTTGCAGTCCTATCTCATTATTCAGCAAATTGGTATAATTTATCACACTAAAAGGCAATAACTGTTTTTGTTTAGCCTAATAAAAAGGCATAGTAACAACCAAGAGAAACTATTATGCCTGAATTTTATTTCCTCAATAAGGAGTGTCGTATGTTTGTTGTCATTTTTGGTCGCCCTGGTTGCCCATATTGTGTTCGTGCAAAACAACTGGCTGAAACTTTATCTGAAAAACGTGACGATTTCGATTTCCGTTATGTTGATATTCAAGCAGAAGGAATTACAAAAGCTGATTTATCTAAAACTGTCGGTAAACCAGTTGAAACTGTGCCACAAATTTTTATTGATGAGAAACACATTGGTGGTTGCACAGATTTTGAAGCTTATGCTAAAGAAAATTTAGGCATCTATAATTAATTCAAAAGCGCTAAAACAGATTATTTATCAATATGTTTTAGCGCTTTCTTTTTTTGTATCACCCATTTTTTCATTATCTTCCCACTCTTTCTAAAAAAAAATTCTATTTTTTTTCATTAGCCAGCGAACTTTCTTTCTAACTCGTAGTCTGAATTAGTGCCACTGCTTTTCTTTGATGTCCCCAAATATTGAGGAGCCCGATAGTTTCAACCCTTTTGGTGAAATAACTGTCGGGTTTTTTATTGCTTGATATTTAGTGACGCTCACCTTGCAATGTCACAATAATGCGACGATCCCCTCCGTGATTACGATGTTCACCAAGATAAACCCCCTGCCAAGTTCCTAAATTCAACTCACCTTGACTAATAGGGATCGTGACACTTTGCCCAAGTAAGCTACTTTTTATATGAGCTGGCATATCATCACTACCTTCATAAGTGTGAAGATAGTAATCTTCATTCTCTTTCACACTTTGATTAAAGAAGCTTTCAAAGTCACTTCGTACTGTCGGGTCGGCATTTTCATTAATCGTTAATGAAGCCGATGTATGTTGAATAAAAAAATGAGCTATTCCAATTTTATATTGTCTTAGTTCGGGTAATTCTTGAATCAATGCCTGTGTAATTAAGTGGAACCCTCTCGGCCTTGCCTTGAGTATGATGTTTTTTTGGAGCCACATTTTATACCTCGTTGATAATAAGAAAAAAGAACAATGTGAGAGCAATACCATAAGTGAAATACTCTTTTTAAGAGTGCTTTAGTTCAGTTAAATCTAAAACTGACAATTCTTTTAAAAAAGCACAATTAAATAAGAAAAAAACACTTTACCCTTATTACTCCCTCATTTACCCTTAAAAACTTGCGTATTATGTATCATAAACATCACTTATCAGCACGACATGTATGGAGCCTACTTTGCTGGAACAATTTAATTTAGCCGTATTTTCAATAATGAATGCAACACCTGCGGCATCTCCTTTAGAAATCGGTACGGCGATAGTTATTGCTAAGTACCTTGTCTATCTTTTTCCATTATCCTTAGTGTTCTATTGGTTATGGGGTAATGAAAAACATCTTAACCAGCAAAGAGCATTAGTATGTAAAGCTGCTGTCTCTTTGGGTATCGCACTTTCTATCTCTTGGATGATTGGTGCGATTGCTCCTCATGACCGTCCTTTTGCCGCCAACATTGGCTACAACTTTCTTGATCACGATGCAACACCATCATTCCCAAGTAACCATGGTACGTTTGTTTTCACCATTGCTTTAGCTTACCTGTTTTGGCATAACAGTAAACGTATTGGTTATATCATGCTAGGTTTAGGACTAGCGATTGCTTGGGCACGTATCTACCTTGGTGTGCATTGGCCAATCGATATGATTGGTGCTTTTATTGTTGCTCTACTTTCTTGTGGCCTTTGTCAGATCTTCTGGTCTAAAGGCGGTAAAATACTCCAAAAATGGGTACAACAGCTCTATCAACTCTGTTTTGCTTATCCTATTCGTAAAGGTTGGACAAAGGCCTAACCTTTCTAATTTCGAAAAGGCCACATTTATGTGGTCTTTTTTATATTTAACTTAAGCCCCCTTCAATATATTAATATATAAATAAAAATATTCTCTACTATTATATTAATCGTCCAAAATTAAATGTGTTGTTATTTTAATCAAATTTAAACTTTTATATTCGTTATATAACAACCTACCCAACTCATTTATTAACGAATTTATTGTTTTTTTTATAAACAATATTCTACTTATAAATGAAATATCGCTATCTTCATTTCATAAAATAAAAGGAATTCATTAATAAATAATCATATTTCATCATTTCTATATTCTTTCGTCTACTTTTAAACATTATTTAAATAAAATAATTTATTCTTAATTTTCAACAAGATAAATAGTTAATGTAATGTTTAAATTGTAAATAAAAATAACCTAATTGATTTTAATCATTTAATCTTTAGTTCATAAAAACACGTCAAAATAATCATTAATATGTGAATATTTAAGTATTTAGCTTTATTTTATACTTGCTTTAAACTTGGAAAATCATTTCAAAATATTTTAAAACTCTCCTCAAAAAACATAAAATATAAAAAATGTTACATTTTTAGGTTTTTCAGTTATATTTAGCATTTGAGATGGTGATCACGGTAGTTTATCCTGAAAAACACTATATTCTGCACCTCTTAAGTCTGGATATAAACTTATTGAATATTTTTTCAAATTTTAAAAGAGCTTAATTCTTTTGAAGGTTAAAGATTTTTATATTTATATGTAGTAATTGAAGATATTGAGATAACACCAGGTACTCAATACACTCATTTATTCATAATTAAATTTATACCGTAGTTGTTTCTAGAAAATACAATTGCGCTCTTATTTTTATTCATTATTTTTTTACCGCGTTATTTCGGAGAGTATTATGGATACAACCAAAGCTGGTTCTATCGCGTCGGGTAACACCCAAGGTGATTACAAAACATGGCGTAAGTCAGATACTGTATGGATGTTAGGTTTATACGGTACGGCTATCGGTGCTGGCGTTCTATTTTTACCTATCAACGCAGGGATTGGTGGTTTAATTCCTCTGTTGATCATGTTAGTACTTGCATTCCCAATGACCTTCTTTGCACACCGTGGTATGTGTCGCTTTGTGTTATCAGGTAAAAATCCTGGTGAAGATATTACTGAAGTTGTTGAAGAACACTTCGGTAAAACTGCAGGTAAACTGATCACACTGCTTTATTTCTTTGCAATTTATCCTATTTTATTAGTTTATAGTGTTGCTATCACTAATACTGTAGAAAGCTTTATTGTAAACCAAATGCATATGGCAGCTCCGCCTCGTGCAATTTTATCACTGATCCTGATTGTCGGTATCATGTGTATTATTCGCTTTGGTGAACAAGCTATTGTTAAAGCAATGAGCGTGCTGGTATTCCCATTTGTTGCAATATTGATGGTACTTGCACTGTATCTGATCCCAGAATGGAATGGTGCAATCCTTGAGACTCTCTCTTTTGATCACGCAACCACGTCTGGCATGGGGCAAGGCCTATTAGTAACTCTATGGTTAGCTATCCCTGTAATGGTGTTCTCTTTCAATCACTCTCCAATCATCTCTGCATTTGCTGTTGCAAAACGTGAAGAATACGGCGAAAACGCAGAGAAAAAATGTTCACGCATTTTAGCTTATGCACACATCATGATGGTTATCACTGTTATGTTCTTCGTGTTTAGTTGTGTATTTAGCTTAACACCAGAAAACTTAGCAGAAGCAAAAGCACAAAACATCAGTATCCTGTCTTACCTTGCTAACCATTTTGAAGCACCTGTTATCGCTTATATTGCACCTTTCATTGCATTCGTTGCGATTACTAAATCTTTCTTAGGCCACTATTTAGGTGCCCGTGAAGGTTTCAATGGTTTAATCATCAAATCACTGCGTGAAAAAGGTAAAACAATCGAAAAAGATCGTTTAAATAAAATCACTGCACTGTTTATGCTGGTTACAACTTGGATCGTTGCAACGTTAAACCCAAGCATTTTAGGTATGATTGAAACATTAGGTGGTCCAATTATCGCAATGTTACTGTTCCTGATGCCTATGTATGCAATCCGTAAAGTACCAGCGATGAAGAAATATGCCGGCCACATTAGCAACGTATTTGTTGTAGTTATGGGTCTTATCGCAATCTCAGCAGTTTTCTATAGCTTAATTAACTCTTTCATGAGCTAATAGAGCATCAAATGGCTACTTTCTTAAAAGGGAGTAGCCATTGCTTTAGACTTCAAAACTGACACTTAACATTCTAATAATCACACAGTTGCGCCTTTAAATGAATTAGGGAGGCGAATATTATGGTTAGCGTCTTTGATATTTTTAAAATTGGTATTGGCCCTTCAAGCTCACACACTGTAGGCCCAATGAAAGCAGGTAAAGAATTTGTTGATTTGCTTGCTGAAAAAAAACTTCTCTCTTCTGTTTCCCGTGTTATCGTTGATGTTTATGGCTCTTTATCTTTAACAGGTAAAGGTCACGCAACGGATATTGCTATTATTATGGGATTAGCAGGAAATTTACCAGATACCGTCGACATAGATTCTATTACCCCATTTATTAAACAAGTAGAAACAACAGGCCGCTTAATGCTAGCAAATGGCATTAAAGAAGTGGATTTTCCGGTTGAAGGCGGTATGAATTTCCATAAAAGCAATTTACCCCTCCATGAGAACGGCATGACAATCACCGCTTATAATGGTGAACAGGTTCTATTGAAAAAAACTTATTATTCTATTGGTGGCGGTTTTATTGTTGATGAAGAGCATTTTGGCCAACCTGAAGAAAATACAGTTCAAGTCCCTTATCCTTATCAATATGCGGCTGATTTACGTCGCCATTGTAAAGAAACAGGGCTCTCTTTATCTGCATTAGTGATGCAAAACGAATTAGCATTACGTAGCAAAGAAGAAATTTCGGCTCATTTAGCTGCTGTTTGGGAAGTGATGAAATCAGGTATTGAGCGCGGTGTAAATACCGAAGGCTTATTACCAGGGCCATTACGCGTACCGCGCCGTGCTTCTGCATTACGCCGTATGTTAGTCACAGAAGATAAAACGACAACAGACCCAATGACGGTTGTTGACTGGATTAATATGTTTGCCCTTGCTGTGAATGAAGAAAATGCGGCTGGTGGACGTGTTGTTACTGCACCAACAAACGGTGCCTGTGGTATTATCCCAGCGGTATTGTCTTACTATGATAAATTTATTCGTCCTGTAAATGAAAACTCTTACACTCGCTTTTTCTTAGTTGCTGGCGTTATTGGTTCACTTTACAAAATGAATGCATCTATCTCAGGTGCTGAAGTGGGTTGCCAAGGCGAAGTGGGTGTTGCTTGTTCAATGGCAGCAGGTGCATTAACGGAACTTTTAGGCGGTAGCCCAGAACAAGTTTGCATTGCAGCTGAAATTGCGATGGAGCATAACTTAGGGCTTACTTGCGACCCAGTTGCAGGACAAGTACAAGTTCCTTGTATTGAACGTAATGCTATCGCCGCTGTACAAGCAGTAAACTCATCGCGTATGGCGTTACGTCGTGTCAGCGACCCTCGTATTTGTTTAGATAAAGTCATTGAAACAATGTACGAAACCGGTAAAGACATTAATGCTAAATATCGTGAAACCTCTCAAGGTGGATTAGCTATTAAAATATCCTGTGACTAAACCCATGGATCTTAAATGCAAATAGCTACAATAGATAAGGCGCTGATATCAGCGCCTTTTTTGTTTGTGTAGTATCTATCTCGTTACTCTTCTTTTTTAATATCATCTTTTTGTATGAGATTAAATTTTTATCCTTAGTTAAAATATGTTTTTTCAAACGAGCAAAGCATCACTCAATACAGATAATTTAAAGAAAAAATAGGAGATAACTACATAAATTATTTAAATGGCGTGACGATAAACGCGTTATCTAAAGTAAATAACTACAACTTAATCAATCTATTGGTGATATTTAGATTATTGTCTAAAGTTGATAAGTAAAGATCACTAGAGACATCATCAGCGGGATAAAAAGAGAACTAAAATGAAATCAGATATTCAAATCTCCCAAGAAGCACACCTCTTACCTATTCAAGAAATTGCGAAAAATTTAAATATTGATCAAGATGATATCGAGTTTTATGGCAAATACAAAGCTAAATTTAGCCACAGTATTTGGTCAAAAATTGCGGCCAAAAAGCCCGGAAAATTAGTTTTAGTTACAGCAATTAATCCAACACCTGCTGGTGAAGGTAAAACAACCGTCACCGTTGGATTAGGGCAAGCCCTTAACCGTATTGGAAAAAATGCCATTATCGCATTACGCGAACCCTCATTAGGCCCTTGCTTTGGCATTAAAGGGGGAGCTGCTGGGGGGGGTTATTCTCAAGTTGTACCAATGGAAGATCTTAATCTTCATTTTACTGGCGATTTTCATGCTATTACATCAGCAAACAACTTACTGGCCGCCATGCTTGATAACTCTATTTATCAAGGTAATCCTTTAAATATCGATCCTAAAAAAATCGTGTTTAAACGTTGTATGGATATGAACGATCGCGCTTTACGAAATATTGTTGTGGGATTGGGTGGCGAAAAAGACGGTATTACAAGAGAAGATAACTTTGTTATTACTGTTGCTTCTGAAATTATGTCAATCCTGTGTTTAGCTGAGGATATTCAAGATTTAAAACAAAGACTTTCTCAGATCATTGTTGCTTATTCTTACAATGGCGATCCTATCACGGCGAATGATTTACAAGCCGTTGGCGCAATGGCCAGTTTGTTAAAAGATGCTATTAATCCTAATCTAGTACAAACACTCGAAAATACGCCAGCCATTATTCATGGTGGCCCATTCGCTAATATTGCTCATGGTTGCAATAGCGTAAGAGCAACAAAATTGGCTCTTCAACTTGCTGATATCACTATTACGGAAGCGGGTTTTGGTGCTGATTTAGGTGCTGAAAAATTCTTTGATATAAAATGCAGAATGAGCGGATTACGCCCTGATTGTGCCGTTATTGTTGTCACCACTAAAGCACTAAAATATAACGGTGGCTTAGGTAAAGGCGAGTGGAATAATGAAGATTTAAGTGCACTTAAAAAAGGTATTGTCAATCTAGAAAAACATATTGAAAACCTTAAAAAATACGGCTTACCTGTGATTGTTTCACTCAATGCCTATGTTACCGATAGTATTGCAGAGCATCAGTTTATCAAACAATTCTGCCAAGATAGAAATTGTCGATTTGCAATTACAAAAGTGTGGGAAAAAGGAGGGGAAGGTGGTATTGAATTAGCGAATCAAGTCATTGATACACTTGAAAATGAGCATAGCCAATTCCAATTAATTTATCCTGATAATGCCTCGCTTAGTGAAAAAATTAATACTGTCGCAAAAGAGATCTATGGCGCAAATGAGGTGACTTATAGTCAATCTGCTCGTAACATGTTGGAAAAAATAGAAAAAATGGGGTTTTCTCATTTCCCTGTTTGCATGGCTAAAACTCAATATTCACTCTCAGATGACCCCAAGTTATTAGGTCGCCCGACTGATTTTACAATAAATGTTCGTGAAGTGTATGTTTCTGCTGGCGCTGGCTTTGTTGTCGCCTTAACAGGCTCTATCACAACCATGCCCGGACTACCGAAAACACCTGCTGCTATCACTGTTAATGTTGATAATCAAGGTAAGATCGATGGTCTTATTTAAGCTCTAAAGTAGATATTTCCCCATTTTTATTGAATATAAAAAAATCCGTAATCATTAAACAATTACGGATTTTTCATATCAAAATAACAACTAGTCTTTCTTTTTGGGTGAAAAACTCAGTAACGCTTTGATAGATCCATTCTTGATAAATTAACCAAAAATAGCATTAAACCAACCGGATACTGTTTTAACAACAAAATCCCAAATACGGCTGAAGAAACCGCCTTCCTCAACCGCTTCTTTTACGACGAGTGGGCGTTGTTCAATCACTTCATCATTTAATAAAAAGTTAACTGTACCTACAGCCTGGTTTTGAGTTAACGGCGCTTCTAATACAGGATTAGTTAACGTAAAAGAGGCTTTCAGATTTTTCAATTCACCTTTAGGAATGGTAATTGAGGCATCATTAGCAACCCCTAATGCCACTTCACCTTTATCGCCGTACCACACTTTTTGACTTGTCAATGGTGTAGCTGCTTTTACTGGCGTTACCGTTTCAAAAAAGCGAAAACCCCAGCCTAATAACTTTTCACTTTCAGCAAAACGTACTTTATCTGATGGTGCTCCTAAAACAACAGCAATCAAACGCATATCACCTTCGGTTGCCGAAGAAACAAGATTATACCCTGCTCCATTAGTGTGACCTGTTTTCACACCATCGACATTCATATTTTTATTCCACAATAAACGGTTACGGTTTGGCTGACGAATATTGTTGAATGTAAATTCTTTTTCTTTATGTATTTCATACTCTGAAGGAACATCGCGGATCATGGCTGCTGTGAGTAATGCCATATCTTGTGCTGTTGTATATTGCCCTTCAGAATCTAACCCATGAACAGTTTTAAAGTATGTATTTTTTAAACCCAGATTCTTAGCATAGGAATTCATTAAATCAACAAAGGTTTCCTGACTACCCGCAATATGTTCTGCTAATGCGATACTGGCATCATTACCAGATTGAATAACCATACCGCGATTTAAATCAATCACTTTGACCTGATCACCCGGTTTCAAGAACATCAATGATGATCCCTTCAATACCGGATTTCCTGTTGCCCATGCATTACGCCCAACAATAACCATATCGTCAGGTGACATACGACCTTCTTTAATAGCTTGCCCAACAACATAGCTACTCATGATTTTTGTAAGACTAGCAGGATCTAAACGCTCATCAGGTTTTTCTGATGCCAGAATTTTTCCGCTGTTATAATCCATTAATACATAAGATTTTGCCTCAATTTGAGGAGCCACTGGATTATTTACTGCAAATGAAGGACTAGAAATAATTAGCAGTAAACCCATTCCCGCGGTAACCTTACTCAGAACAGATGGAATATTTTTTGTCATTACCGATCACCCTTTTATATCAATTTGTTAAAGCTTTCCTACTATATGGCTTTCTGGAATAAGACGCCAACATTGATATGTAGAGATTTATCTTATATTCATATTTAGGCGCCCTATAGAGGGAAATTTTATTACTTATCGTGGTTTAGGAGACCTTTATGTTAAAAGTCTGGGGTAGAAAAAACTCATCTAACGTTAAAAAAGTTCTTTGGTGTTTAAAGGAATTAAATGTTCCTTATGAGCAAATCGATGTTGGTGGCCCTTTTGGTGGACTCAATGAAGTAAATTATTTAGCGATCAACCCCAACGCATCTATTCCAACCTTACAAGATGATGACTTTGCTTTATGGGAGTCTAATACCATTATTCGTTATTTATGTACAAAATATGAAAATAACACACTCTATCCCATTGTTCTAAAACAACGAGCAAATATAGAAAAATGGATGGACTGGTCAAATGGCAGCCTATTTGCTCCCATCCAACAAATGATGATCATGATTGTTCGTACGCCTAAAGAGCAACAAAATCCTGAGATTATTAACGAGTTGAAAGAGAAGCTTAATAAACTCCTTAAAATTGCTGACGACCAACTGGCAAAAACAACTTATTTTGCAGGAGATACACTTTCTCTTGCTGACATAGCGATAGCACCATTGGTCTATCCATGGCTAGAAGTTTGCAAAGATAGACCACATTTCCCTCACATTGAGCGTTGGTTTGCACGATTAAGTGAAAGACCTATTTTCCGTGATATCGTGTTACTGCCTGTAAATTAAGTTAATTCATTGGCATTTTGTCGGGATCTGGGTAATGGTAATGGAATCCAAGATCTCGACAGATCTGCTGACCATCAATCTCTCGTATTAAAGGCTTCTCTTCCTCAACAAATTCTGGTGGAATAAGATCAAGTTGATTAGACACTCTTGAGTAAAAATCTTTCTTTTTAGGGTGAATAGGAGCACATAGGTTATATAAATGGCCACCTTCATTCTGCGCAAGAAGTTGTTCGACTGCAAAAATTACATCGTCTAAGTGAACTAAGTTAACGCATTGATGAGCGCCTTTTACCTGTTTTTTACCTGATAAAAAACGTCCTGCATGACGACCCGGCCCGACTAATCCAGCTAACCGAAGAATATCAACCGTAGTCAACGGTAAACGATGTAGCCAGTTTTCAACTTCTGCTAACATTTTTGCTGATTGTGTTTCTGGCCGAATATCTATTTCTTCCGTGATATTACCCGTTTGATTGCCATATACAGAAGTAGAGCTAATGTAAATGACTCTCGTAACATGACGAGACATTGCGCTATCCACCAGCGTCTGAATAGCTTCAACATAATCATAACCACCACCAGCAGCACTAGGTGGTAACGTGATAATGAGAACGTCTGTTTCCATTAAGTAATCAAAATCATCTCTATCACATTCAATTGCGGGTGTTAAATTCACTAAACAGCAGTCAACGCCACTCATTCTTGCTGCTTCTACGCCATCTTCGGTGGTTTTAGTCCCTTTAACTTGATAGCCTGCATCACGCAACGCAGCGGCAAGTGGTAAACCTAACCAACCTAATCCTACGATGGTTATTCGTTTCATTTTGCTCCCCTACTTAAATGGCTTAGTCAAAGTATGCTATAAAATTTCAGTTTCGCCATTACCTATAAACAATACTTATATTTCGTAAACATTTTACATCTCCCTATATACTCGCCTACTTATCCCATTAAGTAAATAAGAGAAATATTAAAATTACATTAAAAACAAAAGGTTATAAAATAATTAAATTATTATTAAAAAATAGGTTGCTTTCTGCTTTGTAAATCATGTAGGTTGAAAGGCAGACAAATTCTAAATGCAGGTTACTAAATAGAGATTAACAGTAACAGGCATGATTAAATAACAAATAGTGTTATTAGCTAGGAAAATAATTATGTATAGCATTCAACTAAACCACCATCATCACCATCACCCTGACTAGTCTTTCAGGCGATGAGTGCTGGAAGACGTTTAAGAAACGCTTCTGGTGGTCTGAATGCAGATAACAACTAAAACCCCGGAAGGCAACTTCCGGGGTTTTTTTATAGCTAATTTTCAAACAAAAAATTAAGACAAGGACAGGGTAATATTATGTTAGACAAAACAAGATTAAGAATTGCAATGCAAAAATCGGGTCGCTTAAGTGATGAATCTCGCGCCCTTTTAGCACGTTGTGGCATCAAAATTAATTTAAACCAACAACGTCTGATTGCTTATGCAGAAAATATGCCTATCGATATTTTACGTGTTAGAGATGACGATATTCCTGGATTAGTAATGGATGGCGTTGTTGATTTAGGGATCATCGGTGAAAACGTTTTAGAAGAAGAGTTATTAAAGCGTCGTTCACAAGGTGAAAACCCCAGTTATCTAACATTGCGTCGTCTTGATTTTGGTGGCTGTCGTTTATCTCTTGCGACCCCTGTCGATTTTGATTACCAAGGTGCGGAATGCTTAAATAATACTCGTATCGCAACCTCTTATCCAAACCTGCTCAAACGTTATTTAGACCAAAAAGGTATCAAATTTAAATCGTGTTTATTAAACGGCTCTGTTGAAGTCGCGCCTCGTGCGGGCCTTGCTGACTCTATCTGTGACTTAGTTTCTACTGGCGCAACATTAGAAGCCAACGGTTTAAAAGAAGTTGAAGTGATTTATCGCTCAAAAGCGTGTTTGATCCAACGCGATGGTGAGATGGAAGCTGATAAACAAGCTCTTATCGACCGCTTACTAACGCGTATTCAAGGTGTTATTCAAGCTCGAGAATCAAAATATATTATGTTACACGCACCAAGTGATTGTCTTGAAGATGTCATCGCATTACTTCCGGGAGCTGAAAGACCCACTATTTTACCTCTGGCTGGAGACCAAAATCGCGTTGCGATGCATATGGTAAGTAGCGAAACCCTATTCTGGGAAACAATGGAAAAGCTTAAAGCACTAGGTGCAAGTTCAATTCTTGTTTTACCAATTGAAAAAATGATGGAATAAGGTGAAATGATGAAAACAGGTTTTAGTACATTAATTTACTGGAATAAATACACGAGAGAACAGCAACAACAGCTATTAACTCGCCCTGCTATTTCTGCATCAGGTTCAATTACAGAACAAGTTGCTAGCATCATTTCACAGGTACGCAATGAGGGAGATAAAGCGCTTAAAACGCTTAGCCAAAAATTCGATAAGGCAGCGCCGGAAAGTGTTTTGGTGTCAAAATCGCAAATCGATGAAGCCTCATCACGACTTGATAGCAAAATAAAACAGGCAATAGCACAGGCGATGAATAATATTCGTCGCTTTCATGAGGCGCAAATTCCTAACACTATCAACGTAGAAACTCAGCCCGGTGTATTTTGTCAGCAAGTAAGCAGAGCAATTGATGCAGTAGGACTTTATATTCCCGGAGGTTCAGCGCCATTGCTTTCAACCGTCATGATGTTAGGTATCCCAGCACGTATTGCAGGTTGTCGCAAAGTTATTCTTTGCTCTCCCCCTCCTATTGCTGATGAAATTTTATATATTGCTCAACAAATTGGTATTGATGAAATTTTCCAAGTAGGAGGCGCGCAGGCGATTGCAGCCATGGCGTTTGGTACAGAATCTATCCCTAAAGTAGATAAAATTTTTGGCCCCGGTAATGCGTATGTAACAGAGGCCAAACGTCAAGTCAGCCAATCGCTACAAGGTGCAGCAATCGATATGCCAGCAGGCCCTTCTGAAGTATTAGTGATTGCTGACGCGGATGCAAATCCTGCATTTATTGCTGCTGATTTACTGTCGCAAGCAGAGCATGGCCCAGATTCACAAGTCGTGTTATTAACACCCGATGAAACCTTAGCAAAAGCGGTTATCACTGAAACGGAAACACAACTTACTCAATTAAGCCGAGCTGAAATTGCCAAACAAGCGTTAGCTGAAAGTCGAGTCATTATTACTCGCGATCTCGATCGGTGTATTGAAATCAGTAATAGCTATGGTCCTGAGCACTTAATTATTCAAACCAATGATGCTGATACTCGTGTTGATAGCATTACCAGCGCCGGATCTGTTTTTCTTGGTGCTTGGTCGCCTGAATCTGCAGGAGACTATGCTTCTGGCACGAATCACGTTCTACCAACTTATGGTTATACATCAACCTACTCCAGTTTAGGTTTAGCTGACTTTATGAAGCGAATGACGGTACAAAAACTGACAGCAAAAGGTTTATCCGATTTAGCAGAAACGATTGAAATATTAGCACAAGCTGAACAATTAACCGCTCACAAAAATGCGGTCACACTTCGTGTTAATGCTTTGGCTCAGGGGAAAAATAACGATGAAAACTGAATTTGATATCACCACACTTGCCAGAAAAAATGTACGCGAACTGACGCCTTATCAATCTGCTCGACGTTTAGGCGGAAATGGTTCTGTTTGGTTAAATGCAAATGAATACCCTATCGCTCCTGATTTTACTTTTAATGAAAAAAACTTAAACCGTTACCCTGAATGTCAACCTGTTAACGTTATTAGCCGTTATGCAAAATATGCCGGTGTAAATACTAATCAAGTTTTAGTTAGCCGTGGCGCAGATGAAGCTATTGAGCTCCTTATTCGTGCTTTTTGTGAGCCGAGTAAAGACGCAATGCTCTATTGCCCACCGACATATGGCATGTATAGCGTTAGTGCTGAAACTTTCGGTGTAGAACAGCGTGTTGTCCCTGCTCTTGCTGATTGGAGCCCTGATGTCAAAGCCATTGCATCACAACTTGATAATGTCAAACTTATCTATCTATGTAGCCCAAATAATCCAACAGGAAACATTATTGATCCTTCGCTTATTCGTGATGTATTGGCATTAGCTAAAGACAAAGCCATTGTTGCGATAGATGAAGCTTATATTGAATTTTGCCCACAAGCCTCAGTTGTTTCATGGCTTGAAGATTATCCGAATTTAGTTATTTTGCGAACCTTATCGAAAGCTTTTGCTTTAGCAGGGCTTCGTTGTGGCTTTACGCTTGCCAATCCACCTGTCATTGAATTATTACTAAAGGTGATCGCGCCATACCCGCTTTCAACACCTGTTGCAGATATCGCTGCGCAGGCATTAACAGAAGCAAGTATTGAGATAATGAAAAAACGAGTGGCAGAAATTTCGCGTAACAGAGCCATTTTATCTGAAACGTTAAAAAAATTACCTAATGTTGAACAGGTTTATAACAGTGAAACCAACTACATTTTAGTGAAATTCACTGATGCTACTCTAGTTTTCCGAACTTTATGGGAACAAGGGATTATTTTACGCGATCAACAACGTCAATATGGGCTTAATGGCTGTTTGCGTATTTCTATCGGTACAGCAGAAGAATGTGATAGCGTGATTAATGCCATAAAAAATATTCAAACTGCAAACGTATAAAACATTAAAAACGATAACAACAAAAAATCGCAACTGAAGGATCTCAACCATGAGCCAAAAAATTCTTTTTATCGACCGTGATGGTACTTTAATCACAGAACCCACAACTGATTACCAAGTAGATAGACTTGATAAGCTTGCCTTTGAAAATGGCGTGATCCCCGCACTGACTGCGCTACAAAAAGCGGGTTATAAACTCATTATGATCACAAATCAAGATGGATTAGGCACAGAAAGCTTTCCTCAAGCAGATTTTGATCCTCCTCATAATTTAATGATGCAAGTTTTTTCTTCTCAAGGGATCTCATTTGATGACGTTTTAATTTGCCCTCATAAACCTGAAGATAACTGCCCTTGTCGCAAACCAGAAACAGGACTTGTCACCCAGTATTTAGTTGATGGCGCACTCGATAAAGATAACAGCTATGTCATTGGTGATAGACAAACTGATATTCAACTAGCTGAAAATATGGGCATCAAAGGCCTGCTTTATAATACAGATAAACTCAATTGGGCTGTTATTACAGAGCAACTAACTAAAAAAGATCGCTATGCCCACGTTGAACGAAAAACAAAAGAAACACAAATCGTGATCGATATTTGGCTTGATCGTGAAGGCAATAGTCAGATCAGCACAGGTGTTGGTTTCTTTGATCACATGCTTGATCAAATTGCCACACACGGTGGCTTTCGTATGAATATTAATGTGAAAGGTGATTTAGTGATCGATGATCACCACACTGTGGAAGATACCGGTCTTGCTTTAGGTGAAGCCTTACGCGAAGCATTAGGTGATAAACGAGGTATTGCTCGCTTTGGCTTTACATTACCAATGGATGAGTGCCTTGCAAGCTGTGCATTAGATATTTCAGGTCGTCCACACCTTGAATACAAAGCCGAATTTAAATATCAACGTGTCGGTGATTTAAGTACAGAGATGATCGAACACTTTTTCCGTTCACTCTCTTACACCATGGGTTGTACATTACACCTGAAATCAAAAGGCAAAAACGATCACCACAAAGCTGAAAGCTTATTTAAAGTCTTTGGTCGTACATTGCGCCAAGCCATTCGTGTTGAAGGCAATACTTTACCAAGCTCAAAAGGTGTTCTGTGATGAAAGTGGTTATTCTTGATACAGGTTGTGCCAATTTAGCCTCTGTCACTTACGCCGTTAAGCGACTTGGTTATGATCCCATTGTTTCCTATGAAAAAAACGTTGTGTTATCTGCGGATAAGCTCTTTTTACCCGGAGTCGGAACGGCTAAAGCAGCAATGGAACAACTCAAAGCACGTGAGCTAATTCCTTTAATTAAAGCATTAACACAACCTGTTTTAGGTATTTGTTTAGGCATGCAAATATTGGCTTCACTAAGCGAAGAAGGCAAAGATATTCCTTTATTAGGTTTAGTTGATGGCACTATAGATAAGCTTAATACTGCCGGATTACCATTACCTCATATGGGTTGGAACCAAGTATTAGCAAAACCGGGACATCCTCTGTTTCGTGAGCTTGGTGACGATGCTTGGTTCTATTTTGTTCATAGCTACGCTTTAGCACTCAATGAATCGACGATTGCAGAAACTGAATACGGCACTCGTTTTAGTAGCGCAATTCAAAAAGATAATTTTTATGGCGTGCAATTTCACCCAGAGCGTTCAGGGAAAGCGGGTGCTCAACTTATCAAGAACTTTTTGGAGATGTAACCCGTTATGATTATTCCAGCATTAGATTTAATTGAAGGGAAAGTCGTTCGTCTTCATCAGGGTGATTATGCCAAACAGCGCGATTATGATGATAATCCGCTGATACGCTACCAACAATATGAAAAAGAGGGTGCAAAATTACTTCACTTAGTGGATTTAACGGGAGCAAAAAATCCCTCTGCCCGCCAAATTCCACTGTTAAAAGAACTTGTTACTTGTGTCAATGTGCCTGTACAAGTGGGTGGTGGTATTCGCACTGAAGATGATGTGAAATCACTACTTGATGCAGGGGCAAGCCGTGTTGTTATTGGCTCTACCGCAATCAGTCAGCCCGAAATGGTAAAAACATGGTTCGAGCGCTATGGTGCGGAAGCCATTGTATTAGCCCTCGATGTTCGCATTGATAAACAAGGCAAAAAGTGGGTGGCAGTCAGTGGTTGGCAAGAAAACTCACCCTATACGCTTGAAGAGATCATCGAGCTTTATCAAAGTGTGGGTTTAAAGCATGTGTTATGTACCGACATTTCTCGAGATGGCACATTGGCGGGCTCTAACGTCGAACTGTATAAAGAAATTAGCCAACGTTTTCCTGATATTTTATTCCAAGCTTCAGGCGGTATTGGTGATTTACAAGATATCGCAGATCTTCCAGCATCCGGTGTTGCCGGTATTATTGTTGGTAGAGCATTATTAGAAGGCAAGTTTACATTAAAAGAGGCAATATCATGTTGGCAAAACGCATAATTCCTTGTCTTGATGTCCGAGATGGGCAAGTTGTTAAAGGTGTTCAATTTCGTAATCATGAAATTATTGGTGATATTGTCCCTCTTGCTGAACGCTATGCCAAAGAAGGCGCTGATGAACTGGTATTTTATGATATTACCGCCTCTTCTGATGGTCGAGTTGTTGATAAAAGCTGGGTGTCACGCGTAGCTGAAGTCATTGATATACCATTTTGTGTTGCTGGTGGCATTCGTTCCGTTGAAGATGCAGGAAAAATTCTCTCTTTTGGGGCTGATAAAATTTCGATTAACTCGCCTGCGCTTTCTGATCCAACATTGATTTCACGTTTGGCAGAACGCTACGGTGTGCAATGTGTTGTCGTAGGTATTGATACTTGGTTTGATGAAAAAACAGGTGAATACCTAGTTTATCAATTCACAGGTGATGAAAAACGTACTCAACAAACACACTGGAAAACACTTGATTGGATACGTGAAGTTCAAAAGCTAGGCGCAGGTGAAATTGTTTTAAATATGATGAATCAAGATGGCGTAAGACAAGGCTATGACTTGAAACAATTAGCTCAAGTGCGCCAAGTTGCAGATGTACCTCTTATTGCCTCTGGTGGTGCTGGCGAAATGTCACACTTTCTTGATGCCTTTAAATTAGCCAATGTTGATGGCGCACTTGCAGCGTCTGTTTTTCACAAACAAATTATTAACATTAACGAACTAAAACAATATCTTGCAGAAAATGACGTTAAGGTAAGAATATAATGAATAGTGAAACATTAGCGCAATTAGATTGGGAAAAAGTGGATAATCTCATGCCAGTTATTATCCAAAATGCCATTTCAGGTGATGTATTAATGCTAGGCTACATGAATAAAGAAGCGCTAGATGTGTCACTAAAAAGTGGAAATGTCACTTTCTATTCTCGCACTAAGCAACGTTTATGGACAAAAGGAGAAACATCAGGCAACTTTCTCAAGTTAGTCAATATTTATCCTGATTGTGATAATGATACTTTACTTATTTTAGCTAACCCGATTGGACCAACTTGCCATAATGGCACTGAGAGTTGCTTTGCTCCTGCACAAAGCCAGTGGGGATTTCTCTATGAGCTGGAAAATATATTACGTGAGCGTAAAAAAGCCTCACCAGATAGCTCGTACACTGCCCGCCTTTACGCCAGCGGTACAAAACGAATAGCTCAAAAAGTTGGAGAAGAAGGTGTAGAAACTGCATTAGCCGCTACAGTTAATGACAAAGAAGAGTTAAGAAACGAAGCCTCTGATTTGCTCTATCACTTAATGGTACTATTACAAGATCAATCATTATCACTCTCTGATGTAATAAGTTGTCTACAAGAGCGCCATAAAAAATCAGAGTAAATGAATTAACATTAATATGAAAAAGCCGATACTCCTAAAGTATCGGCTTCATTTTTGAAAAAAAGCAAAAAAATGACTTAATTACCTTTTTATTTCCTGCGTATTACATTGCTTGGCGGAATAACTCGATAACATCACTTTCAGTACCCTGAACAGGGTTAGTAATTGCACAAGCATCTTTCAGCGCATTTTCAGCTAATGTTTTAAAGTCTTCTTCTTTTACACCTAATTCTTTCAGACCTGCTGGAATACCAACATCTTTAGCCATTTTACGAATTTCTTCAATACATGCCTTCGCACCTTGCTCATCGCTCATTGCAGAAACATCAACACCCATCGCTTGTGCGATATCTTTTAAACGACCTGCTGCTGCTTGAATGTTATAAGCTTGAACATGTGGTAATAGAACCGCATTACACACACCATGAGGTAAGTTATAGAAACCACCTAATTGGTGAGCCATAGCATGTACATAACCTAAAGAAGCATTATTAAATGCCATACCAGCTAAGAACTGAGCGTAAGCCATGCTTTCACGCGCTGCCGCATCACCACCATTATCAACCACTTTACGTAAAGATTCGCTGATCATAGTGACAGCTTTTAATGCACACGCATCAGTGATTGGATTAGCAGCAATTGAAACATATGCTTCTACAGCATGAGTTAACGCATCCATACCTGTTGCAGCGGTTAAACCTTTTGGCATACCTATCATTAATTCTGAATCATTTACAGATAAAAGTGGTGTAACGTTTTTATCAACAATAGCCATTTTAATATGACGTACCGTATCTGTGATGATACAAAAACGTGTCATTTCTGACGCAGTACCTGCTGTAGTATTAATTGAAATTAGTGGTAATTGCGGCTTTTCAGAACGGTCAACACCTTCATAATCTGCAATTTTTCCACCATTAGAAGCCACTAACGCGATACCTTTAGCGCAGTCATGTGGAGAACCACCACCTAAAGAAATCACACAGTCACATTGATGTTCTTTCAGCAGCGCTAAACCTGCTTCTACGTTTTCAACAGTAGGATTTGGTGCTGTGCCATCATAAGTCACACTTGAAATGCCTGATTCAGTCAATAATTTACTGACCTTATCGACAACACCCAATTGATTTAAAATACTATCAGTAACGATTAAGGCTTTATGAAAACCAAAATCTTTCATTGAACTTACAGCTTCAGCAAGACAACCAGCACCAATTTTATTTACAGAAGGGATATAGAATGTTGAAACTGCCATTATTGACTTCCTTTTTAGTAATTAAATCTATGTTTTAATATGTTCTATTCTTTTTATTCTTAAATTGATCATCATCAAAATAATGAATAAATATCAATTTATTTATAATAATAGTATACAAATATAATATTGGTATTCTAATTACCCTATTAATTCAATAGGATAATACTATTAACATATTATTATTTGTAATAAAATAATTTGAAAAGCTTATCAAAATAATCAAAACCAACTATAAACATCACAGCAGAATATTTTTTTTAAAGTCGTATAATGACTCTAATAAATAATCAATTAGATTCAGGAGTCATTGATGTCTTTGACTATTTTTGAGCAACTTACTGCTTTATTAGATAAAAACCACGCTACTTACCGTATTATGGAACACCTTACCGCAGGTCGTTCTGAAGAAGTTGCAAAAATCAGAGGAACACAATTAGGACAGGGAGCAAAAGGACTTGTTTGCCATATAAAAGGTAATGGCATTAAACAGCATGTTCTTGCAATATTACCCGCCGACAAACAAGCTGATCTAACAAAACTCGCTCACCAAATTGGTGGAACAAGAGCATCACTGGCAAGCCCTAAAGAAGTGGATGATCTTACTCAATGCGTATTTGGCGCAATACCGCCTTTTAGTTTTCATCCTGCATTAAAGCTTGTGGCCGACCCTCTACTTTTTGAACGTTTTGATGAACTCGCTTTTAATGCAGGTACATTAGAGCGTTCTATTATTCTTAATACACAAGATTATAAGCGTATTGCACAGCCTGAATTAATCTCTTTTATTCGAGATGAAGAAAACCAACAATAAAAACATTTAACCTATTTTTAACAATTACCCTAATCGAAGGGTAATTGTTATTATAATAACTATTCTTTCTGAAGGCTTATTTGTTTGTTAGTTAACGTTTTATTTAAATTAATGAATTTATCGTTAGTTAATTCCCATTTAAAATAAATTTAATAAAAACAAATAATTGACGACACATTCTTTCCTTAAATCCTCTTTTTCATAATTATTTACATTTAAATCATTTTATTCACCAAAAAATAAAATCAAATACACAACCCATTAAATAAATATGATAAATCAAAACAAAACATAGATTCATTAACCTATTGATATAAGAAAAATAAATTTCAAAAATAGCGATAAATTGAAATTAAATCTAATTTTTTAGATGAAGAGCACAATATTTGATAAAATCAACTTTATTTTATTGACCTGATTTACTCATACCTTTAAGTTACCTGTTACAACAAAATAAATGTAAATAATAATTTACATCATAATTTCTTTTTTATTTAGTCAATATCTTTCAGTTACAGGGAATTTTTATGCAGACTTCATCCCGCAAGCTCCCCCTTTATCGTGTGTTATATATTCAAGTTATTATTGCTATCATTTTCGGTATTCTATTAGGGCATTTTTACCCTGATGTTGGTGAATCCTTTAAACCACTAGGTGATGGATTTATCAAAATTGTAAAAATGATCATTGCACCGGTTATCTTCTTAACTGTAGTAACGGGTATTGCAGGTATGAATAACATGAAAGCAGTCGGAAAAGTGGCTGGTAAATCAATGATTTACTTCCTAACATTTTCTACGATTGCACTTGTGATTGGATTAATCACTGCCAACATTATTCGTCCTGGTGATGGCTTAAACATCTCTCCTGAATCATTAGATAGTAGCCGAGTAGAAATGTATGTCACTCAAGCACATAGTTCTTCTCTTGTTGATTTTTTAATGAATATCATCCCTGACACTATCGTTAGCCCTTTAGTTAACGGCAATATCTTACAAGTATTGTTTGTTTCTGTGATTTTTGGTCTAGCATTAGCATCAATCGGCTCACAAGGTGAACCTGTATTAAAATTCTTACAGCATCTTTGTGCTCCTATCTTTAAGATGGTTAGTATGCTAATGAAGTTAGCACCTATTGGTGCCTTTGGTGCCATGGCTTTTACAATAGGCAAATATGGTATTTCTTCTATTGGCAATTTAATGTTGTTAGTCATTACTTTTTATCTTACTGCATTACTTTTTGTTCTCGTTGTATTAGGCGCTGTAGCTAAATATAACGGCTTCTCCATTCTCTCTTTAATCAAATACATTAAAGATGAGTTATGGTTAGTATTAGGTACCTCTTCATCTGAAGCCGCGCTACCCACGTTAATGAATAAAATGGAGAGTTTAGGCTGTAAAAAATCGGTTGTCGGCTTAGTTATTCCAACGGGTTACTCCTTTAATTTAGATGGCACTAATATCTATATGACCATGGCGGCCTTATTTATTGCACAAGCAACGGGCGTAGATTTGTCATTAACAGAACAGATTACATTACTCTTTGTTGCCATGATCAGTTCAAAAGGTGCTGCAGGTGTCACGGGGGCTGGTTTTATTACTTTAGCAGCAACATTATCGGTTGTTCCTAGTGTTCCCGTTGCTGGTATGGCGCTTATCTTAGGCATCGACCGCTTTATGTCAGAGTGTCGCGCTTTAACCAATATTGTGGGTAATGCCTGTGCTTGCATTGTTGTCGCACGATGGGAAAATGCCTTAGATAAAGAAAGAATGAATGATGTTTTTAGTGGAAGAATATCCAGAGAAGACTTTGCTGATGATAATTTAGTTTCTGAGAATAAAAGTATAAAAAACTATTATTAAAAATAATAATCAGTTATTTCTATCTAATTAATTATTTAAAATATAGGGGAAGTTACTCAAACTGCTGAGTATAAATTCTTCCCCTAAAATAGATAATTATTTAAACCTAGTAATCTTGAATGGGTAATAAGTGAAATTGGCGCCTCTCTTTTTGATGTTTCAGGCGTATTTTATATGCTTAAAGGAATGGATTCTTGTGATAAGAAAAGTATTATCGAATCCACTCGCAGAATACTAAATAGTATGGTTAAAGATAATTTACTTGAAAGAGCGTCTAGTTACGAAAGATGACAAACCTTTCACAGACATCTTAAAAAATCAACATTACATAAAAAGCCATCAATCAATATTAACTCATTGAAGTAACATCTAATAACTGAATTATAAACCGTACTCCAATATATTAATTGATGGCTACAAATAAATTAAAATTGTGCTTTATTCAACCAGAATAGAAACATCTATACTCCCTTTATAATTATTGGCAGGGACATTACCTTGAGCACAAAGATTAAATGATAATGATTTCATTAAAGAACTATCTTTATAAGAACCCAACTGTTTTCCATTATAAAATTCAAAAGCATTCGAATCATTTTTATTACAAATGGCATCAGTTACCGATTTTTCACCGTCAGAAACGGAAATGTAAGGCGCTACTTCGTTAGCATTTAATGGATTATCTGGCTTCATCTTCATGCCTGTCTTGCTTGAATCAACTAATTCGCCAAAAGGTTTTAATGAAACATAGAGACTTCCATTGTTAGGGCAAGACACCATAATACCAGCTAGATATTTATCAAGTAATTTAGGTGAGCTATATTGCTTAGCTAATTGAGGTGCAAACTGTATATTAGTTGAACTCATCGGTGTCACATTACACTTTTTTAAAACATGAATAGGGCCATCATCAAATGAAAAAGGAACCGTATCTACGATATACCCATCACCACCTGTCTTAGGTTGTGCTGCCGACCAATATAAAGGGGCAACAAAATCATAAATACCTGGTTTTACATTGCCAACAGCATAAATAGAATAAGATTTTATACGTAATTGTGAACTCTGGAACCGCGTATAAAACCCATACCAACATAATGGACCATTGGTAAGAATAGTATCGCTCTTTTCACCTGTAATTGAGCTCGCATTTCCTCGATTTAAATTAATATAAGCGTAATGAGGTGTACCACGGTCATTAGGTACATGTTCAATTACTATTGTGCCATTAATCGCAGCAACTAGATAATTTGTTTTATTTTCCTCAGGACTTGCATTTTTATTATACAGTCTCAGACCATATTCACCGTCCTGTCCTCCAGGTAACGGAAATAGAAAATTCCCTACCGCATTATTACCTTTATTACAATAACTTCTGGTATTGTTAACGCCTGTCGTCCCTTGATCTCGGTTAGCGTTACTAACTTTCACTCTTAGGTAAGACTGCGTAGGATAAAATTCTCCAATATATCCCGTACTACCATCAGGAACAGTAAGTGCATAAGTCATCTGAGAAAATGATATTAATAGTAAAAAAAAGCTTATCTTAGTAAATTTCATTTTACAGTTTCCGCTTTACATTTTAAAATTTATTACCACGTTAATGATAATTTAATTGAATATTTAAGGGTTGAGTCATCCTTAATAGAGTTATATTTATAATATAATTAGCAATATTACTCTTATTTTTATATTATCTGCTCTTCTTTCATTTCATACATTATTCACCCTTAATTATTTTAGTCTCTATACCTAAAATTAAACCGAAAACTCACCGCATTAGAATAGTCAATTTCATTAAGTATATTAAAACGTTATTGTGTTATAAATTTATTCACAAATGACATTAACATTTCTAATTGGATTATCATTTATAGTCATTTTATCTAATCCGGAGTAAACAAATTTACAAGTATTTTTATTCTTACCCCACTCAATATCTATCTGACCTGAATTAGGTAGACCACTCATATAAAGATTTTGAGAATTATCAACTAGCCCATTATTAGGTAATTCATTTAATTCATCTTTAGTATTAAGCGTCGCCACAGCCCCAAATGGAATTTTTTTAGTGGAATTACTCAAATTAAAAATAACTTGGTAGCCTACCTTTGTATTAAATGATTTGGCAAGCACAGCACCTGCTGTTGGATATACATTCATTGATGTATTAGTAAAAGTAACATCATCAGGTAATGTATTTACATCAATGGCTATAACATTTCGGTTGTATTCAGAAAGTTGAGTAACAACGGCGTTATCGAAATAATCAAAGCTTTGTCCAGTAGTTAACTCGCCTCCTCTTGCGTTTTCAGCACTCACTACAGCAATATTTGAACCTAATAATGGTGATAATGTTACTCCTTTAGAGTGTGCAACCACCCCACCACTTAAATTAGCATTAATATTTTGATTATTTCGGGAGTAACTATAACCTAGTCCAGCATTAATAATATTACCAGAATAATTAGTGTTGAGACTGCCACCATAATCTGAGTTAACATTATTATATTGTTGATAAACACCATAAGCTAATTTATTGTCTAGCGCCCCACCTGTGATACCCACTTGTTGATAAGTATTATGGTTATTATCAGTGGTTAACATATAATTTGCTGACATAGAGCTAAACCTTTCAGCATTGGATAATACACTGAACGGCATACTCATGGTAAAGTTTAGTCGATGATTCTCTGGCCAATTATTACTGGCTGTTTTTAGCCGATCGATACTGTAATCCACGTTAAAATTGATATTTTTTATATTGGTATTATAACCAACACTTAATGTTGTATTTTTATTATCATTTCCCCAATAATTCGTTCTTGCTCCCCTCAAATAAATAGAGCCATAGTAGCCTAAAGACTGAGAAATAGTTGTTTGAAAACTTGAACGCTGTCTATAACCTAACCAAGGGGCTATATTATCTTTTAAATTATAACCATAACCGTTAAAGTCTGAAAAAGAGTAATAATCTGATGTTGAATATCGTAATGTTGTTAAATCAAAAGATGTTCCTGTTGATAACATACTTTTCGAATAGCGTAGGCGGTAAGATTTACCTGTATAAGTGTTATCTAGTTTCGCACGAGATAAAGTCACATCAGTAGAAAGAGCACCAAATGAGCCTAAAGAGAAGCCAGTACCAACGACCAGAGAAGAATAATCTTTAGCGAGTAACGCACCACCATATAATGTAATATTTTTTGGTAAACCATAAACTAAAGTTCCTAATACGAAATTACTTTTCTTAGAATTTTCTCGTATTGAACCATCATATTTACCAGCAGCAAATTCATACTCAAACTGCCCTTCGCGAGTCATCAATGGTAAAGATGAATAAGGTTGTGTCGTAACCCGTTTAGAACCATCTTCTTCTTCGATAGTAATTTCTAAATCCCCAGAGTTACCACTAGCTGGGATATCTTCAATTTTAAAATTACCAGGAGCTACAAATGTTTGATAGATAATATTACCATTTTGGCGAATAGTAACTGTCGCATTAGAATTAGCAACCCCCGAAACAACAGGCGCAAATCCGCGCATGCTACTAGGTCTCATTAACACATTAGTTGCTAAAGAGATCCCTTTCATTGGAATACTATCAAATAAATTACCACTCGTACTAACTTCACCCATTTTTAAAGTTGATGCGAGATGATTGATTGCCCGCATAATATAGGTATTAGAGAATTTGGAATAAGTATTTTTAAAATTTACATTATTTTCCGATTTTACAGAGTCTTTAGAATAACTATAAGTTGTACGTAAACGCCATGGACCAATATTTGCCCCACCATTTAAATTAACATATACATTAGAACTATTTGATGTACCTGAAGACGTTTGTTTATTCCTAGAAAAGTTAGCCATATAGTTAAATAATAAGGCAGTAACCCCATCATCTAATAGCTCAGGAGGAATTTCCCCACCAAAAGAACTTTTCATATAAACTTGAGGGATTGAAATATTTAGCGTTAACTGACTAATATCTTCAGTTAATTTAGCATTAGGAATATACTGTTCTATATTAAAAATAACAGTATCATCAGCTAACCCTTTTAAATCTTTTATTTTATCTACATCAACACCAAATAGTTGTAATAATTTAGGTGTTAATGTTGGTATAACTTTACCCTGATCATTCTTTTCAAACTTTATATCATAATCTCCCATAGGAGATAAATTAACATTAACGTTTAAATTATAAGTTCCTACTGAAAGTGTATTTTCCTGATAAAACTGACTTAAATCAATATCTTCTGATCCTTGCATTAATAAATTAGGATCAAAGTAATTATCAGCTTTAGCTAGAGATGGCATAGTAAGGTATAAAATACAGATAAAATTTGTAAATCCCTTTATATTATTCAATTTAAAACACTTCATAATTTTATGCCATTCCTTAAATTGTTATTAAATGTTACTCTCTAAACGATGAAGTTTTAGATCAAGCATATTTTCATCACTTAGTTGCCAATAAATATCACCAGAAACATTAGGTGGAATCACTAAATTTTTCTGACTAAATGGAGGTAAAAAAATAGGTCTTCCTTTTTCAAAATATAAAGGTGTTTCACCTACTAAAACCTTAGAAAAAGTGATATATAAAGGAGAGTTATTAGTTAATAAAATAGATGAACCCTCTCTTTTTATAACTATTTTTTTATCGGACTCTACTTTTTCTACAGAGAGTTCTTCAATACTTTTAGGCCTATAAATTAATTTAAAAAAAAATGTCGGTGTTACTACTAAAGATGTTTCTTTTTTATCATCACTATTTTTTCTTTCTTTTTCTTCTGGAATTGCTCTTAATGCAATCCAAAATAAAGTTTCTCTGTCTTCTGGTAATTTTTGATTTTTATATTCATTACTAGAACGTTTTATTCTCCAACTAAAAGCTGAATTAGGTGCTAACTTGTATAAAGGAGGTAAGATAATAAAAGGAACTTCATTACCTAAATTATTAGGATTATTTTTTTGATTATCATTTTCAAAAATAGAAGTTTCTATTAAGTAATTGATATCATTATTATTAGATAATTCTATGCTTACACCATTACTAGATTCATTATAAATATAATTTTTTAAAGAAAAACTAATCCCTGTATCGATATTGCTATTTTGCATTAAATGAATATCACTAGCCAATGTACTTTTATAGAAGAACATTAGCATAAAAGTTAAAATCAACACCTTTATATTAAATATATTTTTGGGAATATTAGTTTTTTTCATAATAATGTTATCTATTGTTTTTTTCAATTAAGGATTGTGAATAAACAGATGAATATCCACCAAAATCATCAATAATTTGCCAACTAACATCTTTCACTTTTTCATTATTATCTAAAGCTATTTCCGATAATGGCGGAACCATTACTGGGATAGGTGAAGAATATAAAACTCCATTTAATTTTAATTGAGATAGTGACATAAAATATGGACTAGGGTTTTTTATCACCAGTTTGTTATTAACTAATGAAAAGGATAGTTTATCAGCAAAATCACTACTACTCTTTTCAAGCAATGATTCAGGGCGATAAAATAATTTTATTACAAATCTTGTAACAACAGTAATTTCTGTATTTATTTCGCTCTTTTCTTGACTATTTATTTTTTTACTTTCTGGTATTAACTGTATTGCTATAAAAAAAACAGACTCTTTATCCTTAGGTAAATGTGATAATGACTGAGGTAAAATTTTCACTGTACTTGATAGATTAGGCTCGACTCTAACAAGTGGCGGAATAATAATAAAACTATTATCAATTTGTTGATTATTCAGTGTCAAGTTTATTTGGCTTTGTGCTAAGTAAAGATTAGGAGAATTATTATAAATAACAACACTTTTACTTTTATCTGTTGCTTTAAAAATAACACGGGTCTGTTTTAAAGAAACGCCCGCAATAGTGTATAAAGAAAAACTAGAAATAAATAAATAGATTATACACTTTATTAATAATATTTTTTTCATATCTCCTACTTTATTTATCTTTTAGTTAACATAGTAACTTAATGTCACAGAAGCTGTAAATAAACCAATATCTGGTTCGCAATTTTCAGTTTTACAGCGAAGAGATGCTGTTAATTGTTTCTTTTCAGCTTCTGATTTTATATTATCCCACACAATAGAATTAGGATCAGGTGCCGCAGAATTAGAAGTATTGACTGAGAATACTCTATTATTAGCAACGTCCTTTATCTGAACCCCAATATTACCATCTGCTTTATTATTAAAAAAATTAGTTGTATCTGCTAATGTGTTTCCTTGAGAAATATATATGCTAACATTACTTAAATCTTTTGATGTGCATTTTTGTAAACCTATAGTAAAAGGAATATTAATTGAATCATTTTTGATATCTATTGAAGACACAATCCCTGTATCAGGTGTTTTTGATAAAATAATACTCTCAGGTGTTTCAACATCACATGTATTTTTAAAAAATTGCACAGAGAAATTATATTTAATAGAATCTTGTGATGATGCTATTAAAGGGAATAGATATAGAGTGAGAAATAAAATAATTACTTTCTTTTTAAATTTAATTAATTTCATATTCACTCCTGAATATATTCTAATATTACAGCAGCATTGGATATACCTGATGTAACATTTTCAGCTCTTTTCACAAAACTGACTTTATAATTTATCCCAATTAAACTATCAGAATTAGTTGTAAATATTGTTTTATTCTCTACATCTACTTTCTGACAGTTTAAATTTTCACCATCACATACAGTTAATTTAAATCCAGTATTAGTTTTATCATTGGAGCCAAAAAAAACACCATTATCAAAATTTGTACCAGAAGCAGGTTTAGCTGTTAACGTTATATTTTTTTCACTACCTTCGGGAAAGTCTTTACATCTTATTAGATATGAAAAACTTTTAGAATCAATAGATTCCATAATGGATTTTTTTTCAACATCACTGACAATATAATATTTGTTAAAGTCAATTGACTTATTTAAATCATTAGAACTATCAAACTCACAAGTTCCGGCTATAACAGTTGTTTTAAAATTTATTGTTCCGTTAGCAATCGTAAAATTAAAATAAAAGATAGCTATCAAAATTATACAAGTTCTAATTAATTTTCTGAGAAAACTCATCTAGGCCTCCCAAATCATTAAATACACTCCATTTCACCATACCTTTTTGCTTAATTGTTGAAAATGTCGATGTTGAAAAAGGGTAAAGAATGTTATTCTCTTTATTAAGTTTTATAGCTACTTTATTTATAGTTAGTGATGCGAGATTAATATGGTATGGTGTATTATTCTCAACTACTAACTGAGAACCATTAAATGTAAACTTTGGTTTTGAAAAAGCCATACTTGGTGACATTGATAAACCTTTTGGACGATAAAAAAGTTTAATTACATTTTCTAAACCAATATTCATACCATCTTCATTATTTTTTGATTCAGGAATATTGCGCGAATGAAAATAATAGAGAGATTCTCTGTCTTTCTGAAAATTATTATTAGAAACAACCTGAATCTTTACTGCATTATAACTATTTGGTTGTGCTTTAAATAAATTAGGAGTAATTAAAAACAAACCTTCCATTGGTCTATTTTCGTCATATTTCTTAGTAATATAATTTGCGACTAGATATGGCTTACTACTTCTATTTTGGATATTTATAGCTGTGCTTTTACCCTCTTCCATAACAATCCTTGTTTGACTTAAACCAACCCCGCCTTCCTGAGCCAATACAGGCTGAACAAAAAAGAGAGTTAAAAATAAGCTAAAGAAGATGGATGAAAACTTGAACATAGTCATACCTTAATTTTTAATATAGGGAATAACTAATGAGTTAGTTTATCCCCTAATTATTTTATATAGTTAATGCCTACTCTAAAGAGCAAAGTTTTTCTTATTAGTCGTATGCAACACTAAATGTAACAGGCACATTAATATCTTGTGCTTTCAGTGTGTCACCTTTTACTGTGGTCATTAACCCAGCAGTTACAGGTACAACGAACTCAGTTTCACCTTCTTTTGCATTCAGTACGGCCACTGATTCATTTGGTTTTAATTCAGTATTAAGCATACCTTCATAGTTTGATGTTAATTTAACACCAACCTGTGTAGCTGTAGAACTTGAGAATAAATCATTGTGACCAGCCAGAGTGTTACCTGTAGCAATTATTGTTACTGGAGTTTCTACAGCTTGACCTTCTTCACCAGCGCTTCCTGGGAATACTTTAGTGCAGTTATTTAGCACTAAGTTAAATCCTTTTTCTGCAATAGGAGTAGAAATATCACCAGTAGTAAGTGAGCCAATAGCATGAGTACCTAAATCTACTTTCGCTGTATTTGCACTAATGTCACAAGTTGCAGTCACTAAACGCGCAGTAAAGTCTACTTTCGCATTTTCAGCCGCCATTGATTGACTAGATACGCCAGTCAAAACTAGAGCCATAGTAATTAAGCTTAATTTAGATTTTAATGCATTCATATTTATATACCTTAATTTTAAGAAGTAATGCTAGTAATAAATAAATACTAGTTAATCATCATTATATAAAACGCATTGATAAGTTTTTTATTAACCAATCAATATTTAATTACTATAATAAATATTAATAAAACTTCAATTACTCAAAAAAAGAATGCTTTGATATATTCATTAAATAATCAATTATTTATATTATTCTTAATAATTAATTATTAAGAATTATCCTAATAAGCAATATTAATCTGATTATCATTAAATGATTTTTTTATTTATATATAGGATTAGATATTAATTTGATTATCATTAAATGATTTTTATTTATATATAGAAATAAATATTAATAATTAACTTTAGCATATATTTATTTTAAGTAAGAAGGCGTTAAAAATTGTTTATTGCTTTTTTAGACTAGTACCTTAAACATCCTGACCTTCATAAATATAAAAAATAGATAAAAATGACAATCATAGTTCGATATATTGACTTGAAGGAGACGATCTAGTTAACCAGCAAAATTAAGCAATAATTTTGGAGAATGTACGCAAAATGAAATTAGTTCTCTATCCACCAAAAAAAACAAAATACAGTGCATTTCTAGGCCTTGTAGTATTCAATATATTATACTGACTATTAACACCTTTAATTTATTAAAATTTATAATATACTCCCGATTATATCTCTTTTTATTTTGTGATGAAAAAATTAAGAGATTCAAAATCCAGTTTTCCCAGAGCTACCAGTATTGCAAAAATATCATTGATAATAATTTATTTATAGATAATGAAACACCAACTAGAAATAAACATAACTTTGTTTTTCCATAACACTATCTAAAATAATGATGATATATCGTGTTACTTCTTGCTATGCTTCTATAGATTTACGTGTTTGGTGAAGAAGTTAATCCGTGCAGAAAGAAAGGCTAATGCAGGTGAATGACTAATACCGACATATCGGTTAAATAACAGTCAAAAATCACCTAGGATGATCCATCTAAATGATTTAGCATTTTATATAGACCAGCAAAGAGACGAGGCTATAATTGAATTTAATCGCTCAAAATAAAAAAGGTGCTGTATTATCAGCACCCCTAGATACTATAAACTAATTGTTTTAATGTTTTATTCCATCCACTCAGTGTGGAATACACCATCTTTATCAGTACGTTTATAAGTATGCGCACCAAAGTAGTCACGCTGAGCTTGGATTAAGTTTGCTGGTAACACTTCTGCACGATAGCTATCATAGTAAGAAATAGCCGCCGAGAATGTTGGAGTAGGAATACCTGCTTGTACTCCATAACAAACAACATCACGCAGAGCTTGTTGATAATCGTCTGCGATTTGTTTGAAGTATGGCGCTAATAGCAGATTTGCAATGCTTGCATTTTCGTTATAAGCATCTGTAATCTTTTGCAGGAATTGAGCGCGAATAATACAACCCGCACGGAAAATCTTGGCGATTTCACCGTAATTTAAATCCCAGTTATATTCATCTGATGCTGCTTTTAGTTGTTGAAAACCTTGAGCATAAGAGACAATTTTACCTAAATACAGTGCGCGACGAACATTCTCGATAAAGGCTTTTTTATCACCTGAGAATGCTTTAGGTGTTGGGCCTGATAATACTTTAGATGCCGCAACGCGTTGATCTTTTAGTGAAGATATATAGCGAGCAAACACAGACTCAGTGATAAGAGTCACTGGTACACCTAAGTCTAAAGAGCTTTGGCTAGTCCATTTACCGGTACCTTTATTTGCCGCTTCATCAAGAATAACATCTACAAGGTATTTACCTTCATCATCTTTTTTACGGAAAATATCAGCTGTTATTTCAATCAGATAGCTACTTAATTCACCTTTATTCCACTCGGTAAAAGTTTCTGCTAATTCTTCGTTAGTCAGACCTAAAGAGTGTTTTAATACAGAATAGGCTTCTGCTATCAGCTGCATATCACCGTATTCGATACCGTTGTGAACCATTTTTACATAGTGACCTGCACCATCAGCACCGATATAAGTGACACAAGGTTCACCTTCAGCAACAGCCGCAATCTTTTCAAGGATTGGAGCAACTAATTCGTAAGCTTCTTTTTGTCCACCTGGCATGATTGAAGGACCTTTTAATGCGCCTTCTTCACCACCAGAAACACCTGTGCCGATGAAATTGAAGCCTTGCGCTGATAACTCTCTGTTACGACGAATAGTATCTTTAAAGAAAGTATTTCCGCCATCGATAAGGATATCACCTTTATCTAAATGCGGTGTCAATGCAGCAATTGTTTTATCCGTTGCTTCACCCGCTTTTACCATTAATAAAATACGGCGCGGTTTTTCTAACGAATCAACAAACTCTTCAATAGAATAATTCGGAACCAGTTTTTTACCTGGATTTTCAGCGATAACGTCGTTGGTTTTATCGCTTGAGCGGTTGTAAATGGATACAGAATAACCACGGCTTTCAATATTTAGCGCAAGGTTACGTCCCATAACTGCCATACCAACCACGCCGATTTGCTGTTTTGACATGAAAATAACTCCCGTCTGAAAATAAACCTGCCAGTATCAATGTACTGACAATTTGTTAACCTGATCACATAGTAACTCACTCTCTCACTTGGTGGTAGTTATTGATGTAATTGGTATCACAATCTTTTAGACAAAATGAAATTATTCCCCTACTACTAATAATAATTTATTGAAAAATTCCTTCAAATTGCTCATTATTCTCAAGTCGGCATATGCCGTCTTTATAGAAGGTAAAACAAACTGTATGGAATGGATCTTGGATCCGACAATCTGGGTAGGACTGTCCACCCTAATTGTTCTCGAAATCGTACTTGGTATTGATAACCTTGTTTTCATTGCTATTCTGGCAGATAAACTCCCAGCAAAACTAAGAGATAGAGCTCGTATAACAGGGCTATTATGTGCCTTAGTAATGCGTGTCGTGTTGTTATTTAGCCTTTCTTGGCTTATCACTCTGACAAAACCTCTTATTACACTGTTTGATCATCCTTTCAGTGCAAGAGACTTAATTATGCTGCTCGGAGGGTTATTCTTGCTGTTCAAAGCCACGATGGAGCTTAATGAACGGTTAGAAGGTAAAGATCACGACGAAGGAAAACAACGCAAAACGACCCGCTTTTGGTCTGTCGTTGCACAAATTATCGTGCTGGATGCGGTATTTTCGCTTGACTCAGTGATAACCGCTGTGGGTATGGTTGATCATTTAGGCGTAATGATTGCGGCTGTTACTATTGCAATGTTCTTGATGATCCTTGCAAGTAAGCCTCTAACAAGTTTCGTCAATAATCACCCAACCATTGTTATCTTGTGTTTAAGCTTCTTGCTGATGATTGGTTTTGCATTAGTTGCCGAAGGCTTTGGCTACGCCATTCCAAAAGGTTATCTATATGCAGCGATCGGCTTCTCTATCATGATAGAAGTCTTTAATCAGCTTGCACAATTTAACCGCCGCCGTTTCTTATCTGCTTCTCGCTCTTTACGTGAACGTACAGCAGAAGCGGTTCTACGTATTATTAATGGTAAGCCCGAATCTTCTGAATTAGATCCTCACACATCTGATTTAGTCTCCAGCTCAGAAGAAGTGTTTGATCCTCAAGAACGCCAAATGATTGTGCGTGTGCTTGGTTTAAGCCAACGTAACGTCAACAGCATTATGACGTCTCGTCATGATGTTGAATACGTAGACTTAAATGCAACACAAGATGATATCCGCCAATTATTAGAGAAGGATCCCCACTCTCGTCTGGTGATCACTGATGAACAACATAGTGATGAACCTATCGGCGTGGTTAATGTTATTCAACTACTGAATCAACAGTTACGTAATGAGCCTCTAAACTTACGTTTATTAGTCACTCAACCTTTGATTTTCCCTGAAGGTTTATCCTTGCTGCAAGCGTTAGAACAGTTCCGTAGTGCTCACACTCACTTCGCTTTTGTTGTAGATGAATTTGGCTCAGTGGAAGGTATTGTCACATTAACTGACGTTATGGAAACTATCGCGGGTAACTTACCGGTCAGTTCTGAAGAAAACGATTCACGCCACGACTTGGTTCAAAATGAAGACGGTTCATGGACTGTTAATGGCTTTACACCACTTGAAGACTTAGTGCTTTATATTCCAATCAAATTGGATGAAAAACGTGAGTATGAAACCTTAGCAGGTTTATTAATGGAGCATTTACAACGTGTTCCAACTGTTGGTGAGAAGATCCTTATTGATGGCATTGAATTTGAGCCGTTAGAAGTGAACCACCATCGAATTAATAAAGTCCGAATTGTTGAACCCACACCAGAAAACGAAGAGAACGTTGACGAAGCGTAATCCCCGTCCAAATAGCAAAATATCCGCTTTAAAGGCGGATATTTTTTATCTGTATCTTATAAAGATAAAAAAATGGACTTTGCCAATTAATAACAAAGCCCACCAATAAAATTTAAAACAATAATTTTAGATTAATTTAATGAGTTAGTAATTAACCTAGTGTACTTGGTACAAGAATTTCAGTCGCAACAATCACGATAACTAGGCCGACTAATACGGGTACAGAAACACGTTTCATCACTTCAAACGGTGAAATTTTTGCCATACCTGATACTGCGACCACAACACCAGAGACCGGTGATAATGTACGTCCTAAGTTTGAAGCTTGTAACATAGGAATAGTTAAGTAAGCAGGATTAACCCCCATATTGCTTGCTAAACGAGGAATTAATTCAACAAATGCATAGAATGGCGCATTACCAGAGCCTGTTGTCATTGCTGCTAACATGGTAATTAAGACCAGTGCAATCATCATCACAATCGCCCCCGAACCTAATGATTGAGCACCTTCAATTAACGCATTGATAAAGCCAACTGTTGTTAAACCTTGAGCAAATACCCCGGCCGCCACTAATAACATAACAACTTGAGCAAAGGCATCGGCCATGCCGCGATAAGCAACTTCTAAACCTTCAAAAACTTGTTTTGCGCTAAAGCTACTAATAAATTCGATAACAGCCGCTAAAATCATACAGATAATAATAATGGCGACGATATGTAATTCTGGCAACCATTTACCATCAAAGACAAGAACGCCGATAATTGGCGTGAAAGGTAAAATCGCATAGAAACTTGGTGCGTGAGTTTTGATTTCATTCACGTCTAACATTTCAGTTTCAATGTGCTCTTTGCGGTCAAGGTAACGTTGCCAGAAGAAGTGCGCAATACACATACCAATGATTGCAGCAATAGAGATAGGTAATGTGGTTTTAAATGCGAAATCAATTAGCGGCATTTTAGACGCTTCTGCAGCTAAAATAACATCACCTGATGTTGGTGCTAAAATAATAGAAGCTGGAGACGCACAGATTGCAGCAGCCGCTCCGCGGCTAATTCCCATATTCACCATAACAGGGAACAATGTTGCCATTAATAACACACCTAAACCTGTCGCTGATGAAACAGCCAGTGACATCAAACATGCAACAATGTAAGCCGCAACCATTAGCAGATAAGGTGAGTTGATCATTTTCAGCGGGCGTGATGCTAATTTAACAACAACATCATTAGCGCCGATGTGAGTCATATAAGAAGCAAAACCACAAAGTATCATGATCATCATACCTAAATCGCCACCACGGCTCATTAGTAGATTTTTCACATACTCAACAATATCGATTAAACCATAACCTGTCGCAGTTGCGCTTGCTGGTAAAACGGTTCTTCCCATAATAACGCTGATGATCAGTAATAACAGACCACCCGTCATTAAAACACCTGTTGGTGAATAGCCTTTTACAATATAACGTCCAACACCAACAGCAACGAAGGCGCCGATAAGAATTTCGATCATTTATTTATCCTGTCTAACATAGTCATTTATAAAATGAAGTTTTTTATTTTTATCATCATTTTTGCGTTTAGTGTGATTGACACACTCTGCCCAAAGGCAACGTTCCAGTGTATGACATATATCAAAAAAAACGACTATTTTTTTGTATATACATAGCACGAATGCTTACTTTTCATTCAAAATATAAATTAAGTGATAGATATAAAGCAAAAAGCACACAATTATCAAAATAGTGTGCTTTTATTAAGAGTGTGATGAAGTTAAAAATTGTGAAATTATATTTTCTTCAATAGTTGATTAAGTGCTTTTACTTCAGGACTTTCCGCATCTTGTTTATTTAGCCAATTATCGATAGCTTGCTTGGCTTTTTGCTGTAATTGGTCACTCAATAATTTTTCAATATTAAGTTCATATTGAATAGCATTCCAATCACCATAGAGCCTTAATGGAATTTCAATTTTAGCCAATTGACGAATAAAATCGTTTTCTTTACCCCAACCTTTTTTAATATTAACCAGTAACATCACATCAAGATCATGACGTTGAAGGTTAACTTTACCCTGCCCTTTAATTTGATAAGCCTCTGCTTGCGCATCAAGTGAATTAATGGTTACTTTCCCTTTGGGCGCTAATTTAAATTGGGCAATCACATTATCTGCTTGGGTATAACTTTCGACATCCTCAGGGTAAATCACTTTATCCGTCGCTTGAGCGACAGATTGCTGAATAACCTGTGGTACATTTAATCCTTGCATTTTAAATTGAGTAACAGATGCATTAAGCGTACCTTGCCAATAATTATAAAAAGCTTTTCGGTTATATCCCGTTCCTTCTAAATTTCCTTTTGCTGAAATTAATCCACTGAAATTTTCAGGCTGATTAAACGCACGCAGTAGAGGTTGTAACGGAATATTATTCATTGTGATATCCATACTAATATGTGCCGGCACAATACTTGTAGAAATCACGGTAGGAAGTGAAAAATCACCCTGAAGAATTTTTCCTGTTAAAGTTTGAACATTCAGCGAGTTAGGATTATTTAGCGCATCAAGTTTAAAATCATTAATCTCTAAATCTTTATAAAGAAGCTTATTCAGTGCTAATTTCAGCGTAAATTCAAGATCACCCCAATGCGTTAAATCATATTCTTTATTTTCAATAGTTACTGAAGTAATAACTTGCTTGGCCATAATCGTAGCATTTGGTGCTGGAGCCGCGTGCGCAGTGTTAAATAATGAAAATGATGATGGTGTCTTATTATCTTTAGGGGACAATGATGCAGTTTCAGTTGTTTTAGCCGCAACTAACGCTGGTAACAAGGTATTTAAATTTAATTGTTCACCTTTTAAATCAACCTGATAACGTGTTTTATTTGCAAACTCCGCACTGACACTACCTTGTAATTGACTGTCATTAGCAGTGAGATTTAGGTTATTAAGTGAGATTTTTCTCACACCTTCATTTTGGATATGAAAATCTGAAGTTAAACTTCCTGCAATCCCATTTTCAGGGATCCCAACTCCTGATAAAGCGTAATCTAACTGTGTGATATTACCTGAAACTTGGTAAGGATAGCTTTTCATATCCGCATCAGCGGCAATATTTAGCGTGATCTCACGACGGTCACGATTCACTTTCGTGCTCATTTCAAGACTAACTTGTTTTTTCTCGTCTGTTTTCAACGATAGGTTAATATCACGTAAATTAAGCTGCTCGCCATCTTTCATTTGCCAAATAATTAAGCTATCTGAAATATTCACTTTGGCGATATTCAACTGCCAATTATTGGTTTTAGGTTCAATCACTTGACGAGAAATATCTCGAGGAGTAGACGGTGGTAATATTTTAGGAATTGCCTTACTTTCAGGTGTTTGGCGAACCACGGCACCTTTAAGCATAACTTCTTTTACTTCAAGTTGATGAGAAAGTAGTGGCAATAACTCAACATCAAGACGCATATTATCTGCTGTGACCAAAGGCATTTCAGCGCCAGGTGCTGTCAATGACATTTTACCACTGATAATGCTTAATTTTGGCCACACATGCCAACGCATATCATCTTGTAATGTGAGTTTGTAACCGCTTTGTTTCTCAACCCTTTCAATAAGGTACCCACGGAAATCATTCGGGTTAATGAGTAAAACTAACGCTGTCAAGCCTGCCAAAATAACCACAAGCAAAATAGCCAGTGTTGTCAAAAACCTTTTCATATAATTACCCGTTTAGTGAACATGATAATGATGATTATAAAGATAGTTAATCTTCACTAATCCGACTACCAACTGCACCTTGTTGATTTTTATATTTTGCATCTTGACGACGATTATAAGGTCTATCAGCAGAACCCGACATAGGTTCAAAACTTAATGCACCAATCACCATACCCGGTCTTAATGCAAGAGGCAGTTTACCTGAATTAAAGAATTCTAATACGATTTGCCCATGCCAACCAGGATCAATACGATGTGCAGTAACGTGCACCATCAAGCCTAAGCGTGCTAATGATGAGCGTCCATCTAACCATCCAACAACATTATCAGGCAAAGTGACTGACTCAAGTGTCACTGCTAACGCCAATTCACCAGGATGTAGAAAGAATGCTTCACCTTCAGGCAAAACTATTTCATCACTCATTACACGCTCTAGCGCAGCATTCACTTCAGCCTTAGGGCCACTCAAATCAATATAAGCTGCAGTATGACCTTGGAAAACACGAAATTGATTTCCCAAGCAAACATCTGCTGTTGCGCCGTTAATTCGCTCGACAGGCGGGCGGGGTTCAATGACTAACTTACCTTCATCCAGCCACTGAATAATATCACGGTCGCATAATCGCATTTTATTTCCTTCTTCAAGTTAAACAGGCAGTTTCATCATGCATGAAAGCTGCCTAAAAATGAATCTATTATTCGCAGAATTGCCCAATTTTTGCTTTCAGAATATCAATCGCAACGCGGTTTTTCCCCCCTCTAGGTACAATAATATCGGCATATTGTTTAGAAGGTTCAATAAACTGGAAGAACATAGGACGAACGGTTTTATTATATTGTTCAATGACTGAGTCTAAGCTACGTCCACGTTCATTCACATCTCGTTTAATCCTGCGCATTAAGCAAATATCTAATGGGGTATCAACAAAGATAGAGAAATCCATCTCTTCACGCAGGCGTTTATCTGTTAATAACAAAATGCCTTCAATGATAATCACTTTTTTAGGTTGAAAAGAAATGGATTCTGTTTTGCGTGTATGAGCAACGTAGTCATACTGAGGGAGTTCGATGGCATTTCCTGCTTTTAATGCGCACAAATGCTGGTATAAAAGTGCATGATCCATCGAATTTGGGTGGTCATAATTGACCTTATATCGTTCTTCCATTGTTAAATCACTTTGGTCACGATAATAACAATCTTCTGGTATCACCCCGATATTATGATCACCTACTTGCGCTCTTAACTCACGGTAAAGTGTGCTTGCAATAAGACTTTTACCCGAAGCAGAGGCTCCAGCGATACCTACAATTGTGCACTGATGTGCTGTGTCAGCCATAATCAAAAAACCTGGTTTGAAATAAAAAGAGGGATAACGTAATAATATGTAAATATTACGCTAGCGCAGATTATAGTTTTGAAATCACTCTGGTTCCAGCGTAAAACCAGAAATCTATTTGTTTTTTATCAAAAACAGCCGGAAATCACCTGTAAAAAATGGAAAGCCAAATGACTCTCCATTTTAATCAGCAAATAATTTCAGACATTATTCTACTGTGATTACACTGCGCGGAAAGAAATTTCCGTTGGAATTGCATCACCATCCCAATACATTTGAGAAGATACGGTAGACGCGATTTCGCGATAAATATCCGCAAACTCACCTTCTGGATCACGCATCACTGTTGGTTGCCCGCGGTCTAGGTCTTCACGTAAAGAGATATGAAGAGGAACTTGACCTAATAATTGACAATGATACTTCTCTGCCAATTTAGCGGCACCACCAGTACCAAAGATAGGTTCAAGGTGACCACAGTTACTACAAATATGTGCACTCATGTTTTCAATAATACCTAATACAGGTACATTGACTTTCTTAAACATGACAATCCCTTTCATTGCATCCACCAGCGCGATATCTTGTGGTGTTGTTACCACAACCGCAGCAGTTACAGGGATATTTTGAGATAAGGTTAATTGGATATCGCCTGTTCCTGGTGGCATATCGATAACCAGATAATCCAAGTCAGGCCACAACGTATCTTGGAGCATTTGCATTAATGCTTTGCTCGCCATAGGACCACGCCATACCATCGCATTATCATCAGTCACTAAATAACCGATAGAGTTAGACGCTAATCCATACGCCATAATTGGCGCCATATGTTGTCCATCAGGAGACGTTGGACGCTCCATCGTGGTCCCTAACATATTAGGAATAGACGGTCCATAAATATCAGCATCAAGAATACCGACTTTAGCGCCTTCTTGTGCAAGAGCTAATGCAAGGTTAACTGCTGTACTTGATTTACCAACGCCACCTTTACCAGAGCTCACTGCAAGAATATTACGCACACCATTAACGCCAGGCAGATCATTTGCACGACGTAAGGTGGAAATATTATGCTTGAGTTTCCATTCAATGGCTTTTGCACCAGTGATGTTGCGAAGTTCGGCTGTCTTTTCTTCAATTAGGGTTTGGAAAGGTTTTTTCCAAACAAACGGCATCACTAACTCGATATGAAGAACATCGTCAATCATCGCACATTGGTGTAATGCTTTTAGAGAAAGCAGATTACGTTTCAATGTTGGGTGTTCAAAAGTAGACAAGACACCTGAAACTTTTTCGTTCAGAATCTCAGGGGTGGTCTGCTCGGGGGATTTATCACTCATCCCGGCTCCTCTCGTTTTCATTATTTATTAAATATATGAGTGTATCTATCATATCAGATAGTAGATGACTACGATAATGCCTTACCTCAATTTGCCAACTGAAATTTCTCTTGCAAAAACTCCATTATTGCCCTAGCGACATCATGACGGATCGGTTACCATCAAAGTCCCTTTTATTAATTTTATGGAAGTAAGATCCTTACTATGTCTCACGTCGCGAATAAATTATTGGTAACCTGCGCGTTACCTTATGCTAACGGTTCAATTCATCTCGGTCATATCCTTGAACATATTCAGGCAGATATCTGGGTCCGTTATCAACGAATGCGCGGCAAAGAAGTTCATTTCATCTGCGCTGACGATGCTCACGGCACACCTATTATGCTGAAAGCCCAACAACTGGGTATCACGCCAGAAGCCATGATTGAAGAAATGAGCAAAGAGCATCAGCAGGATTTTGCTGGTTTCAATATCAGTTACGACAATTATCACTCTACACACAGTGAAGAGAGTCGCCAATTATCAACTAAAATTTATATTGCACTGAAAAAAAATGGTCACATCAAAAGTAAAACTATTTCTCAGCTTTATGATGAAGAAAAAGGCATGTTTTTGCCTGACCGCTTTGTAAAAGGCACTTGCCCTAAATGTAAAGCGCAAGACCAATATGGTGATAACTGTGAAGTTTGCGGCTCAACCTACAGTCCAACAGAATTAATTAATCCGCGTTCTGTTGTATCAGGTTCAACGCCTGTTATGCGTGAAACTGAACACTATTTCTTCGACTTACCTGCATTTAGCAACATGTTACAAGAGTGGATCCGCTCTGGCGCGCTACAAGAGCAAGTGGCAAATAAAATGCAAGAGTGGTTTGACAGCGGTTTACAACAGTGGGATATCACTCGTGATGCACCTTATTTCGGTTTCGAAATTCCAGATGCACCGGGTAAATATTTCTATGTATGGTTAGATGCACCGATCGGCTACATGAGTTCATTCTTAAACTTATGTGAAAAACGTGGCGATTTAAGTTTTGACGAGTTTTGGAATAAAGACAGCAAAGCTGACCTTTACCACTTTATTGGTAAAGATATCGTCTATTTCCACAGCTTATTCTGGCCAGCAATGTTAGAAGGCAGTGAATATCGCAAGCCGACAAACCTGTTTGTTCACGGTTATGTCACTGTAAATGGCGCCAAAATGTCAAAATCTCGTGGCACCTTTATTACAGCGCGTGCTTATCTTGATCATTTTGATGCTGATTGTCTACGTTATTACTATGCTGCAAAACTTTCATCACGCATTGACGATATTGACCTAAACTTAGAAGACTTTGTTCAACGTGTTAATAGCGACATCGTAAATAAAGTCGTTAACCTTGCATCACGTACCGCTGGTTTTATCAGCAAGCGTTTTGATGGCAAATTAGCTGATTCTTTAGATGATGCTAAACTTTATCAACACTTTGTTGATATGAAAGAAACTATCGCACAGTCATTTGAAAATCGTGAATTTGGTAAAGCTGTTCGTGAAATTATGGCATTAGCTGATGAAGCGAACCGTTATATTGACGAAAAAGCACCTTGGGTAGTGGCAAAACAAGAAGGTCAAGACGCTCAGTTACAAGCAATCTGTACCATGGGAATTAACCTATTCCGTGTGTTGATGACGTACCTGAAACCCGTTTTACCATCACTAACAGAACGTTCAGAAGCATTTTTGCAAACTCAATTAACATGGGATGCACTTGAACAACCGCTATTAGGTCAAGAGATCACTAAATTCAAAGCGTTGTTTAACCGCATTGAAATGGATAAAGCCAATGCAATGGTTGAAGCATCAAAAAGCACCATTGCGCCTGTAAAAGAAGTAACAGGCCCATTAGCAGATGCTCCAATTCAAGAAACCATCAAATTTGATGATTTTGCGAAAATCGATATGCGTATCGCTGAAATTAAACAAGCCGATTTTGTTGAAGGTTCAGACAAACTGCTGAAATTAATTTTGGACTTAGGTGGAGAAACTCGCCAAGTATTTTCCGGTATTCGTACAGCATACCCAGATCCTAAAGTGTTAGAAGGTCGCTTAACGGTAATGGTAGCAAACTTAGCACCTCGTAAAATGCGTTTTGGTATTTCAGAAGGCATGGTAATGGCAGCAGGTCCTGGCGATAAAGATATCTTCTTACTTAGCCCAGATTCTGGTGCAAAACCGGGTCAGCAAGTGAAATAACAACCAAAATTCATTTGCCAAACGAATAAAAGGCGGGGTTCTATTAGAGCCCCGCCTTTTTTTATTGTGATCCATAGCACACTTTCAAAATCGGTGTATGATAATTCTGTTAGTTGATTTGGGACACTTACTTATGAAATCTAAACGGGCACGATTGCAGATTACACTTTGGCACTATTTACGATCTTTTTTGGTACTTTATCTTTGTCTCTTTGCTGGTAATCTTATTTCAGCCCTTCTACCCTTCGCGGTTCCAGGCAGTATTGTTGGCTTACTGATCCTCTTTGGTTTACTTGCTTTTCAGCTTATCCCTGTGCGTTGGGTTAAACCCGGTGCAAATATCCTCTTAAAAAATATGTCATTACTCTTTATCCCTATCGGTGTCGGTGTAATGAACTATTATGATTTATTAAGTCAGCAACTTTTCCCCATCGTTTTAGCCTGCGTCGTGAGTACCTTTGGTGTTATGGCACTCGTTGCATATTGCTCACACTATGTTCATCGTGAGCGCGTTATCGTGGGTTCGAAACCAGACCAAGTTGAAGATATTGTTGAAACAAAAGAGAAAGACGATGATAAAGCGTTAAGTGAGAAGAAAAAATGTTAGCTATGTTGATGAATATTTGGTGGTCACTTCCTTTAAGTATTTTTATTTTTTACTTAGCTCGTAAGCTGGCGGCCCGATTTAATTTGCCTATTTTAAATCCACTGCTAATTGCTATTATAGTAATTATACCTATTTTGTTAATAACTAAGGTACCTTACGAAAATTATTTCGCAGGCAGTCGAATTTTAAATGACTTACTGCAACCCGCCGTTGTTGCTTTAGCTATACCGCTTTATCAGCAATTACACCAAATTCGCGCACAGTGGAAATCATTAATCAGTATTTGCTTTATTGGTAGTATTGCTGCGATGGTCAGTGGCACAGCCATTGCTTTATGGGCAGGTGCAACACCTGAAATTGCCGCATCAATCTTACCTAAATCAGTGACAACCCCAATAGCAATGGCTGTCGCGGACTCCATAGGTGGTATTCCTGCAATCAGTGCTGCATGTGTTATTGCAGTAGGTATTTTAGGTGCCATTTTTGGTCATACATTATTTAAGCTACTGCGTATTCCTACTCACGCCTCTCGTGGTTTGGCTATGGGCACTGTTTCGCACGCAGTGGGAACAGCAAGAGCGGCAGAAGTCGATTATATTGAGGGGGCTTACAGTTCATTGGCATTAATGACATGCGGGATTATTACCTCTTTACTTGCTCCGTTTATCTTCCCTATTATTTTACATCTTTATAGTTAATATCTTTCTTACCCTCTATTCCTAAATCCCCGATTTAATTAAATTTATTTCGGGGATTTTTACTATAAATTTGAGATACATCTCTCAATTAATGAATTTGTTGCAATTGTTTCATTGAAAATATGATTTTCATCACATATAAAAATAGGTAAAGATGCCTAGAATCTTATAATACAGAAAGATTAATGGGAGACTCATGTATGCATACTCGTTTTCAGGCAGTTTGGTCAGATTTATCCCCTCAGTTGCAACAAGCACTTGCTCCTTATCTTGAGCAGGATGAATTCCCTGCAATATTCACGGCAGAACAGGTCAATGCCATAAAAACACAATTACAATGTAATGATGATGCCTTAGCTCTCGCACTTTTACCCGTCGCTGCCGCTTGTGCAGTGACACCGATATCTCATTTCAATGTTGGTGCTATTTCACGTGGGGGAAGTGGTAATCTCTACTTCGGTGCCAATATGGAATTTGCTGGCGCCCCACTACAACAAACTGTTCATGCTGAACAAAGTGCGGTAACTCACGCATGGCTACGTGGTGAATCTCGCTTAATTTCAATCACCGTTAACTATACACCTTGTGGTCATTGTCGCCAGTTTATGAACGAACTCAACAGTGGCACCCATATTCAAATCCAATTACCGGGTAGAAAAGTGGCGACATTGGGAGATTATTTACCTGATAGCTTTGGTCCAAAGGATCTCAATATCACCTCTTTATTAATGGATAAAGTTAATCACGGTTACGAAATTGATAACCATAGTGAATTAGCACAACAGGCGCTACAAGCCACCAATCGTAGTCATGCACCTTATAGTGAGTCTCACAGTGGAATTGCTGTTCAAATGAAAAATGGCAAAATTTTCCAAGGTAGCTACGCAGAAAATGCCGCATTTAACCCAAGCTTACCGCCATTACAAGCCGCATTGATTTTATTAAATATGGCAGGTGAGAGTGTGATGGAAATTGAATCTGCCGTCTTAATTGAAAAAGCAGAAACAATTTTAACGCAATGGGATGCAACTCAAGCCACATTAACAGCTTTAGGTTGTCGCCAGATGCAACGCATCACTTTGTAAAAAATTTTAACTTATTCCTCTAAAAATCTCTCCTAAAAAAGCATCAGCATGTAAATTTTGCTGATGCTTACCAGAAAAAGTTGTAACAACTGTATCTATCTCTCATTTCTAAGCATAAAAATCATAAAAAAATAACATAAGCTGTACATATTTTTATTATTTTGTAGGATCTACAATTGTCATGTGACTAACTGCCTTACAAGAGTATTTTTCATGGAACTGGAACACGAAAGTAAACGCCCTCTCTACATCCCGTATGCAGGTCCAATCCTGCTAGAATTTCCCCTGTTAAATAAAGGTAGTGCTTTCAGCGAAGAAGAACGCAGCACCTTTAACTTACATGGTTTACTGCCTGAAGCAGTTGAAACCATCGAAGAACAGGTTGAACGCGCTTATCGCCAATATCTTGATTTCAAAAACGATAACGATAAACATATTTACCTGCGAAATATCCAAGATACCAATGAAACCCTGTTTTATCGTCTATTGGAATCTCACCTAACTGAAATGATGCCAATCATTTATACACCAACAGTAGGTGAAGCTTGTGAACATTTCTCTGATATTTATCGTCGTGCTCGCGGTTTATTTATCTCTTACCCTAACCGCGCCAATATCGACGATATGCTACAAAACGCCACTAAACAAAACGTAAAAGTCATTGTTGTAACAGATGGCGAACGTATTCTTGGTCTAGGTGACCAAGGTATCGGCGGTATGGGTACACCTATCGGTAAACTCTCTTTATATACCGCGTGTGGTGGTATTAGCCCAGCGTACACACTGCCTGTTGTACTTGATGTTGGTACTAATAATCCACAACGTTTAAACGATCCTCTGTATATGGGATGGCGTCATCCTCGCATTACAGGTGATGAATATAACGAGTTCGTTGATGAATTTATTCAAGCTGTTAAACGTCGCTGGCCAAATGTTTTACTGCAATTTGAAGATTTCGCACAAAAAAATGCGATGCCTTTATTAAACCGTTACCGTGATGAGCTATGTTGCTTTAACGATGATATTCAAGGCACTGCATCTGTTACCTTAGGTAGCCTAATTGCAGCAAGTCGTGCTGCAGGTCGCCAATTAAAAGACCAAACAGTCACTTTCTTAGGTGCCGGTTCTGCGGGTTGTGGTATTGCTGAGCAAATTATTGCCCAAATGAAATCCGAAGGTTTAAGCGATGAGCAAGCACGTGAACGTATCTTTATGGTTGACCGTTTCGGCTTATTAACAGACAAACTGCCAAATTTACTGGATTTCCAAAGCAAACTTATCCAAAAAAGCGAAACCATTGCTAATTGGGAAACCACAAGCGATGCGATTTCACTGTTAGAAGTGGTTAAGAATGCAAAACCAACTATTTTGATTGGTGTTTCAGGACAAGCAGGTTTATTCACTGAAGAAATTATTCGTGAAATGCACAAACACTGTGAACGCCCTATCGTGATGCCATTATCTAACCCAACTTCGCGAGTAGAAGCGCGCCCTGAAGATATTATCAATTGGACTGATGGACAAGCTTTAGTGGCAACAGGTAGTCCATTTGCCCCCGTTAAATACAAAGATAAAGAGTATCCAATTGCACAATGTAATAACTCTTATATCTTCCCAGGCATTGGGTTAGGTGTTATTGCCTGTGGTGCGAAACGTGTGACTGATGCCATGTTAATGGTTGCAAGTCGTGCATTAGCAGATTGCTCACCAATGGCAAAAGAGGGTGATGGTTCTCTGTTACCTTTACTGGCTGATATTCAGCAAGTTTCGCGTTATATCGCAAAACAAGTTGCCAAAGAAGCACAAGTACAAGGTGTTGCGACTGTAACGTCTGATTCAGCATTAGAAGAAGCCATTGAACGTAACTATTGGTCACCAGAGTACCGTATTTACAAAAGAACCTCGTTCTAAATAGCTTGAAACACTAAGTACCATTCTGAAAAGCGCGTCATTACTTAATATGAGGCGCTTTTTTCTTGCTTCCCTATTCCTGCTCAAGTAGCCTTACGCATTATGAAAGTCATTCTTTATTTGCGTCATTAAGGCAAGGACATGCTAAAACGCCTCATTTATCTCTTTCTCACACTTTTTATGTTGCTTGCAGTCATCTTGATTGCCTGCGATCGTTGGATTGGCTGGAAAACTAATCCTTATATCTTTGAAGATGTGGATACATTGCCCGCTAAAAAAGTGGGTATGGTGTTAGGCACATCAAAATATTATACCAGCGGTTACATTAATCAATTTTATCAATATCGCATCCAAGGCGCAGTTAATGCCTATAACAGTGGTAAGATCCAATATTTATTATTAAGCGGTGATAATGCAAAACATAGCTATAATGAGCCAAATACAATGCGTAAAGATCTCATTAAAGCAGGCATTCCTGCCTCTCGTATTGTGATGGATTTTGCGGGCTTCAGAACACTCGATTCAGTTGTACGAACAAAAGAGGTGTTTGGTACAGATGGATTTACCATTATTACTCAGCGTTTTCACTGTGAACGTGCTGTTTTTATCGCATTAGAAAAAGGAATCGATGCGCAATGCTTTGCGGTTGCATCCCCCAAAAGCATGTTTAAAGTACGTGTACGCGAAGTGTTTGCAAGAGCCGGAGCAATGATTGATGTTTATATTCTAAACCGCGAACCCCGCTTTTTAGGACCACCAGAAACGATCCCCGCAATACAATCTATTCCTGATGGCATTAAAGGATATCCCGCAGTTTTACCTGAGGAAGTTGAATCACTTCCTCTAAGTAACAACAATAACGAGAAAATCTAAAAGAATTGCGCTAATTTTGAGGCTGATTTACGCCAAATCCACTCTATTGGACCTTGTGGAAAATAGCGTAGCCAAATTACGGCAAAAGCAATGTTAATTGCCCAAATAACGACAACAAAAGGCATCAGTTCAGCTAAGGTAAATTGATTAAATAATCCCATCCGCTGAAACAGGATAATGCCGATAAGACTTTGCATTAAATAGGTCGTTAGCGCCATTTTTCCTACACAACGTAAAGCATAGGCAAAATAAGAGTGACGCATTGTATTCCAACTCCAATAAAACAGCGCAATATACCCCAAGCTTTGCACCACTTGGATCAGCATTGTTAAAGGTTGTGCTAAAATAGCCGCCCAGCGGTAATCCCAATCAAGATAATAATCCACCAGTACAATAACCGTTTGTAAGCTTAAACTTATTGTAAGGAAATAAAGTGCTACACGACCATAATGAGCGCGACTAAATTTCTGCTGCAACCAACCTGATGCCATTAATGCTGATCCCATCAGCATTGCACCGAACAAAAACCAACTGTATTGACGAACAAGATTAAAAACAAACAGAGTTAGCTCATTTAAACGATAATAAACACTATTTAAATAAGGCCCTGTTTTCCAATCTGATTCAGCCAATTGGGAATATGGTGTGCTGTACCAAACGGTATCAATAAAATCACGATAATAATAAAACAACACACCTAGAATAAGTGCGCCACAAAAATAGAGTATCGCTCCCAATATAAATTGGTTTTTTATCGTTATTGATTTGATAAACGCAAAAACAAATAAACCACATATACTATATGGAAATAAAATGTCACCTTCCCAAATAAATAATGTGTGAATAACCCCAATCAATGCCAGTACAACGAGCCGCGATAAATTAAAGCGCGTTCCTTTACGTAGTAGCAGGTAAAGCGTACCACCAAATAGTAATGCAAAAATAAAGAGGAACTTACCTTGGGCAAACAGATTTAATGCCATCCATGTTATACGATCACCAAAAGAGGCTTCCCCCGAATGTAACGGATTAAATGAAGCCACTCTTAATAAAGCAAAACCTGAAATATTGAGCAATAAAATGCCAAGGATCGCCATTCCTCTCAACGCATCAAGTGCTTCGATACGTTGATGAGACGATTCATTCATTTATTTGAAATCTCAAAGGTGACGAACAGCGCGTAAAAATTCCTGACGCGTATTTTGACTTGATTTAAATAACCCACCTAACGAGGTTGTTGTAGTTGCACTTGTTGCATCACGAATACCACGAGCTTTAACACAATAGTGAACCGCATCAATAGAAACAGCCACATTTTTTGTGCCTAGTAATGTTTGTAATGCGATAAGAATTTGCTGTGTTAAGCGTTCTTGAACTTGAGGGCGTTGAGCAAAAAATTGCACAATACGATTAATTTTTGATAAACCAATCACTTTATCTTTTGGTATATAAGCCACAATCGCCTTGCCATCAATAGTAACAAAGTGATGTTCGCAAGTACTGGTTAATGTGATATCTCGTACTGTCACCATCTCATCAACTTGCATTTTATTTTCAATTAGTGTGATTTTTGGGAAGTTGTGATAATCCAATCCTGAGAAAATTTCATCAACATACATTTTAGCAATACGACGAGGCGTTTCAGCTAAACTATCGTCGCTTAAATCCAGATTTAACAGCTTCATCACTTCTGTCATATGATGTTCAATTTGCTGTTTACTCTCACTTGGAGATAGCTTTGATTCACGAAGAGGCGTTTCTAAACCGCGTTCAACTAACGCAGCGTGCACCCATTGCGCCTCTTTACTTAATGATGACATTGGACTCTCCGATAAACACATTAATTAAGTATCTGTTTCGCTGTCAGCGACAACAGCCTACACTTTAGATGACATGAATCACATTATCCAGCGATACCGCATTTTTCGTTATGAACTTATTGCATTTTTGTATGAACTATTTTTAGATTAAGCCTAATTTTTCTCTTTTAAACACACCAGAAAACCACCGATGATCAACACAATAAAGGCGACATAAAGTGCAGGTTCTAATTTTCCGGTTAATGCCGTTGAAAGCGAAGAAATGACAGGGCCAACTAATTGCCCAATAGCATAAAAAGTGGTGAGTAAACCCGCCATATAACGCCCGTGATCGGGCGCTAATTCTCTACCTCGTAAAAAAGCCAGTTGTACTGCACACATAAGACCGCCACCAATTAAGAAAGCGCCAATCGCAAGCCCTGTTATTGTCGGGAGCCACTCTGCAATCAAAATACCTAATGCTTGTAACCAAAGCGTAATAGCTAAACGTAACTGTGTATTTAATACATTACGCGTTAAAATAGCGATCCCAATACATAATGCAGCAGAAGCACCGAATACAGGCCAAACAAATTGCGCAATTAAGCTTCCTGGAAAGCGTTCTGCCGCCATTTGAGAAAGAAATGTAGCTGGTAAAATATAACCAAACCCCGCAAAGGTATAACCCCAAATTAACTTTTTCATTGCTGGTGTCAGTGTTAAAGGTGCAACTTTTACTTCTTCTCGACTCATCGCCCAAGGTTTAGGAAGGTGATAACTGACATATATTGCACAAATAAAAGCAAGTGAACCATAAATTAACCATCCCGCCGTCGCGCTCATTTGCCATTTCATAATTAACACAGCAAGAATACCACTAATAAATATGCCTGCGCCTGTTCCTGCATAAACAGCAACGCTTAATGCCGGTCGATTAAGACGAGCGAGTAATTCGTTTGCCCATGAAGCCACTAGCACTAACGTCCAACCACTTGCCCAGCCAATAAAAAAGCGTGCAATACTGTGTGTAAATGCATCATTTAAACATGCAGACAGTAGCGTAATTATCACCGCCCCCCAAAGACCAGCCCACAAGCGATATCCCACACCTTTAACGGCTTTCATCGCGTCATAGGAGCCAGCAAGATAACCAAGATAATTAAATGCAGCGACAATCCCCGCACTTGTCAGCGTTAATTGATATTCTGCAATCATCAACGGCACTTGTGGTGTAAAAGTAAAGCGTCCTATCCCCATTGCAACAACTAAAGCAAGAAAACCACTAAACGCGATATGAAAAGCTTGCGCTGAATGACTTTGGTGATTTGAAGTATTCATTGATATCCATTATTTTGTTTTATCGTTTTATACATTTTAAATGTGCTGTTCATTAATAACAGAACAAGCAACATATTAACCCCAGACAGTTAACATTTTTGCAATAATACGTTTCATTTCTTTCTAGTCACAAGATGATCTCTGACATGATGATGCTCATCGTGATAGATTAGTATCATGAAATAAAACAGAACATTTAGATAGATCTTGGAGTATATGATGAGTCAATGTCACGTGAGCGGTTTATTATCTCTTGATGAAGCGCTAGAAAAACTACTTGAAAAACCGCTGGCAATTACCGATACCCTTAACATCCCATTAAATAATGCAGCCGATTATATCTTAAGTGAAAATATTACATCTCCACTAAATGTTCCGCCTTTTGATAATTCTGCAATGGATGGTTATGGACTTCGTTACGCTGACTTAGCTCCCCAAACTCCTCTTCCAGTGGCAGGAAAATCATTCGCTGGTATTCCTTTTGAAGGAGAGCTTCCTGCTGGTCAGTGTGTACGCATTATGACAGGGGCAATGGTTCCTGCTGGTGTTGATACTGTCATTATGCAAGAAGAAGCAGAAGTCACTGAACATGGTATTCGTTTTTCACAACCCGCTAAGAAAGGCCAAAATATTCGCCGTATTGGTGAAGATATTAAAGAAAATGATATTGTATTACCTGCTGGCACTAAGCTCTCAACAGCACAATTGCCATTAATCGCCTCTTTAGGGATCGCCTCTGTACCGGTTTATCGACGTTTAAAAGTTGCCGTTTTCTCAACAGGTGATGAATTACAAACCATTGGTCAGCCATTAAAAGCAGGCCAAATTTATGATACCAACCGCTTTGCGGTACGTTTAATGCTTGAAAAACTAGGATGTGAAGTCTTAGATTTAGGTGTTATTCCTGATTCACCGGAAAAACTGCGTGAAACTTTTAAAAAGGCTGATCAAGAAGCAGATTTAGTGATCAGCAGTGGTGGTGTTTCTGTGGGCGAAGCCGATTACACCAAACAAATTCTTGATGAAATTGGTGAAATTGGTTTTTGGAAATTAGCGATTAAACCAGGCAAACCTTTTGCCTTTGGTCATCTGCACAATGCGTGGTTCTGCGGTTTGCCGGGTAACCCAGTCTCGGCAACTGTGACATTCTACCAATTAGTCCAACCTTTAATCGCTCGTTTATCAGGATTTAGCCATTGGAAAGCACCACAACGTTTCCAAGCTATTGCACAATCTCCATTGAAAAAATCCGTGGGTCGTCTTGATTTTCAACGTGGTATCGCAAGTATTAATGCGGAGGGTATATGGCAAGTAGACACTTCTGGTCACCAAGGCTCACACGTTTACAGCTCCTTTAGTGTCGCTAACTGCTTTATTGTCTTAGAACGTGAGCGCGGTAAAGTGGCAGCGGGTGAAACGGTCACAATCGAGCTATTTAATTCTCTACTAAAAAGTGAATAGTTTTATGAGTATCGAATTAACCGATGAAGAAACACTGCGCTACAATCGCCAGATTGTATTAAGGGGTTTTGATTTTGATGGCCAAGAGGCGCTGAAAAGTGCCTCTGTTTTGATTGTTGGTGCAGGTGGCTTAGGATGTAGTGCTTCGCAATATCTTACAGCTGCAGGTGTAGGAAAACTCACATTATTAGACTTTGATACAGTTTCCCTTTCTAATCTTCAGCGCCAAATTCTTCATCGTGATGCGACGATTGGGCAACCCAAAGTGCTCTCTGCAAAAGCAACATTAGAAGCAATTAATCCTCATGTCACAATAGAAACCGTTGATGCATTACTTGAAGATGAGGCTTTAGCTAAACTTATTAGCCAACATAATATCGTAATGGACTGTACGGATAATGTGGCAGTACGCGAGCAACTTAATCGCCTCTGCTTTCATCAGAAAAAACCGCTAGTATCTGGTGCAGCTATTCGAATGGAAGGTCAAATCAGCGTATTCACTTACCAAGATGACGAACCTTGCTATCGTTGCTTGAGCCATCTTTTTGGCGATAACGCTTTAAGTTGTGTTGAAGCAGGCATAATGGCACCTGTTGTGGGTACTATTGGTACATTACAAGCTGTTGAAGCAATAAAGTTACTTACTGGCTACGGTGAAAATTTGCATGGTAAGGTATTGATGTTTGACGCAATGCGAATGCAATTTCGTGAGTTCAAATTACCCAAAAACCCACATTGCGAAGTGTGTTCTGCCAATTTACCAGACAACTAACCACTTTCTATTCTAAATAAGGTAAGTCTAACCTATTTAAACTTACCTTATCGCCTTTCAAAGATAGAGCTATTAATCTGTTTTTTAAATATTTTAATCGTCCTATAAATCATATTTTTCATTACGTCGATGTAACAAGCTTATAGTATTCACTCTGATTTAATTCTACTATGACCGCCCGCGTCAAAACGCAACAGGATACCCTATAAGCAGAATAATCATTTAAGCACGCATTCTACGTGCTAAAAAAGCAATACAAGGTAGAAGAATGACATTTCAAATTGCAGACACTCTCTATTACAACGGACTTATTTATACCGCTGATCATAATAACAATATTGTTGATGCTATCGCGATCAGCCAAGGTGTAATTATTGCTTCAGGTAAAAAAGAGGCGCTACTTTCTTACTGTAATGAAAATACTGAGCAGATTGATTTGCAGGGAAGAATGGTCATGCCGGGCATTATTGATGCGCATATGCACCCTTTCTGGGGAGGTGCAACGTTAGCTGGTTGCCATCTTGATTATCAATCACTCTCTATCGATGACATTTTATCGCGTATTCAAAAATACCTTGATGAAAACTTTATTGATAATGATACCGAATGGCTAAAAGTCTCTGCATGGTATCGTGAAGGCATGCAACCGGAAGGTGTGCAAATGACACGTTATCACCTTGATACCTTAAAAACGACGCGTCCTATTTTACTCTTTTCTAGTGATTGCCATAGTGTTCTTGCTAATTCTCGCGCTTTAGCGCTGTTAAATATCACTGCAGAAACGCCCGATCCCCCTGATGGAAATATTGAACGTGATAGTGATAGAACGCCTATCGGTATTCTTGAAGATGCACCTGCAATGCAAGCTATTGATAGCTTGCCACCACTCACTGAAGCACAAAACCTACAAATCGCCCGTCATGTTCAAAAACGATTAAATAAACAAGGTGTAACCACTATTATGGATGCGCGTGTGGGTGAGCCTCAATTACGCGCCTTTAATAAATTAAGAAACACGGGTGAGCTGACCCTTCGTGTTGAAAATGCTGTTGAAATTACGCCAGATGATGTGCCATCTATTGATGATATTCCAAACGCTGTACGCCATGCTGCAACTCGTTTTTCACAATGGCATCAAATCAGCAATGGCGCTCAACCCAGTGTTGCGATCCGTCATATTAAACTTTTCCTTGATGGTGTATTACAAGCTCCGATTATGACAGCGCGCTTACATGCACCATATCGTATTAATGTTGGCACTGACGATACGCCACATTGGCAAGACTCTGAACATATTGGTGATCTCTATTTTTCACCTGAAATCTTAACGCCATTAATAACAGAAATTGCTCGTGCGGGTTATCATCCTCATATTCACACTGTTGCTGAAGGTGCAATCAGTACAGCACTGGATGCTATTAGTGAAATGCGTAAAGTCTTACCTGAGAAAGACATTAGACCGGGGCTTGCGCATAATGAATTGATGTGTGAAAAAGATTACGCGCGTTTTACACAATTAAAAACCTACCCTTTTCTCTCTTTCCAATGGGCGGCTGTCGATCAGAGCAATATCGAGAAAGATATTGAAATGCTCGGTAAATCTCGCTGTGACTATTTGGAAACAGCAGGGAAATTTATAGATGCGGGTGTCACTGTAGCTTTTGGTAGCGACTGGCCAATTGATCCACTTAATGAATGGTATGATTTTAAAGTTGCGATGACTCGCCAAAAAGATGCAACAAGTCCACGCCTTGATAACGATCGTAATCTAACATTAGTGGAAGTCTTACGTGCAGCCACCATTAATGCGGCAGAAGCTTTGGATATGGATAGGCAAATTGGATCATTAGAAGTCGGAAAATTTGCCGATTTTATTGTATTAGATAGAAACCTGTTTGAAATATCGGCAGAAGATGTTGAAAATGTCAGGGTATTGTGTACGATCATTGCGGGGAAACCCACAATTTAGCTGAATAATATAATTAATAAACCCGCCATTGAAGCGGGTTTATTTTTATCTGCGCACTTAATCCTATGAGAATTAACGTAAATTGGCTCTGCTATAAAGCAATGCCCATCACTGTGCTCACTTCTTTTAATCCTTCACGCTGGTAAAAACGTTTAGCCGCACCGTTTTCAGCTAATACAGATAACTCAAGATGAGTCATTTTTTCCGATTTGGCCCACTCTTTCATTGCTGTTAATAGCAAGCTACCTACGCCTTGGCTACGAATGGAAGGGTCAACAATAATATCGTAAATATAAGCGTATTTACGTTGAACCAAGCAGTTAAACATAGGTGTTTCTTGAATTTGCGCAATGCTAAATCCAACCACTTTGCCATCTAAATCTGCGACCAAAAGATGAAACTTATTATTTTTTATTCCATTAATAATAAAAGCTTCATCTTGCTTACCCGGTTTTAATCGATCGGGTTGTAAATTAGCCATTTCATTAAATAAATGGGAGTAAAGATCATTAATTTCTTCTACATCAGACAAAATCGCTTTTCTTATTATTATCATTTTTTACCTTTATTTGTCGTAGGTTTTTACTGGAGGTGCAATATATGTTTCAAATTTATCTAATAATTGAATAGGACATTGTTCCACAATCGCCATATTACGGTATTTTTCATGTAAGAATTGTTCATCCGCCATTTTATCAATCATCATTAATAATGGTGAATAAAACTGATTGATATTAAGTATGCCCAATGGTTTTTGATGCAAACCAATTTGGCTCCATGTAAAGACTTCACTAAACTCCTCTAATGTACCAAAACCACCAGGTAAAGCGACAAAACCTTCTGCCAGTTCTATCATTTTACTTTTACGCTGATGCATAGTCTCAACAATATGCAGCTCAGTCAGATTTTTATGAGATATTTCACGCCCTTCTAATAACGTAGGAATAACGCCAATCACCTTTCCGCCTTCAGCTAATACTGTATCGGCAAGTGTGCCCATAATTCCTACACTTGCACCACCATAAATTAAGGTGATATTACGTTTAACCAGCTCTTTGGCAAAAATAATGGCCTGTTCTTTATAAATAGGTGAAGCACCTAAACTAGAGCCACAATACACTGCGATAGATTTTATTTTATTCATTTTTTATTCTCTTTTAGCTAGTTAAAACGAGTTTGGAATTATACTGAAGGTGCTTTTAATAAAAAAGGTTAAAAAAAATGTTTTTACGCTTTTTATCGCATATATATTTTTAACCATTATTAATACTTATATTCATAAGAAGTTATTTTATTAAATATAAATTAATTTATATTTTAACCAATCTCACTAAACGAAATTAAAATAAAAAATATTTATTAATGAATAGCTATATTAAAGCGGGTAATTTTACTTTATATTATGCGATCCTTTGTTAGCTTTTAACAGAGCACACATACGATTGATTATTGACGAGGTTTTATAGGATGTTGTCAGCCAGGCACTCAGCTAAATTACAGGTGTTTTATCCCGTGCCTCTTTTGCTTCTCTCTATGCTTTCAATTCAAAGTGGCGCATCCCTTGCTAAAAGCCTATTTCCTGTTATTGGAGCCCCAGCTGTAACGGCATTACGTCTATTATTGGGTACGTTGATCCTCTTTTTTATTTTTAAACCGTGGCGACTCAAGTTCACTCGAGAATCGATTATGCCACTGCTTTTATATGGCTTATCTTTAGGGGCAATGAATTACCTTTTCTACCTCGCACTTGAAACTATTCCGCTAGGGATTGCTGTTGCCCTTGAATTTACAGGCCCTTTAGCCGTTGCAATGTTTTCATCACGTAGAGCTATCGACTTTTTATGGATAATTTTAGTGATTGCGGGTTTGGGCTTATTGCTCCCTATTGGTGATAATATCCATGATGGTCTTGATCCGCTTGGTATGCTTTATGCGTTGGGTGCGGGTGTAGGTTGGGCATTATATATCGTATTCGGACAACGTGCAGGAAAAGGCTATGGTGCGGCAACAGTTTCAATTGGCTCATTAGTTGCTGCCTTTATTTTCGTACCTATCGGTATGTTACAAAGTAGCCCTGATATTATGTTTAGCTGGTCTATTTTACCTATTGCCTTAGCCATTGCGATTTTATCAACCGCTTTCCCCTATACATTAGAAATGATTGCTCTTACACGTTTACCAGCTAAAACGTTTGGTACTTTAATGAGCTTAGAGCCATGTATGGGTGCTTTTATTGGTATTATTTTCTTACACGAACATTTGACGCTAATACAATGGGTTGCCTTAGCCTTTATTGTTTTAGCTTCTATTGGTTCAACAACAACCATGAAAAGTAAAACTAAAATTGAGGAAGTAAAATAGATATTTAACTCATTTTACTCAGTAAAAATAAATATTAATTTAAAAAGGATCATATGATCCTTTTTACTTATTAAATAATAACTTTACTGACCTATCATTGCTATTTTTCGTTCATTGTCTTACCCTAAATAGACTATTTCGATAGATTAGATTTTTTTAAATAGATGACCTATCAATTTAATAGTATCAATCGATAAGACTAACCATTAATAATTCACTATCATAATTAACAGAAATTAAGATATTAAGTTATTAATTATTTAGGGAGAACGATTATGAGTACTGCTAAATTAGTCAAATCCACACCTTCAAGCCTGCTTTATACCCGTAATAATCTCGATGACAGCGTAAAACTACACGCTATCGAGTTACTGCAACAGATGGTGACACAGTTTATCGACCTATCTCTCATCACAAAACAAGCGCACTGGAATATGCGTGGTAGAAACTTTATTTCTGTTCATGAGATGGTTGACGGCTTCCGCGATACCATTAATCAGCACACTGATGAGTTTGCAGAGCGTGTTGTCCAATTAGGTGGCACAGTATTAGGCACTGCACAAGTGGTGAGTAAGAAAACCCCCTTAAAAGCTTATCCTCTGGATATCCATGATGTACAAGATCACCTAAAAGCATTGGCTGATCGTTATGCTGTTGTTGCTAATGATATTCGTAAAGCCATTGACGAAGTTGAAGACGAAGATACCGCCGATATGTTTACGGCTGCATCGCGTGATCTTGATAAATTTTTATGGTTTATTGAAGCCAATATTGAGAACTAATTCTTAATAAAAAATTACAATTATGACGTTAAAAGGCTACCTCTCTTTCTTTAGGTAGTCTTTTTTATTTATCTTTTACTTTCGGCATATCCGGCTGATAGATAGGAAAAACAGGCAGTGCCGTTAATAAGCGTGAACCATAGTTTTTAGTTAACAGACGTCGGTCATAAATCACAATTTCACCGTGGCAATGATGACTACGAATAAGACGCCCAACTTGCTGAATTAAATTAAACGATGCGCTTGGCAAGCTCTGCACTTCAAAAGGATAACGTTTCAGCGATTTAAGCCACTCACCTTCTGTCACAATCACCGGGTCCGTCACTGGCGGAAAAGCAATTTTATGAATATGCACTTGCGTTAGATAATCACCTTTTAAATCGAGCCCTTCGGCAAAAGATTGCAAACCTATTAATACACTATTATCACCTGCATCAATGCGCTTACAATGTGTTTCAACTAATCTATAACGAGGCTGATCCCCTTGTACCAATAAGCATAAACGTAAGTCTTTCACTTCTTCTAAAAAGCCTTCCATTGCCCGTTGGCTACTAAATAGAACCAATTGCCCTCGATGGTTATTCTCTTCCATGCTTTGACGAAAATAACGCGCCATCTCTTTTAAATGTTCGCGCTCATGAATCATTGTCGGTTCATAGCGCATTTTAGGAATAACTAATCTACCCTGATCTTTATGTTCAAAAGGTGAAGATAACGTAATAAAGCGATCATCAAAATGCTCACTTAGCCCCGTTAATTCTTGAATGCGAGAATAGCTATTTAACGAGCGCAAGGTTGCAGAGGTAATAACCACATGCGGGATATTTTTCCATAACAATTGTGTCAGTTGTTCGCTGACACGAATACCCGCACAATGAAAATAGAGATGAGACTGCTTTTTATCGTAACGGCGAGTTAACCATTTGGATACTGGTGCTTTTGAGGTTTGCTCTAATGTAGCTAAACGCCACAATTTTGCCATATTCTCTAAATAACCCACCATTCTACTGGTCGTTAAAATGGCACGATGTAAACGCACAATATCTTCTTTCGCTGTCCGTTCTGTTAAATCAGTTAAAATGGCTTCACCCAACATTTTTAAACTATCCGTTAACTTAAATAATGTCTGGCAACTTAACAGGAATTGTTCAGGTAATTCACCTAACGGAAAGAGATATTCATCTTGTTCACTGCGTTCTGGTAATAGTGCTCGCGTAAAGGTATCAACCTCTTGATAAGCCTCACGTAACTTAGCAATATGAGCATCAAAACGAATAGGATCAGCCAATTTAGGTGGTCTTACAGGGATAAATTGCGCTAAATACTGACTAACATGGCGAGTGATATTATCAAGCTGATTATTAAGGGAAACTAAGGTTATTTCCCCTTCGACTTCAAGTGCATCTCGCGCAACATCAGGAATATGATGCCCTTCATCAAGCACCAAAAGCAGATTTTTAGCATCAGGCAATACGGATTCACTTTCCATTGCCGCCATCACTAAAGCGTGATTAGTAATAACTACATCTACTTCATCAATTTCACGACGTGCAATAAAGAAAGGGCAGCGATGATAATATTGGCAATTGCGCCCTAAGCAATTCATTTTATCCGTGCTGATTTTGCGCCATAAACTGTCTGTTAGTGCGCGTTTATGGTGATCACGCAAACCATCCCAACCAAAACTAGTGAAATCATTTTTGAGCTCTCGACAAATTTCTCTTTCTGCACTCGTCGCAACATCAACTTTATCTTCAAGCAAAAACATTAAGTCAATTTGCTCACCTTCTGTTGCACAAATCGCATCTAAATTACGCGGGCATAGGTAACGCCCCCGACCGAAAGCGCCTGTAAACGTAAGATCAGGAATGATTTTTTTTAGTAATGGCAGATCTTTGCTATAAATTTGATCTTGCAGCGCCACATTGGCCGTACTGATAATCAGTGGTTTTTTCTCATCACGACTAATGGCAATACCCGGAATAAGATAAGAGAGTGTTTTTCCCACACCAGTTGGGGCCTCTATCACTAAATGACGTCCCATTTCATCAGAAAAAGTCTTAGCTACTTCAGCAATCATTTCACGCTGTGGCGCACGCGGAATAAACCCTTCAATATGATCTGGTAGGGCTTTATACCACTGACTTATTTGATTTTTAACTGATTGAGAAAGGGACATAACCACTCTGCAACTGATTTTAAGAAAGGCGCCATTGTCTCATAACACTGTATAAAAATCAGTAGTTACCTTCGATTGCTCTCCTTTTTCATCAAAGAATGGATAACACCTCGAAATTATTGAGCTTTGTTATGGATTATTAATTCAACTATTCATAGTATGAGTATTCATTATGTAACATCTAAAATAGTCTTATAAAAATATGATTTATTGTTTTTACTAAACACAACATCAGTTAAGAGACTCCTATAATGACCTCTGCAAAGCGCCCTATTTTTAACTTAGAACTTGATTTACTTCGAACCTTTGTTGCTGTTGTCGATGGTAATACCTTTGCTGCAGCGGCAGAATCTGTTTGTCGTACACAATCTGCGGTAAGCCAACAAATGCAACGGCTAGAATCTCTGATAGGCAAAGAGCTGTTTGCTCGCCAAGGTCGAAATAAAACACTGACAGAAGCCGGTACACAACTACTTAATTATGCTCGCCGTATTTTGCGTCTGAATGATGAAGCGTGTCTTTCATTGATGCATGAAGAAATTGATGGGATCTTAAAAATTGGCTCTCCTGATGATACGGCAAACACGATTTTACCTGATCTCCTCGCGCGTTTTTCTGGAGCCTATCCTCGCTTAATCATGGAAATTATTGTGAAACGTAGTCCATTTTTAATGTCTATGTTAGAAAATAACGAACTTGATTTAGCCATTTCCACCGAAGAACATGTAGGTTATCCCAAAATTGTATTACGCGTTTCCCCCTCTTTATGGTATTGCGGAAAACACTTCAGATTTGATCTTGATGATCCCCTACCATTAGTTGTATTAGATGAACCCAGCACATACCGCGATATGATGATTAATCACCTTGATCAGCAAGGTATTCGTTGGCGAATCGCTTATGTTGCTACAACACTTTCAGGTGCCAGAGCCGCAGTACGTGCAGGCTTAGGTATTATGGCGCGTTCAATTGAACTATCAGGTGATGATTTGCGTATTTTAGGCGAAAAGGAAGGTTTACCCGCTTTACCAGCCATTAGTTATAACCTGTATCTCAATGCCAATAGCCCAGGGAAAGCCGCACAAATACTGTTTGATTCATTAAAAAATGAACAAAATGAAGTGATTAATCATGCTGATATTACTCTTCAACAAGAATAATAAAAATAAATAAACCATTGCGATATCACATCAGAAAGTTCGCAATAACAAAGACTAGATTTTATCTATGCTGGTCTTTGTTATCTATTTAACTCAAATTTCTCAACCAAAAGACAGGCTAACACTGTACGATATTGAATAAGAATGAAATAATAGCCACCCTTTTTGTAAAATAAAGTTTATCCTATCATCATAACGAGGAGAAAATGTATGCCCATTTCCGTCAGTGAAATAATGGAAATATTGCCTCATCGTTATCCATTCTTATTAATCGATCAGGTTATTTCTAAACCCGCTGAACTTGCCAGTGGCAAATTAACCGCTATTAAAAATGTCACAACCAATGACACTGTTGTTTTTGGCGAATTTTACCCACCGTTATTACTACTTGAAAGCATGGCTCAAGCATCAGGCATTCTTGCACATTACTACCTTTCACCTATGAGTGAAGATCAGCGATGTTATTTTGCCAGTATAAAAAACGCACGCTTTTATGATGTGGTTAAAGCCGGTGATCAGCTACTTATTGAGATCCAATTTTGCCGGCAGCGACGCACTATTGTTAGCTTTTCAGGTACGGTGAAAATTGGTGAAAAGATAGTTTGCACCTCTGAATTTATGTGTGCAAGGCAATAAAAAAGGATTGGTAGCTCAAACCAATCCTTCATATCATCATCTTATTGACATTATACTTAACTTAATTGGCCACTTCTTCATTACGCAATAATTGTGTTATCTCAGAAAGAGTGATCTTTTCAAAATTCAATACTTTTTCAACGAGTTGAGCCGATTGTTTATCCTCTATTACTAAAGAGGCATTATCGTAAAACTTACTGATCACATCTTTATCTGTTATTGGATTTTTCGGATTACCATATTGAATATCTAACCTCTCCGTGATCTTCTCGCCATTTTTTAATGTCACAAAAATTAATCCAGGAAAATAGGTAGGAAATGGAATTTCGCCTTTTTCTGGATAACGATAACTCACTTTTTTCGCTAACCTTTGAATATCTTCACGTTGTAGGTTTTCAGGAAATAATGAAGATAGCGTTAAAGCATTATCTAAAAAGCCCGCTGCAAATAGCCACGGTAAACTAAATTTTGCCCCATAAGCTGTTTTAGGCGCCCATTTTGTTTCAAGTGGCTCGCAAATTAAAGCGGCTGCAACAGGATCAACCACGCACTCAACGCTTTCAATATCATCAGCCGTGATCCCTTTTTTCAGCAAATTACGGCCACAATCAATAGTGGCATGAGCAAAATGACACACTGGGTAAGGCTTAATAGAAACATTTAAAAATTCCCATATTTCACCTAATCCCAATGCGACTTGTTCGGGTTGTGCTTGCTCTCGAATACCATGAGTTTGATAAAGACTATAGCGACCTTCAAATATCGTTTCAGGGCCAGTCATTCCACCTTTTGCTAATGATGCTGCGATAATACCAGATTGCGCAGCCCATCCCGCATGAAAGCATTTAGAAGATGAGCTATTAGCAAGATATTCTGCTACTCCTCCTGCTTGGCTTCCTGTTAATCCTAATGCATTCACAGTTTGTTCAGGCGTTAATTTTAATAGTGAGGCTGCACAAGCTGTTGCACCAAAAATACCAGCAATCGCTGTGGCATGAAAACCACGCTGATGAAATCCACTATGGCTTGCTAAGCCCACTCTTGCTGCTACTTCCCAGCCAATCACCCATGCTGTTAAAATATCTTGTGATGATGCACCAATAGATTCACCCAATGCAAAAGCAATCGGCGTTAATACCGCACTGCCATGTGCAATCGAGTCTGTGTGTGTATCATCAAAATCTAATGCATGTGAAGCAATACCATTTGTCAATGCAGCCACAGTGATACTTGCCGTTAGCGAACTCCCCCAGATTGGAACATTTCCTTGACTATCAGGTAAAAAAGCTACACCTTGGCGACTTTGAATAGCGCTTTGTTGCACACTTCCAGCAAGGGCGACACCTAATGTATCTAATAAATGAATTTTAGCGCGCTCTACAACTTGAGCAGGTAAATCAGAAAAATGGGTTGTGGTAATAAATTGGGCTAACTGCTGACTCAATGTCATAAACACCTCGGAATAGATAAGAAAAAGCCAGCAATATCACCGGCTTTTAGGATAATAAGAAGGTTAGATACAATTAAGTCACTTAGTCATTTAGCCAGCCAGAGGCTTTGGTTTGTGCAACAACACGATCAACTTGGGCTGGTGCATTACCAACATATGTCGTTGGATCTAAAAGCGCATCAAGCTCTTCTTGAGTAATGTGATCACGAATACGAGTATCACGATTAATCGCTTCCACAAAGGTGATACCTTCTTCTTGCCCAGACATTGATGCTTCATACACAATTTCATGTGCAGTTTGTTTACCCGCTTTATCAGATAATGCAAACATCACACGCTCTGCCAACATGAAGCCCCCTAGGATATCCATATTTTCGCGCATTTTCTCGACATGCACATTCAGTCCGCCTATTACTGTTTTCATATTATCGAAGATAACAGATAGCATCAAACACAGTTCTGGCATGATCTTCCATTCCATTTTCCAGATTGCACCATCACGCTCATGTTGATGTTTCATCATATCCGTTAAAACAGAAAGATTCGCTTTTAGGGTATTACTCACACAGGCCGCATTTTCAACAATGGCAGGATTACGTTTATGTGGCATGGTCGAAGAACCCACTTGCCCCTTACCAAAAGGCTCAGATAATTCATCAATTTCGTTATGTGCTAACAGTAAGATTTCATTAGCAATTTTACCTAAAGTTCCGCTAATTAAGCCTATTAGCATGCCATATTCACTGAATCTATCACGCGCAGGTTGCCATGAAATTTCAGGTACAGCTAAACCTAAGCGTTTTAATACGCGAGCTTCTAATTCATCTGCCTTATCGCTTAAAGAGGCTTTTGTGCCGACCGCTCCGACAACACTGCCAACAAATAAACGAGGTTCTATCTCTTTAAGACGTTGATAATGACGCGCTAATTCAGTTAACCAAATCGCTGTTTTATGTCCAAACGTAATTGGCAGAGCTTGTAATGCTAATGTACGCCCAACCATTGGTGTGTTGCGATGTTGTTCGCTTAATGAAAGCAGAGCACGACCTAATACTTTGATATCACGCAAGAAAGTATGATGAGCATCTTTTAGTTGCAGTACAAGGCCAGTATCAATTACATCTTGTGTTGTTGGACCAAAGTGAACATATTCTCCATAATGTTCTGGACAAGCATGCTCTAAACCACGAATTGTTGGCACTAATGGATGGCGAGTAAGACGCACTTGTTCTAATACATAATCCATATCAAGTTTTTCAAGCTTCGCAGTCTCTGCAATAACTTTTGCAGCGTCTTTTGGAATCAAACCTAATTCAGCTTGCTCAATCGCTAATGCAGCTTCGTAATCAAGCCAATTTTGCATTCTAGTTTTATCAGAAAAAATAGTTCTCATTTCTTCTGTTGACCATAAATTCTTTAATAAAACAGAATCAAAAACACTGGTTCCCATAATTATTTCCCCTGTTAAAAGAATAATAAAAAAATCGTTTTTTAAATAAAACGACTTGTTAGATTGTTATTTTATTTATGCAATATAATCTCAATAAAAACACTTTGATAATTTTAATCTAATTTAAAGCTTTTCTAATCAATTAAAAAATAACATTAATTCAAATAGTTACAAATAACTCTTTATTTATTAGTTATAACTTTTGAATCTTAAATGTTATTTAAGATTTAATTAGAATAATTAATGCTAAAAAATTAGAGGAAGATCATCATTTTTAAAAAATAGCTATTTTAAAAACAAATAAGTTTGTTATAAATAATAGAAACAAAATAAGCGCAAACAGTAATTAACCCTTTTATTTAATTACCAGGGAACTCTATTTCTATATTTGGAGATATTAATAATGAAACAAAATAAACAAACAAAACTAATACACAGTGGACGCCAAGCAATCAAAACTTCTGGCCCTATTAATCCACCAGTCATGAGGGCCAGTACCATTGTTTTTGATTCGATTAAAAGCTGGCGCGAAGTGCGTGATCGCCGAGCAACAGAGCGTGTTTTAAGCTATGGCGCACGTGGTACCGAAACTGCATTCGCCCTTGAAGCTTTAGTAACCGAATTAGAAGGTGGCTATCGCGCTCAGCTGTTCCCTACTGGATTGGCAGCTATCGCCGTCACTATTATGGGATATGCGCGTAGTGGTGGGCATGTTTTATTTGCTGATTCTGTTTATGAACCTGTGCGTAAAATTGCATCGGCTTTTCTTGAGCCCAATAACATTGCTTATAGCTTCTTTAAAACAGATGGTTCAGATTTTGAGCAAAAAATTCAACAAAATACACAGCTTATTTTTGTCGAATCACCCGGCTCATTACTTTATGAAATGCTCGATTTACCTGAAATTTGCAGAATTGCTCATGAACGGGATATTCCTGTCGGTGTTGATAATACATGGGGCTCTGCGTGGCTTTATAACCCACTGGAATTAGGCGCTGATGTCTCTGTTATTGCTGCAACTAAATATTTATGCGGTCACTCTGATGTGATGATGGGCATTATGGTTGCGAATGAAAAAGCATGGAAAAAAATTGGTGCATTACCTGAAGCATTAGGTCAAGCCAGTAGCCCTGATGATGCAGCACTGGTACTTCGCGGAATGAGAACATTAGGTCAACGTATTGCTGCTCATGGCAAATCAGCTTTGGCTATCGCACAGTGGTTAGAGACACGTCCTGAAGTTGAAAAAGTATGGTTCCCTGAATTACCTAATCACCCTCGTCATGATTTATGGAAACGTGACTGCAAAGGCAGTAATGGCCTATTAACCATTGAGTTTAAACAAGAATTTACCGCAAAACAATCAGAGCAATTTATTGATGCGCTTGAACTATTTGGTATTGGTGCATCTTGGGGTGGATTTGAAAGTCTTGCATTACCCGCCAATGTCGTTGGCGCAAGAACAGCGTCTAATTGGCGTGAAGGTCATGGCCCTTTTGTACGTTTACACATCGGCCTTGAAGCAACTGACGACCTCATTGCAGATATTACACAAGCTTTTTCAGCATTAAACCAATAACAAAAAGTATTGCATCATTACCGGGGAATTCACTATGACAGGTTTAATTATTGCCGCGCTGGTAACAGTGCTGGTGGTTTATTTACTGGCGCGGGGTTATAAACCTCAACCAGTATTATTACTCGGCGGGTTATTACTCTTGCTCTTAACAGCATCTCTAGATCTTAATCCGTTATTACCAGAAAATAAATCCACTCAATTTAAATATTTTGATGTTTTCCAAATCTTTACGAATATTATGAGTTCTCGCCTAGCGGGTCTTGGTTTAACATTAATGGCAATTGCCGGTTTCTCTCGTTATATGGAACACGTTGGCGCAAGCCGTGCTTTATTCGCTATTTTTGAAAAGCCATTAAAAGCGATAAAATCACCTTACTTATTATTAGTGATTTCATTTCTCGTTACTCAAATCTTGGTGATCTTTATCCCTAGCCATGCAGGTTTAGGTATGCTGTTAATGGTCACTATGTATCCGATATTAATTCGTTCTGGTATTAGTCCACTTTCCGCTTTAGCCGTAATTGGATGTTGCCAGTTTATCGACCATGGTCCCGGTTCTGGTAATGTGATTATGGCAGCAAAAACAGCGGATATTGAACCTGCCGTCTATTTTGTTCAGCACCAATTACCCGTTACTATTCCTATTATTATTGCGGTTGCGATTACTCATTTCTTTATTCAACGCTGGTGGGATAAACGTGAAGGATTTGTTTTCGACCCAACAACCATTGATGTCGTAAAAGAAGAAGGTAATAAAGTCCCGTTATCTTATGCCTTATTACCCGTGATCCCTTTAATTCTGATTATCGGCTTCAGTCCTTTGCTACACCCTTATATTAAATTAGAAGTCACCACAGCGATGATTATTAGTACTGTGATTGCACTTCTTTTTGAATATGTTCGCTTACGCGATGCAAAAGCGGTAATGAATAGCTTTATGCTGTTTTTTGAAGGAATGGGTAAGCAATTTGTATTAGTGGTCTCGTTAATTGTATCAGGTGAATTCTTTGCGAATGGTTTACTAAAAAGTGGTGCCGTCGACACACTCATTAGCTCTGCTCAAGATGCAGGTTTTGGTATTGCCGCCATGATCATTGTCATGAGTGCCATTCTTGCATTAGCCGCCTTTTTAATGGGATCAGGTAATGCGGCATTCTTCTCATTCGCCGCCTTAACACCGAAAATTGCTGCATTCTTAAAAGTAGATGTGGTCACTTTAATTTTACCAATGCAAATAATGACAAGTTTTGGTCGTACTGTTTCACCCATTACTGCCGCTATTGTCGCCATTGCAGGTATTGCGAATGTCTCACCTTTCCAAATAGTTAAACGTACTGCTATTCCTATGGCTGTCGCAGCCATTGTGAACTTAGCAATGACATTCTGGTTTTTATATTCTTAATTAAGTTGCGTTACCCCTTGCCCTTAAGCTCATTTACTCCTGAGTTTAAGGGGTTTTTTCTTATCATTGACTGTAACCTTTGATTGAAATAATTAACGCCAACACCAACTTTACTCAGGCTATTTATAAAAAATAAATAGCCTGTTTATTTAACTATTTATCTCTTTTTTAGCCACTATCATTTGTCGATTAAACTGACTTAGCACTTGTTTCAACTTCATATCTCGATATACTTTTGCGCAACATTCATCTGCAAATGAACATTATGAAAAAAATAATTATTGTTATTATCGCGCTACTTGCCTTTGGTTCTATCGGTGGTGTTTTCCTTGCGGGCTTAAATATCTATACACGCTCCACAACACCAATAGAAACAGAGCAAACTCAACCTGAAACATCACCTACACAGCAATTTCCAGCTATCCCAGACAGCTCACCTTCTGCTAAATAAATGAGGTCGCACCGTGGAATACGATTACTTTGTTACACCCCAATGGCTATTTGAACATCAACATAATGCTGATGTTGTGATCCTTGATGTCAGCGCACCAATGCCCACTCAACAGATTGACTATCAAGCACTTTACCTTGAACGTCATATTCCACATGCTCATTTTTTTGATCTCGATGAAATCGCAGATAAAACGACAACATTGCCACATATGTTGCCATCTGATGCACTCTTTTCAGAAACGCTGACGCAATTAGGTATCTCTAATACCACAACGGTTATTCTTTACGATCAAGGCAACTTATTTTCCGCACCTAGAGGTTGGTGGACATTAACAACGCTAGGTTGTTGTAATGTGCGTATTCTTGCTGGTGGCTTACAGGCATGGGTTGAAGCTGGATTTGCAACAGAACAAGGTAAAGCAATTAAAGTGCCGGCACTGTCTCCTTTTATTGTTGAACGTCATGCACAACGTTATGCCAATAAACAGCAACTTCTTGATAATTTAGAGACCAAACAAAAACAGGTAGTTGATGCACGTTCTGCTGATCGTTTTTATGGTAGAGCACCTGAACCCCGTCCTGGTTTGCGTAGTGGACATATCCCGGGTAGTAAAAATGTGCCTTGGAATGAACTCGTTGTTAATGGGCAATTGAAAAGCAATGCTGAGCTAAAGCAAATTTTTGAACAATCTGGTATTGATTTATCACAACCTATTATTGTGACTTGTGGTTCAGGTATGACCGCGGCAATTTTATTTTTAGCGTTAACCGTATTAGGTTGCCAATCTATCGCACTTTATGACGGTTCTTGGGCACAATGGGGTGCTGAAAGTGCCCTTCCTTGTGAATGCTAACTTGATCTATTTTGCCTGAAAAAGTAAACCCGCATTACGCGGGTTTGTTGTCAATCTCTATTTGGTATGAAGATATTAACTTGCAAATATCTTTGCAAGATAGAGCACCACAATGGCACCAATCACAGCAACGACAAAACTACCAAAGTTAAAGCCATCCACTTTGCCTTTGCCAAAGAAGCTACTAATTGCGCCACCAACAACCGCCCCCACAATACCTAAAATACAAGTCCATATCAGACCAATATCATAAGAGCCAGGCATTAAGAATTTCGCCAGAATACCCGCAATCAAACCAAAAATAATCCAAGAAAGAATTCCCATATTTCCCCCTAAAATAGTCATGATATAGACAACATACCTAAAAATGTCACCTATTGAGTGTAAGTCGAAATAGTTATTTTTTCCAATTGTTAGAGATAAGTAACATCATATTTAAGATAAATAGAGAGATTATTGCTTAACGAACAAAAAAATAGCGCTGATTAATGAGCGCTATTATTATCGAATAAGATTATTTTTAAACTACAGCGCCTCTATGGCGAGCGCAATTTCTGGCGACGTTTTTAATGTTCTAATTTGCCGAAATAACTCATCGGCCTCGGGATACTCTTTGCGTAAATAGCTAAACCACTGTTTAATCCGTGATGCATGATAAATTGTTGTATCGCCACGCTTTTCTAAACGAACATAGCGCTTTAATAATTCAATCACCTCTTGCCAAGGCATTCTTGCTTCAATCCCCTTTACAACACGGCTTAAATTAGGCGTGTTCATGGCGCCACGACCAATCATTATCGCATCACAACCCGTTGTCGCTAAACAGGCGAGTGCGTCTTCACGGTTCCAAATTTCACCATTGGCAATCACAGGTATTGAGAGTCTTTGACGAATATCACCAATGGCTTGCCAATTAATTTTTTCAGCATTATAGCCATCTTCTTTTGTCCTGCCATGTATCGTGATTTCCGTAGCACCACCTTGTGCTACGGCATCAGCAATTTCATGACTATACGCAGAAGAATCCCAACCAAGTCTTACTTTAACAGAGACAGGTAACGCTGAAGGCACTGCGTCACGCATTGCTTTTGTTGCTTGATAAATCGTTTCTGGCTGTTTTAGAAGAGAAGCACCACCACCACTACCATTGACTGTTTTTGAAGGGCAACCACAGTTTAAATCAACCCCCCAAGAGCCTAATGATACCGCCCTAAAGGCATTTTCAGCCAACCATTGTGGATGTTGCCCTAATAATTGCACCCGCACCAGTGTTCCACTTTTAGTGCGACTTTCTGTATGTAGTTCAGGACATAAGCGATAAAAAGCTTTTGTTGGTAATAATGAATCAACAACACGCACAAACTCTGTAATACAGAGATCGTAATCGTTAATCGAAGTGAGTAACTCTCTCACAAGGGGGTCTAAAACCCCCTCCATTGGCGCTAATAGAACTCGCACTTTTTAACCTCAAAACTCTTTTCTAGCTTTTGACCAAGGGCTTTGATTATTACTACCTTCATCACTTTTACGTGAACGACGAGGCCCTAATTTACCAGTACGAGAGCCATCTTTATTACGGTAGTTTTCTTTGCTTTTATAACGACCACCGTCTTTACTGCCTTCACTATCATTCTCTTTACGAGCATTATTACGATTATCTTTGCCACGAATATCTGCACGCCCATGACCACCGCCACTTCTACGTGGTGCATTATTTTTTGGCTTCTTATGCAATGGAGCCGCTTTAATTGAAGGATCAGGATCGTAACCTTCTAAGGCTAAACGAGGAATTTCACGTTTTAATAGACGCTCGATATCAGCTAATAATCCATGTTCATCAACACAAACCAATGAAATAGCTTTACCTGTTGCAGCAGCACGACCTGTTCTACCAATACGGTGAACATAATCTTCTGCAACTTGCGGTAATTCAAAATTGACGACATAAGGCAGTTGGTCAATATCAAGGCCACGAGCGGCAATATCAGTTGCCACCAGCGCTTTTAATTTACCGTCTTTAAAGTCAGCTAAAGCACGAGTTCTCGCACCTTGGCTTTTATTGCCATGAATAGCCGCTGATTTGATACCATCAGCATTTAAATGTTCAGCAAGCTTATTAGCACCGTGCTTTGTACGTGTAAAAATAAGCACTTGTGGCCAGTTTTCTAAGCCAATTAAATGTGATAACAACTCTGTTTTACGTTTTTTATCCACTAAATGGACATATTGATCAACAGATTCAGCTGCTGAATTTTTTGGTGCAACGGAAATACTCACAGGATTATTTAACAACGAGTTGGCAAGTCCTGTGATCTCTTTAGAAAATGTCGCAGAGAACAATAAATTTTGACGTTTTTTCGGTAATTTATTGATCACACGGCGAATATCATGAATAAAGCCCATATCTAACATACGATCAGCTTCATCAAGCACTAAGACTTCAACACGAGAAAGATCAACCGCATTTTGATGTTCAAGGTCGAGTAAACGCCCAGGCGTTGCGATCAATACATCAACGCCACCACGCAATTTCATCATTTGTGGGTTAATACTCACACCACCGAAAACCACAAGTGAACGAATAGGAATATAACGGCTATACGCTTTTACGTTTTCAGCAATTTGAGCGGCAAGCTCACGTGTTGGTGTCAAAATCAGCGCTTTAACGGGTTGGCGACCTTTAGTTTTTGTAGCTGATTGAGATAACTTTTCCAATATTGGTAATGTAAAAGCTGCTGTTTTACCTGTGCCTGTTTGTGCACTGGCTAATACGTCTTTACCTGCCAAAATCGGCTCAATCGCCTGTTGTTGAATAGGGGTTGGGGTTTTATACCCTTGTTCATCAATAGCGCGGAGAAGCGCCTCACTTAAACCAAGCGATGTAAAATCGGTCAAAACAGTAGTCTCCTACAACCAAAACGTATAACACGGTGATTGAAATTAAAAATGACGGGCTTTCATACTGTCAATCTATAAATATTATTACTCTATAGGTACTATCATTTCTAGGTATAGACAGTGATAAAAGAGAATGAACCTTGCTAGGTTAACCTAATAACCCCTATTTTAACAGTTTTTGCTATATTCAGAATACAAAAATAATTTTCAATAATAGATAGTATTTTTTATTACAAATCACTTTTATTCGATTATTTATTACAAATTTTCCCTATTGTTCAATATCATCTAATATAATACGCCTTGTTATCGCTGTTTTTAATATCATTGGTTTTGTTACATTTTACTTAAGTAAGGTATCTTCGATTATGTCAGAAACCCATCAGAAGACGACACGTGGTGAACTAGCAAAACGACAATTATTGGAAGCGGCATGTGAGATCTTTGGTAAAAATGGCCCCGATGCAGCCACCACACGCCAAATTGCACAAGCTGCTCAACAAAATATTGCCGCTATCGCTTATTATTTTGGTTCTAAAGAAGGGTTATATCTCGCCGTTGCACAACATATTGCTGATCTTATTCGCCTTGATTTTGAACCGACAGTGGTCATTCTTGACGAATTTCTTGAACGACCTAACCCAACAGAACATTTGCCATTACTGCAAACGCTTATCACAGATAGTTTTCTACAATATGCTCGTCTTGTGCTTGATAAAGAAAATATTCATCTTAGTCGTATCATGGCAAGAGAACAGCTTGTTCCCACAGAAGCATACTCTTTGATCCACCAACAAGCATTATCGCCGCTTTTAACGCGTGTAAACAAACTATTAGCTCTCTATATTGGTTTAGATGCTACACTACCCACAACGATGTTACATACTCACGCTATTTTAGGCGAAGTGCTATCATTTCGTTTAGTAAGAGAAACCATTCTTAGACAAACAGGATGGGATAGAATAGGTAAAAATGAATATCAAATTATCTCGAATACCTTAAAAACTCATATTACTTTATTACTCAACGGATTAAGAGAGATTTACACTAACCCACATCACGCATAAATAGAGTTATTATGAAAACTAAAAAAGTCAGTTTGTTTATTATCTTAATGATTATTATCGGTATTATTGCAGGTATCTATTATTATGAAGAAAACAAAGAGTCTGAATTAGTACTCTATGGCAATGTCGATATACGTACAGTCAATCTTAGTTTTCGTGTTGCTGGAAGATTAGACACATTACTCGTTGATGAAGGTGCCCCAGTCAAACAAGGGCAATTGTTAGGAAAACTTGATGATGCCCCCTATCGTAATGCACTAAATAAAGCTTATGGTGAGCGTGATAGTGCTATTGCTGCATTAGCGTTAATGGAAGCCGGTTATCGCAGTGAAGAAATTGCACAAGCCCAATCTGATGTGTCATTAAAACAAGCAGCTTGGCAATATGCCAACAACTTTTATAAACGCCAGCAAGATTTGGCTAACCGAAAAGTCATTTCAGCCAATGAGTTAGATAGCGCAAGAAATAATCGCAATCAAGCAGCCGCAGCCTTAAAAGCAGCCCAAGATAAATTAAATCAATATCAAAATGGTTATCGAAAAGAAGATATTGATGCGGCGAAAGGACAAGTTATGCAAGCTAAAGCCGCCGTCGCACAAGCAGAATTAAATCTCCAAGACACGCAATTAATCTCTCCATCACAAGGTACTGTGTTAACTCGAGCTGTGGAGCCAGGCACAATATTATCTGCTGGAAGCCCTGTATTTACGGTGTCATTAACTAACCCTGTTTGGGTCAGAGCTTATATCAGTGAAACACATTTAAACGAAGCTATTCCCAATCGAGAAGTTTATCTCTACACCGATGGACGTAAGGATAAGCCATACCATGGTACGATTGGATTTGTTTCCCCAACAGCCGAATTTACGCCAAAAAGTGTGGAAACACCTGAATTAAGAACGGATTTAGTTTATCGCCTCAGAGTGGTTGTAACAGATGCCGATGACGAATTGCGCCAAGGTATGCCTGTCACCTTAAAATTTGCCTCCTCTCATTAAATGTGAGGGAAAAATGGAACACACTGATTACACTATCGAACTTCAAGGTGTTGAGAAACGCTTTATAGGGATGGAAAACCCTGCAGTTTCGTCATTAACAGCCACCATCACAGGTGGCTCTGTGACGGGATTAGTTGGCCCCGATGGTGCAGGTAAAACAACCTTAATTCGGATGCTTGCTGGGCTATTAAAACCAGATGCCGGTGATATTCGTATTTTAGGCATGGATCCGCAAAAACAGAGTGTCGATGTCAGAGCTATTCTTGGCTATATGCCACAAAAATTTGGGCTCTATGAAGATTTAACAGTATTAGAAAACCTTAATCTTTATGCTGATTTAAAAAATGTCATCGGTGAAGAGCGTAAAAAAGTTTACCAACAGTTGCTCTCTTTTACCGATCTCACTCGCTTTACCTCTCGCCTTGCAGGCAATCTTTCAGGCGGAATGAAACAGAAATTGGGGCTTGCTTGTACTTTATTAGGTAGTCCTAAAGTTTTACTGCTTGATGAGCCCGGTGTTGGGGTCGATCCCATTGCACGCCGTGAACTTTGGCAAATGGTGCATGCTTTGGCCAGCGATGGCATGTTGATACTATGGAGCACCTCTTATCTTGATGAAGCAGAGCAATGTAAAAACATTCTTTTGCTTAACAAAGGAGAGTTACTTTATAGTGGTATTCCACAAGACTTAACAGCAAAAATGGCAGGTCGTTCTTTTCTGCTTGATGTTGAAGGCCATCAGCGAAGAAAAGTATTACAACAAGCTATTATTCAACCTCAAGTAACTGATGGTGTTATTCAAGGACAATCTGTTCGTTTGATCCTGAAAAAACAGAGTAATCAATCTGAATTACTGAACGCTTTGGGTAAACCTGATGCGAAGCTTATTCCTGCTACTCCTCGCTTTGAAGATGCTTTTATCGATTTATTAGGAGGTGGACCTTCTCATAAATCTGAATTAGCTGAAATTATACCTCAGATCCCTCCTTCACCTAATGAGACTGTGATTGAAGCGCAACAGTTAACCAAAATGTTTGGGCAATTTGCAGCAACCGATCATGTCGATTTTCAAGTTAAACGTGGTGAAATTTTCGGTTTATTGGGCCCTAACGGTGCAGGTAAATCGACAACCTTTAAAATGATGTGTGGTTTATTAGTCCCTACCAGCGGTAAAGCCCTTGTGCTAGGTATGGACTTAAAAGAAAGCTCAGGTAAAGCGCGTCAACATTTAGGTTATATGGCACAAAAATTCTCACTTTATGGCAACCTTAAAGTGGGACAAAACTTGAAATTCTTCTCTGGTGTTTATGGCTTACATGGCAAACAGCAACGCGATAAAATCAACGATATGATAACTGCTTTTGGTTTACAGCCAATGGTAAATCAAATCACTGAAACCTTGCCTTTAGGTTATAAACAGCGCCTTGCCCTTGCGTGCTCATTAATGCATGAGCCTGATATTCTCTTTTTAGATGAACCAACATCAGGCGTTGATCCATTAACACGAAGAGAATTTTGGCTACATATTAATGGCATGGTTGATAAAGGAGTGACCGTGATGGTTACCACTCACTTTATGGACGAAGCCGAGTATTGTGATCGTATTGGTTTGGTTTATCGCGGAAAAATCATTGCGGCTGGTGAGCCAGATTCTCTCAAAAAAATGGTTGCCAGTGATGATAATCCAACTCCTTCAATGGAGGATGCCTTTATTGGTTTAGTGCTGGATTACGATAAAAAACTTGAAAGTGAAAATGATAAAGGGAGCGAAAAACATGCATAATTCAGCTCAATCATCTCATGCTCGCTTTTCTTGGCGACGTTTATACGCACTGTGTTTAAAAGAAACAAAGCAGATCACCCGTGATCCCAGTAGTGCCCTAATTGCTATTGTTATCCCGCTCACTTTGCTATTTATTTTTGGATATGGCATTAATTTAGACTCAAGCAAATTAAATATTGGTATTTTAACTAATCAACAAAGCCAACCCGCACAAGAGCTTGTTTACACCTTCACAAACTCACCGTATATCAATGCAACTATTAGTGATAATCGACAATTATTAATCGATAAAATGCAAGCGGGGCAAATTCGTGGCATTGTGGTTATTCCTGTTAATTTTGCTGAATTACTTGCCCGTCAAGATACTACAGCCCCTATTCAAGTGATCACCGATGGCAGTGAGCCCAATACTGCAAACTTTGTTCAGGCTTATACCAAAGGCGTTTGGCAAATTTGGTTGCAGCAACAAGCCATTAGTAAGGGTATTGATACTACACCATTAATTGAAATAGAGCCTCGCTATTGGTTTAATCCTGCGGCGATAAGTCAGCACTATATTATTCCAGGTGCGGTTACTATTATTATTACCGTTGTCGGCGCAATTCTCACTTCGTTAGTAATAGCTCGTGAATGGGAACGTGGTACTATGGAAGCGCTACTTTCCACCCAAATCACTCGCACAGAACTCTTACTTTCAAAACTTATTCCTTACCAAGTGTTAGGCAGTTTTGTCATGATCTTGTGTATGGTAGTCACCGTATTTGTGCTTGGCGTACCTTATCGAGGATCGTTGTGGATTTTAGGTGGGATCACCTCGCTCTTTTTAGCTACCGCTTTAGGCATGGGATTGCTTATTTCCACGCTAACGCGTAATCAATTTAATGCGGCAATGATTTCGTTAAACGCTGCATTTTTGCCCGCAATTATGTTATCAGGCTTTGTGTTTGAAATTGATAGTATGCCCATCTTTATTCAAGTGGTGACCTATTTTATTCCTGCGCGTTATTTTGTGAGTAGTTTACAAACGCTATTTTTAGCTGGCGATATTCCATTGATATTGATGCTAGATATGTGGCTATTAATTGTATCGGCGATATTTTTTATTGGATTAACGGCGTTAGCAACACGTCGTCGATTAGATTAAAGGGAGAACTTTATGTTTTATCGACTTCTCACCTTGATAATGAAAGAGCTACAGTCATTATTACAAGAGCCTCAAACGCGTATTATTTTAATAGTACCCGTGATCTTTCAGATGATCTTATTCCCTTTTGCAGCGACGTTAGATGTTACCAATGCCTCTATTGCAATTTTTGATGAGGATAATGGAAAACAATCTATTGAGTTAACCCAACGTATCGCCAAAGCAAGTGCATTTGCTCAAACTCTTTTGCTTAAAAACGAACATGAAATAAAAGAAACAATTGATAATCGCAAAGCGCTTTTATTAGTTCGTTTTCCACAGAATTTTAGTGCTGATTTAGAAAGCCGTGCTCCTACCAAATTGCAATTAATCCTAGATGGTCGAAATTCAAATAGTGCGCAAATCGCTGCTAATTATGTACAGCAAATCGTTCAAAACTATCAAGCTGAATTAGCAGGTAATACACCTTCTTTGCTGAATAAAACAGAACTTGTTGTTCGCAATTGGTATAACCCTAATTTAAACTACAAATGGTTTATTGTACCTTCGTTAGTAGCGTTGATTATTACCATTGGCGTGATGATAGTCACTTCACTTTCCGTTGCTAGAGAACGTGAACAAGGCACTTTAGATCAACTATTAGTTTCACCTCTATCAACATGGCAAATTTTTATCGGTAAGGCGATTCCTGCAATGGTTGTCGCTGCCGTTCAAGGTACCATCGTATTAATTATTGGGATATTTGGTTATCAAATTCCGTTTTCTGGCTCACTGGTTCTATTTTACTTTACCATGCTGATTTATGGCTTATCGCTGGTAGGGTTTGGTTTGTTAATATCGGCCTTAAGTTCGACACAACAACAGGCTTTTATTGGTGTATTTGTGTTTATGATGCCTGCGGTTTTATTATCCGGTTATATTTCTCCCGTAGAAAACATGCCCGTTTGGCTACAACATGCCACATGGATAAACCCTATTCGTCATTTCACCGATATCACAAAACAGATTTACCTTAAAAATGCAGATATCACCGTAATATGGCACAGCTTATGGCCTTTATTAGTGATTGCAGTAGGAACGGGTAGCATTGCTTATTATCTTTTCCGAAGAAAGATTGCTTAAAACAATAACAATTAAATTATTCAATACAAAAAAATCCCACAACTTATAAAGTTATGGGATTTATTTTTTATACTGTTGTTAAACAGCGTCTATCAACGTCATATCGTTAAAATTAACGACGGTCGCCTAAAATACGCAGTAACATTAAGAACAAGTTGATGAAATCTAAATAAAGCGTTAATGCACCCATGATTGAGTAACGGCGCATATTTTCTTTATCTTCTTGGTTAATCTCATTACCCATATCTTTTAGTTTTTGTGTGTCATAAGCAGTTAAACCTGCGAAAATTAACACACCAGCGTAAGAGATAACCATGCTCATCATTGAGCTTTGCATAAAGATATTCACGATAGAAGCAATAATGATACCGATAAGCCCCATAAACAGGAAGCTACCCATACCCGTTAAGCTACGTTTAGTGGTGTAACCGTAAATACTTAATGCACCAAACATTGCCGCACAAATAAAGAAGGTGCTCGCAATCGAAGATGCGGTATAAACCAGTAATACGCTTGAGATAGTGACACCGGTTAGCACGGAATAGAGCATAAATAATGAGGTTGCCATTGCACCACTCATTTTATGAACCATACCTGATAACACGAAAACTAATCCTAATTGAGCAATGATCAAACCAAAAAAGACGATCTTGCTTGAGAAAATCATTGATAATAATGCTTCGCTTGATGCAACGTATAATGCAACAAACGCAGTTAATAACAGGCCGACAGTCATCCAACCATAAACCTGAGCCATAAAGGTTTGTAGGCCAGAACCTGTGCGCTGTACGATTGAATCATTTGAACGTGAAAATCGATCCATGATGATTACCCTTTAATCATAGTGATAACGTTAGGTTTAACGATAACGTTTATTTCAGTAAAGAGTCCATTATGGACTCATTAGGATTTAATTTTATCACACTGACTTTACATTTCCATAAAATAAACTGTATGAAATGTCATCATAAAATAAATTGAAGTAAAGTTATGTAGCGTTTAATTCAGCGTAGTGGTTTATTCCCAACGCTCGGCTGAATCATAATCACTTTGGCGTGCTTCAACCCATCTATCATTATTTTCAGAGAGCCCTTCTTTTTTCCAAAAAGGCGCACGTGTTTTTAAAAAATCCATAATAAATTCAGCAGATTCAAACGCGCTATTACGATGGGAACTAGTGACACCCACAAACACTATTTCTTCACCGATATTCAATGTACCCACTCGGTGAATAACACTAACTCGTTGTAAAGGCCAACGACCTCGCGCTTCATTAACAATGTCATTAAGCGCCTTTTCAGTCATACCTGGGTAATGTTCAAGCGTGAGCGTACTGACTTCATCCCCTAAATTGTGATTACGCACTTTCCCTGTAAAGGTCACAACAGCGCCATCACTGTCGCACTCAGAAAGCCATTGGTATTCATCACCAACACTAAAGTTTTCGGTTTGTACTGAAATACGAGTTGATGCGCTCATCTTATCCTCCTGTAACAGGTGGGAAAAAGGCGATTTCATCACCATCATTAATAACGTGAGAACCTTGAACAAAAGATTGATTTACCGCTGAGAGTAACTTGCCATCTTCTAACGCAAGTGACCATCGTTCACCTTTGTTGATTAATACTTTACGTAAATCGTCTACTGTGTGGTATTCACAATCTAATTCGAGAGAATCAACACCCACTAACTCACGGACTTGCGCAAAAAAGAGAACTTTAATCATGCTTCCACCTTAAAGTGGCCTGATTTACCACCTGTTTTTTCTAATAAACGTACAGGCCCTATCACCATATCTTTTTGAACGGCTTTACACATATCATAAATCGTTAACGCCGCTACCGATGCCGCAGTCAATGCTTCCATCTCAACCCCTGTTTTACCGGTTAAACGACAAACAGATTCAATGCGTACACGATTAGATTCAGTGAGTGCTTCTAAACGCACTTCGACTTTAGTTAATAACAGCGGGTGACATAATGGGATTAATTCCCATGTTCTTTTTGCTGCTTGAATACCTGCAATTCTTGCGGTCGCAAATACATCACCTTTATGGTGTTTACCTTCGGTGATCATGCTTAATGTTTCTGCTGACATTTCAACAAAAGCTTCAGCACGCGCTTCTCGCACTGTTTCAGCTTTAGCGCTAACATCTACCATGTGAGCTTCACCGGCAGCATTAATATGAGTTAGTTGAGACATGCACAACTCCTGAAATTAACGAAATAACAGAGCGAAAAACTATCCACCAATAACAGATAAATTCGGTGTCATACCGCTATCGCCTTGATGAAGAAAATGAGTTTCTCGTTTATGAAGAAGCCCGCCCTGAATACGCTGTTGTAATGCTTGTTGTTGACTATCATCAGCAAGTAAGTCGCGTAAAGGAATGCCATTTTCACCAAATAGACAAAGATGGAGATTACCAATAGCCGAAACACGTAAACGGTTACAGGTTAGGCAAAAGTCTTTCTCATAAGGCATGATCAGACCAATTTCACCTTGATAATCAGGATGGGTAAATACTTGAGCAGGCCCGTCACTACGGGCGCGAGGAATTTGTAACCAACCTTCATTGAGTAAGCGCTGACGAATAACTTCACCAGACAAATGAAAGCGGTTGAAAATATCACTCCCGTCACCGGTTTCCATTAATTCAATAAAGCGCAGCTGAATAGGTCTGTCTTTGATCCAATTAAGAAAATCAGGGAGGTTTTTATCATTCACATTGCGCATCAACACAACGTTAACTTTGACTTTTTCGAACCCCGCAGTAAATGCTGCATCAATACCTTCCATTACTTGATTAAATTTATCTTGCCCAGTAATAGCATGGAATTGACGAGGATCGAGGCTATCAACACTCACATTAATTGCACTTAAACCCGCGTCACGCCATTGTGCAACATCTCGTGACAAACGATAACCATTTGTTGTTACTGCAATTTTTTTAATTGCAGCATTATCTTTGATTGTCGCGATAATATCAGTAAAATCGCGGCGCATTGTCGGTTCACCACCGGTTAAGCGGATTTTTTCTGTTCCTAATGCAGCAAAAGATTGCGTGAGTCTACTGATTTCATCTAATGAAAGAAATGATTTGTGTCCATTAGGCTTATAACCATTAGGCAGGCAATAAGTACAACGGAAATTGCACACGTCTGTAATTGAAAGACGTAGATAGAAAAACTTGCGGGAAAACGCATCAACGAGTTGTTGCATAATAACACCTTTCCAAATCGGGAGATGCAGACATTTCTACCTTGCACCCTGGTGACTTGCTTCGTCACGGCCAGAACATCATATCTTGTCAATACACGACTTAGACGTAAAGGCTAGGAGTTTATCTTTACCTGTTTTTCACAGGTTTCTAATACCTATATATTTATTGTGGATTCTACCTGCTAATTATGCAAAAAGCGAATAATGTTTTCGCTATATAATTTATAATACAACGACTTACAACACTTTAGTCACGCTAATAACATAAATAAAAACACTTTAGTTGGTTAAATATTAGGCTATCAAAAGTGAAATAAAACTAGGAATGTGATGAAATCACGTCGTGATCATAGGCTTAAAATTTAATTGTGATAAATTAGCGGCAAATTTTTAAAGATGAGTAGAACAAATATGCGAAATCGCACGCTAAGTGATTTAGATCGTGTTGTTGCCCTTGGTGGTGGTCATGGCCTTGGACGTGTGCTTTCAGCACTCTCCTACTTAGGCTCTCGCCTTACTGGTATTGTTACAACAACAGACAATGGCGGTTCTACTGGCCGTATTCGTCAAGAAGAAGGTGGCATTGCGTGGGGTGATATGCGCAATTGCATTAATCAGTTAATTACTGAGCCTTCGGTGGCTTCTGCCATGTTTGAATACCGTTTTTCTGGTACAGGTGAACTGGCTGGGCACAATTTAGGAAATTTAATGCTAAAAGCGTTAGATAACTTAAGTGTTCGGCCTTTAGAAGCAATTAATCTTATTCGTGGCTTATTAAGAGTCAATGCACATCTTATTCCTATGTCTGAACAAGCCGTTGATCTAATGGCAATAGATGATCAAGGTAATGAGATTTATGGTGAAGTTAACGTTGATATTTTGCCTAAGATCCCACAAAAACTTGATCTTTATCCTAAAGTACCCACGACGAGAGAAGCCATTGAAGCCATTGATCAAGCAGATCTTATCTTAATCGGCCCCGGTAGTTTTTTTACCAGTTTAATGCCTTTGTTATTATTGCCAGAGCTTGCACAAGCATTACGCCGTAGTAGTGCAACAACGATTTATATTGGTAATTTAGGCAAAGAGCTAAGCCCCGCGGCTGCCAGTATGACGATGTCTGATAAAATCGCTATGATGGAAAATTATATTGGTTTACAAACAATAGATGCCGTGATCATTAGCCCTGAAACACAATATGAATCGATGAAAGGTCGATTAATTGTACAGACCCAATTGGAAGCTAAAGATATTCCTTATCGTCACGACCGCCATCTATTAAGCAAAGCTATTGAGTTAACATTACAGCAATTAGGGCAACGTAATTCATCACCTCAAGCTATTAAATAGTATTTATTACCTTGCTTCCATAAAAAAACCGCATCTGCAATAAACAGCAAGTGCGGTTTTTGGTTGGTAAAAACACAATATCACTATTGGTTTTCAACGTATTATTAGCTATTAAGCTGCTTTAATGTAATACGCTGGCTAATCACTTCTTCAATTTCGTCAAGTGTCATTGGTACATCATTTTTCATCAGACCGAGACCAGCCACAGTACGAGAGAAAGATGTTAAATCCAATGGCGGTAAATCCATTATCCAGTTTTCTTCTGTTGCCAACGTATCTTCTGCATTCAGAATATTTTGTATCACATCCGTAAAAGCTTGATGTGAAGAAACCCAATCTTGATCGCCACTTGCCCAAAACCAACGAGCAGCAATAAAGTTTCTCCACATATCTTCCCAGCCATCATAGATCCGACGCAACATTGATGCGCTCATTAATGACCAGGTTTGAGCTTCTTGTTGAGTAATATAACCTTGTTGGCAACCTTCTAGACAAAGTTTGTTAAAACGGCAGAGATCCCAAATAAGGTATTTCACATTTTGGATGTTCATGCGATTAGTGCTCATCATATCAATTTGCCATAAACGCTCATTTTTATCATGTTCAGTTAACTCAGAAAGTAAAATGTCATTTTTTAATGACTGAACATCGTCTTCTTTGCCATTCAAAATTTGATCACGTAGCTGATAAAAATCATTGGTGTGGCCTTGAGTGAGCAACCAAAATAGTTGATACACTAAATCCCAACGGTCGTTAATTCCCCAACCTGCTGATAATCCACCATCATCTTTACCTCGAGCATATTCGTTATATGCCCACTCATTCATTGCGGCATAAGGTGCTGCAACATATAAACCCCATTCATGAGGTAATAACTGAGCTGATGTATTTTCTGCTTCAGATAAAATGGGCTCTTGCCCTGATGTTGATGATTTTTGCAACTCACTATCTTGTACAGTAAATTTGCGTAGCCATTTAAAAAGTATAATAAGAAGAATAACTCCAAGAATTACCCCAGCAGAGCTAGGAAACCCTGCATAAACATAACCACTCATTCACTGTCCTTAATATCTTTTTTATCTTTGTAAATAATTGACGCTTTGTTTGTTGTGGTATTTAAACAGTTGAACGCCATTAAGGGAATATAAAACTAGGCAAAAAATGGAAGATAGAAGATAAAAAGGGATAATCCCTGTAAAATAAGGATACCCCTTTATCGGTTTGTGAATTTAATTTCGCTAATTAAGAGTTAGCAATAAATTGAGCACGTAATGCTTGCAACTTATCACGCGTACTCGCTGCTTTCTCAAATTCAAGATCTTTTGCATATTGGTACATTTCAGCTTCTAAACGTTGGATCTCTTTTTCCAATTCAGCCGTTGATAACAACGGATAATTTTCATGAATATCTGTTGCTTTATGCCCTTTCTTATTGCGCCCTTGCGTAGGTTGACCAATCTTAAGAATATCACCCACTTTTTTATTTAATCCTTTAGGGACAATACCATGCTCAAGATTAAATTGTTGCTGTTTCTCGCGACGACGCTCAGTTTCGCTTATCGCTTTTGCCATTGAATCGGTAATTTTATCGCCATATAAAATTGCTTTACCTTCAAGGTTACGAGCCGCACGACCAATTGTCTGAATCAATGAACGTTCTGAACGTAAGAAACCCTCTTTATCAGCATCTAAAATCGCTACTAAAGAGACCTCAGGCATATCTAAACCTTCTCGAAGTAAGTTGATACCCACTAATACATCAAACTCACCTAGACGCAAATCACGAATAATTTCGACACGTTCAACAGTATCAATGTCAGAGTGTAAATAGCGAACTCGTTCGCCATGCTCTTCAAGATATTCTGTTAAGTCTTCAGCCATTCGTTTTGTTAGTGTTGTAACCAATACACGTTCATTTTTTGCTGCACGAATACGAATTTCAGAAAGTAAATCATCAACTTGTGTGGCAACTGGTCGCACTTCAACAATCGGATCAAGTAAGCCTGTTGGTCTTACAACTTGTTCGATAATTTCATTACCCGATTTTTCAAGTTCATATTTACCCGGTGTTGCTGAAACATAAATCGTTTGTGGTGCTAACGCCTCAAACTCTTCAAAACGTAACGGACGGTTATCAAGCGCGGAAGGTAAACGGAAGCCATATTCAACTAAGGTTTCTTTACGCGAGCGATCGCCTTTGTACATTCCGCCAATTTGTGGAATGGTAACGTGTGATTCATCAATCACTAATAGACCGTCAGCAGGAAGGTAATCAAACAGGGTTGGAGGTGGCTCACCAGGCCCTCTACCTGATAAATAGCGTGAATAGTTTTCGATACCTGAGCAATATCCCAATTCATTCATCATTTCGAGATCAAATTGAGTACGCTGTGTCACGCGTTGTTCTTCAACGAGTTTATCATTCGCTAAAAGCACTTTGCGTCTGTCTGCAAGTTCTTTTTTGATTTCTTCCATCGCTTCAAGAATACGCTCGCGGGGAGTGACATAGTGCGTTTTAGGGTAAACAGTAAAACGAGGCACATTATAGTGAATTTGCCCTGTTAAAGGGTCAAACAGTGAAAGGCGTTCGACTTCTTCATCAAATAGCTCAACACGTAATGCATAATCATCAGATTCAGCTGGAAAGATATCAATCACTTCACCACGTACGCGAAATGTACCTCGCTGGAAGGCTTGATCATTGCGAGTATATTGTAAATCAGCAAGGCGGCGTAAAATGGCACGTTGGTCGATTATCATGCCGTTAGTCAGATGAAGCATCATTTTTAAATAACTATCAGGATCACCTAAACCGTAGATAGCAGAAACCGATGATACGACAATAACATCTTTACGTTCTAGCAAAGCTTTAGTCGCAGATAGACGCATTTGTTCAATATGTTCGTTAACAGAAGCATCTTTTTCAATAAAAGTGTCTGAGCTTGGCACATACGCTTCTGGCTGATAATAATCGTAATAAGAAACAAAGTATTCCACTGCATTTTCAGGAAAGAATTCTTTCATTTCACTATAAAGCTGTGCTGCCAATGTTTTATTCGGCGCCAACACCATAGTCGGACGATTGAGATTGGCAATTACATTGGCAATCGTAAAGGTTTTACCTGAACCTGTTACCCCTAAAAGAGTTTGATGAGCAAGACCATCATCTAACCCTTCACAGAGTGAGGCAATAGCGGCAGGTTGATCACCACCCGGTTTAAATTCAGAATGCAGTTTGAAATCTTTGCTCATATTTTCATCTCCTCGCTGACACTCCTTATGATACTGGATAAAAATCCAGCTTCAATCTCTATCTCACAAAATTTGTCTGAATAATTAGCATAAGTTATCCCCAGTTTTGGAACTGAATTTTTTTCAAAAAGGCAACCCCTTTTTTGTGAATTATTCCAAGAGACACACCAACACCACTTCCTCTATTGATTTTATTTAATTAATTGATATATAAGAATTAAAAATAAAAGTTGAGAATAACACCAATCTTTAGCAATGCATTGTATTCTCTCTATTCAGCGTATTTTTATAATGGTAATACACAAGGTTATCCACAGGAATAGTGGATAACTGTACAAAGTTGTTATCTCTCGGTAGGTTACGTCTTTTTTTCTACCTTAAAATATCCCTAAAAATTGACTGAATTTATTTTTTTTATTTTTTTATTAGTATAAAAAATAGACTTTTATAATTTACTTAATAACCGCCTATCAACTTAGTTTTAAACAGGAAAGATCGAGATAAGAAGTAAAATTATGCTCTTTTACTTCGTTTAAGTAGGGTATTTTGCCTAAAAATGGTGCGTTAATATGCTGTTTTAATGTTGCCAGATATTCTTTTTGATATCGCCCCGCAGGTTCAACTTCATTTGCAACCCAGCCAGCCAATGTTAAACCAGACTGAATAATTGCTTGTTGCGTTAATAACGCATGATTAATGCAACCCAATTTAACACCCACAGTCAAAATAACAGGTAGCTTTTCATTGATAACCCAATCAGAGAAAAAATAGTTTTCTGACAGTGGGGTAAACCAACCACCAGCGCCTTCGACTAAAACCCAATCAGCTTGTTGCTTTAAATAAGACAACCCTTCTGACATCACATTAAAATCAATAGGCTGTTTTATTTCTTGGCTAACAATATGTGGCGATGTTGGCGTTTCAAAACAGTAAGGATTAATACGGTGATAATCTAACTTTACTGTACTGAATTTTTGCAGTGTCAGTGCATCTGAATTACGTAAACCTTCATTTAGCCACTCACTTCCCGAAGCAACAGGCTTATAGCCTACGGTTTGATACCCTTGATGCCCCGCACATTGCAATAGTGCACTACTAACTACAGTTTTACCCACTTCTGTATCTGTACCTGTTAAAAACCATGTCTTAGCCATATGATATTTTTCCTATAACAATTTGATAAGTGAGTAAATATTTACCTGATTCTGTTTTCCATACATTTTCTAGCGCACGAAATTTTTGTCGTGTCATCAACCCTTTTTGTCGATCTCCTTGCACAAAATTGGCGCCAACGCCCTTTAAAGAAGCAAACAACGCATGTAATGAATCATAATGTTCTGTAACCGTTTCAGTAGAAAATTGGCAATGAAAGCCACAACACGCTTTCTTAATATCGTGAAGCGATAAAAAAGGATTAACATGCGGATGTTGATCAAGAGATTGCCAAGCCTCTCTGACTTCTTGCAGTGTCAACGTAGTGAGTGTTGAGAAATAAAGTGCACCTTTTTTATTTACTGCTTTCATGAGTGAGTTAATCGCAACAGATAAATCATCACACCATTGCATCGCTAAATTACTAAACACGATATCCACACTTTGTGGCGTAATTGCACAATGCTCGATATCACTTTGTAAGTAACCATCAGCCCGCTGTTGTTGTTTTGCCACTTGTAGCATGGTGTGTGACAGATCAAGTGCAATAACAAACTTGCCTTGTTGTTTCCATTTTTGGCTGAAATATCCTGTTCCGCATCCTGCATCTAAGACAATTTTGCCACTATCATAACGCGCTAAATCCATTAATTTATTACCGCTATAGCGCTGAATATTGGCGTGATTATCGTAATGAACCGCAGCTTTACCAAATGTTTGGGCTATACGTTGTTTATCTGTTTTGACTAAAGAATGCATGAAGCGTCTCGATTAACAGCTTAATATCTGAAAGATGATGGCGAGTGGTTAACGTTATTCGTAAGCGTGCACTTTGAGGCGGTACAGTAGGAGGAAAAATTGCCTTTACCCATAGACCTTTAGATTGCAGATAATCTGAAAGTGTTTGGCATAATTGCTCATCACCGATAATTAATGGCTGAATAGCCGTTTGTGAAGGCAATAATTTAATAGGAAGCGAAACAACACCTTGACGAAAGGTATCAATTAATTGTTGAAGGTATGCTCGCTCACCATCAGCTTGTTTAATCATATTGAGTGCTGAATGTAACGCAACTGCCTGTGCAGGTGGCATTGATGTACTGTAAATAAGATGGCGTGCGTATTGTTCAAAAAATTCCGCTGTTGACTTGTTACAAAGCACTGCCGCCCCACTGACACCAAAAGCCTTACCAAAAGTCACCACTAATAGCTCAGGTTTGATACCCGCTTCATCACAACTACCTCGACCTTCTTTACCTAAAACACCAATACCGTGTGCGTCATCGACCATTAACCATGCATCATGTTGTCGGCTTATTGTTGCTATTTCTGTTAATGGGGCTTGATCTCCATCCATGCTAAATACCCCTTCTGTAACCACCAAGGTTTTACTAGCCGACGTTTTATTAAGTCGTTGAAATAAAGAATCAGAAGAATTGTGTAAAAAACGCCATAATATAGCGGGTGATAATACAGCGGCTTCCATTAACGAGGCATGGCAAAGTTTATCCGCAATAATAGCATCGTCTTTTTCAAGTAATGCCGAAATAACACCTTGGTTAGCACTATAACCGGATGAAAATAACAATGCATTATCGTAACCTAGCCAATCTGCAAGATGCTGTTCTAACTGTGCATGAGCTTGTGTAAATCCAGTGATATGCCCTGATCCACCGCTACCTACACCATACTCATCAGCACCTTGTTGCCATGCTTTAATGACGTCCGCATGTTGGCTGATACCTAAATAATCATTACCTGAAAAATTAAGGTACTTTTCACCTGATATTGTGATCAAAAAACGCCCCTTCACCTGTTTGATCACGTTGCGTTTTCGCCATAATGGCGTATTTCTACGCCCATTAAGTTGTTCATCTAAATAGGTTTGCCAACTCATTACAGTGCCGCATTATAAAATTGTTCAGTGTCTTTATTGGCAACCGCTTGCATCAAAGCTTCTTCTTGCTGATTGTCACCCATAGATACTGCTAATCGTTCAGGATTTAAGCCTAATTTACGGAATAATTGGTGATCTTTATCTTCAGTTGGATTGGTTGTTGTTAACAATTTGCAACCATAGAAAATAGAGTTCGCTCCAGCCATAAAGCAGAATGCTTGTGTTTGTTCACTCATTTGCTCACGACCGGCAGAAAGGCGTACATAAGAGCGAGGCATCATGATACGAGCAACGGCGATAGTACGAATAAAATCAAAGGGATCGACATCTTCATTATCAGCTAATGGCGTACCTTTAATTTTGGCTAACATATTAATCGGCACACTTTCTGGCGGTTGTGGCAAATTGGCTAATTGCACCAACATTGCAGCGCGATCTTTAACTTCCTCGCCTAACCCTAAAATTCCGCCAGAACACACTTTAATACCCGCATTGCGCACTTTATCAAGCGTATCTAAGCGATCTTGATAGGTCCGTGTTGTCACAATACTGCCGTAAAATTCAGGTGAGGTATCAAGGTTGTGGTTATAAAAATCCAGCCCTGCATCTGCTAATCGGTTAGCTTGTGAATCATCTAACTTCCCCAAAGTCATACAGGTTTCCATGCCTAATGCTTTGACTTCTTTCACCATCTGTTCAAGATAAGGCATGTCACGTTCATGCGGGTTTTTCCAAGCTGCTCCCATACAAAAACGCGTTGAACCCGCTGCTTTCGCTTTTTTTGCTGATTCAATCACTTGCTGCACTTCCATTAAACGCTCTTTTTCTAATCCGGTTTTATAGCGCGCACTTTGAGCACAATATTTACAATCTTCAGGACAAGCTCCTGTTTTGATAGAAAGCAATGTACTGACTTGGATCTGTGAAGGGTCAAAATGTTGACGATGCACTTGTTGTGCTTGAAAAACCAAATCTAAAAATGGCATATCAAACAGTGCTCTGGCTTCTTTTAATGTCCAGCGTTTTAGTGTGCTCACAATACAATCTCCTGTTTAAAAGTGATTGCCAGTTTAAATAATAGGGTTATCATGTCAACTAAAATTGATCACCATTGGTTTACATGATTAAGTGAAAAATAGAATGACACCTGAAGATATCGCTTTCGATTTACGCCACATTTGGCATCCATACACCTCGATGAGTAATCCGTTACCTGCTTACCCTATCGTCAGTGCAAAAGGCGTTGAATTAGTCTTGGCTGATGGTAGAAAACTAATTGATGGAATGTCTTCATGGTGGGCTGCAATTCATGGATATAATCACCCAGAACTTAATAATGCCGTTACAACACAGCTAAGCAATATGTCTCATGTGATGTTTGATGGCATTACTCATCCCCCAGCAGTATCACTTTGTCGTAAATTATTGGCGATAACACCAGAGCCTCTTGAATGTATATTCTTAGCAGACTCAGGTTCAGTTGCTGTTGAAGTCGCACTGAAAATGGCCTTGCAATTTTGGCAGGCTAAAGGTGAAAAACGTCAACGTATTGTGGCGCTAAAGCAGGGCTATCATGGTGATACTTTTGGCGCGATGTCAGTGTGTGATCCAGATAACTCCATGCACAGTCTGTACAAAGGTTACTTGCCTAATCATCTCTTTGTGGATGCACCCAAAACAGGCTTTTATGAAAAATGGGATCCTGCTGATATCCACTCATTACGCTCAACACTAGAGCAACATCATCAAGAAATTGCCGCCGTTATGCTTGAACCCATTGTTCAAGGCGCGGGTGGAATGCGAATTTATCATCCTGAATATTTGAAACACGCAAGAGCATTGTGTACTGAATTTGATGTGTTATTAATTGCAGATGAAATTGCCACGGGTTTTGGCCGAACAGGTAAGCTTTTTGCTTGTGAGCACGCTGGAATTTCTCCTGATATTATGTGTGTAGGTAAAGCCTTAACGGGCGGTTATATGACCTTATCTGCTACCTTAACTACACGTCATATTGCCGAAACCATCAGCCAAGGTGATGCAGGATGCTTTATGCATGGCCCTACTTATATGGGAAATCCTTTAGCTTGTGCTGTTGCTGATGCCAGTTTGTCTCTAATAGAAAAAGGCGATTGGGTAAATCAAGTTGCACGACTTGAAGCCCAACTTAAAAAAGAGCTCCTGCCATTAAAACAGGTAAAAAGTGTCAAAGATGTGCGAGTGTTAGGTGCGATTGGTGTGGTCGAAATGAACGAGCCCGTTAATATGGCAAAATTACAAAAAATCTTTGTAGAAGAAGGGGTTTGGATCAGACCTTTTGGTAAGCTGATTTATATTATGCCACCATTTATTATGCCACCAACAAGCCTGACTAAACTCACTCAAGCTATTGAGAAAGTGGTTAATCTCTCATAAATCTTTCATTCAAATAAACCTCTAGTAAGGTAATGTTTTGCTAGAGGTTTTCAGTAACTTTTATACTGTGATAGTTATTTCGTCACAACAGTAACCCACATTGCGCCTTTACCTACTGGATAACACGCTAATTCTGTTAAGGCACCCGTATGTTTATCAATACGAGAAACAGATGCAAAATCTGATTTTTGACCACAAGAAATCAAGTAATTACCTGTATTATCAAGATTAAAACCACGAGGCTGTGTTTGTGTTGGATAATAACCTACAGGTTGTAGATAATCGCCAGCCTCAGAGATTGCCATCGCACAAATAAAGCTTTCAGAGCGTTCGCTAGCATAAAGAAAACGCCCATCAGGCGTGATATAAATATCTGATGCCCAACGAGTACTGTTAAATGTTTCAGGAACAATATCAACCGTTTGCATTAAACGGTATAAATCTCCCATGCGACGATAAACATTGATTGTCGCATCTAATTCATTAAGGCAATAAAACACATTACCATTAGGATGGAATGCCATATGGCGAGGCCCTGCATTTTGTGCTGTTGTCAGCTCTTCAGTACCTGCTTCTGTTAAACGCCCCTCTTCTGATAAATTAAATAAACGAATATGATCTTCACCTAAACAAGGCACAATCAGTTGTTTATTATTCCAATCAATATTAGATGAGTGAGGTTTATTTAATCCTTCAATAATTTGGATAGGTGATTGAGGGATACCCTTATCATTAATAGGTAAAACAGCTAAATTACCTTGATGATAAGAAGGTACAAATAAGAAACGCCCCGTTTTATCTAAGCATAAATGAACAGGAGTACTTGGAATGGAAGTGATAGCCTTTTGTTCTAACTGACCATCGGCAGCAATCGCAAATGTCACCACACTAAAATGAGGTCGAATACCGACATAAAGGTATTTTCCATCTGCACTTGCAATCATCGGTTGTACTTGCCCTGCAATCTCTACAACCTGCAATAAATCCATTTCACCTTCAGCGTTTAATGCATAAACATGGATTTGTTGACTCTCTGGACTTGCTACGTAGACTACCTGTTTCATCCCTTCTCCTTAAAATCGATTACCCATTGATTTATAAAGAATAATAGAGTAACTAACGATAACCTGTCACGATTAAGCTAGTTTATCTTTTATTAGTTAACGTGTACCATCAGCAACATTGCATCTTAATACTATCAAGGGGCTTATTTATGTCATATCGCGTTATTGCATTGGATCTTGATGGCACACTGCTTGATGACCAAAAACGTATCCTGCCGGAATCTTTAGAAGCACTCAATCTTGCAAGAAAAGCAGGTGTTAAAGTCTTAATTGTAACAGGTCGTCATCATGTTGCTATCCATCCATTCTATCAGGCACTCGATCTTGACACCCCTGCAATTTGCTGTAATGGGACTTACCTTTATGACTATATTGGTAAAAAAGTACTGGAATCCGATCCATTAACCACTCAAGAAACCAGAGCAGTATTAGATCTCGTTAAGCAAACAAATGTACACCATTTAGTTTATGCTGACGATGCAATGATGTACGACCAACTTACTGCAGCAGTACAACGCACTCTTAATTGGGCAGATACCCTTCCCATTGCACAGCGCCCCAATCTCGTTAAAGTCGATGATTTTTATAAAGCAATGCATGATGTTAATGCCATTTGGAAAATTGCCACAACAACGCCTGCTCACGATGAACTACACGCATTAGTTGAAAAAATTGAACAACAAGTCGGCTTAGAGTGTGAATGGTCTTGGGTTGATCAAGTTGATATCGCTAAAAAAGGCAACAGTAAAGGCCGTCGTTTACAACGCTGGGTTGAAGCGAATGGGATGAATATGAGTGATGTTATTGCCTTTGGTGATAATTTTAATGATCTTAGCATGTTAGAACATGTTGGTTTAGGTGTTGCAATGGGTAATGCTTCAGATGAAGTGAAAGCACGTGCGAAAATGGTCACCAAAGTGAATTCGCAGCCGGGTATTGCAGAAACTATTCACAAATATATTTTGTCTTAGTTTTATTTTTACCTCCCCAAAAGGAAAAGACCTCATTTAAAATGAGGTCTTTTTTATCAGCACATATAACGAATGAATCAAAGATGGCGGCTTAGGGAAATACTCTTAATTTGCGCATAAAGCCATTGCCCTTCTTGAATATTCAATTCATCTTTTGCCCAAGGCGTGATCCTTGCCCATAAATAATTACCATCATTGACAAGCTTTACATCGACTTGACCATCATTTTTAATGGTTTCAACCACTTTCATATGCAAAATATTACGAATACTGCTATTTGATGGACGACTCGTGGTTAATGACACATCAGAAGCATCAATACGGACACGCACATCACGACCAATTTTAGCCTCAATTTGAGGTAACCACAGCACTTGGTTACCAAAAGCCGTTGCTGTCATATCGTAATGACTATGGTGTTCTACCACCATCACATTGGCAATGCTGCTTAATGTCTCTTTTTGTAACCATGGACGTAATGCACTGCTTGCCCATACATCTTCCAGCTTACCTGTCGCCTTAATTTTTCCTGCATCCATCACAATGACATTATCTGCAAGTCGAATAATTTCATCAAGACTATGGCTCACATACAAAATAGGAATTTGTACATCTTGTGAGAGCTTTTCTAAATACGGCAGTAACTCGCGTTTACGCGGTAAATCAAGCGAGGCTAACGGCTCGTCCATTAGCATAATATCTGGCGCTGTTAACAATGCTCGCCCTATGGCAACACGCTGTTTTTCACCACCTGATAGTGTTATCGGGAAACGTGAGAGTAAATGTTCGATACCTAACAAATGAATAATGCGATCAAACTGCACTTTCATTGTTGGAGACATACCATAAAGCAAATTTCCTCTTACTGTATAATGAGGAAACAGTCGAGCATCTTGGAATACATAACCCACTTTACGTTTTTCAGGTGGCAGATAAATCTTCTTTTCAGTATCAACCAGTGTGTGATTATTTAATACGATGCGCCCTGAATCGGGTTTGGTTAAGCCACCAATTACATTAATCAGTGAGGTTTTACCCGCGCCAGATAAACCAAAAACTGCAGTAATACTTTCTGTTGGCAGTTCAGTATTGACTTCCAGACGCAGTGATCCTAACGTCTGTTTAAAATTCATCTCTAGCATACGCCCCCCAATCTTTTACGACCCCAACGAGTTAGCCACTCTGAAGCCATTAAAGAGACGAGCGCCAAAATAATTGCAATGACACATAAACGGGCAGCATCCATTTCCGCACCGGGTGTTTCAATCAAAGTATACATTGCCAGAGGGATAGTTCTTGTTTCCCCTGGAATATTGGAGACGAAAGTGATTGTTGCGCCAAATTCTCCCAATGAGCGCGCAAATGCCAACACAATGCCTGCGATGATCCCTGGCATAGACAAAGGTAACGTTATGGTAAAAAAGACACGCAATGGTGAAGCCCCTAAAGTTCTCGCTGCTTGTTCCATTCGTTGATCGACGGCTTCTAATGCTAATCTGATCGCTCTTACCATCAATGGAAATGCAACCACTGCAGATGCAAGTGCTGCGCCTCGCCAACTAAAGGTAAAGCTAAAACCAAACCAGTCATATAACCATTCACCAATAAATCCACGCCTACCCATACTGATCAGTAAAAGATAACCGACTACAACAGGAGGTAGAACTAAAGGTAAATGGATAATGCTATCAAGCAATGATTTACCGGGAAAACGTACCCTAACTAAAAGCCAAGCCATAAAAATACCAAAAGGTAGACTAATAATAACTGCAACTGTCGATACCTTAAGGCTTAGTATGATGGCTTGCCATTCGTATTCACTTAACATCTCCAAAAGTATAATTCCTACAGTGGACTAAAGCCGTATTTCTTAAAGATTTCTGCGGCTTGAGGTGTTTTCAGATAGTCATAAAAATCACGAACTGCTTTATTGTCCTGACCTTTTACAACTGCCATTGGATACTCAACAGGTTTGTGGCTATCAGCTGGGAATACGCCGACCACTTTCACTTTATCACTCGCAACTGCATCAGAACCGTATACGATACCTAATGGTGCTTCATCACGCTCAACCAGCGCCATACCGCTACGCACGTTATTAGTACGAGCCATATCTGGGCTTACTGTATCCCATGCACCTAAATATTCTAATGATTCTTTTGCATAGATACCAACAGGCACATGGTCCGGATCGCCAACAGCAAGTTTTCCACCATTAAGTAAGGATTTCCATTTGGTTTCCTTATTAATAACAACGTCATTTAATTTGCTATCTTTAGGGGCAATGAGTACTAAATCATTACCTAATAGTGTATGGCGTGAATCCGCAACCATTAAATCTTTATCGATTACGTAATCCATCCACTGCTGATCTGCTGAAATAAACAGATTTGCAGGTGCACCTTGCTCAATTTGACGAGCCAATGTTGAAGAAGATGCATAAGATGCAACCACTTCAGTTTTCTTTTCTTGCTTATATTGTGCCGAAATTTCATTAAGAGCATTGGTAAGAGAAGCGGCAGCAAATACCGTTACTTTTTCCGATGCGAAACTTTGACTCACTAAAGCAAAAGAGATAACCGCACCAGCAAGTAACTTACCTGATAATTTTTTCATGTTCTAATTCCACTTAAATTAAGGATAACCACGCTGTATATATCAAGATATAGCGTGAAATGAAAGGATTAGATGTTAGAAACTGGTTATATATCAATAAATATAACCATAAAAATAGGGGGTAAAAAACAAATAGAAAAAAGGTTATATACTCTAAATAATTCAAGGTACAGCTAGGCGACAAGTGAATGAGTCACTAGGAGCATACATAAGTATGTGACTAGTGCGAATGAGTGCAGTCAACAACGCTGTGGCTTGAAGTATGACGAGTATATATATTCTAAATAACTCAAGGTGCAGCTAGGCGACAAGTGAATGAGTCACTGGGAGCATACATAAGTATGTGACAGTGCGAATGAACACAGTCAACAACGCTGTGGCTTGAAGTATGACGAATATGGCGAGTAAAAAAATAGCCCTTTAAGATAAAGGGCTATTCTAAATCAGGAAGGGAAAATTATGATTTTTTGTCTGCTTTTGGCTGACTTGGTGAAATCAAGTTAAACACTTCACCTAAACCATAAATGATGCCCATAATAAGTACCATTACAACAGGTACCATCAAGAGAGCGAACCCTAAACTTTTCAATAATTCAAGCATGATAACCTCTTTATCATGGTATATTCGGAAAGCCAGAGTTGGCATTTCTTCACGAATAACGAATAATAACGCTATAGTTGTATATATTCTAGAGAATTATCGCTTTGTGTCGGCACAAAAAATGCGATAAACACACAAAAAAGAAGAAGCCTATCATTATGCAAGCAGAAATATTATTAACACTTAAACTTCAAGATAAGCTCTTTGCCGATCCTCGTCGTATTGCATTATTAAAACAGATCAAAGCGACAGGTTCTATTAGCCAAGGGGCAAAAATGGCAGGCATTAGTTATAAAAGTGCTTGGGATGCCATCAATGAAATGAATCAACTCGCAGACGAACTTCTTGTTGATAGAGCAACAGGGGGTAAAGGCGGTGGTGGTGCAACACTGACACATTATTGTGAGCGTTTACTTCAACTTTACGATCTGCTAGGTCAAATTCAGCAAAAAGCCTTTGATGTATTGAAAGACGACTCACTTCCTCTTGATAGCCTGTTAGCAGCTATTTCTCGCTTCTCATTACAAACCAGCGCAAGAAACCAATTTTTCGGTACCATTATTGAGCGTGATAACCTGCAAGTTCAACAACATGTTAATATTCAACTGTCTGATAAAAAAACCATCATTCATGCAGCCTTAACGGAAAAAAGTGCAGATCGCCTAGGGCTTAAAAAAGGTAAAGAAGTACTGATCTTAATTAAAGCGCCATGGGTCAATATTGAAAAAGGCTCATCTTTAACACAGCAATATGACAATGCCTTGTCAGGTATCTTAACTCAAATTGAGACGGGCAATGAAAACAGTGAATTAGTAGTGACATTAGAAGGTGGACAAGAAGTGTGTGCCACCTGTTCTAATCAGCATGTTAAAGAGCAAAAACTGCATATTAATGACAGCGTAACGGCTTTGTTTAATGCCGATCAGGTCATTATTGCCACACTGTGTTAATTATTAGCATGGTTGCTTTTTATTAAAAAATAAAACCATCACTTAGTTAGTGTTTTAGTAAAAATATTAAGTGATGGTTATATTTATATTTTAAAAATTGAATATGGAATAATTTTAGGCATTAATTAAATCTAATTTGGCACTATTCAAAATGGCCATAAAATTATCTAAATTAAATTTATGCTTCACATCTTCACTTAAACACCGACTATCATTAAAAAATTCAATTTCTATTTTATCGGCTCCACTATCTTTATTTAATTGACAAAGTATTTGTTTTTTATATGAAATTTCAATAGTAATATTCTCATATTTATTGTCACTTACAAAATCAATTTCAAAGTTAGAATCGATCATCTTTTTTCCTTTAATTTATGAATAACATTATAAAAAGCTCTAGATAACAGGCCCATCCCATCGTAATTGATGACGTAATTCATTAGGGACCAAATTAAATAACATTTTTATATACTTTATATTGCCATCATATAATATACTTATTTTTGAACTGCATTTTTCAGTATATGTTTTAGCTTGAAAGTTTAAAAATGAAATATCACTTTCATCAAAATTTTGATTAAGTATTTTTTTTGGTAAATTATGAATTAACTGTAATTCATAATAACAAGATTTATCTTTTGCTTTTGCTATCATTCCTCTGGACTGAATATTTCTTAATTGAGGTAAAATCCAATACATCATATCTATGTATATTTCATTTTTAGTCATTATTTTTTATCTCTTAAAAAAACATTATGAATATAATGTCAGTTAATTAAGCTTCACAACTAATACAACGCGTAAAAGCTTCTTTTATTGAGACGCCTAAAACCTCGTCACTACAATTGCTTTTTAATGTAAATTGCATTATTAGATATATTTTTCCAACTTAATGATTTAATCGTAATTAAAAATTTGTGGTTTTAAACTCCATATCAAAGCTAATATTTTGTAATCGTAATAAATCACCTGAAAAATTATCCATACGTAAATGGTTTTTCATTTATAAACTAAAGTGATTTAATCTATTTTTTGATAGCAACATTTTAATTTTTATCTTATCTTCAGGATGCTTTAACAAATACTTTTCACAAGATAATCTAATAAATTGATAACAAGTATCTTCGCTTACAATAACAATATCTTTATCTGTTAGAGGATATCCTACTCCAAATTTAACACCTAAAAAATGATCAGATACATCAGCACTATTCATATCTGGAAAAAAGCAATATATTCCATCAAGGGCAAAAGATTCTTTTTGAACAATATTAGAAACAGCATCTAAAAAACAACCTTCATTATATATAAGATCAAAATAACTTTTTATAGTCCAATTAGGCTCACTCTTTTCATAGGGTAATTCAAATAAATATTTCATCAATAATGCTCCTACTTAGGATGGAAGTTAGTAACCATCTTTGTTTCTTTATCTAAATATACTCTAAAAGTAATGCCTTCTGACATTGCATCATAGGATTGCAATTCTTTATCTAACGCATTCTTATATCCATTAGCCGCTGCTTTTTGACCTAATTCAAGTATTTTTTGGTCAGAAAAAATCTTGGGATCATAAATTGTTTTTTTAAAAGGTTGAGCGCCATTACCTTTATAATGAGTTATTTCTCCAGTTTGAGGATGCTTCGCAGGTATTTTATATTCATATATATTATCCCTCGCACATTTGTTGGGATCTCTTTTATAATTTTCAAATTTTTATCCTTTACAACATTGTAAAATACATTAGCATTATGACCACCTGAAATTCCTATTTTCTGGATAAATTTATCTACTGTAGCTAAATTTACTTTAATCTGTTCGCTCTTAATCGGTGCGACTTTTGCATAATAACCTAATTCTTCATCAAGAAGATCATTAGGTAAAACTTTATAGCCTTTTTTTAAATCCATTATATAAATTGAGCATCCAGAAAAGGTGACTAAAATATAGTAATTACCATTGTAATAAACACTTGCCTCTAGTTCACTTTTTTTAGATAAAAGCATTAATTATTCCTCTATAATAGTGATATTAACTTTTATATTTTCTGATGATGCATTTTTAATAAAATTATTTATTACATCCCATTGTTCTTTGGTTGTTCTTGCAGGAACACCTAATTCTAGATTTTTTTATTTAACATCAATTGATAAAATCTAAGCTCTTCTTTTTCTCTAGAATATTTATCTATTTAAGTATTTTTAAAATAAAAAAAATCACCTAACCATTATCTTTAGAATAATATTAAGCAACAGTTTTTTATTTAATTAATATTTTTATAAAAAATTAGTAGCTAAGTTATTTACTCTGAATACATGCGAGTGAAATAATCGCTAATTTTATTGTTATCGAGCAATCTATCTTTGGTAAAATCAAGACTATCAGAGACTACAATATATTTTCTTAGCTCTTCAGGAATATCCTCTATCGTTGCATAAATAGTTGGAACAATAAAACGAAAATAGTCACCCATTTTGGTTTTTCCTTCATATCCTACTGGATGGTTTTCATATAATTCATTAAGGGCTTCAAAAAGAAACATTCCAATCTTTTTAATTCAAAATCAAATTATTTAATTATTTTAGTATCCATTACCTAAAATTTACATATATATTACATTTCAATTTTACAGGATTCTCACTTTCGTTAAATTAAAATTTCTTAGTAGTACACCGACTAAATGCAAGACGAATACCCGAACCTATCTCATCAAATGAGCTATCTAACGATAAAATAACCTTATGGGATGCCCCAATTCCTTCCCACCCTTCAAGACTTGAATGGTAAGAAGGTGAAATTAATATTTTGTTATTAGAAAGATAAATAGAACAGTTTAGCATATTAGCTAAAAGTTGGCGTTTTGAGCGATAATCATATTTATACCGTAATAATTCTAACCATGAATTCCAGTTTTTTTTATATTTTCCTTTTTAAAGAGTTTATCATATTCCTCATCTTTAAGCTGAGTTCGACTATTTTCTAAAACTTTAATTAAACTTTCACCAAGCTTCTTATTTGAACACGTTAAAGAAAGTATAATTGATGAAAAATTCGGATCGATTGTCATTAGCCCATAGCCAGATTCAGTATTTAAGCAAAAAAATTTATCTGTCATTACTATCAAAGCACAATACTCATTATCGTTAATAAACGTCATCATTTTACCTGCGTTATTTTTATTTCAATATTCATACTTTTTCCATAAGCTACCGCACGGTTAATTTCAATCCATTGAGCCTTTGTTGTCGATTGTGGTACGGCAAGCCAAATTTCTCGTTTTGCTATCATTTCTGAATGTAAATTGACTCCTGACAATCTATGACCTTCAAATTTTGCAACATCATCTATATTACCTTTAATTGTATTATAAATTTGTTTTGGTCGATTAAGTTTACTCATCGTTTGAGTATCTAGGCTTTTTGCACTTATTGCTACTTTATCTCATCATCAGAATACCCCTTTATTTTATGGATATTGATAAGAATTTCTGGATAGATAGAATGTAAATCATTTATTAATTGATTATTTTTCATAAATAAACTCATATGATAAAAAATCACCTTACACATCATTAGAATAAGGTGATTTTATTTATAACCCATTTAAACTATATAATTTTACATCATTAGATTTCAATCAACTCACCAATAAAATCATATTTTAAAATATTATTTATATTCTTTCTTGTTGATTTATCTATTAAATACATTAGATAATCATTAAAATCCCAATGAGTATTTTTTATCACTTCTTCATTTTCATCATACTGATAAACTTTATTTGGATTATCTGAATAAGTTAATAAAAATAGATATTGCGTTTCTGACTCTATCGAAAAAAAGAAAGGTTTTTGATCTAATAAATCGTGTTTTTGTATGCCACAAAGCTCAGAACAACTACCTATTTGAAACTGCACATGATCTCTAACAGAGAAACTATTACGGTAAAATAACAACGAGGAATCACCAAAGAAACCACCACTGCAACGCCCCATACAACTTAGAAAATCATATAATTGCTCTGTTACATTAATACGATATAAACGTTCAATTTTTCTTATCTCATCATCAGAATACCCCTTTATTTTATGGATATTGATAAAAAGTTCTGGATAGATAGAATGTAAATGATTTATTAATTGATTATTACTCATAGATAAATTCATATAATAAAAAATCACCTTACACATAATTAGCATAAGGTGGTTTTATTTAGTATCCATTTAAACTCTACGACTAATACAACGCGTAAAAGCTTCTTTTATTGAGGCACCTAAATCCTCGTCACTACAATTGGTTTTTAATGTAATAATTGCACTATCGGGTATTCCCTCACCTACCCAATGATCCATACGTAAATGGTTTAGAGGACTAATAGTAATTTCATCATCTGTAAGCTCTAAGCTACATCTATTCATATTATTAAAAAGTGCTGTTTTATTTTTATAATCATACTCTTTGATTATTTTTTTTATCCAATCTTGATAAGTTTTTTTATCATTATACATTTGATGAAACTTATCTGAATTTCCTTTAATCTGTTCGCTCTTAATCAGTGCGACTTTTGCATAATAACCTAATTCTTCATCAAGAATATCATTAGGTAAAACTTTATAGCCTTTTTTTAGATCCATTATATAGATAGAGTGGCCAGAAAAAGTTAATAAAATATAATGAGCATCATTATAATAAACACTCGCTCTTAATTTATTATTTTTTAATTTAAACATATACTATTCCTCAATAATTGTAATATTAACTTTTATATTTTTTGATGATGCATTTTTGATAGAATCATTAATAGCATCCCATTGTTCTTTAGTGGTTTTTTCTGGAACTCCTAATTCTAATGTTTTTAACTTTACATCTTTTTTATAAATTTCTGTAGTTCCACGTCCATCACCATTATAACTATCTATTTTTGAAATATATGTATTTAATGTATTTTCTATTGATTTTGGATTTTTAATTCTTGAGGCTGTTTGGGTATTCAATGTCTTTACACTAATATATTCACCTGTATTACCATCATAATAGTCAAATGTTTTGGCGTTAAGATGTAATCGTGTCAGTCGTTTATTTGATAGACCAATGTAATTCTCAAATGTCATTCCTTGCTCTACTATTGTACCTTGGTACATCCATTGCATTGTGATTTTATTTCCTGATTTGTCAATAAAATAAATATCATTTATTGGTATAAACTGCGTTTTATTGGCATTAAAACTTATTGGACCATAAATTCTATTACCATTACGCCTAGTTATTGATGCACCTATTGCAATTACTGAAGTTAAGTTTTCAAGTGTTTTTTTATCCCATCCAGTAAATTTACTCGCATTTTCAATCCATTGATTTTTTGAAAATGTTTCACTATCTGTTAATTTATCGGCTTCAGTGTAAGTAAATAATTTGATTTTTTCATAACCACTAAATAAGGGATAATTTCCACCTATCCTAGTTTTCTCTTTTGTGATCCAATAATCTGAAAGTAATGAATCTTCCACATGTGTATATGGATATTTTTTCATTAAAGATTCATAATAATTTCTTTCAGATGAATCTAATGATTCTTGAGCAACGCAATAAACTTTTCGACAAGACGCAGCTAATAAGCGCTCTAATTTATTTTTATCTCCATTGGCTAATTTATTAATTGCTTTTGTTTCTTCTAAATGAAGTTGTCGATTATAACGTTCTACTAACTCTGCTGAATTAGCTGCACTAATAACGCCTTCCGCTTTACCTGTTGCTAGTAAACCAGCCAAAGCACCAACTAGACGGCTTCTCTGAGCTTGCTGTTCTCGCCACTGCTCTGTCTTAATTAGATTATCGTTGAGTGATATCGCCGCTATCTCTGCCGCCAAGGCGCCTGCTACTGCACCAGTAACACTGCCTCCTGCAATTTCTGCACTAATACCTGCAACGACACCATGACTTAACACCTTTCCCGCATGCCCTAATACGGCACCGTTATCACCAATTAGATTGGCACCTTCTGCATGGAATTGACTGCCAATATTGCTTAATAACGCGGTTTTAAAATTATCAATAAAACTACCGCCTTGAATTGCCGTACCCAGTGTTGAGCTAACAACTGAATGCGAGGCGACACGCTGTGCAACTTGATTCCATGTGGCATTATCAGTAAGCAATAACTTGCCTGTTGAGGGTAAAGTTCCTCCTTGGATTGCCTGATCCCAACCCATAAATTGGTCAAGACCTTGCAATGCCCCTGCAACCACCATACTTGTAACAATAGATTTAGCGGTATCACTACGGCCGAGTGATTCAAGTGTTTTTGAGATATTGCCTCGGTTTTCAGCTAAAGAGACAGTCGCTTGCGAAACTAAAGAAGCAAAACCTGCTTGTGCTGCAACCGATGCCGTTGAAGCCACGCTTGCTGAAGCCCCTGCCGCAATAGTAGCTTCACTTGCCATTCCACCAATGGTTGCCGCCGTGGCAGTACCGTAAGTTGCGACCCCTACCGCGATGGCAATAACGGCACCAACAACCGGATTTAATTGCTGAGTTTTATCATTCCAACTGGAATAAGTGTCTTTAACTAAATTCCAATTAATATTTTCTTGCTGTTGGAGAGCGTTAAGCCAAGCATATTCTGGTGTATTACTTAAAACAGTTAATGCTTGTTCTAGTGATTCTTTTTTCTTAGCCTTAATATCCGCAGATATGCCTTTTGGGGCATCAATTGTGAGCTTTCCGCCAATATAGAGTTCAGGTAACACCCATATTCCTTTGGTGTATCCCTGATCACGCTGAGTAATATAAATATCTTTTGAATGAGTAATAACTTGTTTAAATGCCGTATTTTTTACTGCTCTAAAATTAACTTTTCCTGTTTTACTGGTTAATTTTGCATTCTTAGCAGTTTCTAGTTTACTTGCTTCTAAGGTAATATCATCTTTAGCAAATAAATTAATATCGCCATTAGCAATAAATTCGGTAACTTTATTATTGGTATTATAAAATGTTTTTGTATATTTCTTTTTAGTAATACACAAAGTCCACCTATTACATTTTTTCTTTTCCTCTTCGTAATAACTCGACTCTTCCATTGCTTGCGCGTAAAGAAAACCACCTTTAGCGGCGATATCCATCTCTTTATTAGCAGTTAATCTTGATGCTTGAAATAAAATACTGCCTTCAGATAATAGAGTTAGATTATTACCACTATTAATTTCCGTACTTATTTGTTTGCGAAGATCTTCTAACTCAGAACCCGACTCTTTACGAAAATGTGTTTGCAGTGATCCCAATTGAATATTGCCACTACTTGAAATAGTGACATCACCCTCTGATTTAAGTGAACTTCCTTCTGTGATTAAAGTGCCTGATGACGCAATAGAAATACCTTTATTTCCCGTAATAGCAGATGTGGCATACTGAATATCTTGAGCATCTTCGTGAGGATCTGTAATAGCAGAATAAGCATTTGCACCCAGTTTTATATTTCTACCTGCTAATACAATGACTTTATCTTTTGAATTTAATACGGTTGAACTTAAGTCAATATCACGAGCGGCATTTAAAATAAGGTTATTGTCTGAAAATAACTTAGATTGTAATTGAGGATAATAAACATCACTAAAGAAAGGATCGGCTTCTTTTATTGATTTGGAGGCAAGGAAAATATCCTGTCCGGCATTGAAAGTTATGGCTTTATCACTATGATATTTTATTCCTTGACTGATAATATCTTTACCTGAAGTAAAAACGATATTGTTATTACTTTCCCAAACCCCCATGTTAATTAAAAAGCCCGGAATATATCCACTATCTCTAATAAAAGGTACTAAATTAAAAAGAAAAGATTCATCACGATTTATTTTAATATCTTCTAGTGCAGATAAATTTATTTCATTAGGTTTATTAATTATTACATTTGAAATGTAAATATTTTTTCCAGAATGAAAATCTATTTTTTTAGAAATATCAATATATGGTGATTTAATACCTTTTAGAGTATAAAAGGTAGTGGGATTAAATAAATGACTAATATCTCCCTTTTTAGTTGTAGTAGAAAAATATTTTGCAGCTACATCTATATTCTCAAAATTTATAGCATCAGTCGCTGTCAAACTTATATTTTCATCAGCTAACAACTCTGAATTAGTTATATTTATATTTTCATCAGCAATAATAGATAAGGAATCTTTCGCTGTTAAATTTAAAGAAATATTCACATTATTAGCATTTAATAATATATTTTTAGCTAATATAGTATTTTCAAAATCTGATAATCCTCTGAATTTTTTTATTTCTTTTTCTAAAAATGGAAGTTTACGTTCTAAATCTATACTATTTTTAAAATCTAAAACTAAATTGTTACCTGCTTTTATTACATAGTCGGAAACATCATTTACAGAAAATTCATAATGACTACCCGTTTTCACAAAAGGTACGAAATGACTTACCTTATTAAACTTAGCTTCATCAAGCTTATATTTAATTATATCATCACGATAATAAAATTTAACATTATCATGAGAGTACATGTCCCATTTATTAAAATATCCAGAACGATAATAATATGATTTCGCATTACTGCCTGTTGCAATTAAATTATTATTTGCAACAATTCTAGATTTGTTATTAATAAACTCATTAGATTGTATATATAAATTATTCCCTGAAGAAATAACACTTGGAACATATTGATCACTTTTTTCAAAAAATGTGCGTTCTACATTAACTCCTCCATTACTTTTTAAATCTAAAATATCAAACCATTTTTTATCAGAAAAATCTTTTAATTCAGGGAATAAAATAACTAAAAGAAAATCATCCGTAGGACTTCTGGAAGGCAAGAGGAGATGATTACCGATATTTATAGAGAGATTAGAATCAGGCTCTTGTTGTATCTCTTTAAATAAAGGAGTAATAGACTCATTGACCAACTTCTTTGTTCTAATAATCAAATCACCTTTTTCTGTTTTTATTGTGGCTGATTGATTTTCAATTAAACTACTAGGATCACCCTGCGCATTTTTTTGTATCCATAAATTATTTTTTGCCTGAATAAGTGCCTTTTCACCTTTATTAGTGAGTTTATCTGCAAATAAACGCATATCTTTTTCTGAGATAATTTCACTATGATTAGTTAATGTGTTAGATGCTAAAGTAATATCCCTTTTTGCTTTTAATTTTGCATTACTATTAATTTGTAGTTCTTTACTGCTAACATTAATATCTTGTTCAGATTGAATATTGCCATTAAAGGTAATTTTTCCATCAACCGTTAAATTCACACTATTTTTATTTGTTTGAATACCACTTAAATTAACGCCAACCCCTTTTTCTGTACTGACTAGCCTGATTTGGTTGGCATACATTCCACCCAGTGCTTTCGTATCAATAGAAATTGTTGGCTTTATGCCTTCTCCAATAAGGTTATTTACTGTTCCTTTTTCAAAATCAATACGGTTATTTCCTTGCATTAAAGAAAGGTTTTTAGCATTTATTTTCCCGTTTAACTCAATACTACGGCTAATAATGTCAGCATAATTCTGATCTTGAAAATCTATACCTTTCGTGCCAATAACAACATCACCTTTTTTCACTTCTATTGCCGAATAAGCACCTTGAGGATTAAAAAGAGGTTTTCCTGTTGTGAGCGTAATTGCTGGAGTATTAATAAATGAACATTCATCACAAGTAATGCCATTTGGATTGGCAATTAAAACATCTGCTTGTTGTCCTGCAATTTCTAATTTACCTAATAATTGTGAACGCCCATTTCCCACCACTTCATTAATAATTAAATTAGCTGCATTACCTTTTAAATTGGTATTGGCATTCACTTGGTTGGCTAATTGTGTATTAACAGCGGTTGTTGCATTATTCAGTACAACACCTTGTTTACCGACATTAAAGGAGTGAAATTGATTATGAGAAATACCAACATTATTAGGTGTTGTAATATTAATAATAGGAACGGTATTTTGCTGACTTATTTTTATTGTTTTATCTGATGGAGTTATCGCAGAACTCCAAGCAGGGTGTAATGGATAAATAGCGGTTAAATAAATAATGCTATAGCCAATTAAGCGCTGTTTTCGAGAGATATCCTTTTCGTGCATATAAACCTCCAAACTTTAAATAGCAAAAGAAACAGACCAAAATAAAGACCAGTGATCGGGCTTTAATGATGTGGGATAAAACATAGGTTTATTAATTAATATTTGAGAGGAAAAAATAGAGTGATAAAAAGAAGCACCTATTGCACTTCCAATTATTTCACTCTTCTTTGTTTCATATTTATCTGAATGAGCAACACCATAATCAAGCGCAAAAATAAAATTCCACTTTCCTAAAAAAAAATTTATTGGTGATATATTGATTTCATTACGCCAATAAAACCCGCTATTCGCATTCAATTTTGATTCTTTATATCCACGAACTGCTTTTATTCCATCAATTGCTAGTTTTTCTATACTATAAAGATTATCTTGCGTATATTGTCCATAAAATGACGTAATATAGGAAAGTTTATTAAATAATAAATGTTGATAGCTTAAATTTATGCTTAGCTTTCGATAATGACTACGAGGTGAATTATCAGCAATATAATCAGGTGATGCCCCCAAAAAAGAAAGTCCCACTTCTATCATTGGATTAATCGTTAAATATCCTCTATCGAAATGTAAACTATATTGTGGGCTGAATAATAAAGAAGTTAATGTGGGGCTACTTATTAATAATTTTTGTTGAGCTAATTGTGTTTTTGCTTTTTTATGTTTTAATGTCCCCTTTAGGGTTATTCGTTGTTTATTATTACGATAGACTAAACGGCTAATATCAAATTGTTGATTTCTATTTTTGTTTTTATAACTATACTGAGCATTCTGACTTTGAAAAGGATAAGAGGATTGACTATGGAATAATTGATATTGATAAAACCAATAACCATAAGGAATATTCACACTTGCAGAATAAGAGCGAGAATAGTGAGCACGAGAAAAATCTATATTTGAACTTAGTGAAAAACCCCATTGTTCACCCAATCCAAATAATGAATCTATGGTTGTAGTATTCGCTAATAGAATTTCACCTGTTATTTTATCACCTGAATTATCAACGATTAATTGATTTTTAAAAGGCGTTTTTTTATTGTTTTGAACAATAAAAATAGAAGAATATCCCACACTATCGCTTGGTTTTATATCTAATGTATATTGTGATGTTGTTAATCGATTAAGTTGTTCTAACCCATGTTCTAACTCTCGTAGATTTAAAATCGCTCCTTTAAATGAAGGAAAAATAATATCGACCAATCTAGAAGAAACACCATTGATAGAAATATCTTTTATTCTGCCTTCAATAATCTTTATTACTAATTTATGATTGGAAATCTCTTGCTCTTCAATTATTGCTTGCGATGTGACATAACCTTTTTTAATATAATTATGAGTAATTAATTCAGCTATCTTTTTTATCTTATTTGATGTTAAACATTGTTGTAGATATGGTGAAATTATTTTAGATTTACTTCTATAATCTAATAAATTGCTTCCTATCAGATCAATTTTATTAATAAGAAAGCAATTGTTATTTACACTTTCATTATTCAAAGAAAAACTATTTTTACTAAAGAGTAAAAGTACAAAGCAGAATAGGTGAATTTTTTTAAATTTATGCATATATAAATCATCCTTAAAAAGATGTTTATATATTTACATAGGAAACGCATTTTAAAGGTTATCATTAAATAGTAGGTGTATAATACTTGTGGAAAACGTTCTTTCAGCAAATATTGACAAGTTTCTATTAACCCTATATTGCTAGATACTTAACTTGCACTTAGCTTACATTAAAAAAACAAGGCTAATAATAATGAAACACTTGCAACTCAACAAAACACAATTTCGCTTAAGCGATAAACTCTGTTTACAAATTGACAATTTAGTCATAAACGAAGGTGACAGTTGGGCATTTGTAGGCAGTAATGGAAGTGGCAAAACTGCCTTAGCAAATGCATTATGCCAAGAAGGTATTTTGCTCTCTGGTGAGTTTATCAATACATTTTCTCGTCCAATTAGCCTCTCTTTTGAAAAACTACAAAAAATGATTGAAGAAGAGTGGCGTCGTAATAACACAGATTTATTAAGTGAAGGTGAAGAAGACACTGGCTTAACCGTAGCTCAAGTTATTCAAATGCAGGTAAAAGATGATGACAGATGCTTTTTATTAGCAAAACAATTTGGTATTGAATACTTGCTATCAAGACGATTTAAATATCTTTCTACTGGTGAGTCTCGGAAAGTATTACTTATTCAGCTTTTAATGAACAAACCAGATTTGATTATTTTAGATGAGCCTTTTGATGGCTTAGATGTTGATTCTCGCCGCGCTTTAAATGAGTTACTAACTCTATTACATCAACAAAATCTTACTATCATACTGATTTTAAATCGTTTTAATGATATTCCTGACTTTATTCAGTATGCAGGTCTACTAATTAATTGCGAATTAGTCGCCAACGGTGAGAAAGAACAGGTGTTATCTGACTCTGTAATAGGGCAATTATCTCACAGTGAAACGCTGGAAAATCTCACATTACCTGAGCAAGATCTACCAGATGCTATTCCTCAATTATCACCGACACTTTCCCCTATCGTGCTAAAAAATGGCGTAGTGAGCTATAACGACAAACCTGTTCTTCACCATTTAAGCTGGGAGGTAAAACCTCAGCAACATTGGTAGATTTTAGGCCCTAATGGTGCAGGGAAATCGACGTTATTAAGTTTGATTACAGGTGATCACCCTCAAGGTTACAGCAATGACTTAACACTATTTGGCCGCAAAAGAGGCAGTGGTGAAACAATATGGGAGATTAAACGCCATATTGGTTATGTCAGTAATGCCTTGCATCAGAGTTATCGAGTTTCTTCAACAGTAAAGAATGTCATTATTTCAGGTTTTCATGACTCTATTGGCATTTATCAAGCGATTACAGATAAGCAGCTTAAACTTGCTGATGAATGGTTAGCGTTAATTGGTTTAACAAACTATGCCAATAGTCCATTTCATGCTTTATCATGGGGGCAGCAACGTTTAGTGTTAATTGTTAGAGCATTAGTTAAGCACCCTACTTTGCTCATTCTTGATGAACCACTGCAAGGATTAGATACAACGAATCGGCTCTTAATCCAACGTTTTATAGATATCATGATAAGCCACAGCAATACGCAACTTTTATTTGTGAGCCACCATCAAGAAGACGCGCCATCGTGTATTACTCATCGATTGACATTTATTAAAGAAGGCGAAATTTATCGTTACCAACAAGAAATTTGTTAAATGTTGATTTTTACTGTCATAATCAGGGCAATGATTTTAGAAATTAACGGTAAACTTAGCTTTACTTTTTTATTTAAATTGACGCTTTTTTGCTTATTATTCGAACAATAATAAATAAAAAATGTGTCATTTTTACGGACGTTATTTTCGTCTATTTTTTATACAAAACGGATATTTTGTTTTTTTACGCCGATCCCGCTAGATTAACAGCTTGAACGATTAAGCAAAAGGTGTGACAACTGTGCAATAATTCATCGAACAAACGACATTTTTGACTTAATCCCTCTTGTTTTGTCACTTATGTTTGGCGTTCTTGTCGATGATCCATATAATGATTGAAGTGCTGATTTTAAACTTATATTAAGAAAGTAATTATAGGAGTCTAAACTATGGCAGTAACTAAGCTTGTGCTAGTTCGACACGGTGAAAGTGTATGGAACAAAGAAAACCGTTTTACAGGCTGGACTGACGTTGAGCTGTCCGAAAAAGGCCGTAATGAAGCGCAAGAAGCAGGTAAACTGCTAAAAGCTGAAGGTTTTGCTTTTGACTATGCATATACTTCTGTTTTGAAACGCGCAATTCACACCTTGTGGAACATTCTTGATCAAGTTGATCAACAATGGCTGCCAGTTGAAAAAAGCTGGAAATTAAACGAACGTCATTATGGCGCTCTGCAAGGTTTAAACAAAGCTGAAACCGCTGAAAAATACGGTGATGAGCAAGTTAAACAATGGCGTCGTGGTTTTGCTATCACTCCACCAGAATTAACTAAAGACGATGAACGTTTCCCAGGTAAAGATCCTCGTTATGCATCTTTAACTGAAGCAGAACTGCCATTAACAGAAAGCCTAGCATTAACTATCGACCGTGTAACACCATACTGGGAAGAAGTGATCAAACCACGTGTTGCTTCTGGTGAGAAAGTTATCATCGCCGCTCACGGTAACTCACTGCGTGCTCTGGTTAAATACCTAGACAACATGAGCGAAGATGAAATTCTTGAGCTGAATATCCCAACCGCTGTACCTTTAGTTTACGAATTTGATGAAAATATGAAACCAATCAAACGTTACTACTTAGGTAATGCTGACGAAATCGCAGCAAAAGCAGCCGCTGTTGCTAACCAAGGTAAAGCAAAATAATTTTACTTTTATTTTGAGTTAGATAAAAAAATGCCACTTCAAAGTGGCATTTTTATACTCTAAATTTAATTATTACGCTTTATTTCGACGCGCCGCAACTGCATATGCTAGTTGGCGTAACAGTATTTCGGTATCATCCCAACCAATGCAGGCATCGGTAATGCTCTTGCCGTAAACCAAAGGCTCGCCGCTTTCTAATGACTGGCTACCTTCCACTAAATGGCTTTCAATCATAACGCCAATTAATGCTTTTTCACCCGCACTAATTTGTTGGCAAATGTCAGCACCAACTTCCATTTGTTTCTCAAATTTCTTGCAACTATTGGCGTGACTGAAATCAACCATCACATTTTGTGGTAAACCGGCTTTTTTAAGCCCTTCTTTCACCGCTGCAACATGTTCAGCGCTGTAATTTGGCTCTTTACCACCACGTAAAATAATGTGGCAATCACCATTACCTGCTGTACGCACAATAGCTGAATGACCCCACTTAGTCACTGAAAGAAAACAGTGTGGTGATCCCGCCGCATTGATTGCATCAATAGCAACTTTAATGGTGCCATCTGTACCATTTTTAAAACCAACAGGACAAGATAAACCAGATGAAAGCTCACGGTGAACTTGTGATTCTGTGGTTCGAGCGCCAATAGCCCCCCAACTCATTAAATCAGCAACGTATTGAGGTGTTATCATATCTAAGAACTCGCCAGCAGTTGGTAAGCCACTATCATTAATCGTTAATAAAAGATTACGAGCAATGCGTAAACCTTCATTAATATCAAAAGTATGATCCATATGAGGATCGTTAATTAAGCCTTTCCAACCGACTGTTGTACGTGGTTTTTCAAAATAAACACGCATTACAATTTCAAGTTTATCTTTCAGCTCTTCTCTAATAAGACTTAAACGTTGTGCATACTCCAGTGCAGCTTTCGGATCATGAATAGAACAAGGTCCAATTACCACTAATAGACGATCATCTTTTCCTGCTAGGATTTGATGAATAGCTTCACGGGCATGACGAACTGTAAAAGCCGCATTATCAGTTGCTGGAAACTTTTCCAATAAAGCCACTGGCGGTAAGAGTTCATTAATTTGTGTTATTTTAAGGTCATCATTTTGATAATTCATTCCCGTGTATCCACTCTTTTATGTTATCTAGTCAATGTTATTATTGCTTTCCCAATCTAACCATTCATTTTCTATCTGTAAACACCCTTTCACCTTAAAGCATCTATAGTTATTTTTCTAAAAAATCGTCAAAAATGGAAATAGCGCATTTAAGCGAAATAATGATTCAAAATTGCGTTAAGGATAAGAATAAAAACAATGAATAGTAAAGCTGGCGAGAAAGATAACTCTGCCAGCCTTTTTTTATTAGGAGAGATAATTATTTCTACTAGAGTGTTTTGCTGCTTTGATCCACAAACGAGAACCATTAATAGCGATAGCCAGTAAAATAATATATTCAACAGACATTGCATAAACACCTTGTTTGTAGAATATAACAATACTAATCACATTAATAACAGACCAAATTAGCCAGTTTTCAACTAATTTCCGTGTCATTAAGATCATCGCTACAATCGACAGGACGGTCATTGTAGAGTCCCAGAATGGGTAAGCATCAGGTTCAATCACTGGTGTAGCTAAGTTTGCGCCAAAGACATTTAGTATATCAACAGCAACAACGGCTAAATAACCAAATACAGTATCAATATTAAAAGTCAAAGCGACAATAGCAGCAATTGAAACAATAATTAAAAAGAGACGATGGCTTGGTTTTAACCAACGAATTCTTAGTTCCGCTTGCTCAAAATCATTTACTCGGCTCCATGCATACCATCCATAAATATTGGCCGCAAAGAAGAAAATTTGAAGCAATAAACTTGCATATAACTGAATTTGGAAAAAGATAATGGCAAATAAGGTGACGTTAATCAGTCCAAATAAGTAATTAATAATTTTTTCCTGACTTGCAAGCCATATACACAAGAGACCTGCTATAGTGCCCACAGCTTCAATCCACGAAAGTGGGTACCCACCTTGTCCAAGTGGAATGTTGACTAAAATATTATTGATACTAAACCAACTCATGACATCCATTTTACAACCCCGACTTAATCATAGAAAAAAACAAAGAAAATATGGGTTATTGCGACATCTTTGCAAAGTAGTAAAGATATATTATAAATTCATATTTATAATGGCACTTAGTTTTAAATACTAAACATTATATTGCTTAACTATAAAAACAACAAAAAAATGTTTTATACACTAAACAAATTATTCTGATCTACGCTTTAAACAATAAAAACGATAAATAACTTTATACCTTTTAATTATTAGAGAGAAATATGGAGCCAACAACACGCTTAATCGATCGCACACTATCTTTTGCTCTCCTCGATCCTAGAATTGAAGCTGTAATACTGACAGGATCATTAGGTCGTAATAAAAAGATAGACAGTTATTCTGATATTGATATAGAGCTTATCGGTTATGGTGCGACTGAACTCGCAAAAAACCAACATTGGTTATCACAATTTGGTGATAGCTTAGTTAACTTACAATTAGAGTGTGAAGATCCTAAAGGTAAACTTTGGCCTATTTATTTACATGTTTTAGCTCAAGGTCGCAAAATGGACATTATGATGGCAGAACCTGAGCGTATTTTTAGCATGAAAACAGAGGGACTTAGCCCAGTTTACCAGCGTGGATACCAGATCTTACTTGATAAAACAGGTTTATGTGACGGACTTCCTGAAATTAGCACTATAACGCCACCTACGCTCACGAAAGAGCAAGCTTACGATAATGCTCAAGAATTCTGGTTCGAAGCGTCACAAGTCGCTATAGCCATTTTACGCCATGAGTTTTGGTTTGCTAATTATCGTATAAACGATATGCGTGAATGGCTAATCGAGTTACTTGAACAAGTTGCGCTAAGTACATCAACACAAGATGTGTGGTATCAAGGAAAAAATCTGAAAGAATGGCTACCTAAGTTTTATTCATTGCGTTCACTAGAAAGCACCTTGGCAATGAGTACACCTTATGAGTCAGCAGCCGCCCTTTCTGTTATGATGGCTTTTTTCCTTGATGCTTCGAAACGGTTAAACCATCCTATCGATACAGCCATTAAAACCCAAGAGCTTGTCAGTAATTGGTTAATCGATAATGAATTTTTGACTGAAAATGAATACACCCAAATCACGTCATCAATTATTTGTCATTACTGATTTGAACATTATTACAGATTAAGACCTGATAGTTTTTTCAATTGGGATAAAACTATCTTCATTGCTTAATAAAGTGGTGAACTGCACTATCAAAAAATAGAAAGATAATAAACGTTATTTACTGTTTAAGAAATGATAGATATATACGGAAGGGTTTGAAATGGTGGGTCGTGGGCGATTCGAACGCCCGACCAATTGATTAAAAGTCAACTGCTCTACCGACTGAGCTAACGACCCATTTCAATAAAAACGGATTGGTATTCGAAAATGGTGGGTCGTGGGCGATTCGAACGCCCGACCAATTGATTAAAAGTCAACTGCTCTACCGACTGAGCTAACGACCCTTTTTCGAACTCGCCACATTCTCTGTGGCAACGGCGGGTAATAATACTGATTTAATGTATTTGTGCAACGTTTTTTTTCAAAAAAACATTCAACCGTTGAAAAAACAATCATTTAACCCCGAAAATGCAACATTTTACATTACGGGGTCAATAATTAGAGTGTTCCTAGCTGCTTTTGCGCTAATTTAGCGCCAGCGCTATTTGGATATTGCTTAATCACTTGTTGGTAAACAGCTTTAGCATTATCCTTTTGCCCTTTCTCTTGCATAATTAAACCAATTTTATAAAAGGCTTCACTTGCTTTTTGAGATTTTGGATAGTTTTTAACAACAATAGCAAAGGTGCTTGCTGCCTGATCCTTATTACCTTTTAAGTAATACATCTGACCCAACCAAAATTGTGCATTTGATTGATAGCTAGATTTTGGATAGTTATTGATAAAGTTGTTTAATTCAACAATTGCCTTATCGTAATCTTTTGAATTCAATACGATATCAATTGCTGCATTATAATCAGCCTTCTCATCACCTTGCCCTGAATTAGTTGCCGCAGGAGATGTTGAAGAAGCAGTATTATCAGATTGGGTGGCTTCTGTTGATGTTGAAGCTCCACCACCAAGGCTATCTAATTGTTGATAGATATTGCGTTGGCGTTCAACAACTTGATTTAACTGATATTGATTTTCCTGAATTTGACCACGTAACATATCAATATCACGCTGAGAATCAGCGAGTTGTTGCTGTAATTGAGTCAAAAGCTGGCTGTGAGCATTTGAAAAACGCTCAAGTTGGGCGAGTCGTTCATCGGTCGAACCTGAACCGATATTACTGATTGGCGCTTGGGCAATAGCGGCTACAGGAGCCGCTACGCCAACCAGTAACAACAGACTCATCAAGAAAGGTCTGAAGTTACTGTTGTTCATGCCGTTCTCTTAGTAATCCAGTACTGCACGACGGTTTTTCGCATAAGCGGCTTCGTCATGACCCAGTACAGCTGGTTTTTCTTTACCGTAAGAAACGATTGACAGTTGTTCAGCTGATACGCCTTTACCTTGCAGGTACATTTTCACAGCGTTAGCACGACGTTCGCCCAGCGCGATGTTGTATTCTGGAGTACCGCGTTCATCCGCATGACCTTCTACAGTGATACGTACTGAAGGATTAGCACGCAGGAATGCAGCGTGTGCATCTAACAGGTTAGCGTAGTCTGAGCTAATGTCATATTTGTCAAAACCGAAGTAAACGATGTTTTGTTGTTTCAGTTGTTCTAATTGCTGACGTGCTAATTCTTCAGCAGTAGGACCTTGTTCAACAACTGGTACATTGTTTGTATCAGTTTGATCGTCGTTTTTGTTTGAGCTACATGCTGCAACAGCAACGAGTGGTAATGCTAACATCAACCCTTTAAACACTTTGTTTAATTGCATCTCTATTTGTTCCTTTATTTGTTTGCCATACATAATTTTTATGCATCACATAAACGGCGACCAGGCAGGCGATTTAACCTGACCATCAGTCGCCGGAAGACGCGCTTTGAAACGTCCATCAGTCGATACTAGCTGCAAAATGGTGCCTAAGCCTTGTGTAGAGCTATAAATAACCATTGTGCCGTTAGGCGCGATGCTTGGCGTTTCATCCAGAAACGTATCTGTTAGATATTGTACGGAATTCGTTTCCAGATCCTGCTTAGCGATATGTTGCCTACCGCTTTCAGAACTCACCATAACTAAGAAACTGCCATCTGGGCTTACTGCAGGATTTTGGTTTTGTTTACCTTCCCACGTAATACGCTCAGGCGTTCCTCCGTTAATATTAACCTTGTAAATTTGTGGACGTCCACCTTGATCTGAAGTATAGACTAAGGTTTGTCCATCTGGCATCCAATTTGGCTCAGTATTATTACTTCTGCCATTGGTTACCTGTGTCATATTTCCACTGGCTAAATCCATAACATACAGATTTAAGCTACCACTCTTAGAAAGAGCAAATGCAAGTTTAGAGCCATCTGGTGAAAACGATGGTGCACCATTATGTCTTGGGAATGATGCTATTTGACGAATTTCACCTGTTGCTAATGTTTGTACCACTAAAGCAGATTGACCACTTTCAAAGGTCACATATGCAAGTTTAGCACCATCTGGTGACCATGCTGGTGACATTAATGGCTGTGATGAACGATAAACACGATCTTGGTTAAAACCATCATAGTCAGAAACGCGTAATTCATAAGGATATGCGCCACCATTAGTCACAACAACATAAGCAATACGTGTACGGAATGCCCCACGAATACCTGTCAGTTTTTCAAACACTTCATCACTGGCTGTGTGAGCAGAATAACGTAGCCATTTAGATGGGACCTTAAACTCGCTTTGAGATAAAACCGCGCCTGGAGAGCCCGCAACGTCAACTAGCTGATAGCTTACTAAATATTGACCATCCGCTGACGGTTGTACGCGTCCAACAACAACAGAATCAATCCCTAATGCAGTCCATAATGCAGGTTGGACTTCAGAAGCCGTGACAGGCTGTTGAGGTATACGTGATACATCAATAGGATTAAACTTTCCGCTATTACGTAAATCTGCTGCAATCACACCAGCGATATCTTCTGGCATTTGACCAGTGCCTTCCCATTTAAAAGGAACAACACCGATAGGGCGTGCAGTATTCACCCCTTGTGTAATTTCAATTCGAACTTCAGCGTTAGCCAGAGTGGTTACGCATAAAATTAAAAGCCCGAAGATAACATTTAATGCCTGCTTCATCATGTCTCCCTTTTATTATTGCGGTTATTACGCAATAACGCACAGAATAGTAACAAACGCTTTTCAACAACACCATACAACGCATCAATAACATTCTAAAATAGATATAAATTAGTGTGTGTTTTCCTACAATCAGACAGTTTTATGGTTTAAACTCAATTACTGATGATTTTACTTGTTCATAAACATCTTTCGGTGGCTTCGGTAATTTAGCGGTATTTGCTGCTCTTAATGCCACTTGACATAAAGAAGGGTCCCCCCCTACAACCTTCGCACTGATTAACAAGCCATCAGGTGCAATACTGACTTTTAGCTCACAAGTTCGCCCTTTATACAACTCAGGGTCAATAAACTTTTGCTCAATAGCCGTTTTTACTTGTCCAATATAAGTAGCAACACCTGCATTATTGGCACCAGTACGATTTCCACCGCCTTGACCAGCGGCGGCTGCACCACTTTGTTTATTACCATCAGCCATTAAACCATCAAGTAAACTATCTACTGCTTTACTTTGCTGTTGAGCTGCGGCTTTTGCTTTAGCCTCTGCTGCTGCTTTGGCTTTTGCTTCTGCGGCTGCTTTGGCTTTAGCGTCCGCTTCAGCTTTCGCTTTGGCTTCAGCTTCTGCTTTCGCTTTAGCATCTGCCTCAGCTTTAGCTTTCGCCTCTTCCGCTTTTTGCTTTGCGGCTAATTCAGCTTGTTTTTTCGCTTCAGCTTCTGCTTGTTTTTTAGCATCTGTTTGCTCTTTTAAAATGCGATCACGTTCAGCTTTTGCTTGCGCAGCCGCTTCTTCTGCAACCTTTTGTTCTTCTTTTGCTTTAGCGGCAGCTAATGCTGCTTCACGCTTTTGAGCCTCTGCCGCCTCTTTTGCTTGTAAACGTTCAACTTCTAACGTTTTCAAACGTTCTTGTTCTTTCATTTGCTGCTGACGCAACTCTTCTTCTTGTTGCTCAGCTCGCTCTTTACGCTCTTGCTCGGCTTTTTGGACGTTAGCTTGTTGCGCTTTTTGCTGATTATACTGTTGCACCACAGCATTAGGATCGACCATAATAGCATCAATAACTTGTCCATCAGATCCACCGCCACCACCTAAATCCCATTTCTGAGTTAACGAACCCCAGATAAGTAAGGCTATAACGAGTAAATGCAAGGCGGTAGACAAGATAACTGAACCGCTCAATTTACTTCGAATTGGCTTCGTTTTCTTTCCCACGCTATTATCCAAACTTATTTCAACCTAATTACATAGGTTGAGTCATTAAACCTACAGATTTAACACCTGCTTGACGTAACATGTTGAGCGCTTTAATTATCTCATCATAAGGAACATCTTTAGCACCGCCAATAAGAAATACAACTTTCGGATTTTTTTCCAGTTGTCGTTTAGCTTCAGCCATAATCTGTTCTTGTGGTAATAATTCTAATACTTCCTGATCAACACGAATATTGTATTGCCCAACCCCTGCCACTTCGACAATCACAGGAGGGTTATCACTACTTGAAACAGTTTGTGTCTCTGTTGCTTCAGGAAGATCAACTTCAACACTTTGCGAGATAATAGGTGCCGTTGCCATGAAAATAAGTAACAGCACTAATAATACGTCGAGCAAAGGAACAATGTTAATCTCTGATTTTACGCCTCGGCGGCTACTGCGACCCCGTGCCATCAGCTCTCTCCTTCTGCGTTAACTATTTCTTTTCTGCGGAGGCAAAAGCTTGGCGATGTAAAATCGTCAGGAACTCTTCCATAAAGTTATCGTAACTTTGTTCCAGTTTATTTACACGCTGCGTAAACCGGTTATAAGCCATAACTGCGGGGATTGCCGCAAATAAACCGATAGCTGTTGCAATCAACGCTTCAGCAATGCCGGGAGCAACCATTTGTAATGTTGCTTGTTTAACACTACCTAATGCAATAAATGCATGCATAATTCCCCATACTGTACCAAACAGACCAATATATGGGCTGATAGAACCAACAGTGCCGAGGAAAGGAATATGAGTTTCTAAAGATTCTAATTCACGATTGAAAGAAACACGCATTGCTCTTGATGCCCCATTAACAACTGCATCAGGAGCATGAACGCTTGCTTGATGCAAACGGGCAAATTCTTTAAAGCCAGAATGAAAAATTTGCTCTGAGCCAGATAATTCATCACGGCGAGCTTGGCTATCTTTATATAAACGAGCCAAATCAGTACCTGACCAGAATTTATCTTCAAAATCTGCAGCTTCACGATCGGCGGCATTCAGAACTTTAGTTCGCTGAATAATAATCGCCCAAGATGCAATAGAAAATCCGATTAAAAGCAACATGATCAACTTAACTAAAAGCCCTGCTTTTAGAAAGAGATCGATAACATTCATGTCAGCCACTACTTAAACTCCGCGATAATGGACTTGGGAAGCGCTACTGGCTTCATTTTTGATGAATCTACGCAGACAACAAGCACTTCTGCGCTACATAATACACAACCATCTTCATTAATAATCTTTTGAGAAAATGTCATTGAAGCACCACGCAATGTGGTAATTTCACTTTCTACTTGCAAAAGATTATCAAGTCGAGCTGGCGCAATATATTCTATTGATAATTTACGTACAACAAATACAACATGATCATACTCCCGTAAATCATGCTGATGAAAACCTTTTTCTCTGAGTAGTTCAGTTCTAGCGCGTTCAAAATATTTCAGATAACTGGCATGATAAACAACACCACCGGCATCAGTATCTTCATAATAAACACGAACAGGCCAAAGAAACTGCATATTACCTCCATTACCTTTCCCGAGTTAAGTCCATAAATAATGTAGCTATAGGTTATCTAACTATACTTAAGAGGTCGCTCTAAGGGAATCGTAGTAACGTAAAGAATAGAAAACGCAGTTTTCAGGCGCCAATCATAAACTCTTCTTTGCAACACGCAATATGCTTTGTGCTCTGAATAGAAAAAATATTTTTATTAAGACAGCATAAAAATGCTTGCTAATTAGAAATTCATAGATTGTTTAATTTAATAGTATTATTTTTAATGACAGAAAAAAAACCAGTTAAAAACTGGTTTTATATATAAATCAATTAATTACTTACGATTGGAGTTTCATGAAGATAGTGCCATTGCCAACACTCATCATGAGAATTACGTCTCAATAACACTACAGATTCGCGCATAAGAATTTTCTTATTTTCACTGTGTATTTCTTGATATCTGACAAGCGCCAAACAATCTGACTGATAAATTATTTTATAATCTCTCGTTTGTATTTTCAGACCACGTCTTTTTCCTGCATTTTGTCTGAACATCGCGATAACGTCATCATAACTCACTGCTTTCCCACTGATCCCTACCATTGAAAACTCTTGAGATAAAAGGTTTTCTATTTTTGTAATGGCATCAACTGATAGTGGGTATTGTGTAAAAACTGTTTCAATCTCATCATGCAAAGATTTAATGCTTTCTATAATTGAGTCAGTATTAAAATTCATCTTGTGTTTCCTGTGTAATCACTTTTTTCTTTATTGTAAATAATAAAGTAAGAGGTAATATGCCTATCAATGCACATATTAAAAAGGTCATGCTATAAGCTGTTTGTGGTAAACAAAAAAGAGAAAGAATATTAAATAACATAGCAACCATAGTTGCCCCGATACTAAAAACAACTTGTCTATTAATATTCCAAATAATACTTGCTTGAACTAATTTTTGTGTACTAAAGTCATACAACGCTGTGGTTTGAGCGGTGTTAGCACCAATCCCCCCACCCACTCCGATAATTAGATAGGCAATAATCAGTAATGGAATATCTGTATTACTATTTACAAATGTTAATAAAGAAATACCAATACTGTGCAATAGCAATGCAATTATAAATAAATATTTCATACCTAATTTATTATAAAGTGCACCACTTATTGTCATTGAAATAAAAGCACCCAGTGCATACAACAACATGAAAAAACCTGTTCCTTGAGCAGTAAATTTTAAATATTGTTGTAAATAAAAAATAGCGAGAATATTCACCCCAGTAAAAAGACCTGGAATACAGTAATAAATAAAAATAGAGAGTGATAGATTTCTATTTTTTAATAATGCTAAATTAATAACCGGCGATGAATGATGCCGATAATGGTAATAATAAAGTACAGCAAAATTTGTTGAAAGTGCGGCAATCACTAAGGCAAATAATGTTGAGTGATATTCACCATAAGCAGATAATGCGAACAATCCAGATACAATGATCAAACTAATAAGAATGATCCCTTTAATATCAGGTATAACATTTTCTTTAGGTAAAGGCTCTTTTACCCAGATAAAGGCCAGAAACGCAGTTAACAATGAGAATGGAATATTACTATAAAAAACCCAACGCCACGAAACAACATCAACAATAAATCCACCTAATGTCGGTGATATTGCCGGTGCAATCAAAGCTATCGCCATAATGATCGTTGATATTTTGCTTCTTTCATGTCCTTGAAAATATTGAAAAGTTAATGCTTGTCCGATTGGGATTAGCAGTCCACCACTCACACCTTGAATAAAGCGCCAAAAAATAAGTTCGCTGAAAGCGTGAGAATATCCGACTAATGCGACCGATAAACTAAACATCAACATTGACGTTACCATCAATGCTTTAATTCCAAAACGTTGAGATAACCAGTGACTCAAGGGAATAATTAATGTTAATCCCAGAATATAACTATTTGAAACCCATGTAACAGAAACGATAGAGATCTGCATATCATTGGCTATTGCAGGTAATGCAATGGCTGACATAAAAATGTTAATACAATCGATAAAAAAGCCCAGCAAAAATATAGATGCAATTCGATAGCGGTAAGTCATAAAAATCCTCCGCACATAGAGTACGGAATATTGACGAATTTCGTCTATCTGACAAAATAGAATTTATTGTTTAATCAGAGTAAACAATCATGCAAAATCAAATTGATCGAATTCGCTCTTTTATTGCTGTTGTTGATACCGGTTCATTTACTCAAGCAGCAAAATATTTGCGCCTAAGTAAATCGATGGTGAGTATTCATATCAAAGCATTAGAAACAGAATTGGATGTCTCTTTACTCAATCGTAATACTCGACGATTTTCACTGACAGAAACGGGTGAAATGCTTTATCAAGACTTTCGTCTTGTGTTAAGTCAGTTAGAACAAACTTTGGATAAGGCGCGATTAGGACAACAAGAGCTGCAAGGATCGTTACGATTAAGTTCAACAACTGAATTTGGTGAACACTATATTTTGCCATTACTCAATCAATTTATACAGTTACACCCAAAGCTAAAAATACAATATGCATTTAATTCTTCTATTGAGGATTTAATAAACCATAAGCTTGATCTCGCTATTCGACTTGGTACATTGAAAGATAGCAATTACCGATCTACAAAGCTGGCTGATTATAAGATAAGTTTGGTTATTTCCCCTGGTTTATTACAGAAATTCTCAATAAAAACTATCGACGACTTAAAGGTTATTCCTTATTTAGCAAATAGTAATTTACGTCAAAGTAAACTTTCACCATCTTTAGAATTTAATATCTTACTCTCTCAGTTATCTCAAAATGCTTATTTTGAAACTAATACTATTTCGGCATTAAAAAAAATGGTACTTTCGCATACAGGAATGGCTATTTTACCACATTGGTTCATTCATCAAGAATTATTGGAAGAGAAATTAGTCGTGCTGTTTCCTGATATTTCTTTGTTAACACAATCCGTTAATATTATTTTCCCTTATAGTGAATATATCCCAAGAAAAACACGTTTATTTATTGATTACTTAAAAGAAAATATCCAGCTATAACGTTAGAAAAGTGAGCGAATGTAGCAAGGATATTTAGAAAATAAAATACCTTATTTCTTTTTCATACACTGAGTAGAAATAAGGTATTTTCTTAGAAGAAAAAGTAAATTAGCCCAACAACCAAAATAATAATTGCAGGGATTGGATGTAATAAACATTTTGCAACAACATGCTTAGGACGGAATGCTAGACCAAAAGTTGCTCCAGCACATACAGACCAAATAAGAAGGACACTTTGCCAAATTGCCAGTGAACTTGTGTTCGCGGCAAATCGGCTAGGGTCCCACATGACACAAAATGCCATTACCAACGCCATGATTAAAACAAGAGCCCTAATAGGGCCCTTGTCTAATAGTTGGTAGCTTTTATCCAACATTATTCTTCACTTTCTGAAGCTTTTTTCGCTTCAGCATGCTCGAAAGCCAGTCCTGCGATCACCGCAATACTACAAGCGAAGAGCGTTCCGAGAAGCCATGTAAAATACCACATTCTCTATGCTCCTTAGTACAGAGTATGATTATTGCCTTCGATAAATTTCTTATCGAGGCGACCATGCATTTTCCAGTAACACCAAATGGTGTAAAGGAGAACGATAGGTACAAAGATAATCGCAACAACTGTCATCACCTGAAGAGTAAACAGGCTAGAAGTTGCATCCCACATAGTTAAGCTCACATCTGGGAAAGTGCTTGAAGGCATCACAAATGGGAACATGGTCACACCACACGTCAGGATAACACCCGCAATTGTCAGTGAAGTGAACAGGAATGCCCAACCCCCTTTATTTGCTTTAGTTGCAACAATCGCCAGTAATGGAGATAACAGACCTAAGGCCGGTAATACCCATAACACAGGATAATTGTTGTAGTTAGTCATCCAAGCACCTGCTTCATGAGAAACGGTTTTCAGTAGTGGAGATGATGGACCAGCTGTATCAATAGCGCTTGTAATAATAAAGCCATCGATACCATAGATTAACCATACACCTGCTAATGCGAATGCGATGAAAGTAATTAATGAGGTAATGTACGTTGTTTTACGAGTACGCTCATGTAATTCACCAGTTGTACGCATTTGAAGATAACTTGCACCATGTGCAACAATCATCATTAAACTAACCACACCCGCTAATAAACCGTATGGGTTTAACAGACTTAACAGGTTGATCAGCGCATTAGTCGTACCATTATAAGATACACGTTGCATGCTATCGACTTCTAAAGGTACACCTTGTAACAGGTTACCAAAAGCAACACCGATAACTAATGGTGGAACGAAGCTACCAATAAAGATACCCCAATCCCACATACCACGCCATTTTGGAGATTCCAGTTTAGAACGATAATCAAAACCCACTGGGCGGAAGAATAAAGCCGCCAGTACGAAAATCATACCAAAATAGAAACCCGAGAATGCTGCAGCATAAACCATTGGCCATGCAGCGAATAATGCACCACCTGCTGTGATTAACCATACTTGGTTACCATCCCAGTGAGGTGCAACAGAGTTAATCAAAATACGGCGTTCAGTGTCATCTTTCGCGATAACGCGTAGTAACACACCAACACCCATATCAAAACCGTCAGTGACTGCAAAGCCAATTAGTAAGATACCAATCAGTAGCCACCAAACAAATCGCAATACTTCATAATCAAACATAGTGGACTCCTGTGTTACTTACTTTGAGAAGAAGCTGTCTTCTGTTCAAAGTGATAGCGACCCGTCTTCAGGCTGCTCGGCCCAAGGCGACCAAATTTGAACATCAGGAACATTTCAGCAATTAGGAACAGTGTATACAGACCACAGATAAGTCCCATAGATACTAGGATATCAGCCTGTGTCAATGAAGAAGTTGCTACAGCCGTAGGCAGGATTTCACCAATCGCCCATGGTTGACGTCCATATTCTGCAACAAACCAACCTGCTTCAACTGCGATCCATGGTAATGGAATACTAAACAGAGCAGCACGCAGTAACCATTTATAGTTACCAATGCGGTTAGACAGAACTGTCCAGAAGGAAATCGCAACAACTAGTAACATCAGGAAGCCTGAAGCGACCATGATACGGAACGACCAGAACAATGGTGCGACATTAGGAATAGTATCTTTTGCAGCAGATTTGATTTGCTCTTCTGTTGCATCAACAACTTTATCAGTATAACGCTTCAGTAATAAGCCGTAGCCTAAATCTTGTTTAGTATCATTAAATGCTGCACGAATAGCAGGATCAGTATTACCTGCGCGTAATTCGCTTAATAATTCGTAAGCTTTCATACCATTACGAATACGAACTTCGTGCTGACTCATCAGATCATTAAGGCCTAATACAGGTGTGTCGAAAGAACGCGTTGCAATAATACCCATGACATAAGGGATTTGTAATGCAAACGAGTTTTCCATTTTTTCTTGATTAGGGAATGCAATCAGATTAAATGCAGCTGGAGCGGGTTCTGTATGCCATTCACCTTCAATCGCAGCCAATTTGGTTTTCTGTACGTCACCCATTTCGTAACCAGATTCATCACCCAGCACGATAACAGATAATACAGCTGCGATACCAAAAGTAGCAGCAACTGCGAAAGAACGTTTTGCAAAACCGATATCACGACCTTTGAGCAGGTAGTAAGAGCTGATACCCAGAACAAAGAATGCACCAGTACAGTAACCAGCAGCAACGGTGTGAACAAATTTAACTTGAGCGACAGGGTTTAAAACCAGATCAGCAAAACTCAACATTTCCATTCGCATGGTTTCAAAGTTGAAGTCTGCAGCGACAGGGTTTTGCATCCAACCATTCGCAACAAGGATCCACAGAGCAGAGAAGTTAGAACCGAAAGCAACTAACCAAGTTACCATCAAGTGTTGCTTCTTACCTAAGCGATCCCAACCAAAGAAGAACAACCCGACGAAAGTTGATTCTAAGAAGAACGCCATTAAACCTTCGATTGCTAAAGGTGCACCGAAGATATCACCGACGTAATGAGAGAAATATGACCAGTTAGTACCAAATTGGAACTCCATGGTCAATCCAGTTGCGACACCCAGAGCAAAGTTAATACCAAATAACTTACCCCAGAACTTTGTCATATCTTTGTAAACTTGTTTACCCGACAGAACATATATCGTTTCCATGATTGCCAGCATAAACGCCATACCCAGCGTTAATGGGACAAACAGGAAGTGATACATTGCTGTTAAGGCAAACTGTAACCGTGACAGTTCGACAATATCAAACATCTTGACTCCTTGCTCCTAGCAGGAAGACACCGACTTGCGGCAACCCGACTTTATTAAATTATAAAGCCTCATAACTACCAGCAATAAATGCCTCTAAAAACAACAACGAATATTAAAGACCAAAAACACAATACCTTACAAATAGTACGCTTATATTTACATATAATAAATATATTTTGCGTGACCCAGATTTGAATTTTGAGCTTAGGTCAACAATACGACTTTTAGGTTTGTAACAGCATATTTGATCGTGTGCCAATTTAAGCATATTCAGAATTTTTTTCCACAATTAATAACTTGACCCACATCAAAAAAACACTTTAATGTTAACTAGTTGCGAATAAATTGCCCAATAGTTACCATTGTGTTAATGCAATGTTGTTTTTATTTTTGAGTGTTATTTACCTCCTTATAACTTCCATAATAAAATTAACTTTTTATTTTCATAAAAGACTTAAAAATAAACACATTTAATTGTGTTTTATTAATTTTAATATCAATTTTATTTTTTTGCAGGTAAATAATAAATATTTTAAAAAAATAAGCTATTAATTAATAAGTTGAAATTTACAAAAATGTATATATAAAAAAAATACTCTCAATTTTTGATCTAACAAAGATATATGAAAAAGTCTAATCTTGCTTATTTATTCCTAATATTATTTTTTATAACCTCTTTTTTATTCTAAATAGAAAAAGTACAATAAATCCATATTTAGCTGACAAAATACAAAACAGCCATTTACACAAAAACAAATAACCACAAATAAATCAATAAGATAGATAATTTAAATAAGTCAATCATTGAACGACATGAGAAATAATACGAAAACTTTTTTATTATTTTTTCTTATTTAAACAAAATGTTCTTCGAGATAATACCAACTTCTTATTATCAATTCTTATAACGATAAATAGAACATAATCTGACTTTAATCGTCATTTTGATGTTTTGTATAATAGAAAGGTATTTTTTCCTACCAAAGAGCTTGCCTCCTTCTCTTCTTTATGCATTCATTAGCATGCTTAACCGTCTTATATTCTTAGTAAAAATCAGCGTTACAGGGTGATCCTTGTATAAATTTAACGCTAATTATTACGATATTTATAGAAGAACCTAGTATTGAAAACACCATAAAACAAATGTTCATTTTTTCTAGATGACACTCTTTTCATTCAAAACACGTATTTAAAATATTATTTTTAACAATCCAAGAGACTTGTTTATGGTTTTTATCATTATTTTTAGGATCGACAATAAAGTAAATAAATAGAAAAATGCGTTTTCGCATACAGATCAATTTTTAAAAAAGATAATATAAAACAACTTATTAGCGTAAATTTAGGCAAGGTATTGATATGTTAATTACAATACTAGCTATTTATATAAGCTGTTAAATGAAACTAGAAATAAAAATGCCAGCTTCTTTTTTGGAAACTGGCATTTTAGATAGTATTAATCTGAAATTATTAACAGAATTGTTACTTACTTGATCAGTGATTTAATTGCTTCACCGATATCAGCTAAGCTACGGACAGTTTTCACACCAGCAGCTTCAAGAGCAGCAAATTTCTCGTCTGCGGTGCCCTTACCACCAGCAATAATTGCACCCGCATGTCCCATACGTTTGCCTTTAGGCGCTGTTACACCAGCAATATAGCCGACAACCGGCTTAGTAACGTGATCTTTGATATAAGCGGCCGCTTCTTCTTCCGCTGTACCACCAATCTCACCGATCATTACAATCGCTTCTGTTTGTGGATCTTCTTGGAAAAGCTTCAGAATATCAATAAAGTTAGAACCCGGAATTGGGTCACCACCGATACCAACACAAGTTGATTGACCTAAGCCAACGTCTGTTGTTTGCTTAACAGCTTCATAAGTTAATGTACCTGAACGAGATACAATACCTACTTTACCTGGTAAGTGAATGTGGCCAGGCATAATACCAATCTTACATTCACCTGGAGTGATAACACCTGGGCAGTTAGGGCCAATCATACGCACGCCAGCTTCATCTAATTTCACTTTAACAGTCAGCATATCCAGCGTAGGAATACCTTCAGTAATAGTAATAATTAGTTTGATGCCTGCATCAATCGCTTCTAAGATTGAATCTTTACAAAATGGCGCCGGTACATAGATAACTGTCGCAGTTGCACCTGTTGCTTCAACGGCTTCACGCACTGTATTGAATACCGGTAAGCCTAAGTGCGTAGTGCCGCCTTTACCTGGTGTAACGCCACCGACCATTTGTGTACCATAAGCAATTGCTTGCTCAGAGTGGAATGTTCCTTGGCTACCAGTAAAACCTTGGCAAATTACTTTGGTGTTTTTATCGATTAAAATAGACATTATTTTGCCTCCGCTGCTGCAACAACTTGTTTCGCGGCATCAGTTAAGCTTTTAGCTGCGATAATATTTAATCCACTATCCGCTAATTTTTTGGTGCCTAACTCTGCATTGTTTCCTTCGAGACGAACAACCACAGGAACATTAACGCCAACTTCTTCAACTGCGCCAATAATACCGTCTGCGATTAAGTCACAACGAACAATACCGCCGAAAATGTTGACTAATACAGCACTGACATTTTCATCTGACAAAATAATTTTAAATGCTTCAGTTACACGCTCTTTTGTTGCACCACCACCTACATCGAGGAAGTTAGCGGGTTCGCCACCGTGAAGTTTAACAATATCCATAGTACCCATTGCTAAACCTGCACCATTGACCATGCAACCAATGTTGCCATCTAATGCAACGTAGTTCAGTTCCCACTGTGCCGCTTGTGCTTCACGAGGATCTTCTTGTGAAGGATCGTGCATTTCACGCATTTCTGGTTGACGATACAACGCGTTGCTATCTACGCCTAATTTACCATCAAGACAAATCAGATCGTCTTCTTTAGTGATAACCAAAGGGTTAATCTCAATTAGCGCAAGATCACGCTCTAAGAAAATAGAGGCTAATCCCATAAAGATCTTAGCAAATTGACTGACTTGCTTGCCTTTTAAACCCAGTTTAAATGCTAATTCTCGTCCCTGATAAGGCATAGGGCCTGTCAGTGGATCAATAATTGCGCGATGAATAAGTTCTGGCGTTTCTTCCGCCACTTTTTCGATTTCAACGCCGCCTTCTGTTGAGGCCATAAAGACAACGCGACGGGTACCACGGTCAACAACCGCACCAAGATAAAGTTCTTTAGCAATATCAGTTGCTGCTTCAACCAAAATCTGTGTAACAGGCTGACCATTAGCATCTGTTTGATAAGTGACTAAACGTTTGCCTAACCATTGTTCAGCAAATGCGCGGATCTCTTCTTTAGATTTAACGACTTTTACGCCGCCCGCTTTACCACGTCCACCCGCGTGAACCTGACATTTCACGACCCAAGGGCCTTGACCAATTTTTGATGCAGCTTCTTCTGCCTCACGCGGTGTAGTGCAGGCGAAACCAGCAGGTGCTGGTAATCCATACCGTGTGAAAAGCTGTTTTGCCTGATACTCGTGTAAATTCATGATGTTCTATCCATAATCTTGTTGAAAGTCGGGCTTTCTTATTTTTTTGACTATAAGCCAGTAAAATCTGGCTTCACGAACACACTGTACTTCTTTGATGCTTGTGTCTGTTGCTAAGTAGGCAGGAGGAGCATCTCCTGCCTAAAAGCGATATCTATTACCTATACATCAAGTAATAAACGAGCTGGATCTTCTAGCATCTCTTTAACGGTTACTAAGAAACCGACAGACTCACGACCATCAATTAAACGGTGGTCATAAGACAGAGCCAGATACATCATTGGTAGAATAACAACCTGGCCATCTACTGCCATTGGGCGATCTTTAATAGCATGCATCCCTAAAATGGCACTTTGTGGTGGGTTGATAATTGGAGTTGACATTAATGAACCGAAAACACCACCATTTGTGATAGTGAAGTTACCGCCAGTTAAGTCTTCAACAGTTAACTTACCGTCACGACCTTTTACAGCTAATGCTTTGATATTTTTCTCAATATCGGCCATGCTCATTGCATCCGCATCACGTAATACTGGTGTTACCAGACCACGTGGTGTCGATACTGCAATACTGATATCGAAGTAGTTGTGATAAACCACATCAGTGCCATCAATAGAAGCGTTCACTTCTGGATAACGTTTCAGGGCTTCAACAACGGCTTTAATATAGAAAGACATAAAACCTAAACGTACACCGTGACGTTTTTCGAATGCTTCACCATACTGAGCACGTAACTCTTTGATTGGTTGCATGTTGATTTCGTTAAATGTTGTCAACATTGCAGTGGTGTTTTTCGCTTCTAATAAACGTTCTGCTACACGTTTACGTAAACGTGTCATTGGTACACGTTTTTCGCTACGGTGAGATAACGGTGCTTGAGGAACTTCTGCTACAGGTTGTGCCGTTGACTTATTCGCAACATGGCCTTCGATATCTTGGCGAGTTAAACGTCCACCTACACCGCTACCTTTCACATCCGCAGGGTTAATATCGTGTTCAGCCACTAAGCGACGTGCTGTTGGACTTAAGGCATCATTATTGTCTTTTGCAGCAATATCTGCGCTTTGACGCTGTGCTGGCGTACTATCTTGAGCAGGTTTCACATCAGCAGGAATGCCAGTGCTATCACCTAAACGAATACGGCCTAGCAATTGGCGTGAACCAACAGTAGCGCCCTCTTCTTCAAGAATGCTTTCTAAAACACCAGCTTCACTTGCAGGAACTTCTAAAACAACTTTATCTGTTTCGATTTCAACCAGCACTTCATCGCGTTGAATGCTATCACCAGGTTTTTTATGCCAAGTTGCGACCGATGCGTCAGCAACTGATTCAGGGAGATCCGGTACTAGAATGTCTACACTACTCATTTTCTATCCTTATTTATTCAACTTTCAGTGCGTCTTCAACCAGAGCTTTTTGTTGCTCCTGATGAACAGAGGTATAACCAACAGCTGGAGAGGCTGATGCAGGACGTCCTGCATAACGTAATGTTGCACCCGTAGGGATCGCATCACGGAAATTATGCTGGCTGCAATACCAAGCCCCCTGATTTAAAGGCTCTTCTTGACACCAAACGAAATCTTTCACATGGGAGTAAGGTGCCAGAATTTGCGCAATATCTTCGTGTGGGAATGGATACAGTTGTTCAATACGAATAATGGCAACGTTGTTTTGTTCATTAGCACGACGCTGCTCTAATAAATCGTAGTAAACCTTACCTGAGCACATCACAACACGTTTCACATCAGCTGGTTTTAAATCATCAATTTCACCAATGACCGGTAAGAATTTACCATTGGCTAATTCATCTAACGCAGAAACCGCTAATGGATGACGTAACAGTGATTTTGGTGACATTACGATAAGTGGGCGACGCATGCCACGTAACGCTTGACGGCGTAACATATGATAAACCTGGGCCGGAGTTGACGGCACACAAACCTGCATATTTTGTTCTGCACACAGTTGCAGATAACGTTCTAAACGTGCAGAAGAGTGCTCTGGGCCTTGGCCTTCATAACCGTGTGGCAACAACATGACTAAACCACACATACGACCCCATTTTTGCTCACCTGAGCTAATGAATTGGTCGATAACCACTTGAGCAACGTTTGCGAAGTCACCAAATTGTGCTTCCCAAATCGTTAAACCTCGAGGTTCTGTTGTGGCATAACCATATTCAAATGCAAGTACTGCTTCTTCTGTTAATACAGAGTCCCAGGCATTAAATTGTCCTTGAGCATTATGAACATTAGCTAATGGTACATAAACAGAGCCATTTGTTTGGTTATGAATAACGGCATGGCGATGGAAGAATGTGCCGCGTCCCGCATCTTCACCAGAAAGTCGAATGGTGATACCTTGATCAACTAAAGTTGCATACGCTAATGTTTCTGCTGCCCCCCAGTCGAGTAGTTTCTCTCCTTCAGCCATAGCAGCACGGTCAGCATAAATTTTCTCAACCCGAGACTGCATCACGATTTCTGAAGGAACGGTACTCACACGACGCGCTAAATCTTGTAAACGCGTTTTCTCTACTTTATGTGGATACTCTTCATTCCATTCGTGATTTAAATACGGTTCCCATGTGTAAGAATGCAGCCCCATTGGGCGATATTCTTCAACAACACAATCACCCCGATCCAACGCATCGCGATAGAGATTAACCATCTCTGTCACATCATTGGCATCAAGCAATGATTGAGCAACCAGTTTATCCGCATAAATTTTACGTGGTGTTGGGTGTTTTTTGATTTTTTGATACATCAGAGGCTGAGTCGCATTTGCCTCATCCGCTTCGTTGTGACCATGACGACGGTAACAAACGAGATCAATCATAACATCACGTTTAAAGGTATTACGGAAATCTAATGCTAGGCGAGTGACAAAAGCAACCGCTTCAGGATCATCTGCATTAACGTGGAAAATTGGTGCCTGAACCATTTTCACAATATCAGTACAGTATTGTGTTGAACGGGCATCTTTTGGATTTGAAGTCGTAAAACCAACTTGGTTATTGATAACAATACGAACTGTACCGCCGACTTCATAGCCACGCGCTTGAGACATATTCAGGGTTTCTTGCACAACACCTTGACCTGTCACAGCCGCATCACCATGAATAGTGATAGGAAGAACCATATTGCTACGCGCTTCATCTAAGCGATCTCGACGAGCACGAACAGAACCAATGACAACTGGGCTAACAATCTCTAGGTGAGATGGGTTAAAAGCTAATGCGAGATGAACTTGAGCGCCTTCAGTCGCAAAATCAGATGAGAAACCTTGGTGATATTTAACGTCACCTGTTCCCAAATGTTCTTTATGAATACCCGCAAATTCATCAAATAAATCAGCCGGTTTTTTACCTAAGATATTAACCAGCACGTTTAAACGTCCGCGGTGCGCCATACCAAGAACCACTTCACGAGTGTCTTGTTTACCAGCATGGCGGATTAAATCTTTTAACATCGGAACTAATGCATCACCACCTTCTAAAGAGAAGCGTTTTGCACCTGGGAATTTCGCGCCTAAATAGCGCTCTAAACCTTCAGCTGCGGTTAGCTCTGTCAGGAAGCGTAACTTTTCTTCTTTCGTGAATTGGTCTGCTACATTCACTGATTCTAAACGTTGTTGTATCCAGCGTTTTTCTTCAGTATTAGTGATATGCATATATTCAGCACCGATTGAACCACAGTAAATGCGTTTCAGTGCTTCATATAAATCACCTAACTTCATCGTTTCTTTGCCGATAGCAAAAGAACCGACATTGAAGGTTTCTTCAAAGTCTTCTTTAGTTAGATTATGGAAAGCTGGATCTAAATCTGGCACAGATTCTTGTTTCCATAAACCAAGCGGATCGAGATTAGCGTTTTGGTGACCACGAAAACGGAAGGCATTAATGAGCTGCAAAACTTTCACTTGTTTTGAGTCCATTGCCGGATCGCTTACCGAGGTATGATATCGAGTGGATTCTTTTGCGAGGCGTCTGAAATAGTCGCGGGTTTGAGAATGCGACTGTTCTATGCCTTGACTTGCGGGCAGTTGTTGAAAAATCTCTCTCCAACTTTCGTCAACAGAGTTTGGGTCAGTTAGGTAGTCTTCATAGATATCTTCTATGTAAGACTGATTCTCTCCTGCTAGAAAGGTTGATTCTAGCCAGTCCTTCATTGCGCCGTTCTGCATTATGATCCCTTAAGCTATACAGCTTTAGTTCGCCGTGGATAACTAATACCGTGATTAAACGGTGTCGATTGCAAGGTTCTCTTATGACCCGCTATCTCGCAGGTTCTTTAAATATGGAGCTTTAGCTCTCAAGGAACCTTTAAGCACTGTCTAACAGTGTTTAAAGGTGCCTTACTATTTACCGCAAACGTCTAACTTAGTTTTTCCATTAACCGCCCTAACTATTTTAGGGCGGTTATTATTTTATGCACTACGTTTTAACAACATCGACTTAATATGGCCAATCGCTTTTGTTGGATTGAGTCCTTTAGGACATACGCTGACACAGTTCATGATGCCATGACAACGAAACACACTGAACGCATCGTTAAGATCATCAAGGCGAGATTCTGTTTCTGTATCGCGACTATCAATTAAGAAACGATATGCAGCTAACAATCCAGCAGGTCCGATAAACTTATCTGGATTCCACCAGAATGACGGACAAGAGGTTGAACAACAAGCACAAAGGATACAATCGTAAAGCCCATCAAGCTTTTCACGCTGTTCTGGTGACTGTAAGTTCTCACGAGCAGGAGGATTCTTGCCATTATTAATTAAATACGGACGAATTTTCTCGTACTGTGTATAGAACTGAGTCATATCCACTATTAAATCACGAATTACTGGTAAACCAGGTAACGGTCTGATCACAATTTTCTTACTTCCTTTCTGTAAAGATGAAATAGGTGTGATACAAGCCAAACCATTTTTACCATTCATGTTCACACCATCAGAGCCGCAAACACCTTCACGACAAGAACGACGAAACGATAAGGTAGGATCTTTTTCCTTTAATTGAATTAATGCATCCAACAGCATCATGTCACGCCCTTCAGGAACTTCTAGGGTGTAATCTTGCATATGCGGCGCATTATCAACGTCGGGATTGTAACGATAAATCGAAAATTCAAGTTTCATATTTAAAAGTCTCCGCAACTTCAATAACACCGCTAATTAATATGTACGCACTTTTGGTGGGAAAGCTTCACGCAGTTTCGGCTGCATATTGACTTCACGTCGTGCCATTGTTTCGGTTTGCGGTTGATATAATGTATGGCATAACCAATTAGCATCATCACGTTCTGGGAAATCGAAACGGCTATGAGCTCCACGGCTTTCTGTACGGAAGTTTGCAGATACCGCGGTGGCATAAGCTGTTTCCATCAAGTTATCTAATTCTAAGCATTCAATACGCTGTGTATTGAATTCACTTGAATTATCATCCAGTCGTGCATTTTGTAAGCGCTCACGAATCACTTTCAGTTCTTCTAAGCCTTTTGCCATTGCATCACCTTCACGGAATACCGAGAAGTTATGCTGCATACAAGATTGCAGTGCTTTACGGATTTCAACTGGATCTTCACCAGAACGGTTATTTTCCCAGCGATTTAAGCGAGTTAATGCAGCTTCAATATCAGAATCGCTCGCATCACGCATTGTGCCTTGTTCCATCAGTGATTCTTTTAAGTGCACCCCTGCTGAACGGCCAAATACAACGAGGTCTAACAACGAGTTACCACCTAAGCGGTTTGCACCATGAACAGATACACAAGCAATTTCACCAACTGCGAACAGTCCAGGAATAACCACGTCCTCGCCTTTCTCGTTCACACGAATAGCTTGACCCGTTACTTTTGTTGGAATACCCCCCATCATATAGTGACAAGTAGGTATAACAGGGATTGGCTCTTTAACTGGGTCAACGTGTGCGAAAGTACGAGAAAGATCAAGAATACCCGGTAAACGAGACTCAAGAACTTCTTTACCGAGGTGATCAAGTTTCAATTTCGCATGAGGTCCCCAAGGACCATCACAACCACGACCTTCACGAATTTCGATCATAATAGAACGAGCAACCACATCGCGGCCGGCAAGATCTTTGGCGTTTGGTGCATAACGTTCCATAAAGCGTTCACCGTCTTTATTTAACAGATATCCGCCTTCACCACGACAACCTTCGGTCACCAATACGCCCGCACCCGCAATACCGGTTGGGTGGAATTGCCACATTTCCATATCTTGCAGAGGAACACCTGCGCGAACCGCCATACCTACACCATCACCTGTGTTGATATGCGCATTTGTAGTTGACTGGTAAATACGACCCGCACCGCCAGTCGCTAAAATCGTGGCATTTGCTTTGAAATAAACAACTTCACCCGTTTCGATACAAATTGCAGTACATCCAACAATATCGCCATCTTGGTTTTTCACTAGATCCAGTGAATACCACTCTGAAAAGATGGTTGTGTGATTTTTTAAATTTTGCTGATAAAGGGTATGCAATAATGCATGTCCAGTACGGTCAGCAGCAGCCGCTGTACGCGCAGCTTGTTCACCACCAAAGTTTTTTGACTGACCACCAAATGGACGCTGATAAATACGGCCATCATCTAATCGAGAAAATGAGAGCCCCATATGTTCCAACTCTAAAATTGCTTCAGGGCCGGTTTTACACATATATTCGATAGCATCTTGGTCACCAATATAATCGGAACCTTTTACCGTATCGTACATGTGCCATTCCCAGTTATCCTCATGAGTATTACCTAGCGCAACAGTAATACCACCTTGAGCGGAAACAGTATGAGAACGAGTGGGAAAAACTTTAGAAATCAGTGCACAAGACAGACCCATTTGAGAAATCTGTAAAGCGGCACGCATACCGGCACCACCCGCACCAATAACAACAGCATCAAACTCTCTTACTGGCAGATTCATTACACACCCCACACCACAATTGTTCCATAAATAAGATAAACCAACAGCGCAACAACAATAATCAGTTGTAAAGTCAGGCGTAATGCCAGCGGTTTAATATAGTCCGTTAACACTTGCCACATTCCTATCCACGCGTGAATAAGAATAGAAAGCAACGTCAAGATGGTGAACACTTTGGTTAAGGATGAGCTAAAGAACCCACGCCATACCTCATAGGTTATTTCTGTTGTAGCAATAAATCCCACAAGATAAAGAACATATAAAACGATAATAATGGCTGAAGCACGCAGAAATAACCAATCCTGTATGCCAGTACGGCCTAAAGTAGAAGAATTACTTACCATACTAATACCCCCGCCAATATTGATAAAATTACTGTAATAACCATTGATGCAGCCGCTGAGTTGCGACCGACAATCAAGGTTTCATCAATAAAGCCGAAGTCCATCAACATATGACGAATACCACCACAAATATGGTATGCCAATGCCGTTAGGATGCCCCACAAAATAAATTTTGCGAAGAAACCAGTCATTATTTCAGCCGCTTGCTGAAAACCTTCAGGAGAAGAGAGAGAGGTGCCAAGTAACCACAGTAAGATGCCAACTGCGACTAACATAATAACACCAGAGACACGATGCAAGATCGATGCGATAGCAGGGAGTGGAAACTGTATCGTCTGTAAATCCAGATTGACAGGTCTTTGTTTTTTCACAATTTATGCCCACACAGCTTTTATAATTTTTCCTTCCTCCGGACCTGGATGGAAATCAAACAGCGAATGGGGTACAAAGGCACATTTTAAGTAAAATGTTAAATCCGTCTATTTTACAAAAATTGTGGATTCGTTACGCTGGTTCTCCATACAACAACGGTTCCGGAGACCTGCGCGCAGTATAAGTGCTTCACAAACTTATTACAATTACCACACAACTTGTGTGCCCGACATTTGCCTCGAACAGTGAGAAGGATCACTATTTAATACATCCGATGCAAAAATGATTATCATTTTTGACACACGCACAACATTTTCATTACATTTACTGCATAATTTTAATGTTTATGTTTTTTTTGTGCGCAAACACGCTTCCAGAAACCTCAAACTTATGTAAAAGTGTTGTCAGTACTAATTCTAAGTGCATTGCATAAAAAAGCACCTAAAAAAACATAACATCAAAAGCTCCTTAACATAAGTGACACACTATAGACCTAGATATGACGGGCATTAAGTAAAACTCGGCTGGGTACCTTACATCAACTATAGTTTCACTATCGAAGTGCATCTTTATGAAGATACCCTCGACTTTGTTAGGAGACATATAAGCGCTAAGGAGATTATAAATGGCTGATAACAAAGCTAAGCTAACGATTGCTGAAACATCTGTAGACTTGGACGTTCTATCCCCTACACTCGGTTCCAAAGTTATTGATATTCGTACTCTCGGCTCCAAAGGTTATTACACCTATGATCCTGGCTTTACCTCAACCGCCTCTTGTGAGTCAAAAATCACTTTTATTGATGGTGATAACGGTATCTTACTTCACCGTGGTTTCCCTATCGGGCAATTAGCGACTGAATCAACATACTTGGAAGTCTGTTATATCCTGCTGTACGGTGAAGCACCGACACAGGAGCAATACGATAAATTTAAAACCACAGTGACGCGTCACACCATGATCCATGAACAAATTACCCGACTGTTCAATGGGTTCCGTCGTGATTCACACCCAATGGCCGTGCTGTGTGGTGTTACAGGTGCTTTAGCTGCGTTCTATCACGATGCATTGGATGTCAGTAATCCGGTTCACCGTGATATTACGGCTTACCGCCTGCTCTCTAAAATGCCAACAGTGGCAGCGATGTGTTACAAATATTCGATTGGTCAACCTTTCGTTTATCCAAGAAATGACCTCTCCTATGCAGGTAACTTCTTGCATATGATGTTTGCAACACCATGCGAAGAGTATATTGTTAACCCAGTACTTGAACGCGCAATGGATAGAATTTTCATCCTTCACGCAGATCACGAGCAAAATGCATCAACATCTACAGTACGTACTGCAGGCTCTTCAGGTGCAAACCCATTTGCATGTATCGCAGCAGGTATCGCGTCACTTTGGGGACCCGCTCACGGTGGTGCTAACGAAGCTTGTCTACGTATGCTGGAAGAGATCAAAACGGTTGAACACATTCCTGAATTTATTAAACGAGCAAAAGATAAAAATGACTCCTTCCGTTTAATGGGCTTTGGTCACCGTGTTTACAAAAACTACGATCCTCGAGCAACAGTAATGCGTGAGACCTGTCATGAAGTGTTAAAAGAATTAAACCTCAATGACAGCTTGCTTGAAGTGGCGATGGAATTAGAACGTATTGCGCTAAACGATCCGTATTTTATTGAGAAAAAACTGTATCCTAACGTTGATTTCTACTCTGGTATTATCCTGAAAGCATTAGGTATTCCATCCAATATGTTTACGGTTATTTTTGCGATTGCACGTACAATTGGCTGGATTGCTCACTGGAATGAAATGCACGAAGATGGTCTGAAAATTGCGCGTCCTCGTCAGCTTTATACTGGTTATGATGAGCGCGATTTTAAAAGTGAAATTAAAAAGAAATAATTGATTTTTTTATTAATTATCCTTGTTAAGCCCCGATTAAATCGGGGCTTTATGTTTTAAAGTTATCGATAAAATCGATCAGCTTTTCAAATATTCTTGTGGTGTCTGACCTGTCATTTTCTTAAAAAAGGTAATAAAGGCGCTGTCACTGGCAAATCCTAATATCTGACTAATATCTATATAACGATGATGAGTAGCTAATAATTCAATGGCTTTCATTAATCGCCACTGTTGACGCCATTGCTGATAACTTAAGCCTGTTTCTTTGTAAAATAAGCGTGTAATCGTTTTCTCACTCGCTCCCACATACTTTGCCATTTCTTGTAACGGTGGCGGCAAATCATCAAATGATAAACGTTTTAATCGCCTATCTTTCGGCATAAATAAATGATTAGGTTGTCGTTGAGCCTGCGTGATTTCATCAAAGAAAACCGCCAATAAATTGGCGTAGCGTCCTTCTTCCCATTGTGTATCAAAATCAGCTACAGAAATACGCTCAAGAATTTCTCGTAAAAGAGGAGAAAGCGTAAATATCTCACTCTCACTTGGAAATTTATCATGATATTTATCGGAAATATAAACAGAGCGATATCCCACAGAGGCATACATTTCGACTCGATGTTCCAATTTTGCGGGGATCCACGCAATTCTCATAGGGGGTAAAACAGAAACCCGAGAGGCCAAAGTAATTCGCATACATCCTGACTGCGTAAATAATAATTGTCCTCTATCATGAGAATGAAATCCTGAATCGTGCTTTCCCATTTCTGCTGCAATACCCACAACTGATGCAAGATGCTCTTCTGGCACAAAGTGGTCGTATTGATTAAGCCAAGCCATCACTTGTCCTATTTGAAAAATAATATGTCTTTATGTTTATAACAAGACATTCATTATCTCTGTATTCTGCTCATCAAGATTTAAGGATGTAGGATAAAAAGATGAACAAAAAACTCTCTTTATGGTTAGCAATTGCGTTAATGATGTTTCCACAAATTGCAGAAACCATTTATAGCCCAGCACTTACTGATATTGCAAACGGCTTTCATGTCAATGCAAACGAGGCTGGACAAACACTTTCGCTCTATTTCTTTGCATTTGCATTGGGGGTCATTATATGGGGTCGGTTATGTGATGTCATTGGTCGTCGTCCGACAATGTTAGCTGGGTTGTTTATTTATTCTATTGCTTGTCTTGGTGTTTTCATGACACAAGATTTTTCAGTCTTACTTGGATTGCGCATGCTTTCCGCTTTTGGTGCTGCGGTAGGCTCAGTAGGCACACAAACCATTATGCGTGATGTCTATAGTGGCGATGAGTTAGCAAAAGTATTCTCAGTTATGGGAGCCGCTATCGCATTAAGCCCGGCAATAGGTATGTTAAGTGGTTCATTATTAGTGAGTTATGCCGGCTACCAAGGCGTATTTAGTGGCCTAGCCCTTCTTGCCTTGATTTTACTGTTATGGAGTGCTTTTGCTTTACCTGAAAGTCGCCCTGAAGCAATAAAAACAGCCCCATTAGGAGAAACGGCAATAAAAATGCTTAAGGATAAGCAAATTGCTAAAACTGTATTATTAATTGCCTTTTTTAATATCAGCCTTTTTGCTTATTATCAGTTAGCACCTTTTATGTTTGATAAACAAGGTTATAGTGCAAGCACCTTTGGATATAGTGGCATTGTGTTAGCAATAGGTGTCGGTATTGGCTCTTATATTAATAAAGCATTATTAAATCATCATTGGTCATGTGGAAAATTAGTTTTACTTGCCAGCTTTATTGCATTAGTGAGTGCTGCGGGTGTTTATTTTTTACGTGATCACATTAGCTTTATTATCCCAATGATGACGAGTGTTATTGCTTATGGCATTGCTATTCCAAATATCTTAGCCACAGCATTAGCACAATATAAAGATCGTTTAGGCACTGCGGGGGCATTATTAGGCTTGTTCTACTATTTGTTAATTGGTGGCGGGCTCGCACTTGCAGGATGGGGACAAGATTTAGCCATCACCTTACTGATTTGTAGCCTCGGCTCCTTGTTGTTGTCTTTCTCTCGCCAAACAACTAAATAATAATTTATCCCGTATCCCTAAAAGGTACGGGATTTTCTCTTACAATTGATCTTATTTTCCGCTGTTATTTTTTTAATCAATTTAGCTAAGTGTTAACGCTTATTTTGTTAAACAGACAATTCTTAAATTTTTCAAATACCACAAAAAATGCCTTTATTATCACTTCTTCATTTTCAGCACTTTTTCCTGATATAACGTTTTATATATTGCAGAATTGAATATTAATAAAGCTAGGTTAGCTTTTTTAGCGTTTACATCTATAAATTTAACAAATGATATACCTTACTTTCGTTTCCAACAATGATAATCAAATTGTTCGTTTCGCTATTTCATGGTAAAAAAAACTGTTTATCCATACATAGCTTAAGGAACTGGCGTGATAAAAAAAATCTTAGACATTTTCCCTATTTTTGGGAAAAAAGACGTCGATATTACTGAGAAATATCTCCAAGAATCTCTTGTACTACTTGCTATATTTGATGAAGGATTACCTAAACGTGCATTAGATTATGTACTTACAGGCAAAAACCCTGAAATTCTTTTTGAGTTAAATAAACTGGATGCAGCAAAAGCAGCCGTTTATTTTCATCGTGCAGGAACATTAGAATGGTGGTATGCCAGTAATATTGATACAGGAAAATATAGTAAAGTTATCACCCAAGGCCTTAATGCCCGCCATAAGCTTTACTCTAAAGTTGGCGAAAGCTTTTCCTTAGAACAAGTCGCTCGTTATGCAAAAGTCATTGCAGCCGCATGTCAAGATATCAATATCAAAGTGACAACAACTGAAGTGCCAACTTGGGTTATTTACCTGTTAGTTGATGCGTTTTACACTACTTATGATAATGCACGTAATCTTAATTTAGAGCATCGTAAACATTGGAGTATGGAATTTATCGCTAATATGGTCGAAGCAGAGGCCAATATTGCAGGCGAAAATGCATTATTCGCACTATTTGATAGAAAAGATATCTCTGAATATTATGCTTCTAATCTTAAGCGTATTTATGAACTTCATGATTTAAAAGATTATCTACTTTCACATCAAGAATTTATTAGAACAGAATTAATTGAAAAACTATCAGCAAATGGTTTAGTTGAGCTCATTAACTATCTAAATAAAAATACGATATTACGCGATACTTTTGCAGATATTATTGTTTTACTTGCCACCAGTAACTTAAAAACCGTTAAGAAAACCGCAGAGCCAATTTTAAATACCTTACCGGCTGAAATTGTAAAAGAAAATTTAACCCATGTTTTAATGAATGGTACACCAAAACAACGTACACAAGCGGCTGATTTATTTGCTCGCCAAGGTGAAAACCGTGATGTACTTGAAGAAGCGTTAAAACATGAAACCTCAAAAGCAGTCATCAAAAGTATTGAAAGTGCCCTACAACGCTTTAGCGTTGCTGATAATGCAAACACTGTTGATGCCATCGAAGCCCCTGATTTTACGCCATTAGAAGATACACCATTACCCGATAGTGCCCGTGATATGATGGTCAATAACTTCAATGAAATGTTAGCTAAAGCGAAAGAAAATGCTGAACGCGAAATTGAAGAAAATAAAACATCGAAGCACTCTTATAATTGGGCACAACGTCATTATAAAGATTTATCTAAGATTGATGAAAAACAATGTCGTGCATTAGTTGATAAACTCAACAGTGGGCAAGGCACTATTCAGTCGAATGAGATCCAAATTATTAAACACAAAAATCGTATTCCTAATTTGCCAGAATACACATTCTTTCATGCTGTGCGTGTGATAACCAACAACCGCCAACATGCCGATCACTTCTCCTCTCACTACTTTAATGGTGATATTCCTGAGCGTTTATTTAGTGATATTGAATTACGACAAGTTGAAAATGTATTAGAAAGATGTGGCTTCAAACGTGCAGCCCGTGTCACAGCGGCACTATGCTTAGAATCCTATCAAGATGGTTTACGCCGTTTTCGTAAACCAGAACAAATTTGGCCTTTCTTCTCTCAACATACTGATTATATTGCAGAAGCCCTAAACTTAATGCCAAACCAAAGTGAACATCGTTATCGTCAATTTGAAACATCACAAGGTATAGAAGTATTAGGTCGTTTCCCAACCATTCCTGCACAATTTGTTCCGCGCATCATGGAATTGGCATTAGGCGAAAATAAAACACACCGCGTTTCTGCACAAAAATTATTAGAAACTCTGCCTAATATTCATTTAAGTGCACAAGAAGGATTAACCTCAAGTAAACAAGAGATCCGTGTTACAGCCATTGAATGGCTAGCTCGCTTAAATAATCCGGATTCCTTACCTGCGCTTAATGCCTTATTGAAAAAAGAGAAACGCGAAGTAGTGCGAGCTTCTTTACTCACTGCATTAGAGCAATTAGGTGAAGACATTTCGAGCTATTTATCACCAAAAACATTATTAGCAGAAGCTGAAAAAGGCCTTAAAGCCAAAGTACCAGCAAGCCTTGCTTGGTTTAATTTTGAGGCAATTCCTGCACTCACATGGGAAAATAAAAAAGCGGTTGATCCCGCGATTATTCGTTGGTGGATTATTCTGGCAGTAAAATTAAAAATGCCAGGAGGCAACGCGCTATTACAACGTTATATCGGCCTGCTTTCTACAGATAGCCAACATAAACTTTCTAGCTTTATTCTGCATACCTTCGTTGCTCAGGATATTAAAGGGCCATCACTGGAAGAAGCAATGGTAGAAGCGCAACGTGAAGCACCGGGACGTTTAAGCAATTATCAAAACTGGGCGAAGCGTTATCCTGAATATTACGCTAAATATGAAAACTACACTTTAGAGCAAGTAATTGAAGAGATTAAAAACGAGGTATTACGTCGTTATTTAGGCTCTGCAATCAGTGATAAAGGTATGTTAGCGCTTATCTGTGGGATTGAAGGTCATGTTGCGGTATCTGTACTACGCAACTATATGCGCGATCATTATCAGCGTCGTGCACAAATTGAAGCGATGATTGATGCGGTTGCTTCAAGCAATGATCCTATTATCATCCAACTTCTTCTTTCGTTATCTCGTCGCTATCGCACTGCATCTGTTCAGGAAAAAGCCCGTCATTTAGTTACGCAAATCGCAGAGCGTAATGGCTGGAGTGCAGATGAATTAGCCGATAGAACTATTCCAACCGCAGGTTTTGATGATACCGGAACATTAGTGCTGGAATATGGTGAACGTATTTTCACTGCAAAAATGGATGCAAAACAAAAACTTGTTCTATTTAATCCAGAAGGAAAAGAAGTTAAAGCGTTACCTGCTGCGCGCAAAAATGATGATGCGGAGCTGATTAAGGAAGCGAAAAAACTTTTCACTTCAAGTAAAAAAGAACTTAAACAAGTTATTGAATTACAAAGTGTGCGTTTATATGAAGCCATGTGTGCTCAACGTCAATGGTTAAGTGCAGATTGGCAAGAATATATTTTAGCTCACCCAATTATGCATAAATTAATTGAACAATTAGTTTGGCAGGAAGTTAAAAATGGCGAAGTGATCAATACGTTCCGCCCTTCTGATGACGGCGCATTGCTTAACCTTGAAGATGACGAAGTCACTTTACAAAACGACTCATTTATTCAATTAGCCCACGCGGCATTAGTTAATGAAGATGAACGCAAAGCATGGATTGCTCATTTTAAAGATTACAAAGTGAAGTTCTTATTCTCACAAATGGAACATAAGATCCCAGAGTTAGATCTAACGCAAACAGAAGTTGAAGACCGAAAAGGCTGGATCACAGACACTTTCACTTTACGCGGTATTTTAACCAAAATGGGTTATCAGCGTGGCCCAGCAGAAGATGGAGGTTCGTTCTCCCACTATTACAAATTCTTCTCTAGTTTAAACTACTACGTCAACATCGGTTTCAGTGGTAGCTATGTGCCAGAGGAAAACATTCCTGCTGTCTTATTTGATTTGAGCTTTGAGAAAAATCAGCAAAATTACTGGGATCGCAATAATGTTGAGCTAAAAGAAGTTCCGCCAATTTTATTAGCTGAAAGCTATGCTGATTATCTAAAAATCGCTGAAGCTTGTGCAGGATTTGATCCTGAATGGGAAAAGAAAACACCTTGGTAATAATTAGGGATAACTAGGAAAGAATATGGCTAAAAAAGCACCCGCAGATCAACAAGTAATCAGGGAAAGTGCTGAGGTTCGATTTGCTCAAGAGTTAGAGTGTTTAACAAAAGCAGATGTTAATAATCCTAAACCACAAGGATGGCTTCGCTCTCCTCGTGCTGTACGCCAATTTATTTTAGGTGATGATGCATTAGGCATCACACCTAAATTTTTCGGTGACGATGCCTTGGTTGATCGCGCGATTGTCACATTATTAGGCAAGCAAGGTTTAATGCTAGTGGGTGAACCAGGTACAGCAAAATCAATGCTCTCAGAGCTTTTTGCTGCCGCCATCAGCGGTGATTCAGGATTAACTATTCAAGGCACTGCGGGCACTACAGAAGATCACATCAAGTACTCATGGAACTATGCGTTGTTATTAGCAGAAGGCCCAACAGAGCGCGCTTTAGTGGGATCACCGCTTTATCAAGGTATGTTGCAAGGTAAAATTGTTCGCTTTGAAGAGATAACCCGTTGTCCTCCTGAAATTCAGGACGTACTGGTTTCTTTGATGTCAGAAAAACAGTTAATGATCCCCGAAATGGGTGATGGTGCGCGTATTAGTGCAAAACCTGGGTTTAACCTTATCGGTACCGCAAACTTACGCGATCGTGGTGTTCATGAAATGTCAGCCGCATTAAAGCGCCGTTTTAACTTTGAAACCGTAAAACCTATTCGTGATCCGGCATTTGAAATTAGCTTGATCCAATCACAGCTTGAAAATGAATTAGGCTCTTTAGCTAATGAAGTGACGGTGCCTGCTGACGTAGTGGAATTGCTGGTAACCACATTCCAAGAATTACGTTCAGGTAATACACAAGATGGCGGCAATATCAAAACGCCTGATGCAGTTATGTCAACCGCAGAAGCTGTAAACATTGCTTATGCTTGCGCCTTAGAAGCGCATTATTTAGGTGATGGAGTGATGAATGCTGGTGCAATTGCACGCCAATTAATCGGTGTTGTATTAAAAGACAATGCTGATGATATCAAGCGTATTCGTTATTACATGGACAATGTAGCCAGAGAAAGAGCCAGAAACAGTAAAGAGTGGAAAGCGTTCTTTGATGCATCAAAAGAGTTTTGGCAATAACACGCTGAGATTAATTGCTACACAATAAATACATTATTTATCAATTAAAGGCAGAGTTAACTCACTCTGCCTTTTCACCCAGAAAAGGGATCGACACGGTGATGCTACCTTCAATACCTTTGCCAGAAAGAATTGACCAAGCACGACTGAAATGGACGTCGTTACAGCAACAACATCTCTATTTTGCCCCAGTACGCCATCACAGCCCCGCTTGTGCTTATGCGGTTTTATCACTAATTGATTCGGTAAAGCCTGACTATATATTAATTGAAGGCCCTGATACCTTTAATTCTCTTATTCCAAGCCTGACTGATAAAGACACCCTGCCTCCCGTGGCTATTATGGGGCAAGCAGAATATTTGCATAATGATGGTAACCAAGAAGGGCGTGAGAAATCACTGCACTCTGCCTATTTTCCATTTTGTGAATATTCTCCTGAATGGCAAGCATTGCGAGGTGGTTTACGCATCAATGCAAAAACACGCTTTATCGATTTGCCATGGGCAGCTCAGGTTAATAACGAAGAGTATAGTGATTCACAAAGTCGTAGCTTACAAAAAGAACGTTATTTAGCCCATAGCCAGTTTATTGCACAATTAGCCAAAAAATGTCATTGCCGTGATCATGATGATGTTTGGGAGCATCTTTTTGAGCTACGCAACATTGAAGCTTTAGCTGATTGGCAAACCCTCTTTAATGATACCTTTATTTGGTGTGCACTTGCGCGCCTTGATTATGAGCCAGAAGTACTTGAATCAGAAGGTTCTTCGCAACGTGAAGCTCATATGCTCACTCATATTCAAACCATCAAACAACAAGATCCTAATGCCAAGATTTTAATTGTGACAGGAGGATTTCATACCCTTGCATTAATTGAAGGTCTAGCCAATTCACAATCTCACTCTTTCGCCATTTCTAGCACAGAGCAAAAGCAATTCACTAAAATGCAAAGAATGGCCGAAAAAGAACAAGCTTGGCTTATTCGCTACAGTTTTGACCGATTAGATGCACTTAATGGCTATGCTTCTGGTATGCCATCTCCGGCTTTTTATCAACAAGTTTGGCAAAGTTTAATGCAACAACATTATGATAAATTAGAAAATAATGCTCTTGCTAAACAACCTACCCAAATTTATCGCAATAAAATGGGGATCGCATTTTTAAGCTCAGTGGCTCAATCTATTAGAGAAAAACAATTTGATAATCCACCTAGCTATTTAGCCGTAAAACTGGCTGCCGAGCAAAGTTTACGCCTTGCTTTACTGAGAGATCACGCTGGTATGGGTCGTTATGATTTGCTTGATGGTTTACAAAGTGCCTTTATTAAGGGCAGTTTAGATGATAGCCAAAGCGAGTTATGGACAGAAATTAAAACCTGTTTTTCAGGCTATCTTTTAGGCAAAATTCCATTAGGTACGGCAACGCCTCCTTTAGTCAATGAAACCTATGAGCGTGCTAGAGCGTTTCGCTTCAAACTGGATGATACATTAGCAAAAACCACTAAGTGTGATGTTTACCGCAACCCGCAACATCGCTTAAGAAGTCGTTTTTTACATTTACTGGCTTTCTTAGAAATTCACTTTGCACATCGAATCAATGGCCCTGACTTTCTTTCTGGTCATCAATTGGATTTATTATTTGAAGAGTGGCAGTACGCTTGGACACCTAATGTGGAAGGCGAGCTGATTTCATTATCAGAGAAAGGCTCACAACTTGAAGCTATCGCCTTAACTAAGTTGTTATCGATGGAAAAACAGCTTGAGGAGCAAGGGCAAAGCCGTTCAAGTCAAAGTGCCGTCACGTTATTAACACAAGCGGCATTAATTGGCCTCCACCAGCGCATTCCATCACTCTTTAAACTGTTAGATAGCTATATTCAGCAAGATTTTCGTCTTGAGTCATTAACTCAATGTGGACATAAATTGATCCATTTATGGCGAGGTCGCCAATACCTTGATATTACCGATGAGCTTTCACTTGAAAATCGTCTACATCAAGTTATTCCACAAGCTTTCTTTTGTTTAGAACAACTCGCTCAAGGTGATGAACAACAACAAGAAAGCAATTTACAAGCTTTGCTCTCTTTACGTGAACTGATTGAATTTATGCCATCACTCAATAATCCACATGATTACAAAAGTGATTTCTATCAGCAACTCAATCGCCTTGATGGTCAACTAGATGCAGTTCCTTTATTAAAAGGTGCTGTTGATGCATTGCGCTATTTAGGCTCATATATTGATGAAACCACGCTGACAAACGCATTAAATGCCACGTTTAGTACAGGAAGTTTGCCTGAACAAGCTATTGGTTATTTTGTCGGGATGATGCGCACAGCACCAGAGCTTGTGATCCGCTTACCTTTATTGGTTGATCACTTAAATACCTTGTTACAACAATGGGATGAAGAACGTTTTATTCAGATCTTGCCTGATCTGCGTTTTGCATTTAGCCAACTTAATCCCAAGCAAAATGCAGAGCTTGCACAATATATTGCCAACGATATTGGTTTAGATACACAAGCGTTATCATTATGGCAGTCAGAATTTAGTGCTAAACAGATGCTTGAAGCCACTAAACTCAATCAAAAACTGCAACAGCGTATAACGGAACAAGGCATGATTTCTTGGTTTGATACTAAGAAAACAGAGAAAGGAGACAATGCCCATGAGTCAGCATAATGACGATATGCCTGAAGATAAAATACAACAAGCAAAACGCTGGCGCCTGATTTTAGGTCAATATGCTGATGATGCTCTTGGGCAAGCAACGTTTAATGCTGATGATTTAAAAGTTGAACGCACACTCGACTTTCTCTATCGCCGAGAATATCAGCGCCGAGGGCTTCGTCAAGAACGAGGACGTCATGGCTCACTCGATGCATCGCAACTTACTGCGGTAAACTGGTTAAATCAAGCACGTAAGCTATTCCCTAATAGCACCTTTGAACGTATGCAATCACAAGCTATTGAACGTTATCAAATCAGTAGCTTTCTTAAAGATCCCAATACGTTAAAAGCAATGGAGCCCACAAAAGTGTTAGCCAAAACACTATTAAGCTTACGTGGACGAATGAGCGACGAAACACGAGATGCGGTTAAAACTATTATTCGCAAAGTGGTTGAAGATATTTTACGTCAAATTCGTAATAATTTTCGCCAATCGTTAACAGGTCGTCGTAACCGTTTTAGACGCTCTTTAGTCCCCAATAGTCGTAACTTTGATTGGCGTGCAACTATCGCGGCGAATTTAAAACATTACGATACTCAAAATCGCCGTTTAGTGATTGAAACACCTTATTTTAACTCACGGATGCAACAGCATTTTCCGTGGGATGTGATTCTTTGTGTTGACCAAAGTGCGTCAATGTCTAGTTCCATTATGTATGCGGCTGTTTGTGCCAGTATTTTAGCTTCATTGCCTGCCGTTAATGTCTCTTTAGTGGTTTTTGATACTCAAGTTGTCGATTTATCTCATCTAGCAGACGATCCTGTTGAGGTTTTAATGACCGTACAATTAGGAGGCGGTACTGATATTGCTGGTGCAATGCAATACTGTGAAAGTTTAGTCAAAAACCCTAAACGTACCGTTATTTCACTAATCAGTGACTTTGAAGAAGGTGGCTCATTAAACCGCTTATTAGATTGCACACAACGTCTTAATAGCCAACAAGTTAAATTATTAGGGCTTGCTGCACTTGATGATGAAGCTCAACCTGTTTATGACTCTGCGATTGCACAAAAACTCGCGGACAGAGGTATGCAAGTTGCCGCTTTAACACCAGAACATTTCGCGCAATGGCTAGCAGAGGTAATGCAATGAGTTGGCAAACCGTTTACTTTCATTACGATGAAGATGCGCTCACTGTATTTGCTAATGCAGGATTATTAAGACGCGCAAGAAAAGATGTTGATAACGAAAAAGTATCTCTCACTGATGCCAATACAGGGCAATTCAGTAGTGATGGACAAAATGTTGTTTTACACGAAGCGGGTATTCAACAAGCCAGTTGCGATTGTTCTGCATCTGGTTGCTGTAAACATATTTTAGCCGCCATTTTATGGCTCCAAGCTAATAATAGTGCTGATAATTCAAATAACGATAATAGTGGTGAAATATCATTAGAAGTCATTACTGAGCCTGTTGAAATCGCCCCTCTGCTACCCACATTATTTGCTCTTGATCCAGAAGCATTAATCAAAAAAGCGGGTAAACCAGCCTGTCGAGCAGCAATTAAATTAATTGAGCAATGGGAAAATATAACATTCAATCTAGAAGACACAGGAACTCAGTTAAAAATTCAACTTCCTGATGTGAATGAACCTGTTATTTTCTTACAAGCGAGTGGTTACGATGGCATATTATCGCCATTTTCTGACTCACAGAAAAAAGCCTTTCATCTCGCTATCGTGGCTAAATTATTTGAACAACATGCTCAACCATGGACATGGCCTGAAGATTTAATGACGGTGCAATCTTCTAAACGTCCTCTGAATGATGAAGAAATAGCTCTAATTAATACCATTGAACAATTTATTTATGATTTATTACGTCAAGGGCTATCACATATTAGCTTAAGCAGTGCCACACAGTTGCATTTATTAAATATGTCCGCTCGAGCGGAAGGTTTACCTCGTTTAGCGTCTTATTTAAGAACATTAAGCACTCAAGTCAAACTGTTGGCAGAAAGACACTTCACCATGGATGAAAGCAATGTCTTGCGTTTATTAGCCCATATTTCTGCCTATTTATTCCAATTATCTAATGCGACACCAGAACAGTTAAAAGTGTTACGAGGGCAACTTCGTCGTCAATATGATGATAAAAAAAATAGCCTTTCTCTTATTCCAGTTGGTGCAAATTGGTGGACAGCACAAAGTGGCGCATTAGGAGCAACGTTTACCTTTTGGGATAGCGAAGAAAAACAGCTATTACAAGCGACACAAGCGCGCCCTAATCAGCTCGATACCTTGTTTAATCGTTATGGTGTTTGGAACAGTTTGTCATTATGGAAACAAACTGCGGATAAATTAATGCGTCGTCCTTTTTTATTACAAGATCCTCGTATTTCTGATGAAGGAAAACTCGCCACTATTGGTGATAGCTTTGCTCAAAATCAAGCAGATTTTCTTGATATGACGGACTATAACAATTTACAAACTGAGCTAGGCATCAATAATTGGCAAGATTTACCTGATTACTTTGCCCATCAAACAGAAGGGTTTCTTTCCCCTCTTGTTTTGCATATCAAAAACTATAAACCTTTAATTTGGTATGAGGTTGAGCAATGCGTCATTTGGGAAGTATCAGATAATCATGAAAATTCAGCATTCTTGCGTCTCTATTGGGAAGGAACAACACAAAATAATCTAGAAGAGTTGCGCTTTCTTACCAAAAAAGAGTTAGAAATTGTCGCCATCACGGTGCAACCCGTTCGGCGTGATCTCAATATAGACTTGTTACCAACGACTATTTGGATCAAAACAGAAAAAGGCATTGAACTGTTTTATCTCGATTTTGACCAATTTCCACGTAAGAAAAAACAATCAGGCTTTATTAGCCGTATTCAAGAATATATGGCTAAACGTAAGCAACAAACAGCAATGCATCACAGTGAACCGACATTAGCACAAAAGTTCTGTCGCCCTATTTTGTCTGTATTAGAAACCCAAGCATGTACCGGACGGGAATTACTCTCAGAAATGCAAAAAGAGCAATTAGAAATAAGCAAACACACCGCAGACGATTTAGGGATGACATTAATAGCTGATCAATTAGCTTATTATTTGGCATTAACTTCCCGTGACTCACGGGCGTTATTACAGTTAATTTGGCTATGCGATAATCTGCAACAATTGCAGATCCCGTTACCTATTCAACTTAACGAGTAATTGATATTAGCGAAAAAAGCTATCTCTCTTTAATTTGGGAGATAGCTTTTAAGATAAGAATAAATGGGTTTATGCTGGATTATCAATATCAACAAATGTCACGTCGAAGTGATGTGTTTGAGCAAGCCATTCACCTAATGCTTTAATACCATAACGCTCTGTCGCATGGTGCCCAGCGGCAAAGAAATGAACGCCCATTTCTCTTGCAATATGAATAGTCTGTTCTGAAACTTCACCTGTTACAAAGGCATCCACACCTTGCTCTGCGGCATCTTGAATAAAGCCTTGTCCGCCCCCCGTACACCACGCAATACTGCGAATAGCGTCAGGTGCATTATCACCACAATGCAATACATTGCGTTGTAACGCTTTTTCTAAACGTGCTTTTAATTCAAGCGGTGTTAAAGGTAAATCAAACACGCCTTTAGGCACTAACGGTAATATTTCACCTTCAACTTTAACGCCCATTTTTAACGCTAATTGAGCATTGTTCCCTAAGATTGGGTGCGCATCTAACGGCAAATGATAACCAAAAAGATTAATGTCATTGCAAAGTAATGTCTTTAAGCGATTACGCTTCATTGAACGAATAACAACAGGTTCGTTTTTCCAAAAGTAACCATGATGTACTAAAATGGCATCAGCGTTTAATCGCACAGCCTCATCAAGTAATGCTTGGCTTGCCGTTACACCCGTTACTATTTTTTGAATATGAGGACGTCCTTCAACTTGAAGTCCATTAGGTGCATAATCTTGAAAGTTCTCAATGCTTAACTTTTCATTAATCACCAATTCCAGATCAGTATTCTTCATTTTATTTATTTCCCTGTTATCACGAATGCCACTATTTATATAACAATAAGATAAATAGCATTAGGTTAATAGCCTTCGTTTAAATGACTTATTACTGCTTATTGTAACGTAAAAATTAAAGATTATTTGAAGATAAGGAAAAACAAGAAGGTCACACGGGAAAGTACTTAAAGCGGGATGAAAATAACGCCCACATTTGCAGGCGTTATTTTTATATTCTGTTATTTGTGGCTATTTAGTGCCATTTCTGATTTTGCCAACCAAACGGGTTTATCACTTGTTTTAGACCATACACGATGTATATAGCTATAAAATTGTGCACGTTTAGGATGAAAAATCATAACAGGAAATGCCACAACACCTAGCGCAACAGCACCAGAACGACGGGCTAAAACATGTTTTTTTGTATATTCGTTATAAGCTGGCATAGTGCCCTCCTGTATAGAGATTGATTTGATGGTGAAATTTTACCTCATTTGATGAAATTTTACTACTGATCAGACCACTTAATTCGTGCGAAAAATCACCTTTATTTTGCTTGATATGTAATTAAATTTCAGAATGGAAACAAAAAAGAAATATTCAATAAATTTTATTAACAATTGAATAACGATATTTTTACTTATCTTAAATCGTGATAAGTAACACTAGTCATAGGTTACCGAAAAGGTAAAATTATAAATCAGCGAGGAAATGGGAGGAGATATGGAATATTAAAAAATACAAGTTTACTGCGAAACAAGACAAATTTAGCAGAAAAAGGAAAGGTTAAAGATATTATATATCTATCTAACTCTTTAAATAAATTAGGATTTTTATTAATAGCGATAAACACTTTTGCTCTAATTTATCATTATAAAATGTACACACATAGCGTTTAAGATTAAATATGAGTTCTTGTGCTACGGAGCGTTTTATTTAAAAAAATCCCTCTATTAAAGAGGGAGGTAATTTTGATTAAAATATTTTGCTTTATTTCTTAACCGTTTTACCTTTGCCACGTAGAGTTTCGGTTAAGCCTTTCAGAAAATACCTTACCAGCTGATCACCGCAATTACGGTAGTTTTTATGTCCTGGTTTACGAAATATCGCGCTAAGTTCTGGCTTAGAAACACGGAAGTCTGCAAGCTCATAAATCTTCAGAATATCCACATCTTTTAATTCAAAAGCGACACGCAGTTTTTTTAGGATAATATTATTTGTGATACGCTTTTCAACTTCAGGTGCTGGGAAGTTTTCATCTTTTCCACGACGATAAAAAATTAGGCCATTTAAAAAATGTCCCATCGCATTATCGTCACACTCGACAAATTCAGGTTCATCGTCTTTTTTCAGCCAACTATTGACTAACTCTTTTGTGACGGTGTAATCGGCTAGTTTCATGATTTCTACAACATGTGCATCACTTAGATCCAGCATGTAACGTACACTGCGTAAAACAAAATTATTTTGCATTATATTGATTATCCACTCTATTTTTAATTCTAAATCAACCTCAATGATGGATATCAATGCTGTGATCTAAAAATATTCAATAATTAAAAAATACACTCTACTTTTAGGTAGAGTGTATTCTATATAACTCGTTTATTGCACTAATTTATTTGTTAGCAAAAACATTATTTACTATTTCAATGGCTTCTTTTTCAATTAATTCACGGTGCTCGGGGCCACGGAAGCTTTCACAGTAAATCTTATAGGCTTCTTCAGTACCAGAAGGACGAGCCGCAAACCAACCGTAATCGGTCATCACTTTTAAGCCACCAATTGACGCGCCATTACCTGAAGCATGTGTTAAACGAGCTGTAATTGGGTCGCCAGCTAATGTGCTAGCAGTCACCATTTCAGGGGATAAACGTGACAACAGTGCTTTTTGTTCATGGGTTGCTGATGCTTGAATACGGTTATAGCTTGGTGAACCAAAACGTTGTGCTAATTCATTGTAATGTTCTTGCGGATCTTTACCTGTTACTGCTTTCATTTCGGCAGCCAGCAGGCATAAAATAATACCGTCTTTATCAGTTGACCATGGTTTACCATTAAAGCGTAAGAAAGATGCACCAGCACTCTCTTCACCACCAAAGCCAAACTCACCATTAAATAAGCCTTGAACAAACCATTTAAAACCAACAGGCACTTCAACTAGCTCACGACCTAAATCTGCCACAACACGGTCAATCATTGCACTTGAAACCAGTGTTTTACCCACTTTTACATCTTTAGCCCATTGTGGACGATGACGGAAAAGATAGTTAACCGCAGCCGCTAAATAGTGGTTAGGATTCATTAAACCAGATGGCGTCACAATACCATGACGATCGTAATCTGGATCGTTAGCAAAGGCTAAGTCAAATTTATCACGCAATTGTAATAAACCTTCCATTGCCCATGGTGATGAACAATCCATACGAATAACGCCATCATGATCGAGCGTCATAAAACGGAATGTCTGATCGACTTGATCGTTAACCAATTCAAGATCAAGACCATAATATTCACCAATGCGTTTCCAATACTCAATACCGGAACCACCTAATGGATCAACACCTAATTTTAAGCCGGCTTTCTTAATGGCTTCCATATCAACAACGTCACCTAACGCTTTGACATAAGGCATAATTAAGTCTTGAGCTTCAATATAACCACTCGCCAATGCTTCATCATACGAAAGACGCTTGATCCCTGCTAAATTATTTTCAAGCAGTTCATTAGCACGTTTTTCAATAACCGAAGTTAAGTCAGTATCAGCAGGCCCACCATTTGATGGGTTATATTTAATACCGCCATCTTCAGGTGGGTTATGTGATGGCGTGATAACAATGCCATCAGCAATATCTTGATGTGCATCGTTGTAAGTCAAAATAGAAAAAGAAACTGCCGGTGTGGGTGTATAGCCATTATTTTCTTGAATAACCACTTTCACTTTATTGGCAGCGAGTACTTCTAAAACAGAAATAAACGCAGGCTCTGACAGTCCATGAGTATCTTTACCCACATAACATGGCCCTGTTACTCCATTTTTTGCACGTACTTCAGCAATAGCTTGTGCAATTGCCAAAATATGGGCTTCATTGAAGCTATGGCGATTTGCACTTCCACGATGACCAGATGTACCAAATTTCACACGATGAGCATTATTGCTAACTTGAGGTTTAAGTGAATAGTATTGAGACGTTAATTGCGCCACATTAATCAGATCACTTTGACGAGTATGCTGCCCTGCTCTTGGATGAATTGCCACGAACCTTCTCCTATTAGACATCACAATCACGCTTTAAACAAAAGCCTTTGCAATGCATCAATTAACAATAGTGGTTAGATAGTTCCACACACCTTATCAATCTCATTTGCAGGAAATTGCATATCCTGCATGATGCTTTGTACCATTGTTCTTTTACGCTCTGTGTTCGAGTTAGTAATAACCCAAAACGGCGTACCTGAAATATGGCGCGGTTTTGTATGACGCCCACTATCGAGTAATGTTTGTTCATCACCAGCAAAATAGATGCGTGTTCGTCCATGTACTGTTTCAGCAGATTGAGTAAAAGTAGCACTATCTAGGCTATATAACGTAGAAAGGATCTGTAAAAAACGATCAACTGATTTTGTTTTTTCTGCATAGCTGTCAGATAACAACAGTTCTCGCATTTCACGAATCGGATTTTTTGCTGGCGTAATCGATTTAGGTTCAGCTTCCTGTTTCATAACAGGTGCTTGTACTGACTCAGTGACGACGACTGGTTGTACGGGCTGTTTGGCATCAAGCTTCAGTAGACGCCTTAAAATATCTGAAGCGCTTTCACCGATATGCCTAGTTTCGCTAGCAATATAGCGGTAAAGTTCGTCATCAATTTCTATCTTTTTCATTGCTACCCAGTACTGTTTTCAAAAAAAGTAATTAGGATTATAAGATATAATCTTTAAAAACAAAATAGGTAAAATTTCAATAACTTAAAGAAGATCTATTCAAGATCCTACCGTTTGAAAGGCTAAGCTCGGTATTTATCCTATTGTTTATCTTGGTATCATCTTCTATTCTTTGAACTTATTCACACAAAATCAGTTTTAAATTCAAACATATCACACCACCAACCACCAAATAATATAAAATCCTGACTATTTATTTTTTAGCAATGTTAATATTTCAATTTCTTAAATAACTTTAGAGCATATATCTATAAAATATTATTTTATGGATTTTTATAAATTTATCTTATTAATTATTTCTGAGTTTCATTACTCTTTTATATTATTGCGATAAGTTGGCTTAGCATCTTGTGCATGTCATCATAGAAAAAATCGCAATCATTTTGGTCATTAATATGAAACTCAATACATTATTAAATTATCAATTACACCAACCTGAAACTACACCTGCGCCTGCATCTAATTTACCTATCGTCTTGATCCACGGCCTCTTTGGTGACCTCAATAATTTAGGCGTTTTAAGTCGCGCACTTCGTCAAGATAATACCGTGATACAAATTGATGTGCGTAACCATGGACACTCTCCTCATAGCGAAAGTATGAATTATCAAGATATGGCGCAAGATGTACTTGCATTGCTTGATAATTTAGCTATCCCAAAAGCCATTATTATTGGGCACTCAATGGGAGGCAAAATTGCGATGGCGATGACAGCATTAGCCCCCGAACGTATCGCAAATATTGTTGTGATTGATATGTCTCCTGTTGCTTACAACGTTCGCCGTCATGACAAAATTTTTGCTGCGCTTGAAGCCGTAACAGAAGCTCAAGCCACACGTCGTCAAGATGCTATGGAAATCATGCGCCCTTTTATTGAAGAGGAAGGTGTGATCCAGTTTTTACTCAAATCATTCAAAAATGGTCAGTGGCTATTTAATTTACCTGCAATAAAAAATGCTTATTCAGACATTATTGGCTGGCAAGAGGTGCCTGCTTGGCATCATCCTGTATTATTTATTCGTGGCGGTTTATCACCTTATATTTTAGATGAGTATCGTGAAAATATAGCTCGCCAATTTCCTCTCGCAACCGCCTTTGTTGTCGCAAACACAGGGCATTGGGTGCATTCAGAAAAACCCGATACCGTTATTAAGGCCATTCGTCGTTTTTTAGAAAAAGCTTAATTAATAAACGTTATAGCTTAAAATAACGCCACTGAAAAATGAGAATGTCATAGAGTGTATAATTATTGTGCTTAAAAATAGTGTCTGTTGATAAAAAGACCAAATCACAATAGGTTAAATTCAGGAAGCAGTGGCGAGACATCACTATGTGGGGTATTATTGGGCGTTTCGCAATTTAGTCATTGGTATACGCCCTTTCACAGCAAAATTTATGGCAAAAGAACAAACTGATCGCACCACTCTGGATTTGTTCGCAGATGAACGCAGACCTGGGCGACCTAAAACAAACCCGCTTTCTCGGGATGAACAGCTTAGAATTAATAAACGCAATCAATTAAGACGTGATAGAGTCAATGGGTTACGTCGAGTTGAGTTAAAATTAAATGAAGATGCTGTGAATGCTCTCAATGAGTTAGCGACAGAAAGAAACGTCAGTCGTAGTGAACTTATTGAAGAAATATTACTAGAGCAATTGGCGCAAAATCACGCCTTAAAAATGCATCAAAACAAAAATAGCTAGCAGATAAACCACACAAATTCGACAGAATTAGCCTGCTATTTTCGTCAAAATACATTTTTAGTTTTCTATTATGAAAACACAATGCTTATCTTTCACTAGTAATTGTTCAAACACAGACAAATATACTCTAAATATTTTGAAGTGTAGCTAGGTGACAAGTGAATGAGTCACTAGGAACATACAAAAAGTATGTAACTTGTGAGAATAGACGTAGTCAATAACGCTACAATTTGAAATATAACGAATTTAGAATAAAAGAGGTTATCTCACTTTATGGCAATCATAGGAATATTCTTCGGCAGTGATACTGGCAACACAGAAAATATTGCCAAAATGCTTCAAGAAAGACTGGGCGCTGATAATGCCGAAGTTCATGATATTGCAAAATCTAGTCAAGAAGACATCGAAGCGTTCGATATTCTGTTACTAGGTATTCCTACTTGGTATTATGGTGAAGCACAATGTGATTGGGATGATTTTTTCCCAACACTAGAAGATATTGATTTTAATGGTAAGCTTGTTGCACTATTTGGTTGTGGTGACCAAGAGGACTACGCAGAATATTTCTGTGATGCAATGGGTACCATTCGCGATATTATTGAGCCTCGTGGTGCAGTTATCGTCGGACATTGGCCAACTGAAGGCTATCATTTCGAAGCCTCTAAAGGACTTGCTGATGATAATCATTTTATCGGTCTTGCAATTGATGAAGATCGTCAACCAGAATTAACCGAAGAGCGTGTTGACGCTTGGGTTGCTCAAATCAAAGAAGAAATGAGCTTAGACGAAATTCTGGGATAAAATAAATTCTCAATATTGAGAATGATAATTATTCAATGGTGTGCTAAGATAGTGTGATAGGTGGGGTGTTTATTTTTAAATATCATGCCTATAATCAATAAGGTTATTTATTCACCCGAGTATTAATGAATAAAACCTATTTGTGAGCACAAAAATTAAATTCACCATTAGCAACAGGATTAAATCCGCATGACCGACAATAATAAAGCGTTAAAAAATGCTGGGTTAAAAGTTACACTTCCTCGCTTAAAGATCTTGGAAGTGCTCCAGGATCCTGAGTGCCATCATGTCAGTGCTGAAGATCTCTATAAAAAACTCATCGATATCGGTGAAGAGATTGGTCTGGCAACCGTGTATCGCGTCTTAAACCAATTTGACGATGCTGGTATTGTTACCCGTCATAATTTTGAAGGTGGTAAATCAGTATTTGAATTAACTCAACAACACCATCACGATCATTTAATTTGTCTTGATTGTGGTAAAGTTATCGAGTTTACAGATGATGCGATTGAAGTGCGCCAAAGAAACATCGCTGAACGTCATGGTATCAAACTTTCCAATCATAGCCTTTATCTATATGGCCACTGCGCTGAAGGTAATTGTAAAGAAGATAGCCACGCACATGATGAGAAATAATTCATTCTGGATAATCTCTCAGTAAAAAAAAGGAACTGCCAACAGTTCCTTTTTTATTGCCTAAAATCCGAGGATAACTCTACTTAGCTACACTGATGCTGTGTTTAATATGCTTTAAATGAACCACGATAGTAAATGTAACAATGACTAACAATGACCAAGAGCCCCATTTTCCTGCATGTACTGCAGACCAAGCACCCATTTGATTAGGATATTGCCATACACCAAAAAATGTACCGAAATTCTCAGCAAGCCAAATAAAGAAACCTATTAAAACAAAAGCCAATAATAGTGGCATTTTTCGCTCTGTATCATAAGGCGTAAAGTAAACCACACTACGAGCATAAAGACCTAAAATAAAGGCAGTTAAATACCAGCGATAATCGCCGATAAAGTGATGAGAAAAGAAATTAATATAGATAGCGAGCGCAACCAAAGTTGCCATCCAATAAGGTGGATAATGTTCAATTCGTACTTTTAAAAAACGCCATGCTTGAATTAAATAACTTCCTACTGCGGAGTACATAAATCCTGTAAACAAAGGAACTTCCCATAATTTAGTGTAAGCAAAATCAGGGTATTTCCACGATCCAATTGCCGCTGATGTTTTAAATAATTCCATCACAAAACCAACAATGTGGAAAAAACAGATCGCTTTTAATTCATCCCATGTTTCGAGTTTGCCCCATACCATCCATAATTGGAAAGCAATAGCGAGAATAAGTAAAACGTCATAACGAGGTATTCCTAATATTCCTTTACTTGGTGTTGCAAATAAAATAAAAAAGAAAAACCCCGCAAATAAACAAGAACGCGCTTCTTTCACACCAAAAAAAAGAAATTCAACAATAAATCGTTTTATACCTCTAAAGGGCTTCAATGGTGGTTCTAATAAAAAATCATCCAGTCGCTTTAACATGCTTCTTCCTGAAAACGTGCATTATTAAATAGCATTCAATGCAAAATAATAAATTAAGGAGAGATAAAATGAATGAGAAGAAATTTGCCATAGAATGAAAAAACGTACAAGGATGAAAAGAACGAAAAAGAAAGGATTTAAAAATAAAGGTATTTACCCCCCACTACGATACCCACTCTGACTGCCTATTAGGGTAAATACCTTACGCAAATTTTGCGAAATAACTGAAGCACAAGAGATAAACATAACCCACTCACATTTATCTCAGACGGCATGACATGACGACTTTACTTCTTACTACTGCTGACAACTTCACTTTATTAACGAGGCTAATTTTTGAGAATAATATTTATTCTTTTTAATTTATCCCTACTCTTTCTATTACTTATTTTTACTCATCGTAATCGTATTTAACTTTTTATTTTATTCAGGATAAAGTGCAATTAATGCACTTTATCCTCACTCTGATATTAGAAAATAGTAAATGGCATAATTACGTTAAACTTAACGTCTTTTTCATCTTGGAAGATATTACCAAAACCACCTTCATAACTTGGGATATCGGAATGGTTATCATAACGGGTATAATGAAGCTTAAAGAGTGTCCCTTTAGCGCGACCTTCTTGAACCGTATACATAATATCCGCATTCCATGCACTTTCTCTGATGCGCTGACCTTGATCATAAATGGCTTTACCACTTGGCTTAGCATCCCATGCATAAACATAAGAAGTGCCTACCGCCCAGCCAGATAGATCCCAATTTTTCAGATCGTACATTACACCCGCATAAAGTGCTTTTTCACCATTGGCGTTAAAGTCAGAACGACCATCCCACCAAATATCAAGACGACCATTTGATGTCGCCCAACCCGGCGTCATACGTTGTAAGAAATAACCTTGATTACCTTCGGCTTTAACCCATGTTCCTTCTACTTTGAAGTCAAATACATTGTAGGTATAACCAAAAGTCAGTGCTTGTAACCATGCCAGCCCATCATAAACGTCATTAACACCACCACCGGTCACTTTATCTTTAGCACCGTAGAATTGGTAAGATGTTCTTAATGCATTATCAGCAATTGGGAAATCATAAGAAACTTTACCAAAATACTGATCGATATAACCATCGGCCTGACCAAATGCAGCTTCTAACACTAGGCTGTTTTTAAAATCATATTTGGCGCCAAAAGAGTGAAGATAGCTGATATTGGTTTCTAGATCAGCTTTACGGAAGTTATACATATTCCGATACCATGGTGCTTTATATTCATCTGTCCACATATAGGAGAAAGATAATTCACCGCTTTTATCGAAGTCGAAAACAGCACCCGCTTCAGCACCGCGGTAAGTTCCCGGTAAGAAGCTCCAATGTGGACGCAATAACGTTTGACCTTTAGGTTGAATATATCCCCCTTGAGCCCAGAAATTGCCTAATTTGAATTTTGCAGCTGCTTTATAAACGCTTAAGCCACTGCGATCGCCAGTCCATTTTTCATCCCAGCGACTTTTTGCGTCACTAAAACCGATTTCGTTAGGTGCTGCGGGGCCACTATTATTCAATTCAGCTGCACCAAAGGCAGCTAAATCAATACCAATAAAATCACCAAGGTAACCTGATGAGAAGTCTAGATTAGCGTTGAAAGTAGAATGGTGTAGGTTAGCTTTGTATTTGCCGTAATCAGGACTATTTGGTGTTAACTCTTTTCTATCACGGTCACGTTGCCAATAAAAAAGGCCGCCTGTTAGGGTTGAGTCATCAATAAATCCTTCAGCATGAGACATTTTTGCAGGTAGTGCAGTTACAAGCAATGCGCCCATAACGACAAGTGCCACCCTGCCTGGTTTAGCATGTTGCATAACCATAGCATTGTTTCCTCTTTGACTTTGACTAAAAAAGAAATAAGCACAATGCCTATTTCCAAATATAAAACCCCAAGTGGGGAAAAAACCTAAATTAGGTTAGAAACAGCATATTTTTCGCGACGCGAATTATCAACCAAAAAAAGAGAATTTTTATCAAAATATAACCAAGGGCACATAACTAAATGATCGTTTCATTTTCTTGCTTTTATAATCCCTCATTAAAAATAAATATAACAAATTGATTTTATTTAATTTTTACACCAATCTTTAAACGATATTAGATTTCGTTTTTATTAAAAGGAATAATAAGTAGTGCTTATAAATAAGCTTTTTTAACGATGTAAAATATGTGCATTCAATCACACTTTTCTTACTACAGTCTTATTTAATGAAATGGTATGAAAAAACGGAAGAATAAAGTGATAACAAGTTAATTATTTCAAATGAAACAAATAAAAAGTTATCGTTTGAAATGAAAAAATTGAGATTAATTGATCCCAGAAGAATAAATATTAAATATAAACAGATGAAAAATCGTACAATCTTAAAAAGAAAACAGATGAAAAAATGCTCGATAACTTAATTACCGAGCATCCTATTAATTTTGGTACTAACGATACTTAATACAACTCAAAATAAGGTTTAAATTAACCTTGTTGAGAAATCTTCGCCCAAGTGTCGCGTAAGCCCACGGTACGGTTAAACACAAGTTTATCCGCCGTTGAAAGCTTATCAACACAGAAGTAGCCTTCACGCTCAAATTGATACGCTTTTTCGATAGCTGCATCTTTTAAGCTACGTTCAACAAAACCTTCACGAATAACTAAAGATTCAGGGTTAATTGTTGATAAGAAATCATCTTCTGCCGCTGGATTTGGCACACTAAATAGACGGTCATAAAGACGGATTTCAGCAGGAATAGCGTGTGGAATGCTCACCCAGTGAATAACGCCTTTTACTTTACGTCCATCAGCAGGATCTTTATTTAAAGTCTCAGCATCATAAGTACAGTAAATGGTTGTGATTTCACCTTGCTCGTCTTTTTCAACACGCTCAGCTTTAATAACATAAGCATTACGTAAACGTACTTCTTTACCTAGCACCAGACGTTTATATTGACGGTTTGCTTCTTCTTTGAAGTCTGCGCGATCAATATAAATTTCACGGCTAAATGGCACTTCACGCGTCCCCATTTCCGGCTTATTTGGGTGATTCGGCGCAGTTAAAATCTCTTCGCCTTCTGGCATATTTTCAATCACTAAACGAACCGGATCGATAACCGCCATTGCACGTGGTGCATTTTCGTTTAAATCATCACGAATACAAGATTCTAATGCAGCCATTTCAACATTGTTTTCTTGTTTCGTCACACCAATACGTTGGCAGAACTCACGAATAGATTCTGCTGTATAACCACGACGACGTAAGCCTGAGATCGTTGGCATACGAGGGTCATCCCAACCATTCACAATGTTTTCTGTCACAAGCTGATTCAGCTTACGTTTTGACATCACTGTGTATTCAAGGTTAAGACGTGAGAATTCATATTGACGAGGATGACAAGGGATAGTGATATTATCCAGCACCCAATCATATAAACGACGGTTATCTTGGAATTCTAAAGTACATAAAGAATGTGTGATATTTTCCAGTGCATCAGAAATACAGTGGGTAAAATCATACATTGGATAAATGCACCATTTATTTCCAGTTTGGTGGTGTTCAGCAAATTTAATACGATAAAGCACCGGATCACGCATAACAATAAACGGTGATGCCATATCAATTTTCGCACGTAAACACGCTTTACCTTCTTCAAAGCCACCAGCACGCATTTTTTCAAATAGTGCTAAGTTCTCTTCTACGCTACGTGAGCGATAAGGGCTGTTTTTACCAGGCTCTTTTAATGTACCGCGGTATTCACGAATTTCTTCAGCGCTCAACTCATCGACATAAGCTAAGCCTTTATTAATCAACTCAATCGCATATTGATAAAGCTGATCAAAATAATCTGAGGAGTAATGAATGCTACCTTCCCATTGGAAACCTAACCACTGAACATCTTTTTGAATTGAGTTGATATACTCAATATCTTCTTTTACTGGATTGGTATCATCAAAACGTAGATTACATTTTCCCTGATAATCTTTAGCAATACCAAAATTCAGGCAAATTGATTTCGCATGGCCGATATGAAGATAGCCATTAGGTTCAGGTGGGAAACGCGTATGAACGCTATCATGTTTCCCAGTAGCCAGATCTTCGTCAATAATTTGACGAATAAAGTTCGTTGGGCGGGCATCTGCCTCATTCATGGTCATTTTTTCCTCAAAGCAAAACGCATAATTAACCCACTATAATCCAATAAGCAGGTTTCATAAATACCTTAGCTAAATACACCCCTGAGATATTTATCAAAATAGAGATAAAAAAACGGGAAGTTCGAAAGACTCCCCGTTTTATCGTCTTATTTAACCATCTCTTTATAGAGGATTAAATATCTGTATAGAATTTATTTTAATACTTTGTAGATAACGGTTTTATTTCCAACCACTTCACCTGTAACTTGTTCAGCAATTTTATCAAAATCATCGATATTGCTAACAATCACAGGGCTTATCATCGATTTAGCATTAGCATTCAGATATTCAAGATCTAATTCTAAGATAGGTTGACCAACTTTAACCTCTGCACCTTCTTCAACTAAACGCTTGAAGCCTTTGCCACCTAACGCAACAGTATCAATTCCCATATGCACGATGATTTCAACCCCATTGTCAGTCTCAATACAAAATGCGTGGTTTGTATCAAAAATCTTAACAACAGTACCTGGCGCAGGCGCCATTACGATATTAGAAGTTGGTTTAATTGCTACACCATCACCAACAATACCACTAGAGAACGCTTCATCAGGCACATCTTTCAATGCCACGATTTCGCCATCAAAAGGCGCAATCATTTCAAGTAATACTTTTGAATTTGTGTTGGCTTGTTTTACAGCTGTTTTTTCCGTAGATACTGTCGAGGTAGCAGGCGCTTCATAAGCGGCAACAGGGCCTTGTGTTAATACATCACGCATCGCGTTAGCGACTAATTCAGCACGCGTACCCACAATCACTTGAACACTTTGTTTGTTTAAACGAATAACACCTGATGCACCTAAACGTTTTGCATAGGCATCATTAACAACTGTGGCATCTTTTACATTTAAGCGTAAACGGGTAATACAAGCATCAATACCGGTTAAATTATCAGAACCACCGATAGCCGCGATATATTGACGCGCTTCTTGCTGGATACCTTCTTTACTATTTGCTGGCGCTGTTTTGATATCTTCATCATAACCATCAGCTGTTTCATCACCAATCACTTCATCTTCACGACCCGGCGTTTTCAGGTTGAATTTAGTAATAGTGAAACGGAAAATACCGTAATAAATAAAGAAGAAAACAATACCTTGAACAATCAGCATGTACCAATGAACAGCTAGTGGGTTGCGTGAAGATAAGAACATGTCCACTAAACCTGCACTAAAGCCGAATCCTGAAATCCACTCCATGCTTGCCGCGATATAAACAGAAATCGCCATTAAGAATGCGTGAATAACATAAAGCACTGGTGCCACGAACATAAAGGAGAATTCAAGCGGTTCAGTAATACCGGTGAAGAAAGCAGCAAATGCACCAGCAAGCATGATACCTGCAACTTTTGCTTTGTTCTCTTTACGTGCACAGTGATAAATCGCTAGTGCTGCACCCGGTAAGCCAAACATCATTACTGGGAAGAAACCTGCTTGATAACGACCTGTTACACCCACAGTTGCTAAGCCAGAATCAATAGCTTGCTGACCTGCTAGAAAATTAGGAATATCGTTAATACCAGCGACATCAAACCAGAATACAGAGTTCAACGCATGGTGTAAGCCAACTGGAATTAATAAACGGTTAAAGAATGCATAGATACCCGCACCCAATGCCCCCATATCTTTAATACTTTCACCGAAGCTGACTAATCCACCATAAATCACAGGCCAGATATACATCAGAATAAAAGCGACGATGATCATTAAAAATGAGGTTAGGATAGGAACTAAACGGCGACCACTAAAGAACGACAGTGCACGAGGCAGTTCAACGCTACTAAAGCGGTTATAAAGCTCGGCAGAAAGTACACCAACCAAGATCCCAACAAACTGGTTATTTATTTTACCAAAAGCAACGGGAACCTCTTCTAAAGGCAGACCTTTGATCATTGACACCGCTGCTGGAGAACAGAGTGTTGTCACGACTAAGAACCCAACAAATCCTGTTAAAGCGGCAGCGCCGTCTTTGTCTTTCGACATACCATAAGCAACACCAATGGCAAACAAAACTGACATATTGTCGATGATAGCAGCACCAGATTTGATAAGTAAGGCAGCAAGCGCGTTATCGCTACCCCAGCCTACTGGATCAATCCAGTAGCCAATCCCCATCAGAATTGCTGCTGCAGGTAATGTAGCAACAGGCACCATCAGCGCCCGCCCTATCTTCTGCAGATAACTTAAAATATTCACAAACTCCCCCTTGGATAGCCCCTATGCGGGATCTTATTCATACTCATTCATATTTTATAATAAAATTGATGAGCTAATTATTTAATTCCATTTTTAGTCTAAAAAAATTATTTTGTATCGCAAATTAATTAGTCATAATTTGTGATTGAAGTCACCAATACCGTATAATTTTTAGCTGAAATGCTGGCTAAGTCAGAAAGCTTATTTTATGATTAAAAATATCTTTTGGCGGGACATTTCGATCATCAGCTAAAAATGAAAAGAAATTCGTGTTATACACTCTAAATCATTCGAGTTGCAGGTAGGCTGCAAGCAAAGATATCCCGATGAGTATACTCATGTATGTGATTCGGGTAGCTGAGCGTAGCCACCCCCCCTGCAACTTGAAGGATGACGGGTATAGATGAGCCACTGATAATCACACGATAAAATAACACGTTACTGAGTTATCAGATTTGTCTTTTTTCTATGAGGTTACTATGAGGTTAATCCCCCTATCCACGGCAAAGCAAGTTGGTAAGTGGTCTGCAAATTACATCGTTGAAAAGATCAACGCATTTAATCCAACGGCAGAACACCCTTTCGTACTTGGTTTACCGACTGGTGGCACGCCATTGGCGACATATAAAGAGTTAATTGAATTACATCGTGCAGGAAAAGTTAGCTTCCAACACGTTGTGACGTTCAATATGGATGAATATGTTGGTATTCCATCAGATCATTCACAAAGTTATCGTACTTTTATGTATGAAAACTTCTTTAATCATATTGATATTAAAGATGAAAATATCAATTTATTAAACGGCAATGCAGAAGATCCGCAAGCAGAATGCGAGCGTTATGAGGCTAAAATTAAGTCTTATGGCAAAATCAATTTATTTATGGGCGGTGTAGGTAACGACGGTCACATTGCATTTAATGAACCTGCGTCATCACTCTCTTCACGCACTCGTATGAAAACGCTAACTGAAGATACACGCTTAGCAAATTCACGTTTCTTCGACAATAATGTTAATCATGTTCCTAAATATGCACTGACCGTTGGTGTAGGCACATTATTAGATGCTGAAGAACTAATGATTTTGGCGACAGGTTTTAATAAAGCGCAAGCAGTACATGCAGCAACGGAAGGCGCTGTTAACCATTTATGGACGATTTCTTGTGTTCAACTTCACCCTAAAGCTATTTTAGTGTGTGATGATCCTGCAACAATGGAATTACGAGTAAAAACATTGCGTTATTTCCAACAGATTGAAGCGCAAGAGTGTCAGAAATACCAAGACTAAGTTTAGTAAAATAAGTACCTACTGATTAAGTAGCGGAAAAGGCTAAACTTTCTTACTTATCAGCCAGAATTTGCTGGCTGATATCGGCTTTTTTAGATTGACTTCCCTTATCAGGAGACAAAGGTATGTTTGCCTTAACAAATGCTGTTATTTATACAGGTTACGACCGTTTAGAAAACCACGCCATTATTATTAACGGCTCCCGTATTGAGCAGGTTTGCCCACAGGATCAGCTGCCAAAAGATATCACTGTTCGTGATATGAAAGGTGCAATTGTCTCTCCCGGCTTTATTGATTTACAGGTTAATGGTTGTGGTGGTGTACAATTTAATGACACACCAGAAAATGTCACTGTTGAAACATTAGAAATTATGCAAAAGGCGAATGAACGTTTAGGTTGCACTAGCTATTTGCCAACGCTAATTACCTGTTCTGATGAATTGATGAAAATAGGCATCGAAGCAACTCGTGCTTATATGAAGAAACATGAAAATAAAGTATTGGGATTACATTTAGAAGGTCCTTATATCAATGTGATTAAAAAAGGGACACATAATCCACAATACATTCGTCAACCAAGTGCTCAGATGATTAACTATTTGTGCGATAATGCTGATGTCATCGCCAAAATCACCCTTGCGCCAGAAATGGTTGATGAAAAGTATGTTCGTCAATTAATCAAAGCAGGTATCATTGTTTCTGCGGGGCATTCCAATTCAACTTATGAAGAAGCACGTAAAGGATTCCGTAATGGTATCTCATTATCGACTCACCTTTACAATGCTATGCCTTATATTACAGGCAGAGGCCCGGGGCTTGTAGGCGCCATTTATGATACACCAGAGGTTTATGCTGGTATCATCGCCGATGGTTTACATGTTTCATGGGCAAATATTCGTAACAGTAAGCGTTTAAAGGGTGAAAAATTACTTTTAGTCACAGACGCAACTGCGCCAGCGGGGCTTGATCCTAATAAAAATGAGATGGATAGCTTCGATTTTGCCGGTAAAACCATATATTATCGTAATGGTCTTTGTGTCGATGCAGATGGCACATTAAGTGGATCATCACTGACCATGATTGGTGCGATTAAAAATAGCGTGATCCATGTAGGTATTCCATTAGATGAAACCTTGCGGATGGCTACACTTTATCCTGCTCGTGCGATTGGGATAGAAAAAGAACTCGGGACAATTGAAGCAGGAAAAATTGCTAATCTCGCTTCTTTTGACAAGGACTTCAACCTTTGCACAACATTTGTCAATGGTATTGAAATAACTGATAACTAATGGATGTATATGCTGATGAGTCATAACAACACTGAAACGCAAATTGGCAATATCGATCTTGTTAAACAACTTAACAGTGCGATTGTGTATCGACTGATTGATCAACACGGGCCGATTTCCCGTATCCAAATAGCCGAACAAAGCCAACTAGCACCAGCCAGTGTGACTAAAATTACTCGTCAGTTGCTTGAACGCGGGCTGATTAAAGAAGTTGACCAACAAGCATCAACAGGTGGACGCCGTGCGATTTCCATCATTGTTGAACACCGTAATTTTAATACAGTCAGTGTACGATTGGGTCGTAATGATGCCACCGTCGCTCTTTATGATCTAAGCGGTAAAGTCATCATTGAGCAGCACTATCCTTTAGAGCAGAGTACTCAAAATGAAGTTGAAGCCCTGCTCATCAATGCAATTGATGATTTTATTAAGCAAAACCAACGCCGCATTCGTGAGCTTATTTCAATTTCCGTGATCTTACCCGGCCTTGTTGATCCAAATAAAGGCATTGTTCGTTATATGCCTCATATGAAAGTAGATAATTGGGCTCTAGTCAATAGCTTAGAGAAACACTTTAATTTGCCTTGTTATGCTGGACATGATATTCGAAGCCTTGCACTAGCCGAGAATTATTTTGGTGCGACACGAGATTGTGAAGACTCGTTATTAGTCCGGATCCATCGTGGTGCAGGTGCTGGTGTTATTATTAATAATAAAATTCTACTCAATCAGCGTGGTAACTTAGGGGAGATTGGTCATATTCAAATCGATCCTCTAGGTGAACGTTGCCATTGTGGTAATTTTGGTTGTTTAGAAACGATAGCGTCCAATACTGCTATCGAAGCAAAAGTGCGCTATCAGTTAGAGCAAGGGTATCCAAGCCAGTATTTATCGCTAACACAGTGCCAAATCCAAGACATTTGTCGAGCGGCTATTAAAAATGACCCTCTAGCAGTCGAAACCATCAAACAAGTGGGTTTACATTTAGGTAAAGCTATTGCGATCGCTATTAACCTGTTTAACCCACAAAAAGTAGTTTTGGCAGGTGAATTAACTGAAGCGGCTGAAGTTTTACTTCCCTCAATTCAAAGTTGTATTAATACGCAAGTATTAAAAGAATTCAGAGAAGATCTTCCTATTGTTATATCTGAGCTTGATCATCGTTCTGCCATAGGGGCTTTTGCCTTGGCTAAACGCGCAATGCTTAACGGAGAATTACTTCAACAGTTATTAGAAAAGTAGTTTATTGTCGATAAATTATGCTTTTTGAGTTGAATTTATACTTTTCTGATCTTCATTGTGAAATAAGCATAAAATTCAATCAGTAATATTCAAAGAAAAAGAAATGTTACGTGAGTTTCTCGTCACATTTCTTTTTTTATGCCCATTGTTCTTCATCTTTTTCCTCTTTAGTTTAATATCATTTCTCTTACTGCTTTGTTTTTTCTTTTTATTCACACACTATTGCACCTTATACTTTGAGATATTTTTCATCAACAAGGTTGTTTTTTGGATCTTTTTTCGACAAAATGATTAACCATCGAGCAAACGGACACGTTTCTCGAAAATTAATGCAAAAAGCAGTTGACGGATTTGTCTGTAATACGCATAATGCGCCCCGCAACGCCGACGAAGGTTATGCAAAAAAAGATGGCTATGTAGCTCAGCTGGTTAGAGCACAACACTCATAATGTTGGGGTCACAGGTTCGAATCCCGTCATAGCCACCATCTTTTTGCGGGAGTGGCGAAATTGGTAGACGCACCAGATTTAGGTTCTGGCGCCGCAAGGTGTGCGAGTTCAAGTCTCGCCTCCCGCACCATTTTAACCTCGTCAAGAATTTATCAGTTGGGATATCGCCAAGCGGTAAGGCACCAGGTTTTGATCCTGGCATTCCCAGGTTCGAATCCTGGTATCCCAGCCATATTTCTGATAAATTAGCGTGTTGACAATTGAATTAGCGGATGGGGTATCGCCAAGCGGTAAGGCACCAGGTTTTGATCCTGGCATTCCCAGGTTCGAATCCTGGTACCCCAGCCATCTTTCCGTTAGATTCAATCTGGCTATGTAGCTCAGCTGGTTAGAGCACAACACTCATAATGTTGGGGTCACAGGTTCGAATCCCGTCATAGCCACCATTTTTGGGATATCGCCAAGCGGTAAGGCACCAGGTTTTGATCCTGGCATTCCCAGGTTCGAATCCTGGTATCCCAGCCATATTTTGAAAGAGAGACTCGCAGAGCGAGTCTTTTTTTCTCCAAGTTGTTGCGGGAGTGGCGAAATTGGTAGACGCACCAGATTTAGGTTCTGGCGCCGCAAGGTGTGCGAGTTCAAGTCTCGCCTCCCGCACCATTGATTACTAACGTGTTTATCACGAAATCAACAAATAAGACTCGTAATAGCGGGTCTTTTTTGTTTTTATCGCTTAATTTTTTCCTATCTGTTCTCTAAACATCATTTCTCCCTCTTTTTTTCTTATTCCTCTACTCTCAAAGTACAACAAACTCCACATCATCATTTTTATTTTTTCTCATCACTCCACACTTTATTGCTCTTTCTGTACATATCTCACCCAACATACTATACTCCCCCATAGTATATTTAAGGATTATGTATGCCACACTCACCAGCAGAAAAAAAAGCCGCGTTAACTCGCGTAAGAAAAATTAAAGGGCAACTTCTTGCATTAGAAACTGCACTTGAAAATGAAAACGAATGCAGTCAGGTATTACAACAAATTGCCGCCATTCGAGGTGCTATTAATGGCCTGATGGCAGGTGTACTCGAAAGTCATTTACGAGAAGGTCTTATGGATGCCGTCGCTTCTCCTGAAGATCAAAAAAATTCCGTTGATGATGCCATTTCATTAATCCGCACTTACCTGCGTTAATAACAAAAAGGATACACTATGAAATCTCGTGCAGCAGTCGCATTTGGCCCCGGAGAACCTTTAAAAATTGTTGAAGTTGATGTGATGCCACCAAAAGCCGGTGAAGTGCTCATTAAAATTAGTCACACAGGTGTTTGCCATACCGATGCATTTACGCTGTCGGGTGATGATCCTGAAGGTGTATTCCCTGCTATTCTTGGCCATGAGGGTGCCGGCGTGGTTGTAGAGGTTGGTGAAGGTGTCACGAGTGTTAAACCAGGTGATCACGTTATTCCTCTGTACACAGCTGAATGTGGCGAATGTCTATTTTGTAAATCAGGCAAAACAAACTTATGTGTTGCCGTCAGAGCAACGCAAGGTAAAGGCTTAATGCCCGATGGGACAACACGCTTTTCCTATAATGGACAGCCTATTTATCACTACATGGGATGCTCTACTTTTAGCGAATACACTGTGGTGGCTGAAGTTTCTCTGGCAAAAATCAATCCAGAAGCTAATCACGAAGAAGTTTGCTTATTAGGTTGTGGTGTAACAACAGGTATTGGCGCGGTTCACAATACTGCAAAAGTGCAAGAAGGTGACTCTGTTGCTGTGTTTGGTTTAGGTGGCATTGGTCTTGCCGTTCTTCAAGGCGCAAGACAAGCCAAAGCAAGTCGTATTTTTGCTATTGATACAAATCCTGAAAAATTTGCATTGGCTCGCCAATTTGGTGCAACAGATTGCCTAAATCCTAATGATTACGATAAACCTATCCAGCAAGTTCTTGTCGAAATGACACAGTGGGGTGTTGACCATACTTTTGAATGTATTGGTAATGTTAATGTCATGAGAGCAGCATTAGAAAGTGCACATCGCGGCTGGGGTCAATCCATTATTATTGGTGTCGCAGGTGCAGGACAAGAGATCTCAACTCGTCCATTCCAATTAGTGACGGGTCGTTCGTGGAAAGGTACAGCTTTTGGTGGTGTTAAAGGCCGTAGTCAATTACCCGCAATGGTTGAGGATGCAATGAAAGGCAATATCGAACTTAAGCCTTTTGTAACCCATAAACTCCCGTTAGAAAAAATTAATGAAGCTTTTGATTTAATGCACGAAGGTAAATCAATCCGAACCGTTATTCATTTCGATTAACCATCATCAAACTTATGTTTCATAGGTTTGTCTTTGCTTTTAAAGGAGTCAAAATGGAAAGGATTGAACGTCATGCCTGTTTTGGTGGTTGGCAAGAAGTCTATCAACATACATCAACGACGTTAAATTGTGAGATGAAATTTGCTATCTACCTTCCTCCTATGGAAGAAGAGCAAAAATACCCTGTTTTATATTGGTTATCAGGCTTAACCTGCAACGAGCAAAATTTTATTACTAAAGCTGGTGCTCAACAATTTGCAGCGCAACATGACATTATTTTAGTTATACCCGATACCAGTCCTCGCGGTGAAAATGTCGCTGATGATAGTGCTTATGATTTAGGGCAAGGCGCAAGTTTTTATCTTAATGCCACCCAATCGCCTTGGAATGAGCATTACAAGATGTATGACTATATTGTTGATGAACTTCCTACACTGATAGAAACGCATTTTCCTGTGACTCATCAACGTGCCATTAGTGGGCATTCAATGGGAGGACATGGTGCCTTAACAATTGCACTGCGAAATTCAGCACGCTACTGCAGTGTGTCAGCGTTTTCTCCGATCGTGGCACCGTCAGTTGTTCCTTGGGGTAAAAAAGCGTTTAGCGCTTATTTAGGCGATGATATGACGCAGTGGCAACAATATGATGCAGTGGCATTGATTAACCAAGCAGAAAGTGTGTTACCTATGCGTGTTGATGTCGGTCTTGATGATCCCTTCTATCAGGAACAATTAAAACCCGAGCTATTTGCTAAAGCCTGTAATGAAAAACAGTTCACTTATCAATTGAATTTACATCAAGGGTACGATCACAGTTACTATTTTGTGGCGAGTTTTATTGGTGAGCATATTGCTTTTCATGCCAAACATTTAAAAGCGTAACAACAATGCGATGATCTTATTGCTGATATCCAACTCCGATCATCGCATTTCTAATTACTTAATACCTAATGCATAACGTAGCGCCGCTTCTTTAGCCTTACCAGCATGTTGCGCAGCTAAAAGGCCGATATTTCTAACGACTTTTAACCCTGGTAATTGGTGACTAAAAGCGTGATAAAAAACATCCATTCCCGCTTGCATGACTAAATTGTCAGGCATACGACGACGCTGATATTTCTTCAATAACGCCATTGAATCCCAAGGTTCAAAATGTTTTTTGGCATCAGCCACTAAGTCTAAGAAACAATCCACATCACGGTAACCTAAATTGACACCCTGCCCTGCTAAAGGATTGATAGTATGAGCCGCATCGCCCAATAAAATAATCCCTTTATCAACGTAACGGCTTGCATGTTGACGCGTTAATGGGAATGAACCAGCTGCAATAGGTGTCACTTTACCTAATCGATCAGGAAAAGCATGTTGAATTTCTTTTTCTAACTGCGTCATCGACATATTTTGCAGTTTTCTAATTCTGTCAGGCGAATCATACCAAACCAAACAGGCCCAATTATCAAAAAGCGGTAAATAAGCGCGAGGCCCTGAGGGGTAAAAACGTTGCCATGTTCCCTTTTCAGGAGGTAACTCTGTTTTCACAGTGATCAGCATACAAGATTGACGATATTGCCAACCATTGCTACCAATACCCGCAAATTGGCGCACTTGAGAATTCGCACCATCTGCACCTACCACTAAATTTGTGGTCACTTCACTGCCATCAGAAAGTGTTACTTTCCATTTATCATCTAAATAGACCATTTTACTTAGACTGTTTGGGCATAATAAAGTGATATTGCTATAACGTTCAGCTTCTTGCCAAAGGGCTAATTGCAAAATACGGTTTTCAACCATATAGCCTAATTCAGGCAACCCTAAGCTTTTTGCATCAAAAACAACATGAGCATTTTCTTCTTCCCATGTTTCTAAGGTAAGATAAGGCGCAGAACGCATAGCCAAAACATGTTGCCATGCACCTAATTGTTTTAATAGACTAACGGACGCGCAACTAATCGCAGAAATACGGATATCAGGATGAGATGACGCATCAAAAGGTGCTGGAGACTGTCGTTCAATCATTGCAACACACAATCCTTCTTGCGCCAGCCCAATTGCAACAGCTGCGCCAATCATACCGCCACCCGCGATGATTGCATCAAAATCGTTTTTTACATTACTCATCATTGTTATGCCATAACTCATTACTTTAAATAATAGGTAAGCGCTGTTTCAGTTTATTTCTATTAAACTAAACGCCATAGATAATTAGCGCCGACTTGCTCTAGTCACTGACCACACAAATGACTACAATAACCACCTTATTGGCTTATTACACGCAACGTTTTCCAATGATTAGCTATTGTCTCACTGAAAATACCGGATTTACACAATGTCGACGATAAAAAAACTGTACATTAAAACTTGGGGCTGTCAGATGAATGAGTACGATTCATCCAAAATGGCAGACCTACTCGAAAGCACCCACGGTTATCAGTTAACCGATGTCGCCGAAGATGCGGACATTCTACTGCTAAATACCTGTTCTATCCGTGAGAAAGCACAAGAAAAAGTCTTTCATCAGTTAGGACGTTGGAAATATTTCAAAGATAATAAACCTGATATTATCATTGGCGTCGGTGGTTGTGTTGCCTCTCAAGAGGGCGAATACATCCGTCAACGTGCGCAGTGTGTCGATATTATCTTCGGGCCACAAACTTTACACCGTTTACCTGAAATGATTAATCAGGTTAAAGGGACTAAAAGCCCAGTTGTCGATATCAGCTTCCCTGAAATCGAAAAATTTGACCGTTTACCAGAACCGCGTGCTGAAGGCCCTTCTGCCTTCGTTTCCATCATGGAAGGCTGTAACAAATACTGCTCTTTCTGCGTAGTTCCTTACACTCGTGGTGAAGAAGTTAGCCGTCCTTGCGATGATGTCCTATTTGAAATTGCTCAATTAGCTGCCCAAGGTGTACGCGAAGTAAACTTGTTAGGTCAAAACGTTAACGCCTATCGTGGCGCGACTTTTGATGGTCAAATTTGTAGTTTTGCTGAATTAATTCGTTTAGTGGCAGCAATTGACGGTATTGACCGCATTCGCTTTACTACCAGCCACCCTATCGAATTTACTGACGATATCGTTGCGGTTTATGAAGATACACCAGAATTAGTCAGCTATTTACACTTACCTGTGCAAAGTGGTTCTGACCGCATTCTAACATTAATGAAGCGTAACCATACTGCACTTGAATACAAGAGCATCATTCGCAAATTACGTAAAGCGCGTCCTGATATTCTGATCAGTTCAGACTTTATCATCGGTTTCCCGGGTGAAACTCAAGACGACTTTGAAAAAACGATGCAATTAATTGCGGATGTTAATTTCGATATGAGCTTTAGTTTCATCTATTCAGCACGTCCTGGTACTCCAGCCGCTGACTTACCTGATGACGTTAGCGAAGATGAAAAGAAACAACGTTTATATCTGCTACAACAACGTATCAATCAACAAGCCATGAACTTTAGCCGAGCTATGCTAAACAGTGTGCAACGTATTCTTGTTGAAGGCCCTTCACGTAAAAATGTGATGGAGCTTTCTGGTCGTACTGAAAATAACCGAGTGGTTAACTTTGAAGGTACACCGGATATGATTGGTAAGTTCGTTGATGTTGAGATTGTAGACGTTTATGCCAACTCCCTACGTGGTAAAGTGGTTAGAACGGAAGATCAAATGGATTTACGGATCCATGAATCACCAGAATCCGTCATTGCACGTACTCGTAAAGAAGATGAATTAGGGGTAGGTGTTTACCAACCTTAATTAATCAGATTTAACAAAAGGATAATCAGTGACAGTAATAGCACATGCACAAGTAGCGACCCAAGAAATTTTCTTAGAGCCAGCTGACAATGCCCGTTTAATGAGCCTATGTGGCCCATTTGACGATAATATTAAGCAACTTGAGCGCCGTTTAGGTATCGAGATTAATCATCGTGATAACCGTTTTAAACTCACGGGTAAATCATTATGTGTCAATGCAGCAGCAGGAATTTTACGTCGCCTGTATGTGGAAACCTCGCCAATTAAAGGCGTGATCCCCGATATCGACCCTGAACAAATTCATCTTGCTATCAAAGAAAGCCGTGTGCTTGAGCAAAGTGATGAGCATGTTCCTGAATTTGGAAAATCAACCAATATTCGGACTAAACGAGGTGTAATAAAACCTCGTACACCAAATCAGGCACAATATATTGCCAATATTCAAACCCATGATATTACATTTGGCATTGGGCCTGCTGGTACAGGGAAAACATATCTGGCTGTTGCTGCCGCTGTTGATGCCCTTGAACGTCAAGAAGTGCGTCGTATTTTGTTAACGCGCCCTGCGGTTGAAGCTGGTGAAAAACTGGGTTTTTTACCTGGCGACCTTAGTCAAAAAGTCGATCCTTATTTACGACCGCTTTATGATGCGTTATTTGAGATGTTGGGTTTTGAAAAAGTTGAGAAACTAATAGAGCGTAATGTTATTGAAGTCGCTCCACTCGCTTATATGCGTGGGCGTACACTCAATGATGCCTTTATTATTCTTGATGAAAGCCAAAACACCACCATTGAACAAATGAAAATGTTCTTAACGCGTATTGGTTTTAACTCTAAAGCCGTTGTCACTGGGGATATTACTCAGATTGACCTGCCAAGAGGCAATAAATCAGGCTTACGTCATGCTATCGAAGTTTTATCCGATGTGAACGACTTAAGTTTTAACTTTTTCCACAGTGAAGACGTTGTTCGCCACCCTGTGGTTGCCAAAATTGTTATCGCTTATGAAACTTGGGAAACTGAAGACCAAAAACGTCGCCAAGCTATCAAAGCAGAAAAAGAGAAGCTTCAGAGAGAAAATCATGAGTGAAGTTATCCTTGATTTACAAGTAGCAAGTGAAAATACACAAGGGCTTCCTACTGAAGCCCAATTTATGACATGGTTAGAAGCGGTATTACCGCAATTTCAGCCTGTAAGTGAAGTGACTATTCGTATTGTTGATGAAGCAGAAAGTCACGAACTAAATCTCACGTATCGTGGAAAAGACAAACCGACTAATGTGCTTTCTTTTCCCTTTGAGGCCCCACCTGAAGTTGAATTGCCTCTCTTGGGGGATTTGATTATTTGCCGTCAAGTGGTAGAAAAAGAAGCGACTGAACAGAGTAAGACTGTTGAAGAGCATTGGGCACACATGGTTATTCATGGATGTCTGCATCTTTTAGGTTATGATCATATTGAAGATGATGAAGCCGAAGAAATGGAAGGTTTAGAGACGGAAATCTTACAAAATTTAGGTTATGCAGATCCCTATTTAATTGAAAAAGAGTAACAGTTCTCTTATTTTTATGATAAATACTATATCTAATTAACCATTCAATGAGGAAAAATAGTTAAAACGCCATGAGCGACGACCAATCTTCGAGTAACGATAACCCTGGTCCTAAGAAAGGGTTTCTCACACTGCTTAATCAGTGGTTCCACGGTGAACCTAAAAACCGTGATGATCTGATGGAGCTTATCCGCGATTCTGAACAGAAAGAATTAATTGATCCTGATACCCGCGACATGCTTGAAGGGGTAATGGATATTGCTGAACAGCGTGTTCGGGATATTATGATCCCACGCTCCCAAATCGTTACACTAAAACGTAATCAAACTCTTGATGAATGTTTAGATGTAATTATTGATTCAGCACATTCCCGCTTCCCAGTTATCAGCGAAGACAAAGATCATATTGAAGGCTTATTGATGGCAAAAGATTTACTGCCATTTATGCGTACAGACGCAGAGCCATTTAGCATGGATAAAGTCTTACGTTCAGCGGTTGTTGTACCTGAAAGTAAACGGGTCGATCGCCTATTAAAAGAATTCCGCTCACAACGCTATCATATGGCAATTGTGATTGATGAATTCGGAGGTGTATCAGGACTTGTCACAATTGAAGATATTCTAGAACTTATCGTAGGCGAAATTGAAGATGAGTATGACGATGAGGATGATATTGATATTCGTCCACTGAGTCGCCACGCTTACTCAGTTCGAGCTTTAACCCAGATAGAAGATTTCAATGAAGCGTTCGGTACACATTTCAGCGATGAAGAAGTTGATACAATTGGCGGTTTAGTTATGCAAGCCTTTGGTCACCTTCCTGCTCGTGGTGAAACTATTACCATTGATAATTACCAATTTAAAGTTGTTATGGCAGATAGCCGTAAGATCATTCAGGTGTATGTGCATATTCCAGATGATGCGCCCATTCCTGAACTAGGTAATGATGTATAGGATCTCAATGAATAAGACCTCTTTCTTAAACCGCCAGTGGGTTCGCGCCCTTCTGGCGTTTTTTTTCGGTGCTATCGGCACTTTCGCGTTTTCGCCTTTTGACTTTTGGCCTGCTGCTTTAATTTCACTGCTGGGCCTATTACTGATAATCTCGCAACGTACAACCCGACAAGGTGCATTTCTTGGCTTTGCTTGGGGCTTTGGATTATTTGGCGCGGGTGTAAATTGGGTTTATGTCAGCATTGCTGATTTTGGCGGTATGCCATTTGCGATAAATATCTTTTTAGTGATTTTATTAGCACTTTATTTATCACTTTATCCCCTACTTTTTGCCGGCTTATTAAATAAGTTTTTCCCAAATCCGACTCTATGGCGATTTGTTTTTGCTGCACCCGCACTATGGCAAATCACTGAATTTTTAAGGGGTTGGGTATTATCAGGCTTTCCGTGGTTACAGTTTGGTTATAGCCAAATTGATGGCCCTTTAAAAGGCATTGCACCTATTTTTGGTGTCACTATGATAACGTTGCTCTTAACCGTTATTAGTGGATTAATTGCATTTACAATCTATCGTAAATCAATTTACAGCCTCGTGGTTGCACTACTTTTATTAATATTACCTATCAGCTTTAAATCCTATCAGTGGTATCAACCTTTGCCGGATGAAACGCAAGAAATTGCATTAATCCAAGGTAATATTGCACAATCATTAAAATGGGAACCGGGTACATTAGAGAGTACATTAAAAACCTATCTCACCTTAAGTCGCCCTTTTATTGGTAATGCCAATCTTATTATTTGGCCTGAATCGGCGATCCCTGACGTTGAAATTCAACAACAAAGCTTTTTAGCAGAATTAGATAAACAATTAAGAGAGCAAGATACTCATTTAATGACGGGAATTATTGATGCTCGACCGACATTAGAAGGTTATCGTTTCTATAATAGTGTCATCACATTAGGTGAACACTATGCTTATCAATACCCAGCCACTGATCGCTATAACAAACATCATCTTGTTCCTTTCGGCGAATATGTGCCATTAGAATCACTATTACGCCCACTGGCACCTTTCTTTAATTTACCGATGTCATCATTAAGCCAAGGCGAATATGTACAGCCTCAACTGACTGTCAATGATGCCAAAATTACCGCAGCTATTTGCTACGAAATTATTTTAGGTGAACAAGTCCGTGCTAATTTTAAACCCGATACACGGTTCTTATTAACGATTTCTAATGATGCGTGGTTTGGTAATTCAATCGGCCCTTGGCAGCATTTCCAAATGGCGAGAATGCGCTCTCTTGAGTTAGGAAGACCATTATTACGTTCGACAAATAACGGTATTACAGCCTTTATTGCAGCCAACGGTGAGGTAATTTCTCAACTTCCTCAGTTTGAAGAAGGTGCTTTAGCGGAAAAAATCACACCAACAACGGGGTTAACCCCTTATTATAAATGGGGGAATACACCATTGTGGATACTGGTTGGATTATTTTTTATTATCGCCTTAATTAAACGTCGAGTTGAATAAAGCAAAATAAAATAACGGAATTCAATATGACAATGAATTCCGTTATTTTTAATCTACTAAAGCTTAAAATAATCGTTGGTATACCGTTCAAAAACCAGCCCACCATAAACGTAGTTTTAATCCCCACGAAGATGACCAGCCACTTGTAAAGCCTACCATTTCCCCTTTATAAATAATAACAAATGAAGGTGTTGCACTAATTCCCCACTGCTGAGAAATATCCCCTCGACTATCATTTATCACAGGAAATACCAGTCCTTTAGACTGGATACCGCGCTCTAACTTTGCGTTATCACCAGAACGGATCGCAACAGATGTCACGTTATAACCATCTTGCGCTAACGAATTTACTGCAGGCGTTGTTAGTTTACACACCCCACACCAAGTTGCCCAAAAATAGATTAATAATGGCTTTTCAGCGCTCAATTCTGTTAATGAAACAACTTTATTATCAACAGTATAAAGTTCAGGTAAATTTGTTAAAGAGGGTGGCGTAGGTTGTCGCCACCAATCCATCGCGAAAGAAGCTACAACGAAAATGACAACCAGAACAATCAGTTCTTTACTCCATTTTCGTAAGCGACTACGCATTATTTTTTCACTTTAGCCAGTTGCTCTTTCACAATCACTTCTAGCTGAGCGTAATCAACGGCACCAGGGATAACCATATCGCCAACAACTGTTGCAGGTGTACCTTGGATACCTAATTTACGAGAAAGATCTAAGTTATTTTGTAACGTTTTTAAGCTGTCATCTGTTAATTTTACTTTGCTTGTGTTGGTTGTCTTCATTGCATCGTCAATACTTGCATTATCTAGCATTGTTTTTTTCTGCATTAAACGTTGGTGTAATGCTAAGAATGCTTTTGGATCTTCTTTCCAAACTGAAAGCACCGCTTGAGAGGCTTTAGCCGAGCTTTCGCCTTTAAATGGCAGCGGTTTAATTACCACAGCTACTTCTGGATAATCTTTTGTAATTTGTTCTAATAATGGATCGAAACGTTTGCAGTAAGGGCAGTTATAATCAGTAAAGGAAACTAACACTAACTTAGCGTCTTTTGCACCAATACGAGGGCTTGCTGCATCGTTATATAATGCGTCGTGTTCTGCCTTTAATGCGGTACGAAATTGTGCTTGTTGTTCATCGGCTTTTTGTGCTTGTAATGCAGTGATTGCTTCTTCCAAAATTTCTGGATTTTTGATTAACGTATCACGCACCAGTGCACGAACTTCTTTTTCCTGATCAGCGCTTAATGCCGCTGCTTGCACATTTGCACCAAAAAGTAACGAAGAAATAACCAGTGCAGAAAGTGTTTTTTTCATTATTGGGCTCCTTTAGCCTCTGAAAGAACTGTCAATGTTGAATCTTTATTTAAAATAGAAGGTAAAACCACGCCATTTTTATGGCCTGGCCCATAAACTTGGTTAAAAGGTACGGCAACTTGACCACGTTGTTTTAAAAACTGAGTGATCTTGTCAGAGGGTTTAGTCCAATCCCCTCTTAATGCGACAACATCTGGCGCTGAAAGTGCCTCTTGGATCTCGTCTCGCAATAATACATTGTATTTGTTTGCTTTGCAGGTTACACACCAATCTGCTGTAACATCAACAAACACGCGTTTATTCTCTGCTAATGCTTGATGTATTGCCTCTTCTGATAAAGGTTGCCAATTTATCGTATCTTGACCTGCGAGTGTTTGGCTTGCTGGTTGAGCAACAAACAAATAAGTACTTCCCGCCAAAAATAGGGCAATTACAGTAGAAATAAGAGCCGTTTTTTTGCCATAGTGCCGTGCAATTGCGAGTAATAAAAGCAAAGTAATAACAATAAAAATGCCAGCAACAATTGTCATGCCCAAATGAGGAATTAAAAGTGTAATAAGCCAAATGCTAGACAACAGCATCATAAAACCTAAAACCACTCTTAGGCGATTCATCCATTTACCGGGTTTTGGTAGCACTTTTGCAACAGATGGGAATATAGCCACTAAGATCCACGGCAAACTCATTCCTATCCCTAATGCAGTAAAAATAAGCCATAACTCACTTAACGGAGCAACCAAAGCATAAGCGACGGCGGTGCCTAAAAAGGGTGCAGAACAAGGGGTGGCTAGTAAAGTAGCAAAAGCACCTTCCCAAAAATGGCGACCATATCCCTGCCCACCAGCCGTTGCCATTTTAGTATTCATATTGCTACTTAAACGCAGTTCAAATAATCCAAATAGATTTGCAGTAAAAATAGCGGTAACTAACACCATAAAACCAATAAACCAAGGGCTTTGAAACTGTATTCCCCAACCTAAGGCCTCTTGGCTATAACGTAACCCCGTCATAAATAGAGCTAGTGCCCAAAAAGAAACTAAAATACCTAAAACAGACACCGAAAATTGCTTACGAATAACCCCTTTATCACGATTTTCAAGATGTAAAATCGAACCCAATTTCATCGCCAACACAGGTAATACACAAGGCATCAAATTCAGAATTAACCCCCCCAATAGTGCGAAAGCAAGAATGCTCCAAAGCCCAATACCTGAACTAGATAGTGGAACAATGTCTTCTTTTCCATGCCCTATTGTGTCATTAACTTGACGAGAAAAATCTTGATCAGTAATAACAAAGGAAAGTGCCTTACCTGAGATATCACCAGCTGCATCGCCCCAATCATCTGTCACATCAATGGTGACAAATAAGTTTTTATCTTGATGATTTAATTTTGGAATGCCGTAAAGCATACCTTCAGGGGGATCGAGATAAATATTAGGCTCAACCCAAGCACCTTGCTCTCTTTGCAAAGAAATAGTCAGTTGGCTATTGTTATAATTCGAAGAAACTGATGATATTAATCCTGTATCAACTGGGATTTTTGCCATCGCCTGATTATATTGCCATTCAAAATCAGCAGGTGCTGGCTCTGTAAGATCTAGATCTAAAGTGTAGTCCGTTAAAATACAGACATTACTGCATGTTGATAACGTTAAAACGCCTGTTAAACGGTCAGCATCAACAGAGGTTAATTCAATCGGAAAAACAACTTGTTTATCATAGCCTTGAGTGTGAATACCTGCGACATCAAAAGCAGAAGGTGACGGCCAATGCCATACCATTGCACTCACATCTTGTGACCAATTAATTTCAGGTGCAACACCACCTTCTCCTGGTGAGCGCCAGTAAGTTTTCCATCCAGACTCAAGTTGCACTTCAAGTAACATTTTCACATCACCCGTTGGTGACTTTTGTGCTGTCGCCCTAACTTGTGCGTGAGAATTATCAGGCGTGGTTAACCAACCTGTCTCTGCTGCTTGAGATGTAGATAACGTAAATAGCGTTAATACCAACGCCATAACAAAAGAACGAAACATAACAACTCCCTAAAAATTCCTACAACGCTACACAAAGCTACGCCCAAAGATAGACGTACAATTTTTTAGCTAAAAGGAAATTTCTAATCCCTCAGAATACAATAATGAAGGTGAAGTCTGATTGGAGGCGGTGGATGATAGTGTTTTTTCTGATTACGCTGACGCGATACATAGATGCCAGCCATACTTAACAATAGCAATACAGCCCACGAATGGAAAAATGGCTCTATTGTTAATGGAGGAACAGATATTAATGATTTAGCGCTTAATTCACAGGTAGAGAGTGAATAAGTATGATCTGTTGCGCTATTCTCATCAGTAATTGGTGTTGATAGTGGGTATTGTGTTTGAGCAACAGCCATCGCTAAGCGCTCACTAATGACGTGGGCACCTAATGAACGCTGAACAATGCAACTCAAGATCAGCAAAACTGTTATCACCACTAGCCAGCGACCTGACCGCCAATTACTCATAGATGTTCCTCATCAATATGACACGCCATCTTAATAGTAATCTACAGACAAACAACTCCTTAAGACAAACTTTACAAATCCATACTTATTTTATTTTTCGCATTATCTCAAATATTCATCTTTAACCTTTATTTCTATAAGGTTTCTACTACAATAATTTTAAATATTGAAAACAACTTCCAAAAAAATAATCAACCACATTTGATTTCATTCTTTTATTGAGAGATACCTCTCGTATTTCATAAATTGCACTTCCCAACGGTATGTTATTTGTTCTATCTATTAACATTATCAAAACAAATTAAAACAAAAAAGCAACACAAAGCAAAATACAAATATCATTTATCACCACGACAGGAGTTATTATGCGCATGCGTAAACTAGCGTTATCATTAATGATTTTAGGGGCTGCAGGAGCTGTGCAGGCAGAAGAACTCACTGGAACCTTAAAAAAAATCAACGACAACGATATTATTATCGTTGGACATCGGGAATCCTCTGTTCCTTTTTCTTACTATGATAACCAACAAAAAGTGGTTGGTTATTCTCAAGACTATTCCAATCTGATTGTACAAGCAGTAAAAGACAAAATAGGCAAACCTAACCTGCAAGTTCGCCTGATCCCTATTACCTCTCAGAATCGCATTCCATTATTACAAAATGGTACATTTGATTTTGAGTGTGGCTCAACAACCAACAATGAAGCTCGTCAACAACAAGCTAGCTTCTCTAATACTATTTTTATCGTAGGTACACGTTTACTGGCGAAAAAAGACAGTGGAATTAAAGATTTTGCTGACTTGTCAGGTAAAAACGTTGTCGTAACATCAGGAACAACGTCTGAAATGTTACTTAACAAATTAAATGATGAGAAAAAGATGAATATGCGCATTATCAGCGCAAAAGATCATGGAGACTCGTTCCGTACACTTGAATCAGGTCGTGCTGTTGCCTTTATGATGGATGACGCATTACTAGCTGGTGAACGTGCTAAAGCGAAAAAACCGGGTGAGTGGGAAATTGTAGGAACCCCACAATCTGAAGAAGCTTATGGTTGTATGTTGCGTAAAGACGATGCTCAATTCAAAGCATTAATCGATGAAACTATCGCTAACGCACAAAAATCAGGCGAAGCAGAAAAATCCTTCAATCGCTGGTTCAATGCACCGATCCCACCTAAAAATCTTAACTTAGAATTCACTATCTCTGATGAAATGAAAGCCTTATTTGCATCACCAAATGATAAGGCACTGAACTAAAAATACATAAGCAGTTGATGCAAACAAATAATTATAAAGTATCTGTTGGACAGACAGATCAGTGAAGTTTGGGGCAGCCGTTCCCTGCCCCTCTTTTTTCACCGGAGGTGAAATCATGTCGATTGATTGGGATTGGGGGATATTCTTCCAAGAAGCCCCTTTCGGAAACACCACATACTTAGGATGGCTGATTTCTGGCTTCCAAGTCACTATTGCCTTATCTCTATGCGCTTGGGTTATTGCCTTTCTTGTTGGTTCTTTATTCGGAATTTTACGCACGGTCCCTAATCGTTGGCTTTCAAGCTTAGGTACTGTTTATGTTGAGTTATTCCGTAACGTACCACTTATTGTTCAATTCTTTACGTGGTATCTCGTCATTCCTGAACTATTACCTCAATCTATTGGCGACTGGTTTAAAATGGACTTAGCGCCAAATGTGCAATTTTTTGTCTCTTCAGCACTCTGCTTAGGTTTATTTACCGCAGCGCGTATGTGTGAACAAGTCAGAGCTGCAATAAACTCATTGCCCCGTGGTCAAAAAGCCGCAGGCTTAGCATTGGGCTTAACCTTACCTCAAACTTATCGTTATGTTTTATTACCCAATGCATATCGAGTCATTATTCCACCAATGACCTCCGAAATGCTTAATCTCGTGAAAAACTCAGCGATTGCTTCTACTATCGGACTTATTGATATGGCAGCACAAGCGAATAAACTCCTCGATTATTCAGCGAAAGCGTATGAGTCATTCACAGCAATTACCCTCGCCTATGTTTTTATCAACGTCATCATTATGTTACTCATGAGTTGGCTTGAAAAACGTGTGCGTTTACCTGGCACAACAGGAGGTCAATAATGTACGAATTTGACTGGAGTTCTGTTGTTCCAAGCCTACCATTTCTAGTCGATGGTATGGCAATCACTTTAAAAATCACTATCACCGCTATAGTAGTTGGTATTTTATGGGGAACGGTACTTGCTGTTATGCGCCTTTCTACGTTTAAACCTATTAGTTGGTTTGCGGCCGCTTACGTTAATACCTTTCGTTCAATCCCATTAGTCATGGTATTACTGTGGTTTTATTTAATTGTGCCTAACATATTACAAAATGTTCTAGGACTTTCACCAAAAAGTGATATCCGTTTAATTTCGGCAATGATAGCGTTCTCATTATTTGAAGCTGCGTACTACTCTGAAATTATAAGGGCAGGTATTCAAAGTGTTAGTAAAGGACAATTTTCTGCCTCACTTGCATTAGGTATGACCAAATCACAAACAATGCGTTTAGTGATCTTACCTCAAGCCTTTCGAGCCATGATCCCGCTTTTACTGACTCAAGGAATTGTCTTGTTCCAAGATACGTCCTTAGTTTACGTATTAAGTCTCACTGACTTTTTCAGAACGGCGGCAAATATTGGTGAACGCGATGGTACACAAGTTGAAATGATCCTCTTTGCTGGTTTTGTTTATTTTGTCATTAGCTTCGCTGCTTCAATGTTAGTGAACTTTCTTAAAAAAAGGACTACCTAGATGATTTCCCTAAAAGATGTATCCAAATGGTATGGTCAGTTTCAAGTACTGACTGAATGTTCCACTGAAGTTAAAAAGGGGGAAGTTGTTGTTGTCTGTGGACCTTCTGGCTCAGGTAAATCAACACTGATTAAAACAGTGAATGGTCTAGAACCAATACAGCAAGGTGAGATACTTGTTAATGAAATCAAAGTAAATGACAAGCATACCGATCTTGCTAAATTACGAGCAAAAGTAGGTATGGTATTCCAACATTTTGAACTCTTTCCCCATCTCTCTATTATTGAAAATCTTACACTCGCACAAGTTAAAGTGCTTAATAGAGAGAAAGACGCCGCAAAAGAAAAAGGCTTAAAGTTATTAGAACGCGTAGGTCTATCCAGTCATGCGAACAAATACCCAGCTCAACTTTCTGGCGGTCAACAACAGCGTGTCGCCATTGCTCGTGCTTTATGTATGGATCCTATTGCAATGTTATTTGATGAACCGACATCCGCACTTGATCCTGAAATGATTAATGAAGTCCTTGATGTAATGGTAGAGCTTGCAAATGAAGGTATGACGATGATGGTAGTGACCCATGAAATGGGTTTTGCTAAAAAGGTTGCTGACCGTATTATTTTTATGGATGAAGGTCGAATAGTGGAAGATAGACCTAAAAATGACTTTTTTGATAATCCAAAATCAGCACGAGCCAAAGATTTCCTCGCTAAAATTCTGCATTAATCGCTGCATCTCCTCTGCTGGCGTGCTTTTTTAGCACGTCAGCCCAAAATAATAATTTCGATTAACCTCGCAACTAAATATCAAAAAAACTTATTTTCTCGCAATATCAAAATTATTTTTTCAGAAAATACGCATTTATTCTCTTTTTGCTTTAACTCTTTTCAAGATATCTCGCAATTGTCTTGAAAAAGTTATGCAAACAGTGGCTTTCATTAAGATCAATAGTTGTGGCTATTAGACAAAATCAGCTATGCTATGCAAGTCTTAATTTCATAATAGCGGTTACCCTCCGGTAGCCATTAATTCACCATAGGATTATCGGTGCCATGCAAGAACAATATCGTCCCGAAGATATAGAGCAAACTATCCAGGAACACTGGGAAAAGAACAACACATTTAAAGTGACAGAAGATAATAACAAAGAAAAATATTACTGCCTGTCAATGCTACCTTATCCTTCTGGCCGACTACACATGGGACACGTCCGTAACTACACCATTGGTGACGTGATTTCCCGTTATCAACGAATGCAAGGTAAAAACGTCTTACAACCTATTGGTTGGGATGCATTTGGCTTACCTGCAGAAGGTGCCGCTGTAAAAAATAATACCGCGCCAGCGCCGTGGACTTACGAAAATATCAATTACATGAAAAACCAGTTAAAAAAACTGGGTTTTGGTTACGATTGGGATCGTGAAGTCACTACTTGTACACCAGAATATTATCGTTGGGAACAGTGGTTCTTTACTAAGTTATATGAAAAAGGCTTAGTGTATAAAAAGACCTCCGCCGTTAACTGGTGCCCACATGACTTAACCGTATTAGCTAACGAACAAGTTATTGACGGCTGTTGTTGGCGTTGTGATACCCCTGTAGAACGTAAAGAAATTCCACAGTGGTTTATCAAAATTACCGATTACGCAGAAGAACTGTTAAACGATTTAGATACGTTAGATGAGTGGCCAGAACAAGTTAAGACCATGCAACGTAACTGGATTGGTCGTTCAGAAGGTGTCGAAATTAAATTTGATGTGGCCGATAGCGACGACACAATGACCGTTTATACAACGCGTCCTGATACATTTATGGGCGTCACTTATGTTGCAGTTGCAGCAGGTCACCCATTAGCGCAAAAAGCTGCTCAAAATAACCCTGAAGTTCAGCACTTCATTGATGAATGCCGTAACATGAAAATGGCAGAAGCCGATATGGCAACAATGGAGAAAAAAGGGATTGCAACGGGTCTTTATGCTATCCATCCATTAACTAAAGAGAAAGTAGCTATTTGGGTTGCTAACTTTGTATTAATGGAATACGGCACAGGTGCTGTAATGGCGGTTCCAGGTCATGATGAACGTGACTGGGAATTTGCAACTAAATACAATTTACCAATTAAAGCTGTTATTGCGGATGCTGAAGGTAATCAACCTGACTTATCTGAAGGCGCATTAACCGAGAAAAATAGCCTGATTAACTCTGGTGAATTCTCTGGATTAGACAACCAAGCTGGCTTTAACGCAATTGCAGATAAACTAGCACAAATGGGTGTTGGTGAACGTAAAGTTAACTACCGTTTACGTGACTGGGGTGTTTCTCGTCAACGTTACTGGGGCGCACCAATTCCAATGGCTACCTTAGAAGACGGTACAGTTGTTCCTGTTCCTGAAGATCAACTGCCCGTTATCCTGCCAGAAGATGTAAAAATGGATGGGATAACCAGTCCAATTAAAGCTGATCCTGAGTGGGCAAAAACCACCATTAATGGTCAGCCAGCACTGCGTGAAACAGATACTTTTGACACCTTTATGGAATCATCTTGGTATTACGCTCGTTATACCTGCCCTGATTACGATAAAGGCATGTTAGATCCAAAAGCAGCTAACTATTGGTTACCTGTTGACTGGTATATTGGTGGTATTGAACACGCCATCATGCACTTAATGTATTTCCGCTTCTTCCATAAACTGATGCGTGATGCCGGTTTAGTGAACTCTGATGAACCAGCAAAACGTTTACTGTGTCAAGGTATGGTATTAGCGGATGCGTTCTATTACACCGGTGAAGATGGTGCTCGTCATTGGGTATCTCCTGCTGAAGCTATCGTTGAACGTGATGAGAAAAACCGCATCATAAAAGCGACTGACAGTGAAGGACATGAGCTGACTTATGCTGGCATGAGCAAAATGTCTAAATCTAAAAATAACGGTATTGACCCACAAACGATGGTTGAACGTTATGGCGCAGATACCGTCCGTTTATTTATGATGTTTGCCGCTCCACCAGAATTAACACTTGAATGGCAAGAGTCTAGTGTTGAAGGTGCAAATCGTTTCTTACGTCGTTTATGGCGTTTAGTTCATGAACATACACAAAAAGGAGCGACACAGTCACTTGATCTTTCTGCTCTGACAGAAGAACAAAAAGATTTGCGTCGTGACTTACATAAAACAATTGCAAAAGTATCTGATGACGTAGGTCGTCGTTTAGCCTTTAACACCGCGATTGCAGCCATTATGGAGTTAATGAATAAATTAACTCGTGCAAGTCAAGATACAGAGCAAGATCGTGCATTAATGCAAGAAGCATTAGAAGCCATCGTTCGTATGCTTTCTCCAATCATTCCTCACGCTTGTTTTGTTATGTGGCAGGCATTAGGTGGAAAAGAGGACGTTGATGTTGCACCATGGCCGGTTGCTGATGAAGAAGCAATGATCGATGACACCAAGCTAATAATCGTTCAAGTGAATGGTAAAGTGCGTGGTCGAGTCACTGTTCCGGCTAATTCAGAAAAAGAATATGTTCAGGAAATGGCGACAAAAGAGTACAGTGTTGCTAAATACTTGGAAGATGTGACTATTCGTAAAGTCATTTATGTTCCAGGAAAATTACTGAACATCGTTGTTGGCTGATAAGGAGGCCTAGTGCGATATCTATTTTCGCTATTTTTCGGTTTAGCGGTGTTAATCACCGCTGGCTGCGGTTTTCACTTACAAGGGAAAACTCAGGTTCCAGCAGAATTAAAAACGCTTTATCTTAGCTCTGGTGACCCTTATGGCCCATTATCTCGTGTAATGCGTCAACAACTCAGACTTAGTGATGTTCAGCTTGTTGAAAATCCAACAGCAGATATCCCTATTCTCAAAATTGTCGGTTCGTCAGAGAGTACAGAGACCGTTTCTGTGTATCAAGACGGTAAATCAGCAGAACGTCAGCTAACATTTGTGCTAGATGCGCAAGTGATTATGCCTGATGGAACGATTTACCCAATTTCATCACAGGTTTCACGCCCATTCTTCGATAACCCATTAGAAGCACTCGCAAAAGATGCTGAAAATGACATTATCAAGCAAGAGATGCGTGAACAAGCGACAGCAATATTAGTGCGTAAATTATTGGTTGTTCACAATGCTGAACGCCAAAAAGCTGCACAAGCTGAGCAAGCAAAACAGATAATCTCTCCGGCCAAATGATCCGCTTATATCCAGAACAACTGAATGCGCAGCTCCAAGAGGGGCTGCGCCAAAGTTATCTACTCTGGGGTAATGAACCTCTGTTACTCCAAGAGTCTCAAGATGCCATCCAATCTGTTGCTAAAGCCCAAGGATTTATTGAACACTATCAATTTACTCTTGATAATAATACGGACTGGAATGAAATTTACTCACTTTGTCAATCGCTAAGCCTTTTTTCTCAAAGGCAATCTCTTTTGCTGCATTTACCTGAAAATGGCCCCAATGCAGCCATGTCAGAGAAACTCACAAGGTTATCTCAAGAGTTACATCAAGATTTATTGTTGATTTTACGTGGCAATAAACTCACTAAGGCTCAAGAAAACAGTGAATGGTTTAAAACATTAAGCCAGAATGGAACGTATATTTCTTGTCTGACACCTGAACTTGATAAATTACCTAATTGGGTTGCTCGTCGAGCAAAACAAAAAGGATTAGCGCTGGATGAACAAGGTAACCAACTACTTTGCTACTGCTATGAAGGTAATTTGCTCGCATTAGCACAAGCGATAGAGCGTCTTTCCCTACTTTATCCTGACGGTAAATTGACATTACCTAGAGTAGAAGCGGCCGTTAATGACGCGTCACATTTTACCCCTTATCACTGGGTTGATGCATTACTGACAGGAAAAACACAACGTGCATGGCATATCTTGCAACAACTCAAAAGAGAAGATTCTGAACCTGTTATTTTACTTAGAACTTTACAACGTGAGTTAATGCAGTTGATTACACTACATCGTGAATCTAAAACAGCTTCGTTAAAAACGATTTTTGATAAGCATCGAATTTGGCAAAACAGGCGCCCAATATTCACAGCAGCACTACAGCGTTTATCCGAGCATCAATTGCTAACGGCAATACGGTTATTAGCCAGTATCGAAATGACCATCAAACAAGATTATGGTCAAACTGTTTGGCCATCTCTTAGCGCGTTAGGCTTATTGCTTTGTGGGAAAGCATTACCAGAAGGATTTGTAAATCATGCCTAAAAATAATGATCCTACACCTTTAATTAATCAAGCTATCGCCTTATACGGTGGCACATTTGATCCAATTCATTATGGGCATTTACGTCCTGTTGAAGCTCTTTCAGGATTAATTGGCTTAAAAGAAGTGGTATGGCTACCCAATAATATTCCCCCTCATCGCCCTCAACCGGAGGCATCTTCTCAACAACGACTTGAGATGGTGCGACTTGCTCTTGAACCCTATTCCTCATTTAAAGTGGATACTCGTGAACTTGAGAAGCCAACACCTTCTTATACTATTGAGACATTAAGAGACTTCAGACAAGAAATTGGTAATAAACAACCTTTAGCATTTATTATTGGCCAAGATTCATTACTTTCAATTAATACATGGCATCAGTGGGATGAACTATTGGATGTATGCCATTTGTTAGTTTGTGCTCGCCCTGGTTATCAAACTCATTTCGAGTCAGCCCAAATGCAAACTTGGCTAACCCAGCATCAGACAAAACAGCAAGAAGATATTCATTGCTTACCTTCTGGCAAAATTTTTCTGGCCGATACACCTCTTTATAATATTTCAGCAACAGATATTCGGGCTCGTCATAAAGCGGGATTAGACTGCCACGATTTACTACCAAATGCGGTTGAAAACTATATCCGCCAACACCAACTCTATAAATAATTTATTATTTCTAAAGTTGTTCTCTGAGATAATCAAAAGCTTGCGGATAAGGTGAGAAGTAGCGTTGATGAATCAAATAATCATCAGGATAAACACTTAGCCAATATTGAAGTAAATTATAAGGCTTGGAAAAAGGCACAACACCTTGACGATATAGCAAAATTGTCTGTGCCAGTTCTTGTTTTTGTTGTGAGTTTAGATTTCGCTTAAAATACCCTGCCATATGCATTAACGCATTAGTTTGCCCTTCTCTATTCGCTGCAACACTGAATGCCTTCATTAGCTTTTCCAGATATTTCGATGCAACTTTTTCAAGGGGAATGGCATCAGAAAAATTAGCAATATCACGCCCCAATTCTCGATAAGCTGCTAGTGAATAAGCCATAATTAAATATTTGTATCGGCTATGAAATTTAACTAAAGCCCCTTTAGTTAATGATTGATTAACCTGTTGTTGGTAATCAAACAGTGTGAAAAATTGGGTAAGAAAATGATCAAAAACAATAGGCTGTAAAAGTTGGTCAATATTTAATTGAGGTAAAGTAAAATTCACGGGTGAGATAAGGCTGTCTCCTTTTTTTCCAATATAACCATAAAGTGGCAACAGGTTATCTCTATTTTGAGCCTCTATCTGCATAATGCCTATCTTTTCTGCCTGAACAGTATCGCAAAGCAAAGCTAACTTTTCTTGCAATTGGTGATTGGTGTTACTCATAATTTCTGAAGATATCCCGAGATAATTCACTTTTCTTTCCATTCTTTTTCTCTCCAATTAAAAAGTCTGAGCATTACACCGTATAATCTGAACACAACAAAGTAAAACACACCTAATTAGGTGTTTGATGAGCATTGACAGACGAGGTTTAGCTGTTATTCTCACCCTCTGTTCCCTTAAGGGAACTGTAAGGTAAAACTGTCGTCTAAATGGAAAAGTTCTTATCTGCCTTCTTTTTGTTATTTATTATGACGCAGTTAATGGACATATATGAATTTTTCTAAATCAAACGTCGAAAAACAAGAAAATGAGATTTATGTTCTTGTTATTGCTAACTGGAATTAATCATCCAGTAAAATAGATTTATTGGTATAAATTCCTTTAAAATAGCATTCATATTCTAAATAATTTGAGGCGCAGTTAGACAACAATTGAAGTAAGTCGCTAGGAATATACCCAAGTATATAACTAGTGCGAATAAATGTAGTCAACAACGCTGCAACTTAAAGTATCACGAGTATGTTATTTTTCGGTTGAATTAACTCATTAGATTAAAGGTGATCCTTTTGCAAGGTTCTGAATTACAGCAATTTATTATTGATAAACTTGAAGATTCTAAAGCTCAAGACATTATTGCATTAGATGTCCGCGGAAAATCAAGTGTAACTGATTACATGATTATTTGTACGGGTACATCAAGCAGACACCTGATGTCTGTTGCAGATAACCTCGTTGATGATTGCCGCGAAGCGGGATTACAACCGTTAGGTGTTGAAGGACAAGGCGTTTCTGACTGGATTGTCGTTGATCTTGGTGAAGCCATGGTACACGTCATGCAAGAAGATAGTCGCCGTATGTATGAACTAGAAAAACTCTGGAGCTGAGTTTGAAATTACAGCTCATTGCCGTTGGTACAAAAATGCCGGACTGGATACAGACCGGCTTTATGGATTATCTTAATCGATTCCCCAAAGATATGCCTTTAGAACTTATCGAGATCCCCGCAGGCAAGCGTGGAAAGAATGCAGATATCAAACGTATTCTCGAAAAAGAAGGTGAACAAATGTTAGCTGCAGTAGGTAAAGGGAATCGTATCGTCACTCTCGATATTCCTGGCGCTCGCTGGGATACGCCAAAACTTGCAGAACAACTTGATCGATGGAAGCTTGATGGTAGAAATGTCAGCTTACTCATTGGCGGCCCTGAAGGATTAGCACCTGCTTGTAAAACTGCGGCTGAACAAAGCTGGTCTTTATCTCCTTTAACCATGCCACATCCCCTTGTTCGTGTCGTGGTTGCAGAAAGCCTTTATCGAGCATGGAGCATTACCACAAACCATCCTTATCATCGTGAATAATCAATAAATTGGCGGGTCAGTAAGTGAAGTCAAATGGGATGAAAAGAAAAAAACGTACCCCGTTTCGAGATTATACTGCGGAATCAAAGCTATTTATCCGTCGTGTGATTGTCGCATTTTCAGTAATTATTATATTGAGTGGTGTTTTGGTTTTTAACCTCAATCACTTACAAATCACTCGCCATGACGATTATCAAACACGTTCAAATGATAACCGAATTAAATTAGTACCGATTGCGCCCAGCAGAGGCATTATTTACGACCGCAATGGTATCCCTCTTGCGCTCAATCGTACTATCTATCAATTAGAAGTTGTGCCTGAAAAGGTAGCAAACTTACAAGAAACACTTGAAAGTTTAAGAGATATTGTTGACTTAACTGATGAAGATATTGCTGCATTCGAAAAAGAGCGCAAACGCTCACGCCGATTTAGCTCTATTGCCTTAAAAACAACATTAAGCCAAGTACAAGTCGCCCGTTTCGCAATCAACCAATACCGCTATCCTGGTTTAGAAATTAAAGGTTATCAGCGTCGTTATTATCCTTATGGCTCAGCATTAACGCATGTGATTGGTTATGTTGCGAAAATTAACGATAAAGATGTTGAACGCCTTGATAAAGAAGGTTTATCACCTAACTATGCAGCGACTCACGATATCGGCAAGTTAGGCATCGAACGTTATTATGAGTCTGTTTTACATGGCACAACGGGCTATGAGGAAGTTGAAGTTAATAGCCGTGGTCGAGTTATTCGCCAATTACACGAGCAGCCTCCACAAGCCGGTAAAGATATCTATCTTACCATCGACCTTGAACTGCAAACCTATATTGAAGAATTACTCACCACAAGCCGAGCCGCGGTTGTAGTAACCGACCCTCGCAATGGTGAAATTTTAGCGCTTGTATCAAACCCTAGTTATGATCCTAACTTATTTGTCGGTGGAATTTCGAATACCGATTATCAAGGGTTACTAAATAACCCAGATAGGCCACTGATCAACCGTACAACCCAAGGTCTTTATCCGCCAGCATCAACCGTGAAACCATTTATGTCTGTTGCGGCATTAAGCGAAGGTGTAATCACAGCCAATACAACAATTCATGATCCCGGTTGGTGGCAACTTCCTGGTTCTGAAAAACGTTATCGAGATTGGAAACGTTGGGGACATGGAAAACTTAATGTGACAAAATCTATCGTAGAATCTGCGGATACCTTCTTCTACCAAGTTGCTTATGATATGGGGATTGATCGCATATCAACTTGGATGAGTCGCTTTGGTTATGGTGAATATACAGGTATTGATTTATCTGAAGAGCGTAATGGGATCATGCCAACACGTGAATGGAAACAGCAACGTTATAAAAAACCTTGGTATCAAGGTGACACGATCCCTGTAGGAATTGGACAAGGCTATTGGACAGCAACGCCCATTCAAATGGCGAAAGCTTTAATGACATTAATTAATGACGGCCAAGTTAAAACTCCTCACCTGCTTTATGGTACAAAACTTGGCAATGAAATGTTGCCTTATGTTGATAAGGAAACACGCCAAATTGGTGATATCAACTCAGGTTATTGGGAATTAGCAAAACACGGTATGTATGGTGTGGCTAACTTCCCAAATGGTACAGGCCGCCGAAGTTTTGCTGATGCACCTTATAAAGTAGCTGCAAAATCAGGAACAGCACAGGTGTTTAGTTACGAAACCTACAATGCAAGCCAATTGGCTGAACATCTTCGTGACCACAAATTGATGATTGCCTTTGCGCCTTACGATAACCCAACCATAGCCATCTCTATTATCCTAGAAAATGGTGGTGCTGGCCCTTCTGTTGGTGATATTACAAGACAAATTCTTGACCACATTCTCCTTGGTGATAACAACACAGTATTGCCAGCTTCTCCACCCGCACCGCGTGGTTCAGAGGAATAATACTTATGACTGAAAATAACAAGAAAAAATCCTTCTGGACACGGATCCATATCGACCCTTTATTCTTGCTCTGTATTATTGCTTTATTAGGATACAGCGCATTTATTATGTGGAGTGCCAGTGGACAAGATCCAGAAATGATGCAACGTAAGTTAGGGCAGATTGCAATGGGTTTTATGATCATGATAGTCATGGCTCAAATCCCACCACGAGTCTATGAAAGCTGGGCTCCTCATCTCTATTTCTTCTGTGTTATTTTACTTATTCTTGTTGATGTCTTTGGTCAAATCAGTAAAGGGGCTCAACGTTGGCTAGATTTAGGCATTGTGCGTTTTCAGCCTTCAGAAATCGCTAAAATAGCCGTGCCTTTAATGGTCGCTCGATTTATGAATCGCGATGTGTGCCCTCCGACATTGCGTAATACTGCTATTGCTTTAGTCATTATTTTTGTGCCAACTTTATTAGTCGCAGCACAGCCTGACTTAGGAACCTCTATTCTTGTTGCCGCATCGGGTTTATTTGTTCTTTTTCTTGCAGGAATGAGTTGGCGCCTTATCACTGTAGCCATAGTTCTTGTTGCTGCTTTTATCCCCATACTCTGGTTTTTCCTTATGCATGATTACCAACAAGCTAGGGTAATGATGCTACTTGACCCTGAATCTGATCCACTCGGCGCCGGATATCATATTATCCAATCTAAAATTGCCATTGGTTCTGGCGGATTACATGGAAAAGGATGGTTACAAGGCACGCAATCTCAATTAGAATTCTTACCTGAGCGCCATACAGACTTTATTTTTGCTGTATTGGCTGAAGAACTCGGATTAATTGGTGTTTTGATACTGCTAGCTCTTTATATACTCTTAATTGCGCGAGGCCTTTACCTTGCAACGAAAGCACAAAATACATTTGGCAGAGTAATGATTGGCGGATTAATGCTAATCTTCTTTGTCTATGTCTTTGTCAACATAGGAATGGTGAGTGGTATTCTTCCTGTTGTCGGTGTTCCGTTACCGCTAATGAGTTATGGAGGCTCGGCCCTAATTGTCTTAATGGCAGGATTTGGCATTGTTATGTCTATTCATACACACCGAAAACTATTATCGAAAAGTTTATAATGAGGTTTCTATGCGTCTGCAATGGGTTTTGGTAGGTATCAGTGCATTGCTACTTTCAGGATGTGTTGTTGATAAGCCGAACACGAATAAACAGCCTGCACCATTACCCAATGTGCCAGCTCAACGTGTTCTTGGTGCTGAACCTCGTTACGAGCCTTATCACCCAACAGCAAATCAAGATTACCGAAAAAATGGTGTGATCTATCGTATTGTGACTGATCCTGCAAACTTTAGTGAGCGAGGAGAGGCTATTGTTTATGATAGCTTAGCGATGAGTCGTTTAACGACTATTGGTGAACGTGTCAATCCCTATGAATTTGCGGCTGCACATCCTACATTACCCATTCCAAGTTATGTAAAAATTACAAACTTACTCAATGGGCGCACAATGGTTGTACGTATTAACGACCGTGGCCCTTACGTTAATGGAAAACAAATTCAAGTCACTCCAGTGGTTTCTGATAGCTTACGTTTAATGCCGACAACCCCATTACTTATTGAAGGGATTGTTGTTGATCAAACTGGCCATATGAGCGGTATTGGTACGCATGGTGCGCAAATAGAAAAGAAAACAACGGCATTACCTGAGCGCCCTAATTTTAATGCTCAACCAGCTGCGCCTGCGCCATTAACAACATCAACGCCTACCAACAACAATATGCCAGTTGAGTCACCTGCGCCAACTCCAGTTCCAGCAAAAACACCAACTCCAGTGCTAGTTCCAACGCCAGCAGAGACGGAAACAAAAGCGTCAAAACCAGTATTATCGGCAAACTCCATAGCGCAAGGTTTTTATGTCCAAGTCAGTGCTCTAAGTAACGAAAATAATGCACAGTTTTTGCTCAATGATTTATCGTCATTATTTAACACACAAGGTGTGATAAATAAAACAGATGGATTATATAAAGTGCAACTCGGCCCTTATTCATCTAAAGAGCAAGCCGAAACGATAAAAAACAAGCTAAAACAAGTTAAAAATATCACTGGGTTTATTATTACCCAATAAAAGATAATGTTACGTAAAATTCTTTTTATATCAGCAAATTCAAGCGTAGAATCATCCGGATTTGCTGATATTTTATTTATCGGTTCCTATTTTTCCCTGAATTTTGGATAAAACAAACAGAATGAAACAGATACTCCCAGCAAAACGACTAAGAACCAGCTTGTTAAGTGCCACGTTTGCTTTACTCACAGTCAGTCATCAAGGTATTGCCGAAGATTCCCTAAAAACAATGATACCCGCTGTTCCTAGTATCGAAGCCGAATCTTATATTCTGATTGATTATAATTCTGGGAAAGTATTGGCTGAAATGAATGCTGATGTTCGCCGTGATCCTGCAAGTTTAACCAAGATGATGACCAGCTATGTTATTGGTCAATCTATTCGTGCTGGTAAAATATCTAATAGCGATATTGTACCCATTGGTGAAGAAGCATGGGCAACGGGCAATCCTATTTTTCGCGGCTCTTCTTTAATGTTCTTAAAACCAGGTGATCAAGTTACAGTTGCACAGTTAACACGTGGTATTAACTTACAATCAGGTAATGATGCTTGTGTCGCAATGGCCTCTTATGTTGCAGGAAGCCAAGATACATTTGTGGCTATGATGAACGATTACGTTAAGCGTCTAGGTTTACAAAATACACAGTTCCAAACCGTTCATGGCCTTGATGCCCCAGGACAATACAGCACAGCACGTGATATGGCACTAATCGGTGCTGCATTAATTCGCGATGTACCGGATGAATATGCCATCTATAAAGAAAAAGAGTACACTTACAACAATATCCGCCAAACTAACCGAAATGGCTTGTTGTGGGATACCAGTTTAAACGTTGATGGTATTAAAACAGGTCATACTGCATCCGCAGGCTATAATCTTGTCGCCTCTGCAACTGAAGGCAATATGCGTTTAATTTCTGCAGTTATGGGCGGTCACTCACCTAAAGGTCGTGATGTCGAAAGTAAAAAACTACTTACTTGGGGTTTTCGTTTCTTTGAAACCGTAAAACCATTGCAAGTCGGTAAAGAATTTGCGGCAGAGCCTATCTGGTATGGTGAAACAGATAAAGTACAATTAGGGGTAGATAAAGATGTTTATTTAACTATTCCTCGTGGTCGTTTAAAAGATTTAAAAGCAAGCTATGTTCTTGATAATGTAGAATTACATGCACCAGTCACTAAAAACCAAGTTGTAGGAACAATTAATTTCCAACTTGATGGACAAGTTATTGAACAGCGCCCGCTTGTTGTGATGAATGAAGTAAAAGAAGGTGGCTTCTTTAGTCGTATTATCGATTACATCAAATTATTATTTTCACACTGGTTTGGCTAAGACTTGAAAAAGGTAAATGTGACCACATATAACTTACATATAGATATTGGCATAAACACATTTACCATTACCATATTTACCCTAATGACTAGTATCGCATTCCTTATTATGTAAGGAATGCGCTTTTTATTTGCTAAGATTAGGTATAGAAATAAATTATTAAAACAACAGCACCTGTTGTCTTAAGGAATTACATTATGATGAAAACAAAATTAAACGAGCTGTTAGAGTTCCCATGTTCTTTCACTTATAAAGTGATGGGTCATGCAAAACCAGAATTAGTGGATCAAGTTGTTGAAGTCATTCAACGCCACGCGCCTGGTGATTACACTCCTTCAGTGAAACCAAGTAGCAAAGGTAATTACCACTCTGTTTCTATTACCATCAACGCAACTCATATCGACCAAGTAGAAACGTTATATAAAGAATTAGGTGAACTTGAACTGGTACGTATGGTTCTGTAATCCCTTCATTTAAAATGATGAATTTTTCAAAAGCGCCTTTACTCAGGCGCTTTTTCTTACCTTAATGTCTTTCACTTTTCTCTCCTTTTCGGAAAAAAAACATCTCAATCTGGTAGTTCATTTGCTGGGGCGTTATACTGCCCTTCACAATTACGCTACAAATGAAGATTTTCACGGTGCAAGACAAGACAATCATTATTCGCCAATTAGGTGTGAAACCCTATTTACCGGTTTCTGATTCTATGCATCAGTTTACGGAAAAACGGGAAAGTCACACACCTGATGAAATATGGCTCGTTCAACATGAACAGGTTTTTACCCAAGGCCAAGCAGGTAAAGCTGAACACTTATTAAACACAGGAACTATTCCTGTTATTCAGTCTGATCGTGGTGGCCAAGTAACTTATCATGGTCCTGGTCAGCAAGTGATGTATGTTTTAATTGACTTAAAACGCAATCATATCGGTGTTCGTCAACTAGTTACTGCTCTTGAAAACACGGTTATTGATACGCTGGCAGAGTTTAATGTAGAAGCTTATGCTCGCGCTGATGCACCCGGCGTTTATGTAAAAGGTGATAAAATTTGCTCTTTAGGATTACGTATTCGTAAAGGTTGCTCCTTTCATGGACTTGCGCTCAATATCGATATGGATTTATCCCCTTTTGCACGAATAAATCCTTGTGGTTATTCTGATCTCAAAATGACGCAGTTAATTGATTTTGCACCAAATACGTCAACGACACAGGTAGCACCGTTATTAGTTAAGCATTTTTGTACACATCTAGGATTTCAACCACAGCAATAAAAATGCTATAATTTTTTTAACATTTATCATATTTTTTTAAAACCCTGATTACCTCAGTCACATCGTGTTAATCACTCTAGATAACTGGAACTGGCACAATTATGAGTAAACCTATTCAGATGGAACGCGGAGTTAAATATCGCGACGCCGATAAAATGGCACTTATTCCTGTTAAAACAGTCGCTACAGAACGAGAACAACTGCTACGCAAACCTGATTGGATGAAAATAAAGCTACCCGCTGACTCAAGTAAAATACAGGGTATCAAAGCAGCAATGCGTAAAAATGGTCTTCATTCGGTCTGTGAAGAAGCCTCTTGCCCTAACCTTGCAGAATGCTTTAACCATGGAACGGCAACCTTTATGATTTTAGGGGCAATCTGTACACGCCGTTGCCCATTCTGCGATGTCGCTCATGGCCGCCCAAATGCTCCCGATCCACAAGAGCCAGAAAAACTCGCTCAAACAATCAAAGATATGGGGTTACGCTACGTCGTAATTACCTCCGTAGACCGTGATGATTTACGTGATGGTGGTGCTCAGCATTTTGCGGATTGTATTGCTGCAATTCGAGCAAAAAATCCAACCATCCGTATTGAAACATTAGTTCCTGATTTCCGTGGTCGTATGGATAAAGCACTGGAAATCCTCACGGAAACCCCACCTGATGTCTTCAACCATAACTTAGAGAATGTTCCTCGTGTTTATCGTCAAGTACGTCCAGGCGCTAACTATCAATGGTCATTGACTTTGTTAGAGCGCTTTAAGCAAGCTCACCCTGATATTCCCACCAAATCAGGTTTAATGGTCGGTCTTGGGGAAACCAACGAAGAAATTATTGACGTTATGCGTGATCTGCGTAAACATGGGGTAACGATGCTGACTTTAGGGCAATATTTACAGCCAAGTCGTCATCATCTTCCTGTTCAACGTTACGTCAGTCCTGACGAGTTTGAATATATGAAAGAGCAAGCACTCGCGATGGGCTTTACCCACGCTGCTTGTGGGCCGTTTGTTCGCTCGTCTTATCATGCTGATCTTCAAGCTCAGGGGATTGAGGTTAAATAACAATTAATTTCTCATGCTTAATATTGCAATTGCTGTATTTATAGGTGGTGGTTTAGGTAGCGTATTACGCTGGCTGATTAGCTACCGCCTAAATTCTATTTTTCCTCATTTTGCCACAGGCACCTTTGTTGCTAACTGTATTGGTGCTTTTATTATAGCCTTTGGTATCGCTTGGTTTAGCAAAGCCCCCAATATTGATCCTATTTGGAAAATTATGCTAACTACGGGTTTTTGTGGCGGTCTGACAACATTTTCAACCTTTTCTGTCGAAGTTGTCGCACTCTTAACTGAGGGAAAGATAGGATGGGCATTAAGTACGATGGGCGCTAACTTAGCGGGTTCATTTTTAATGACCGCATTTGCGTTTTGGTTACTACGAGAAATGTAATACTCAGAATATAAAAACCCGTTAAACAACGGGTTTTTACTGTCTCAAAGAAGTCGTTAATTAGATAGCGACAACGTTTGCAGCAGATGGCCCTTTCGCGCCGTCAGTAACTTCAAACTCTACTTTTTGACCTTCAGCAAGGGTTTTAAAGCCTTCTGATGTAATAGCGGAAAAGTGTACAAATACATCTTTGCTGCCATCTTCTGGAGTGATAAAACCAAAACCTTTAGTTTCGTTAAACCACTTAACGTTACCTTTTAATTTAGACATCAAGTTTACCTTTAAAATAGAAAATAAACGCAAGCGTTTTGCGTTGACTATAGTAAAACAAAAATGATGATTCCCTGTCCACAGCCTAGATCACGAAACTCACATTTTTTTTCTGCTAAATGATTAATATTCAGACAAATCCCATGCCTTAACGCATAGTTCACTTAAGAAATAATACTTAATACTTACTATCTGAACTATTCATCAATTTCTACTTTTTCATATTGAAGTAGCCAACGCTTAATATCTAACCCACCAGTATAGCCGACTAACTTACCGTTATGACCAATAACTCGGTGGCAAGGAATAATTAAAGAAATTGGATTGCGTGAGTTTGCCATTCCTACCGCTCTGCAATAATTGACTGAACCTAATGTAAGCGCCAATTTTTTATAACTCCAAATTTCGCCATAAGGGATTGTCTGTAATGTCTTCCAAACACGGCTTTGAAACTCTGTTCCTTCTGGTGCCAAAGGCACAGAAAAGGCGGTACGTTTACCCGCAAAATACTCTTTGAGTTGTTTTATACATTGATTAATTACGGAGCTTGGATTCACAGCAACATCTTTGTCATTTACAAAATAGAGGCTAGTGATCCCTTTTTCATTGGCTGTAATAGAAATATAAGGTTTTGGGAAGCCAACAGGGGCATCGAGATAATCTTGGTACATAATATTTTCTCTGCTGATTTGTCTGTAGCACTAAGAGTAAATCATGCCTGATTGATAAAGCAATCATCTAATTACTCGTATATCTAATAAAAATTGATCAATCGAGCGATCTAAAAATAAAATTAATGCACTAACTATTTAATTTTAATGATAATCATTATCAAAAATCAAAATCACCATATATTGTGTGGTTGAAAATAAATAACTCTATATATAGTATTTAATCACTTTCCATTATGGATGTGAAAACAGACGCATCCATATTTTTATAAGGGTTATTTTTATGTCTGTTATCCTCTATACCAAACCGAATTGCGTTCAATGTAGTGCCACAGAGCGCGCCTTAAAACAGAAAAACATTCCGTTTGTTGCTGTTGATCTCACCCAAGATACGCAAGCCCTCGCTCACATTGTTTCTATGGGATATCGCCAAGTTCCCGTTGTTGTTCATGGTGACCAGCATTGGTCCGGTTTCTGCCCTGATAAGATCAGACAGATCACGCTCTAAAGGAGCATTTCATGCAAACTGCACCTTTGATCTATTTTTCAAGTCGCTCTGAAAACTGTCATCGTTTTGTACAAAAGCTCAACTTAAAAGCGACCAGAATTTTTGAAGATGAAACATTGCTTGCAACACAGCCATTTGTGTTGCTTTGCCCTACTTACGGTGGCGGCAGTACTAAAGGTGCGGTGCCTAAAGCGGTTATTCAGTTTTTAAATATTTATGAAAATCGCCAACTAATACGCGGTGTTATTGCTTCTGGAAATACAAATTTTGGTACAGCTTATGGATTGGCTGGCGACATCATTGCACAAAAATGCCAAATCCCTTTTTTGTATCGATTTGAATTATTAGGCACGCCAGAAGATGTAAACCGCGTAAAAACGGGTTTAAGCGCATTTTGGTCAAGCCTTACTGACCAATGCGCCATGAGATAATTAATATGACACAATCAATAGAACAACTTGATTACCATGCCTTAAACGCCATGCTAAACCTGTATGATGAGCAAGGTAATATTCAGTTTGATAAAGACAAATTAGCGACACATCATTTTTTTCGCCAACATGTAAATCAAAACACGGTATTTTTTCATGATTTAAAAGAAAAACTTGAGTTTTTAGTACAACAACACTATTACGAAGCTCAAGTATTAGAACAATATGAATTTGCTTTTATCAAACAGCTATTCAAACATGCTTATAGCAAAAAATTTCGCTTTCAATCTTTTTTAGGCGCTTTTAAATACTATACCAGTTACACCTTAAAAACCTTTGATGGTGAGCGTTACCTTGAGCGCTATGAAGATCGCGTCTGTATGGTAGCGCTTACTCTTGCACAAGGTGATACTGATCTCGCTATTCATCTTGTTGATGAAATCATTAGTGGTCGTTTCCAACCCGCAACACCCACTTTTTTAAATTGCGGGAAACAACAACGCGGTGAATTAGTTTCCTGCTTTCTATTACGTATAGAAGATAATATGGAGTCTATCGGTCGATCGGTAAATTCTGCATTACAGCTTTCTAAACGTGGCGGCGGCGTTGCATTTTTGCTCACTAATTTACGTGAAGCAGGCGCCCCCATTAAGCGTATAGAGAATCAATCTTCTGGCGTTGTTCCCGTTATGAAGATGCTTGAAGATGCTTTTTCCTATGCTAATCAGTTAGGAGCAAGACAAGGTGCTGGCGCTGTTTATCTTCATGCTCATCATCCAGATATTTACCATTTTCTTGATACCAAAAGAGAGAATGCAGATGAAAAAGTTCGAATAAAAACCCTCTCTTTAGGGGTTGTTATTCCTGATATCACTTTTGAATTAGCGAAACGTAATGAAGATATGTACCTCTTCTCTCCTTATGATGTAGAGCGTGTTTATGGCGTACCTATGTCAGAGATCAGTATTAGTGAAAAATACAGTGAAATGGTAAATAACGCGCAAATTCGTAAGAAGAAAATTAAAGCGAGGGAGTTTTTCCAAACATTAGCCGAAATTCAATTTGAGTCTGGCTATCCTTATATCATGTTTGAAGATGCGGTAAACCGCGCAAATCCTATTGCGGGTAGAATAAACATGAGCAATCTCTGCTCTGAAATTTTACAAGTCAACAGCGCAAGTGAGTATCACCCAGACTTAAGCTATCGCCATATCGGTCATGACATCAGTTGTAACTTAGGTTCTATGAATATTGCTATGGCAATGGACTCGCCTAACTTTGCCCATACTGTCAGCACAGCAATTAGAGCATTAAGCAATGTCTCTGAAATGACGAAAATAGAGTCTGTTCCTTCTATTGAAAAAGGTAATCTCGCTTCTCATGCAATTGGTTTAGGGCAAATGAATTTACATGGCTACTTAGCTCGTGAAAGGATTTATTACGGCTCTGAAGAAGCGTTAGATTTCACCAATATCTATTTTTATACCGTCACTTATTATGCGTTATTCGCTTCAAATCAATTAGCTATTGAGAAAAAACAGTACTTTAAAGGTTTTGAAAACTCAAAATACGCAACAGGTGAATATTTTAATAAATATGTATCACAACAGTGGTTACCTAAAACTCAAAAAGTCCACCAGCTATTTAGCCAATCTAATATTCATATTCCAACACAAGAAGATTGGCAGACTCTCAAGCAATCTATTATGACGCATGGGATCTATAACCAAAATTTACAAGCAATACCGCCGACAGGATCTATTTCCTATATCAACCACTCTACATCAAGCATTCATCCTATTGCCGCGCCAATAGAAATTAGAAAAGAAGGTAAGATTGGACGGGTTTATTACCCCGCCCCCTTTATGACTAATGAAAATCGCCAATATTACCAAGATGCGTATGAAATTGGTGCAGAAAAGATTATCGATACCTATGCAGAAGCGTCACAACATATCGATCAAGGCTTATCACTGACATTATTCTTTTCGGATGAAGCCACAACAAGGGATATTAACAAAGCACAAATCTATGCCTGGCGTAAAGGAATTAAAACCTTGTATTACATTCGTATCCGACAATCCGCATTAGCAGGCACTGAAATCAAAGGCTGTGTTTCGTGTGCACTTTAATAATTACAATAAGGAGAACATAGCATGTCATCACCTTTATTAAGTCATGTTAATGCGATTAACTGGAATCGTATTGAAGACGAAAAAGATTTAGATGTTTGGAACCGTTTAACCATGAATTTTTGGTTACCTGAAAAAATTCCACTCTCCAATGACATTCCTTCATGGAGTACATTAACTCAAGCCGAAAAACAGCTCACTATTCGTGTTTTTACTGGGTTAACGTTATTGGACACTATCCAAAATACAGTAGGTGCGCCGACATTGATGCCCGATGCATTGACGCCACATGAAGAAGCGGTGTTATCCAACATCTGTTTTATGGAGGCTGTTCATGCTCGCTCTTACAGTTCGATATTTTCTACACTCTGCTTAACAACTGATGTCGATGAAGCATATCGTTGGAGTGAGGAAAACCCTTACTTACAAAAGAAAGCAGAAATTATTTTGCGTTATTACCAAGATGAAGATCCTTTAAAGAAAAAAATTGCCAGCGTCTTTTTAGAATCCTTTTTATTTTATTCAGGATTCTATTTACCAATGTATTGGTCAAGCCGAGGAAAATTAACTAATACAGCCGATTTAATTCGACTCATTATTCGTGATGAAGCCGTTCATGGTTATTATATTGGCTATAAATTTCAAAATCAGTTATTAAATAAATCCGAATTAGAGAAACAAGATATTAAAGATTTTGCATTCTCATTATTATTAGATTTATATGACAATGAAGTGAAATATACTGAAGATCTTTACGACACTGTAGGTTGGACAGAAGATGTCAAAAAATTCCTTCATTATAATGCAAATAAAGCATTAATGAATTTAGGGTATGAAGCTTTATTCCCTGATGAAATAACCGATGTAAGTCCTGCGATTCTTTCTTCATTATCACCAGATGCAAATGAAAATCACGATTTCTTTTCTGGTTCCGGTTCATCTTATGTTATTGGAAAAACGATTAACACTGAAGACGATGATTGGGATTTTTAAGATTTATTAGTCAAATGGGAAGTAAGAGAAACAACAAAATACATTCAATTTGATTATGTATCACATATAAAACATAATGCACTGAAAAATATAGATTATTTTTTTGTGCATTTTTATTTGAGCAATAAACAATCTAATCGATTGATTTTTGCCGTTCAATATTGTCAAAAAATCAATTTTTTTCGAATCATTTCAGCTTAAATTTCGTAGATAAACCTTATCACAAGAGAATAAATATTAATCATGCTAATGATTATTGGTTTTTTTTCATTTAATTTTCATCTATTTCATCCTCTATTTTGAGATTAAATTTTCATTTTTATTGAGATCCTAATCAAAATAATAACATCTATAAAAATAAAGTTATTTCAGTTAGTTAGATAGAAATATATCTTTTAATCAATTTTATTTATTTCACTTTATTTAATTATTAATCATATAAAAAATAAAGAAATTACAGCTAAATAATTTAGTTAATTATAATTAACATAGGGTTGTCAGACTCAATCATTGTGGTAGGGTATTTCCCTTACTAAAATTTTATTTAGGAAAAACAATAACACTTATTAATTAATATTTAATTTATTCCTTTCAATATTTAAATAGGAAACTATATATTGCATGGCAATTAAACTCGAAGTAAAAAATCTCTACAAGGTATTTGGCGAGCACCCTAAACGCGCTTTTGAATTATTAGAGTCTGGTATGAACAAAGATCAGATTTTTGATAAAACAGGGCTTACGGTGGGCGTTCAAAATGCAAATCTGGCAATTGAAGAAGGCGAAATATTTGTCATCATGGGATTATCTGGCTCAGGTAAATCCACCCTAGTCCGCCTTCTCAATCGTCTGATTTCTCCTACAAAGGGAGAAGTGCTTATTGATGGTGAAAATATTGCCACCATGTCTGATAAAGAATTACGACAAGTACGCCGTAAAAAAATCAGTATGGTGTTTCAATCATTTGCATTAATGCCCCATATGAACGTGCTTGATAACACTGCATTTGGCATGGATCTCGCTGGATTAAGCAAAGACGAACGTTATAAAAAAGCGATGGATGCCTTAGAGCAAGTCAATTTAGGCAGTTACGCAAACTCTTGGCCTGATGAACTTTCTGGTGGGATGCGTCAACGTATTGGTCTGGCTCGCGCACTTGCCAATGATCCTGATATCTTGTTAATGGACGAGGCTTTTTCAGCACTTGACCCATTAATTCGTACTGAAATGCAAGATGAGTTATTGAGCTTACAAGGCGATAAACAGCGTACGATTGTGTTTATTTCTCATGATCTCGATGAAGCCATGCGTATTGGTGATCGCATTGCCATTATGCAAGGTGGTGTTGTTGTTCAAACGGGCACACCGGATGAAATACTCAACAATCCAGCGAATGATTATGTACGTACCTTTTTCCGTGGTGTTGATATTAGCCATGTATTTAGTGCAAAAGATATTGCCAAACGTCGCCCAGAAACCTTACTGCATATTGCCCCAGGTTTTGGCCCACGCTCCGCCTTGAAAGTACTCGAAGATGAAGATAGAAATTTTGGCTATCTCATTGAGCGGGGAAGAAAATTTGTTGGCATCGTTTCCGTTACGTCTCTTGAAGAGGCGCTCAAAAATAAACAACCTATTGAGTCAGCTATTCTACCTGAGCCTTGTGCCATTAATGGGGATACACCGTTAAATGAGCTGATTTCAACTGTTGCACAATCTCCCTGTGCTATTCCTGTTATTGATGAAAAAAACCGTTATATCGGCTTAATTTCTAAAGGAATGTTACTACAAGCACTGGATAAGGAGACGCCAAATGAGTAATACAACAGATAAAAATACGACTGTGGATACAGATATCCAAGAAACCATAACAAGCGAGACAGCTCAAGAGGCAACCAATAATGCCAATGATGATCCTTGGGCAACAACAGATACTAGCACAACAGAAAGCGATCCTTGGAGTAGTACTGACAGTTCATCAACAGATGCCGATCCATGGGGTGCAGGCGGTGGTGGTGACATTGATACATCATCCGCTGGCAGTGATTGGCTTGATGCCGCACCGACGGATGTCGCACCCGATTCATTCAATCTAATGGATCCGTTTCACAATACGCTGATCCCATTAGATTCATGGGTTACCGATGCGATTGACTGGATTGTGTTGCACTTTCGCCCAGTTTTCCAAGGTATTCGTGTACCCGTTGATTTGGTATTAAGTGGTTTTGAAAATTTCTTAACCTCAATGCCTGCACCTATCGCCATTATTCTGTTTTCTCTGATTGCATGGCAACTTTCAGGCAAAGCCATGGGTGTCGCTTCTTTTATCTCATTAATATTAATTGGTGCAATAGGTGCTTGGTCTGAAGCCATGGTTACCCTTGCATTGGTACTCACTTCATTACTGTTTTGTCTTATTATCGGACTTCCATTAGGGATATGGCTAGCTAACAGCGATAGAGCATCCAAAATTGTCCGGCCTTTACTGGATGCGATGCAGACAACACCTGCGTTTGTCTACTTAGTGCCTATCGTCATGTTATTTGGTATTGGTAACGTCCCTGGCGTTGTGGTCACCATTATTTTTGCTTTGCCACCTATTGTGAGATTGACCATTTTAGGGATCAAACAAGTCCCTGAAGATTTAATTGAAGCAGCACAATCATTTGGTGCAAGTCCTCGCCAAATGCTGTTTAAAGTGCAATTACCGCTCGCCATGCCAACGATTATGGCAGGTGTAAACCAAACACTGATGTTAGCGCTTTCAATGGTTGTTATTGCATCAATGATAGCCGTTGGTGGATTAGGTCAAATGGTATTACGCGGTATAGGCCGTCTTGATATGGGACTTGCTGCTGTAGGGGGCGCAGGTATTGTTATTCTCGCAATTATTCTTGACCGATTAACGCAATCTTTAGGTCAAAACAGCCGTCATAAAGGCAATCGATGCTGGTATATGACAGGGCCTATTGGCTTAATTTGCCGACTCTTTGGCAAAAAAGCATCGTAATAAATATTTTACTATTAATTAAAAATCAATAAAGAACATCACGTTCAATCAATATAAGAAATAGAGGCGACAGTTCGCTGTCGCTATTTATCTCTTACCATAACAACAGAAGGAAAAACTATGCGTAATCCAGTTCTCTGGGCAACAGTATTGTCCGCCACACTGATAAGCACCCAGTTATCCGCTGCTGATTTACCTGGAAAAGGGATTTCGGTTCAACCCGTGCAAAGTACGATTTCTGAAGAAACCTTTCAAACTTTAATCGTCAACAAAGCATTAGAACAATTAGGTTACACTGTTCAGCCAATTAAAGAAGTAGACTATAACGTTGCTTACTCCTCTATCGCCAATGGTGATGCGACCTTTATGGCAGTCAGTTGGGTTCCTCTTCATAATTCACAATATGCAGCAGCAGGAGGTGATAATACCTTTTATCGCAAAGGGGATTATGTCGTTAATGCAGCTCAAGGTTACTTGATTGATAAAAAAACGGCAGAGAAATATAACATTACGAATATTGAGCAATTAAAAGATCCTAAAATTGCCAAACTCTTTGATGCCGATGGTGATGGCAAAGCCGATTTAACGGGTTGTAATCCGGGATGGGGTTGTGAAGAAGCTATTAACAACCACTTAAAAGCCTATGGATTAGAAAAATCTGTCACACATAACCAAGGTAATTACGCGGCAATGATGGCAGATACTATTACTCGCTATAAAGAAGGTAAACCCATTTTTTATTACACTTGGACGCCTTACTGGATAAGTGATGTATTAAAACCGGGTAAAGATGTTGTTTGGTTACAAGTGCCTTTCTCTTCATTACCGGGTGATGATAAAACCGATACTACATTAGCAAATGGTAAAAACTATGGTTTCCCGCCAAGTACTATGCATATCGCAGCGAATAAAAAATGGGCTGAAGAAAACCCTGCAGCGGCAAAACTCTTTGAAGTCATGAAAGTGTCTGTTGCCGATATTAATGCGCAAAACTTACGTATGCATAATGGTCAAAAATCGCAGGCAGATATTGAACGTCATGCTAATGCTTGGATCAAAGCACATCAAAAAACCTTTGATGGCTGGATTGAACAAGCTCAGGCTGCTGCAAAGTAATTAATAAATAATCTTAAATTAAGATTATCACAAAACAGGTCACACTATTGTGGCCTGTTTTTATTTATAAAAAACTATAATTACATGTAATTAGGCAGAGCTAATTTATATAAAAATAAAAAGATCTTAATACTATTTCATTATTAAGATAATTCTTTTTATTAATGGCAAAGATATACCTGTCTTTCATTCTCTCATTTCTTCAATTATGATTATCGTTTTCTCCAGTTGCCATTTTGGCATTCTCATTTTTATATTTATTATTTTAGATAAGGAATAAACTGTGTCTTACACTAACAAACCAGTACCTGAAGAAATTAAACGTTGGAACTGGGGTGCTTTCATGTTTAATATTATTTGGGGTTTTGGTAATAAATCCTATCTTCCATTATTAGCGCTTGTTCCTTTACTTAACTTAGTTTGGATCTTTGTCTGTGGTATTAAAGGAAATGAATGGGCTTGGAAAAGCGGTGATTACGATTCTGTTGAAACCTTTATGAAAGTGCAAGAAACATGGAACAGAGCTGGCTTTGTTTACTTTATTATTAGTATCGTTATGGCTGTTCTTTTCTTTATTTTCTTCTTCACAACCATGATGGCAATGATTGCAACTTCTGCATCACAAGGTTATTAATTCAATATATTGAGTATGAACTCGTAATGACAATAAAACCCCATAATATCTATGGGGTTTATTCGTTTTTATTTTCATAATATTCGAAACATCTTGCCACTGTAACTCGTTGATTACACTATTGATACCCCTATTATATTTAAATCTCATTTAAAACAATACATTAAAAATAAATCAAACTACTTCATCAGCTGTTATAAAGTGTTTAATATCCCTTATTTTCATTCCCTTCTTTTAATTCTCTAATTATAATTACGCACACATTTCTAAAGAAAAATTAATCATTCTAAAAATAAAAAATAAACACAAATACAGAACAATCCGATAATTACAATTATATGCATTTGATTTTTGTTTTATTTTTAGAGCTAAATAATTATTAAATCAGGTAAATTTCAGAAATTAGTTTTATGGCTAAATCGTAAATAAATTAAATATTTGAAATAAAGATATTCAATGAGATAAAAATCAGCTAATAATAAATCAATAATTTTGAGATAGTATACGTACTTTTGAACACAAGGATGCGTCATGACAATTTATGACTTAAAACCCAAATTTCAATCTCTATTGCGCCCTTATGTAAAACAATTATTTAAAAAAGGGATCACCGCAAATCAAGTTACACTTTCTGCCTTACTCTTATCCATTGCCGTTGGTGGACTACTTTTGCTTCATCCTTCCCCTCGTTTATTTTTATTACTCCCTTTTGTCCTCTTTTTTCGGATGGCGCTTAATGCCATTGATGGCATGCTTGCGCGAGAACATAATCAAAAAAGTGCGCTTGGCGCGATATTAAACGAAGCTAGCGATGTTATTTCAGACATTGCACTCTATTTACCTTTTGCTTTTATTTTTCCACAGGCCTACTGGTGGATCATGCTGGCACTTTTTTTAATGATAATGACTGAGTTTTTAGGTGTTCTTGCCCAAACTATTCATGCGTCTCGTCGTTATGATGGCCCCATGGGAAAAAGTGATAGAGCCTTTATTTTCGGTACTATTGCGCTTTTTATCGGAATATTCCCCTCACTGACATTATCAGAAAACATACATTATCTTTTTATTATTATTAATTTATTACTTTTGTTGACTTGTTATCACCGTATTCATCGAGCACTAAAAGAAGCAACGATGACAGATAAAGATAAGGATACATCGTTATGAATCAACAACCGCAATATCAAACTCAAAGGAATATGATTGAGTCTGAATTTACCACCAGCGATAAGACACCGTTGTATTATCGCCATTGGCCTGCTCAAATCACCACTGAATCAAAAGCAATTATTTTATTTCACCGAGGTCATGAACATTCGGGGCGTGTTTCTCATCTAGTTGATGAATTAGATCTTCCTGATTTTTCAATGTTTGCTTGGGATGCTCGTGGACATGGTAAAAATGAAGGTGCTCGCGGTTATAGTCCATCAATGGGAACATCAATAAAAGATATAGACGAATTCGTTCATTACGTTTCGTCTAACTATAGTATTCCAATGGAGAATATTCTGGTTGTTGGTCAAAGTGTCGGTGCTGTTTTAGTTACTGGTTGGGTACACGATTATGCCCCGAAGATCCGTGGTATGGTGTTAGCTTCTCCTGCATTTAAAGTGAAGTTATATGTTCCTTTTGCACGCACCGGCCTCGCCTTAATGCAAAAAATTCGGGGCCTTTTTTACGTCAATTCATATGTGAAAGCCAAATACTTAACCCATGACCAAAGTCGTATCGACTCTTTTAATCAAGACTCGCTAATCACTCGCCCTATTGCCGTCAATATTTTATTAGAACTTTATAAAACGGCCGATCGCGTGGTTGAAGATGCAAGTGCGATTACTTTACCAACACAATTATTTATTTCAGGTAATGATCATGTAGTTCACGCCAAACCTCAACATCTTTTCTATGAACGTTTAAATACCTCTATTAAAGAAAAGCATGTTTTACCTGGTTTTTACCACGATACATTGGGCGAGAAAGACAGAGCAATCCCCATCAATAAAATGCGTCACTTTATTGAAACATTGTTTGCACAACCGCTTTATCAACACGATTATCAAAATGAAGATATATGGAGCCATAGTGCTGATGTTTATCGCGCATTACAGACCCCTCTTCCTAAATATTGTCCAAAAAAACTTTATTATAAATTAATTAGCCGTTCTATGAGCACGTTAGGTAAAGCGTCTGAAGGGGTTGCTCTGGGTTACGATAAGGGTTTTGATTCTGGATCGACTCTGGATTATGTCTACCGTAATCAACCTCAGGGAAAAGGCTTATTTGGTCGTATCATTGATAAACAATATTTAAACAGTATTGGTTGGCAAGGTATTCGCCAACGTAAAATCAATATTGAAAATACGATCAGATACGCTATTCGCCAATTAACACAAAATAATATGCCAGTACATATTATGGATATTGCTGCAGGACAAGGCCGTTATATTTTTGATGCGGTTAATGACTATGGTAAGGTCGATTCAATTTTAATGCGCGACTATAGCCCGATTAATGTTGAACAAGGCCGACTTGCCATTAAAGAACGCCATTTAGAAGACAAAGTGCGTTTTGAAGAAGGTAACGCTTTTGATGCAGAAAGTTTGAGTGCTGTTTCACCTTCACCCACTTTGGGTATTGTCAGTGGACTTTATGAATTATTCCCTGAAAACCATCTGCTAAAAGAGTCTTTAAAAGGACTTTCGCTAGCCATTCCAAGTGGTGGCTTATTGATTTATACCTGTCAACCTTGGCACCCTCAACTTGAAATGATTGCGCGCGTATTACCAAGTCACCAAAACGGACAACCTTGGATCATGCGTTGCCGTAGTCAAGGTGAAATGGATGCTTTAGTCAATGAAGCGGGATTTGAAAAGTTAGATCAACAAATTGATCATTGGGGGATTTTTAGTGTATCGATAGCAAAACGTCGCTAATAGAATACACTACCAATAACAGGGCTATCACTCTATGTCACTGTATAGCGGTAGCTTTAAGTCCTTGTAAAAAAACATAAACAAATAAAGGGATCTTTGTATGGGGGGAAACCAACACTCTCAAATAATATCATCAAGAAAAAGTATCTGGCTCGCTGGTATTGTATGGCTGTTATTTCTTGCCCCATTTTTCTATTTAACTTATATGCAAGTTAACACTTATACTTCCACTTTATCTGATGTTCCTTCTTTTGTTTATTCGTGGGAAAAAGCAATCCCCTTTTTACCCTGGACAATCATTCCTTATTGGAGTGTAAATATTGCCTATGGTATTTCACTGATTATTTGTACAACGCTAAAAGAACAATTTATACATGGGCTACGTTTAATTGTTGCCTCGCTTATTGCTTGTGCTGGTTTTTTATTATTCCCTTTAAAATTTAGCTTTATTCGCCCAACAACAGAAGGGGTTTCTGGCTGGTTATTTACCCAATTAGAGGGGTTCGATTTACCTTATAACCAAGCCCCTTCTTTACATATTATTTTATTGTGGATTATTTGGTTACGTTTCCGTGCTCATACGCCAAAATCATGGCAATGGCTTTTAAATTTATGGTCATTGCTTATTGCTGTGTCTGTACTAACAACGTGGCAACATCACTTTATTGATATTATTACGGGTTTTGGTGTCGGCGTATTTATTTGCTATTTATTACCAATAAATTCGCGTTGGAAATGGCATTTTACTGGTAGCAAACGTAGTTTGCGTATTGGTAAAAACTATGCGTTATCCGCAATGGTGTTTTATCTGTTATCTTTTGGTTTGCAAGGATTCTTTTGGATCTTTCTATGGCCAGCAATCACATTAACTTTTGTAACGTTAGGCTATTTAGGTGCTGGAGCTTCTATTTTTCAAAAAAATGCGCAAGGTGAAGTCCCTCTTTCTGCACAGATAATCCTATTACCTTATCGCTTCTTTGCGTGGTGTACTTATCGTTATTATTTAAAACAGTGCCAAACACCGAGTTTAGTCACTGAAGGTATTTTATTAGGTGGACGCCCTCTTTATAAATTAAAAGCAAACGCTGTCTTTGATTTAACTTGTGAATGGCCAAAAAATAAGTTTAGTCAAAATAAACTTTATTTAGCACAGCCTCAAATTGATTTATTACCTTTATCTCCAGATGATATTAACAAAGCAATGTTATCAATGGAGCAACTCAATCAAGCAGGTACTGTTTATATTCATTGCAAATTAGGCTATTCACGCAGTGCAACTATTGCCGTTGCATGGCTCGTTTATACTGGCACAGTAAATACTTTACAAGACGCAATAAAACAAGTGTATCAAACTCGCCCTCAAGTGATTTTAAATCTAGAAACACAAGAGGCATTACAAATGTGGTATTCACGTTTCCAACAAAATAGATCACGAGGTAACGATGCTGACAACAAAAACTAGCGGTAAAGTCATTGTATCTTTAACCCAAAGTTGGCGTTATTTACTGCTGTTATCACTGTTACCTTATATAAACACATGGCCTGTTTTTAGCCTTCACTTTCACAATAAATTAGCATTCTTTGGTGCTTCTCTTTTATTTTTATTTACGCAATATCATCTTTTTCGTTTATGGCTTGATAGTCATTTTTTTCAAGCTCTTTATCGCTATCAAGACAATATTAGCTTTGATGAAAGTCTCTCTACATTATTTCCTAAACGCCCGAAAAAACAGACAATGGAAGCCCGCTGGTTGGGAACTAAACGTCTGTTTTCTTTTGCCGTGATTGGTATTTCAGTTCAATGGATATGGTGTTTGACGATGCTCTTTTTTACGTTTTTTAGTTATTAGAATGTCCAGTTAATAACCTTATTTAGCATATAAAACAATATGTTATAACAATTAAATATAAAAGGTTTATATCAAATTAATTGAACATTTCTATCACAGTAATTCTTTTCCCAAAAAAATGACTCATGTTACTATCATTTACCTTACAAATGATTCGTTATGAGTATTATGGAAAACACCGCACCACAAACATCACTAAGTAAAAGTCTTATTTTACTTATGGCGGTTGCCACAGGCATGGTTGTTGCCAGTAACTACTACGCACAACCTCTACTTGATTCAATCGCAAACTATTTCCACATATCGGCTACTTTGGCCGGATTTATTGTCACTACAGCGCAATTCAGTTATGCCATAGGGTTAATGTTATTAGTGCCTCTTGGCGATATTTTTGAACGTCGCTCACTCATTATTACCATGACATTAATTTCAGCGAGTGGTCTATTGATTACCGCTATGGCATCTAATATTTGGGTGATGTTAATAGGAACGGCGCTCTCAGGTATGTTCTCCGTTGTGGCTCAAATTCTTGTTCCTTTTGCTGCTACGCTTGCCGCGCCACATCAAAGAGGAAAAGCCGTCGGAACGATTATGAGTGGTCTTTTACTCGGGATCTTACTGGCGAGAACTGCATCTGGGTTAATGGCATCATTTACTAATTGGCAGGGTATTTTCTGGGTGGCAAGTATTTTTCTGGCCATTTTAGCGATCACTTTATGGCGCTGTTTACCCACTTATAAAAGTGAAACTGACTTAAATTATTTCCAATTGCTAGGCTCTATTTTCAAATTATTTGCAACAACGCCCGTGTTAAGGACTCGCTCATTAGTTGGTGCACTTATTTTTGCTCACTTTGGTTTATTATGGACTTCAATGGCTTTTTTATTGGCTTCTGATCCTTTTAATTACTCAGATGCTGTGATTGGTTTATTTGGTCTTGTAGGCGCCGCAGGTGCATTGATGGCGGGTAAAGCGGGTGTATTAGTTGATAAAGGAAAAGGCAAGAAAACGACTACCGTGGGATTAGTCATCCTCTTTCTTTCTTGGGGTTTTATCGTTATTGCACCTTATTATCACTGGATTGGGCTCATCAGCTTTATTATTGGCGTTGTCCTGCTAGACTTAGCGGTTCAAGGTGTTCATGTCACCAATCAGAGTACCATATATCGTATTTTACCGGATGCTAGAAACCGCCTAACTGCCGCTTATATGACAAGCTATTTTATCGGTGGTGCATTAGGATCTTTACTATCGGGCTATGCTTATCATCAATATGGATGGACAGGCGTTTCTATCGCTGGATTAGTCATTGGTGTTATTGGTCTTATTGTTTGGTTTTTAGGTTATAAAAATGATCCAATAATCCACACTGAATAATTTTCAGACCCAAGGATGGGTTATATTATTTCTTCAATCCTACTCTAATCAGAATAAAATATGAATGTTTTAACAGCGTGATTACTATTAATGTATATCATCATCCTATTCTTTATTAAGAAAATTATATCAATCTTCCCAATAAAGCACTATATAAATAATTTCATTTCGATATCATAAACATAACAACCATTGGTAGTGATAATAAATTTATTACGTGTTTTATCGTAAAAAATGATCCATTTTTTCGTAAATAGACTACTATTCATTGTCAGATAAGTGATAAATTGATTTTATTAACTTATAACAAAGAGATAAGCACCTATCTTTTTTTTTGTGTTATCATTCAGAAAATTTATGAATCAGGTAACATAATCAAAAAAACATAGTGACTATAAATAATAAAAATTGCTAAATTGTGTGTTTAATATACCATTTAACATGTTGATAACAGCATTATCCTAATTTTCGAAACTAACAAGGTGTCTAAAAATGGAAAGCTCATTTACGCCAACAGAAGAATTACTAAACACTCGCGCTACACAACAGAAATCGCTTAACAAAGATATTCCTTATCAAGAAATTTTGTTAACTCGACTTTCTATGCATGTTCAAAGCAAACTTCTTGAAAGTCGTAATAATATGTTGAAGTCTCAGGGTATTAACGAGACATTATTTATGGCATTAATGATATTAGATACGACAGAAAATCGTAGTATTCAACCATCAGAATTAAGTGCGGCTTTAGGCTCTTCAAGAACAAATGCAACTCGTATTGCTGATGAGCTTGAAAAACAAGGTTGGATTGAACGCCGTGAAAGTCATAATGATCGTCGTTGTTTACATCTCCATTTAACTGATGCTGGTGAAGAGTTTTTAAATAGCTTATTACCACCGCAACATCAGTGTTTAAAACAAATCTGGTCTGTATTAGATCAATCTGAACAAAGACAGCTTGAAACGCTAATGCGTAAGCTATTATTACAATTAGATACTTTGGCTGAAAAGGCTTGTGAATAAGTAGCATAATAGATAGTTTTATTGATCTAATCCTATTTAAGCCATAAATCGGCAAACATACTTACCCATTAGCATTTATAATTTATCCTCACGCTAATAATTATTCTAAGATTGACTTTATAATTATGTTTCCAGTTTTAATACTGGAAACATATCTAATGATGTTTTTCTGGTTTTATGGAGATCTTCTAAATGAGTGTTAATGAGGAAAATACCCCCCTCAGGCTCCCATTCGCAATAAAAAACGAACTCGCCGAAATGTTCTACTGTTTCTAACTATCTTATTTATTGTTGCTGGCATAGCTTACACAGCTTATTGGTTTATGGTGCTAAGGCATCATGAAACGACAGATAATGCTTATGTGACTGGTAATCAAATCATGGTAATGCCTCAGATTTCTGGTTCTGTTACCACTGTTTATGTGGATAACACCGATTTTGTAAAAGCGGGAGAACCCTTAGTTTTATTAGATTCAAGTGATGAAAAACTGGCATTAGAAAAAGCAAAAACAGCATTAGCGAATAGTGTTCGCCAAATGCATCAACAAATCATCAACGGTCGCCAATTAAAAGCAAACATCGTTTTGCGCGAAACAGAGCTCACTAAATTACAAAATGATCTTCGTCGCCGTGAAGTTTTAGGCGAACGCAATGTGATTGGTAAAGAAGAACTTCAACACGCCAGAGAAGCTGTTTCCACTGCAAAGGCTGCTTTAGAAGTTGCAAGAGAGCAATATAATGCTAATCAGGCAATTATCTTAAATACACCAATTGCACAGCAACCTTCCGTTTTACAAGCATCAACCGATGTTCGTAATGCATGGCTCGCTTTAGAACGTACTAAAATTTTAAGTCCAACAGATGGCTATGTTTCACGTCGTAGCGTTCAAGTAGGTGCACAAGTCGCACCGGGTAAACCTTTAATGGCTATTGTTCCCGTAACAGGTATGTGGATTGATGCCAATTTTAAAGAAACTCAGCTCGCTAATATGCGTATCGGCCAACCAGCCAAAATTACAACTGACTTTTATGGTAAAAAAGTGATTTATCATGGCACTGTATTAGGTTTAGATATGGGAACTGGGAGTGCTTTCTCATTATTACCTGCTCAAAATGCCAGTGGTAACTGGATAAAAGTTGTTCAGCGCTTACCTGTTCGTATTTCATTAGATGAAAAAGAGTTAGCGGAAAAACCACTGCGTATTGGTCTTTCTTCTGAAGTAACCGTTGATACAATTAACCTCGATGGAAAAGTATTATCACACAGTGAACGCCAAGTACCTGCTTATCATACTGATGCATTAACTATTGATATGTCAGCGATTAATAAACTGATCAATGAAATTATTGAACAGAATGCGGGACAATAAAGGCGAGGTGTAAAGGTGATTAAAGAGCCATTACAAGGAGGAAAACTTGCCTTAATGACCATCGCTCTTGCGTTGGCCACCTTTATGCAAGTTCTCGATTCTACAATCGCTAACGTAGCCATTCCAACTATTGCAGGAAACTTAGGTGCCTCTAACTCACAGGGGACTTGGGTTATTACCTCTTTTGGTGTAGCAAATGCTATTTCTATCCCAATTACAGGTTGGTTAGCAAAACGTATTGGTGAAGTTCGACTCTTTATGTGGTCAACGGCACTTTTTGCGTTAACCTCATGGCTTTGTGGTATTTCACAAAGCCTTGAAATGCTGATTTTCTTTCGTGTGCTTCAAGGTTTAGTTGCCGGACCGCTTATTCCTTTATCACAAAGTCTGTTATTGAATAACTATCCACCAGCAAAACGAAATATGGCACTTGCACTATGGTCAGTAACCATAGTTGTTGCACCGATTTTAGGACCTATTTTAGGTGGCTATATCAGCGATAACTATCACTGGGGATGGATATTCTTTATTAATGTCCCATTTGGTGTGTTGATTATCATGTGTATATCAAACACATTAGCTGGGCGAGAAACAAAAACCGAAATTAAACCAATTGATACCATTGGTCTTGTTTTACTTGTTATCGGTATAGGTGCTTTACAAATCATGCTCGATCAGGGTAAAGAGCTTGATTGGTTTAACTCAACAGAAATTATAGTCCTCACCATTGTGGCTGTGGTTGCACTTAGTTTCTTAATTGTTTGGGAGTTAACAGACGACCATCCGGTGATAGACCTTTCACTCTTTAAGAGCCGAAACTTTACCATTGGTTGTGTCACGCTCAGTCTCGCCTATATGATCTATTTTGGTACCATTGTTTTACTGCCACTACTTTTACAAGAAGTCTTTGGTTATACAGCAACATGGGCTGGATTAGCATCTGCATCAGTAGGTTTATTGCCTTTAATTATCACACCGATTATAGGCAAGTTTGGTGGTAAAGTAGATTTACGCTATATCATCAGCTTCAGCTTTATTATATTTTCTGTGTGTTTTTATTGGCGAGCTTATACCTTCGAACCAGGAATGGATTTTGCCACTGTGGCATGGCCTCAATTTTGGCAAGGCTTAGCGGTTGCATGTTTCTTTATGCCGTTAACAACAATGACATTATCTGGATTACCCCCAGAAAAAATGGCATCTGCGTCAAGTCTTTCAAATTTCTTAAGAACATTGGCAGGGGCAATTGGTGCATCGTTAACTACGACAATTTGGACACAAAGAGAATCACTTCACCATGAAACCTTTGTAGAAAAAATTAATCCACTTGATCCTGATTCACAAATGGCATTCCAGCAAATGAATGATCTTGGTCTTTCAAATGAACAGGCATCGGCCTATTTAGCGAAAACCATTACAGAACAAGGATTAATTATTTCAGCCAATGAGATTTTCTGGTTAGCTGCAGGTATTTTCCTTATCATGATGATAGTGGTTTGGTTTGCTAAACCGCCATTCTCTCCAGGAAAATAACGCAATTCACGTAGATCTTATACATAAAAAAAACCGCTTAAATCACAATGATTAAGCGGTTTTTTATCATTTTTTATTTAACACTATAAAGCAATTAGCCTTGGTGCTGACGCCACCATTCTGCTAATAATACACCTGAAGCTACAGAAACGTTTAAGCTTTCAACGTGTCCAGTACCACCGATGTAAATGCTCATATCACCTTGATTTAAAGTGCTTTCACTTAAGCCATCTTTCTCTTGACCTAAGATAAGTACCATTTTCGCTGGTAATTGTGCTTTTGATAATGGCACACTGCCTTTATGGCTTGATGTTGCCACTAGTGTATAACCCGCCTTTTTAAATTTATCTAAAGTTTGAGCAAAATTATCAGCATCAATACCTTGGATATATTCAGCGCCACCTTCTGCGGTACGAACAGCCGCACCAGATTCTAATACAGCAGAATCAGGAGAAATAACCCCTTTCACACCAAAATGCGCACAACTACGCATAATTGCACCTACGTTATGTGGATTCCCCACATCTTCAAGTGCTAATACGCAATCATGTTCAGGTGCATCTTTCAGATAAGTTTCTGCATCATGACCGACACGTTTTTTAATTAAGAAGCATACACCACCATGGTGATCGGTACGGGCGGCTTTGACCATCTCTTCTTCTTCAACAACGTGATAGGCTTTACGATTTGCAGCCATCCATTTTAGTGCATCACGAAAGCGTGGTGTCACATCTTGTAAAAACCAAGCACGAACAATCGCGTCAGGACGATTTTTAAACATTGCCTGACAGGCATTTTCACCATAAATGCGAGTTTCTTCTAAACGCTGGCGACGTAGCTGTTCTGGATCGATTTGGCTCTTACCAGTAATGCCATCGTGCTCTTTAATTGCCTCTTCACCAGCAGGGCGAGAAACCGTTTTCCATGGAGAAAAACTTCCGCCTTCGCTATCGCGAGAAGGTTTTGATTCATTACGTGATGCGCCACGCCCTGAAGGCTTACCTGCTGCACCGCGGTCATCGCGACGAGAAAATTTGTTATCACCACGTCTGTTATCGCGATTTTTATCGTCGCGGCTATCACCACGTCTATTATCACGATTTTTGTCGTTACGGTTATCACCACGACCATTTTCAGGACGGCGGGGTGGTTTTTTAGGTTTATTATCGGCATTGTCCTCACTACGGACATACATCACTTTTACTTTGCCGTTTTTACCTTCATAAGAATCGTTCATTTGTCTCTCCAACTGCAATAGGGGCGCAGATTACATGATAGTTTAGCAACTGTCACCGAGAGAATCACGCAGAGTAAGAGATAAACCTATATCAAAAAACTCTCACTTTAAAAATAAAATTAGATTTAACTTTTTCTCAATAAAAAACAATCGGTATATCAATATGTAAGAGAGCTATTCATTACTAGATTTAAAAAATTAAAAAGTGTATCCATGATTAATGTTTTCCTAAAATCATGATTAAATGTAGTTTGCTCTTCATCACTCAGGTTAAGAAAATTTTTCCCTGTATTGTGTAATACCGTTTCTATTGTGGATGTTAAATCAGTTTCTTTTCCATTATTTAAGTTATTTAATTCATTTTGTAAACTATCAATATAATTAAGCGCAAAAAGACCACAGCCATTAGGCACATTTTTTTGTAAGTTATCTTCTATATTAAAGGTATTAAATCCTTTTTTTTCTAGTCTAGATAATAATTTATGACGTTCATCATTATCTTCTTTGTTTGAAGATAATGAATCACATAAAAAACAGCTATTTTTATAAGTAAATAAAGCAACCCAATGGTTACCGTTGACTAAAACCACATGATTTTTTAACTCATCAGATTTATTATTCTTTTCTATTTTATTAAGTATTGTTTCATAGTGACCAATATCACATTGATAGGATTGAAGTGAAACCCAAGACTGTAATTCTGATGCAGAGATATAACGATTACTGCTACTTACGCTTTCAGCATTATTAGCAAACACGCTTTTAGTAGATTCTATATTTAAATAATTATCAATCGCTGAGATAAAAACATTATTCCCTTTTCCCTGTTGCCCAGCAATCGCATCCCCACAAGCCATGGCGCTTAATAAAGGTCGCTCTTTGAAATATTCTTTATCGTCTCTTACTTTTATTTCATAGAGTGATTTAATAAATTCTTTAATATCACCTCTTATTGAATTATTTAATTTTGAATAAATTAAATAGAGTTGATTAGTGGCATATAAGCTTATTTCTTTATTTTCATGAAACATGATATTAACTAAATATTCTAAATCTTTTGAACTTCCATTTCTTATTGAATCAGCGAGTTTATCTATTTGACTTTTAGCAATATTAATATTACAAAGTTTAATACCAAAGCTATCAAATAGCTTTTGAATTTCATTATCGTTAATACTCTGTTGATTCGCTATAAAAGAGATTGGCGTTATATTCATATGTCACCACAACTTATTAAATAATAATAATCCTATTACCATCCTATAAATTAACTTTCATAAAAAAAACAACTGATAGTAGACCTTTGGGTATCATGATAATATTCGATTCTTTTTTATCAGTATTGGTCAATCTGTTATGCGTAACAATGCAGTCTCTCGACTTCGTCAATATCGACTTTCAATTTCAACTCGTCCTTTTAAAGCGCGAGGTTTTCGTACAAAACGTTGCACTTTTTGCTTATTACCAGAAAAACAGTGTCTTTGTGATACGATTGTCAATCAACCAGCAAAAAGTCAATTCTGTTTATTGATGTATGATACTGAAGTGATGAAGCCAAGTAATACGGGGAAATTAATTGCCGATGTATTACCAGACACACAGGCTTTTTTATGGTCCCGAACGACTCCAGAACAGGCCTTGCTTGATCTAATCAATACACCAGAAAGGCAAGCTTATGTTGTCTTCCCTGAAAGCTATGCATCAAAAGAACGTATTGTATACAACCAACTCCCTGCAAATAGCAAACCACCTTTATTTATCCTTCTTGATGGTACTTGGAGTGAAGCACGAAAAATGTTTCGCAAAAGCCCCTATCTTGATGCTCTGCCCATCTTCTCTTTAAATGAAGCCAGCAAATGTGACTATGTACTTCGCCAAGCAGCAAGAGAGGATCAACATTGTACTGCAGAAGTTGCGGCTTCTATTTTAGAGAATGTCGGCGATATTCAAGCTTCACAACAACTTTTTTCTCATTTTAGTTACTTTCGTCAACAATATTTACTTGGAAAACCAGACCGAAGTCAGGCAAAAGAAGAGCAAATCAGCTACATTGAATAGCAGTTGATAATGAAACGCTGGAGTGAATATGAGCCAACGAGGTCTTGAAGCACTATTACGTCCTAAATCTATTGCAGTGATCGGTGCCTCTGAAAAATTGGATCGAGCAGGAACAACAATGATGAGAAACCTGCTCAGCGGCGGGTTTAATGGCCCAGTATTTCCGATTAATCCCTCTCGTGGCTCTGTTTCTGGTGTTTTTACTTATCCTTCTATTGATAAATTACCTCAGATCCCTGATCTCGCGATTATTTGTACACATCATCACCGCAACCTTGAGCTACTAAAACAATTAGGTGAATCAGGTTGTAAAGCCGTTATTGTGCTTTCCGCACAACCTGAACAATTTCAACCAATAAAATTACTTTGCCAGCAATATCACATCCGCTTACTTGGCCCAAATAGCTTGGGGCTTTTAGCGCCGTGGCAAGGTTTAAATGCCAGCTTTTCACCTCTGCCAGTTAAAAAAGGAAAGTTGGCGTTTATTTCTCAATCAGCGGCTGTCGCCAATACGATTTTAGATTGGGCTTATTATCGTAATATTGGTTTTTCCTATTTTATTGCGTTAGGTGATAACCAAGATATCCAAGTTGATGATTTATTAGATTTTCTAGCAAGAGACAGTAAAACCAGCGCTATTTTATTGCACCTCGAACATATCAAAGATGCACGACGTTTTATGTCGGCATCTCGTAGTGCTTCGCGTAACAAACCGATTTTGGTGATAAAAAGCGGTCGTACTCAAAAAGCTCAACTGTTATTAGGCGATACACCGAGTTATGACGTCGCTTATGATGCTGCTTTTCAACGTGCGGGGTTATTACGAGTACAAGATACCCATGAAATGTTTTCTGCCGTTGAAACACTTAGCTATATGACGCCTTTAAAAGGCGAAAGATTGATGATTATGAGCAATGGCTCTGCGCCTGCGGCCATGGCGATAGATGAGTTATTTTTGCATTCAGGTAAGCTGGCGAAACTGACAGATGAAACAATGCAAAAACTACAAAATGTTATTCAAGAAGAAAATAGCATTCGTAACCCACTAAACTTAGGTGATGATACAACCGTTGATCGCTATATTGCAACGCTCAATTGCTTATTAGATAGTCATGATCATGACGCTTTATTACTTATTCATACCCCAAGTGCTATTGCACCTAGTATTGAAACAGCACAACGCGTCATAGCAGCAATTAATCAGCATCCTAGACGAAAATGGCTCACCGTTTTTACTAACTGGGGTGGAGAATATTCATCTCAGCAATCGCGTAAATTATTTAGTGAAGCAGGAATTCCAACCTACCGAACACCCGAAGGTGCCGTCACCGCATTTATGCATATGGTGGAATATCGTCGAAATCAGAAACAATTAAAAGAAACGCCAGCATTACCTTTAGATGTCAAAATGAATACGCAACAAGCACATCGTTGCATTGAAGAAGCATTAAAAAATAAGCAATATCGATTAGATACACACCAAGTTCAGCCCATTATGGACGCTTACGGTTTTAATACACTTCCTACTTGGATTGCTCATAATGCACAAGAAGCTGTAAATATAGCGGAAAAAATTGGCTATCCCGTTGCACTAAAATTACGTTCTCCTGATATTCCTCATAAATCTGAAGTACAAGGTGTCATGCTTTACCTACGTGACAGCACTGAAGTTTCATCAGCGGCCCATGCCATTATTGAACGAGTAACCGAACTCTACCCTGAGGCTCAAATTCAGGGTTTATTAGTGCAAAGTATGGCAAATCGAGCAGGCTCTCAAGAACTACGAGTCGCAATAGAGCAAGATCCGATTTTTGGCCCATTAATTGTATTAGGTGAAGGGGGAGTTGAGTGGCAAATAGAAACGAAAGCCGCAGTTGCTTTGCCACCTCTTAATATGGCGCTTGCTCGCTATCTGGTTATTAATGCGATAAAAAGCGGAAAGATACAACCAAGAAGTGCTTTACAGCCTCTAAATATCTTAAGTTTAAGCCATTTTTTGGTACAGGTTTCTCACCTACTTTTAGATTGTCCACAAATAGTTAGGCTAGATATTCACCCATTACTGGCTTCTGGCAATGATTTTACACTATTAGATGTTGCAATGGAGTTAGCTCCACTGCAAGGTGATCCTCACCAAAGGCTCTCTATCCGCCCTTATCCTAATGAATTAGAAGAAACATTTTATTTAAGAGATAGTAATCCTTGTTTTATTCGCCCTATTTTACCTGAGGACGAACCTCTACTAAAAACGTTTATTAACCAAGTGACAAAAGAAGATCTTTACTATCGTTATTTTAGTGAAATCAGTGAGTTTACACATGACGATCTCGCGAATATGACACAAATTGATTACGATCGAGAAATGGCTTTTGTCGCAATCCGAAATCCTGAAGATCAGCCTGAAATCATTGGTGTTGCCCGTGCAATGGCAGATCCAGATAATCAACATGCAGAATTTGCTATTCTTGTTCGTTCTGATTTAAAAGGAAATACCCTAGGCCATCAACTTATGACTAAACTTATTAACTATACTAGAGAACATGGCATTAAACGTTTAACCGCAATAACCATGCCTGAAAATCGCAACATGATAAGTTTAGCAAAAAAACTAGGGTTTTCTGTTGAAGTACAATTTGATGAAGGAATAGTCAATCTTGATTTGCAGCTTGAACCATCAAAAAATAGCCTAATGCTATAATCATAAAAGAAAGTTTCTTTATGTGATTGTTCACGCATCCTTTGATAAATTAGCTATATATGATGATTTTATGCGTACATCCCATATAACTAATGTTATGATCAGTAGATCGGTTAAAGAAAATCCACATGGACGATGGCTCCATCTGCCATCATAAACAAGAGAATTAAGCACTGTGATGTTGTCTAAACTAAAACTTGCTAAGCATCAACAACACCTTGCACAACTGCCTAAATTAGCTCAGTCAGTTGCTGATGTTGAAACGCTTTATCAAACATCCGCGTTTCGCAGCACCTTATTGAAATATATTGCTCAAGCCCAAAAAGAGATCTTTATTACAGCTCTTTACCTAGAGCACGATGAGGCTGGTGAAGAAATCCTTGATGCGCTTTACACCGCAAAACAACAACGTCCTGAATTATCCATTACCGTTATTGTTGACTGGCACAGAGCTCAACGTGGGCGAATTGGTGTCTCTGCTGATGCGACAAATGCAGATTGGTATTACCATGTTGCACAACAGCATCCTGATATAGAGCTCCCTATTTATGGGATACCTGTTAATACTCGTGAAGCGCTAGGTGTATTACACCTTAAAGGCTTTATCTTTGATGATACGGTTATTTATAGTGGTGCAAGCATTAATAATGTGTATTTGCATAAGCTAGATAAATATCGCTATGACCGATATCATATTATTCAAAATAGTGAATTAGCAACCACAATGAAACAGTTTATTGTGGACGATCTTCTGCAATCTGAAGCGATTCAACGTCTTGATATTAAAGATAGAGTTCGTTGTGCTGAAATAAAAAATTGCATACGTCAATTTCGTTTTAATTTACGCACGCGTGATGGCTATGATATTAAAACCAATGCTTCTAATCATGAATTAGCCGTCACGCCTTTAGTAGGTTTAGGTAAGAAAAATATCTTAAATAAGACCATTTCTCACCTAATGGCTTCTACAGAAGAAAAATTAGTTATTTGCACACCTTATTTTAATTTACCAGCGATCCTTGTTCGTCAAATCAGCCATTTATTAAGAAATGGCAAACAAGTCGAAATTATTATTGGTGATAAAACGGCAAATGACTTTTATATTCCACCTGAAGAGCCGTTTAAAATTATTGGAGCCCTACCTTATCTCTATGAGATCAATCTGCGTAAATTTACCCAGCGTTTCCAGCGGTTTATTGATAATGACCAATTAACAGTAAGGCTCTGGAAAGACGGTGATAATACCTATCACTTAAAAGGTATGTGGGTTGATGATAATTGGCAATTGATTACAGGTAATAATCTTAACCCACGAGCATGGGGATTAGATTTAGAAAATGCGATATTAATTCATGATCCTAAACATGAATTGCATGAACAACGGCATAAAGAGCTAGATTGTATTCGCCAAAAAACACGTATTGTAAAACACTACCAAGAGCTAGAAAGTATTAAGCTTTACCCACTTAAAGTGAAAAAATTAATCAAGCGGTTACGACGTATTCGTGTTGATAGATTAATTAGCCGTATACTTTAACCAATGCTTCATTCGATAAGCCTTGCTAAATTACAGCAAGGCTTTTTTGTTTAATAATATTGTTTTCTCAAATCAACCTTTATCTTTAATAATCTTCTATATTAAAAACACTCTTATCAATGAAAAGGCTTTTATTTTTTATGAAATTAAAGCTCAAATATTGCTCTCTGATTATTTTATTATCAATAATGACTTTAAATGGGTGCACATCATTTCATTTTGCCAATGATAATTGGCAAGGCAAAGATAAAGCTCAACATTTCTTATTTTCTATGGCAGCCTCTGCGGGAGCAAATGCGTATACAGATCATCAAAAATATGGTCATAGAGAGGGATTATTAATTGGGCTCTCGTTTTCGATTAGTTTAGGGGTAGCAAAAGAGCTTTATGATAGTCGTCCTGAAGGTACTGGTTGGAGCTGGCATGATTTTGCTTACGATGTTGCTGGGGCAGTAGCGGGTTCATTGCTTTATCAACAATTAAAGTAACACAAAATAGTATTCATAATAGAACAACTATTCTGTATTCCTTTAAGATATGATGAGTCAGCAATATAATATTAATATCGAAACATTATGGGTTATAAGTCCAAGAGTAATGATTAAAAATATCAAACCTTGAATGTGGATTTGTTTTATTGATCTGTTTAAAAACCCCCAAACGCAAAAAAGCCAACCCATTGGGTTGGCTTTCTCGTCTTAATTAATGCCTGGCAGTTCCCTACTCTCACATGGGGAGACCCCACACTACCATCGGCGCTACAACGTTTCACTTCTGAGTTCGGCATGGGATCAGGTGGGACCGTTGCGCTATGGCCGCCAAGCAGAATTCTTTAAATTCTTTAATTATTCGTCTCTTCCTGAGACTCACCCCTTTGGGGCTAGTGCTCCGCACTGTTCCAGTTTGTTCCAGACAAACTGGTCGATTTTATTACCCGCTTCTTTCCTTTCGGTCAGTCGCCAGCAATATTCAATCTTAAACAAGCCTACTTCATTCATCTTTGTCTCTCAGACAAAACACCTTCGGTGTTGTCAGGTTAAGCCTCACGGTTCATTAGTACTGGTTAGCTCAACGTATCGCTAC
>NZ_PHFJ01000026.1 GCF_003144535.1 Proteus penneri | reverse complement strand
CAATATTTCCTTCGGTGCGAATAATATCCATCGCCTGATTGCCAATTTCGCCAATCAGTTGCGCTTGTTTTAAGCGATTTTGCTCTTTTTCTTTATCAAAGATAGGTTTGATACTGCCGTCATTGGCATGGTCGGTATCGCGATTTAGCTTGTTAATATCCTGTTTTTGTTTGTCTTCATTGCGAACAATGACACTACCGTCACTGACCGCTGATTGTGTGGTGCCTTCGGCGTGGCCGCTGTTATTGGCGTTAGAGAGTAGCCCGCCCGCGGCATTGGTCACCAGTTGGCTACCAATTGGGCCACCGGTGCCAATCGATCCGCCCGTGTGTTCGGCAGTAAAATCGGCTTTGTTGTCAATATCTTTCCAACCCAGCGTACCCGTTTCAAGGTGATTGTTGCCTTTGTCGGCGGTAGAAGCAATCACCGCACCGTCAAGCTGAGTATGGTCTTTGACGTTGACATCAAAACCACCTTTGCCGGCAAAAATACCGGTTTGTTCTTTCACACTGTCGTAGTTACTGTGTATCTTGTCTTTGCTGGCACTGATATTGATGTTTGGTGTGCCACCTAGCGTGTAACCGCCACCGACGCTGACCTCTTGCTGTTTGGCGTCATAGCGGTCACTGTCTTGCTCACTTTGTAAAGTGAGGTCACGACCGACATTGATAGTGACTTGTTCGCCACTGACTTGAGCACCTTTGAGGGTGGTATCTTGTCCACTGTTTAAGGTGAGTTTATTACCTGCATCTAACGTGGTCTCGGTGTGAGTGAGGGCATTGCCTTTTTCATGGCCTTTGCCTTGGTTGACGGAGGCAGAGACATTGACCCCATAGCCACCTTCACCCACACCTACACCAACCCCGATACTGCCGCCTTTGCTGCGGTTTTGGCTTGTGGTTTGCTCGGTATTTTGGGCAGAAACAAGGTTGATATCTTGCGTGGCAGACAGTGATAAGTCTTTGCCGGCTTTGAGTTCACTGCCAACAACCGTGATATTACCGCTGTCTGGGTT
>NZ_PHFJ01000025.1 GCF_003144535.1 Proteus penneri | reverse complement strand
ATCCTTTAGAGATAGAGGAGTGCCTTCGGGAACGCTGAGACAGGTGCTGCATGGCTGTCGTCAGCTCGTGTTGTGAAATGTTGGGTTAAGTCCCGCAACGAGCGCAACCCTTATCCTTTGTTGCCAGCGCGTGATGGCGGGAACTCAAAGGAGACTGCCGGTGATAAACCGGAGGAAGGTGGGGATGACGTCAAGTCATCATGGCCCTTACGAGTAGGGCTACACACGTGCTACAATGGCAGATACAAAGAGAAGCGACCTCGCGAGAGCAAGCGGAACTCATAAAGTCTGTCGTAGTCCGGATTGGAGTCTGCAACTCGACTCCATGAAGTCGGAATCGCTAGTAATCGTAGATCAGAATGCTACGGTGAATACGTTCCCGGGCCTTGTACACACCGCCCGTCACACCATGGGAGTGGGTTGCAAAAGAAGTAGGTAGCTTAACCTTCGGGAGGGCGCTTACCACTTTGTGATTCATGACTGGGGTGAAGTCGTAACAAGGTAACCGTAGGGGAACCTGCGGTTGGATCACCTCCTTACCTAAGAGATACGTGTTATGTGAAGTGCTCACACAGATTGTCTGATGAAAAACGAGCAAAAGCGCGTCTGCGAAGCTGACTGAAGTCCCCTTCGTCTAGAGGCCTAGGACACCGCCCTTTCACGGCGGTAACAGGGGTTCGAATCCCCTAGGGGACGCCAATTGCGCGGTATGAGTGAAAGGCGTACCACACTATAGTCTGATGCAAATCAGGGAATAGTTAAGATAATTCGATGAGTTATTTTACCTATTATGCTCTTTAACAATCTGGAACAAGCTGAAAAATTGAAAACAAATCAATATATCACCGAGGTATATTGATGAGTCTCTCAAAATCTCAAACTTTGAATGTGTTTTTGGACATCAAAGTGGGATGAGCGAGCAATTTACAGTTCGAGGCGGCCAGCGCACAGCCAGCGCAACATACATGAGTATGTGAGCATGGCGAGCACTGCCCAACGACGAAATGTAATCTGCGCAGCCATCACCACCCAGATGTCTTCAAGAAAAGACACCTTCGGGTTGTGAGGTTAAGCGAATAAGCGTACACGGTGGATGCCTAGGCAATCAGAGGCGATGA
>NZ_PHFJ01000024.1 GCF_003144535.1 Proteus penneri | reverse complement strand
TCGTCATCACACCTCAGCATTAAGTGACCGGATTTGCCTAGTCACTCTGCCTACATGCTTGAACCGGGACGACCGTCGCCCGGACAACCTAGCCTTCTCCGTTCCCCCATCGCAGTTACCACCAGTACGGGAATATTAACCCGTTTCCCATCGACTACGCTTTTCAGCCTCGCCTTAGGGGTCGACTCACCCTGCCCCGATTAACGTTGGACAGGAACCCTTGGTCTTCCGGCGTGCGGGTTTTTCACCCGCATTATCGTTACTTATGTCAGCATTCGCACTTCTGATACCTCCAGCATACCTCACAGTACACCTTCGCAGGCTTACAGAACGCTCCCCTACCCAACGAACGTATCCTTAAATTCGCTTAATCTTGCTTTCGCCTCGACTTTAATGGACGCATTGACGTCACTTCGTTCCGTCAATCGGTTCATCACAAACAAATTTAAGTGATACGTTCGCTGCCGCAGCTTCGGTGCATGGTTTAGCCCCGTTACATCTTCCGCGCGGGCCGACTCGACCAGTGAGCTATTACGCTTTCTTTAAATGATGGCTGCTTCTAAGCCAACATCCTGGCTGTCTGAGCCTTCCCACTTCGTTTCCCACTTAACCATGACTTTGGGACCTTAGCTGGCGGTCTGGGTTGTTTCCCTCTTCACGACGGACGTTAGCACCCGCCGTGTGTCTCCCGTGATAACATTCTTCGGTATTCGCAGTTTGCATCGAGTTGGTAAGTCGGGATGACCCCCTAGTCGAAACAGTGCTCTACCCCCGAAGATGAGTTCACGAGGCGCTACCTAAATAGCTTTCGGGGAGAACCAGCTATCTCCCGGTTTGATTGGCCTTTCACCCCCATCCACAAGTCATCCGCTAATTTTTCAACATTAGTCGGTTCGGTCCTCCAGTTAGTGTTACCCAACCTTCAACCTGCCCATGGATAGATCACCGGGTTTCGGGTCTATACCCTGCAACTCATTCGCCCAGTTAAGACTCGGTTTCCCTACGGCTCCCCTATACGGTTAACCTTGCTACAGAATATAAGTCGCTGACCCATTATACAAAAGGTACGCAGTCACCCCATCCTCAAATGTCCCGCTTGCTTTTACTGTCAAACTGGCGCGATTTTTTAACTTCCGTTGCTCGTGTACTTCTATG
>NZ_PHFJ01000023.1 GCF_003144535.1 Proteus penneri | reverse complement strand
GTGGTTTGCTCGGTATTTTGGGCAGAAACAAGGTTGATATCTTGCGTGGCAGACAGTGATAAGTCTTTGCCGGCTTTGAGTTCACTGCCAACAACCGTGATATTACCGCTGTCTGGGTTCGTATCTTTATTTTTACCCGTTGCGGTAATCGACAGATTTTGTCCGGCATTTAAGGTACTGCCTTGAGATTGGTGGCTGTCGGTATGGGTTTCGCTTTTCGACGGTTGGCATTAGTGCTCAGTTGTAAGGCAAAAAGCTAGACAGCTAAAAAAGAAGAAGGGGGGTAAAACCAGACAATATACAGTGGGTTACTTACTGAATTGTGGTAAACACAACCCCAGCCCACAACTGACATTCAGCGGTAAATGGTTGAGTAAATTAGGGTTTAAGGTGGGTAGCCACTACACCCTCACTCACCAAGCTGGACAGTTGATTATCTGGTTGGCTGAGAACAAATAAGATAGCTAAGATAGATCCCAGTGTGGAGCTGGGATCTTTTTCATAGCATTATTGAAAGATATATTTAGCTATTTAATTTTTCTAATTCTGCATTTACTTGAATGAGAAGTTCTTCATCATTTAGTTCATACTCTTCTTTATCTAAATTAGGGTTGTAAAGATCTGCAATACAAAAAATACTGGAAAGACACTCACTTAATTTATTATTATCCTTTAATAAAAGATCATAATCTCTTTCTAGCCGATAAAGCTCAATATAAGCCTCACTAAAAGTTTCAGGTTTTATTCTACCCTCAGCATATGATTTAGTGAATGCCAATAACATAAAACTCATCGTAATACTCCATTTTTCATATAATTATCATATTGAGGTGTTCCTGGAGTAAGCTTAAAACCAGTAACAAAATTACCAGAGTTATCCAGTACAACTACATTATTTGTGTTTGAATTAAAATAAACTTTGGAATCTTTTACAAAACCATAAGTTCCATGAGGTGTAGTAGCTTTATCGACCATATGATTATTGATTGCATTTTCATACTGATGAAGAGTTTCAGGATTTTTCTTTGTTGTTGTTATACCAAAATCAACCGCATGCTTAAATTTTTTATCTAGTTGTCTCTGAGTAATGCCAGTTAAAGCAGAAGAATTACTATTATCTATATTAGGTACTGTATTCGTATTGCCTGTATTTGAATTGTTTTTTTGTTCATTTTCTAGTTTGTTAGAGTTCCCCTTGTCACCTTTTACAGCATTATCAATCTTAGAAGAACCTGTAACGCTAGATATCCCTTTTCCACCTCCTGATGTAGTGGCTATACCATCAATCAATCCGCTTTCATTCAGTACAATCACCGTCGCTAAAATACCTGTTAGCTCTTTGAGGTTCTCTGTTTGTGATGAATGCTTAGCAATTCTATTTTCTAATGCTGGCTCAAG
>NZ_PHFJ01000022.1 GCF_003144535.1 Proteus penneri | reverse complement strand
TATTGAACTGCACCCCAAAAGTTGGACACCAACTTTGGGGTGTTTTTCTATGGCTAAATATTCTCTTGATTTTAAACTAAATGTGATTAATTTTTATCTCAAAGGCAATAGTCGTCTATCGACGGCTAAGCATTTTTCTATTAATGATTCTCAGGTTCGTTGCTGGTGCTCCGCTTATCAATTGCATGGTATTGAGGGAATTAAGCCTCGAAAATCCAAAGTAATCTATTCTCTTGAGCTAAAAATGCATATATTGTCTCACATGGCAAAACATTCGCTTTCTGCCAGAGAAACAGCTGCTCTTTTTAATATTCCAGCCTTTACCACTATATTGGAATGGAAAAATATTATGGATATTCATGGTATTAAAGCACTAGTCCCCAAGAAAAAAGGAAGATCTACATTGACTAAAAAGAAAAAAGAATTACCTAAGGATGACAAAGATAAATCGGTTAAAGAACTTTTAAAGGAACTTGAGTATTTGCGTGCTGAGAATGCTTGCTTAAAAAAGTTACAAGAATTGCAGGAAACAAAACGACGGTAAAACAACGTGTTGCTGTCGTTAATCAATTAAAAATGATTTATCCGGTTTTGGTTTTATTACGTGCGCTTTCTTTATCAAAAAGTACGTTTTATTATCACCAAAAAAATAGTCATAATTCAAAAGACAAATTATTAAAAGATAAAATAAAGGAGATTTATCATCAACATAAAGGTCGATATGGTTATCGAAGGATCACTGCTGTACTGCGAAATGAAGTTGTTATTAACCATAAAAAAGTACAGCGGTTAATGCAGGTTCAGGGACTAAAATCTATTGTAAGACCTAAAAAATATCGCTCTTATAAAGGCCAATTAGGTCGAATTGCTGATAATCATCTCGAAAGAAATTTTAATGCCAGCAAGCCTAACGAAAAATGGGTTACTGATGTCACCGAATTTAAGGTAAAAGGTGAAAAGCTTTATCTTTCGCCTATTCTTGACTTATTTAATCAAGAAATTGTTTCCTATCAGATAGCTAGACGTCCTCATTACAACATGATTGAGCAGATGCTTACCCAAGCCTTTTCAAAATTGACTCAGAGAGGTGAGCTGATACTGCATTCAGATCAAGGATGGCAATACCAAATGAGCCATTATCAAAATAGCCTTAAGAAACAAGGGATTATTCAAAGTATGTCACGAAAAGGAAATTGTTTAGATAATGCAGTAATCGAGAATTTTTTTGGCATATTAAAAACAGAATGTTTTTATACAAAGCAATTTAGAGATTTGGATGAACTAGAAGAAGAGCTTCATGAATATATCAAGTATTACAATACTGAACGGATCAAGATAAAATTAAAAGGACTGAGCCCAGTTCAATACCGAACTCAGTCTTTACCTAACTAATTTAAACTGTCCAATAAATTGGGGTCAGTTCAT
>NZ_PHFJ01000021.1 GCF_003144535.1 Proteus penneri | reverse complement strand
TCCTGCGGCAGCGGATTGGTTATTTAGCTCTGCAACTACAGCACCCAATACGGCATGCGCCATGGCATTCGCAGCTTTATTATCTTCACCCACTTGTTGTTTTATCAACGTTGCTAAGTGCGGCGATGAAGCACTTGCTAACGCTCCTGCTAAGTTATCACCTGCTAGGCCTTGCAGTAATCCTGTCACCGCTTGGGCGGCTTTTTGGAAATCACTGTCGGTGCCATATTGTGCCATGGCATTGTTGTAGGCTTGGTCTTTGATGGCCTGCTCGGTGGGGTTTTAGAAGGAAATAAAAGCGGAGTTAAAACCAGACTATATTCAGTGGGTTACTTGCCGACCAACCCCAGCCCACAGCTGATTATCAGCGGTAAGTGGTTGAAGGCGTTAGGGTTTGAGGTAGGCAGCCACTACACCCTCACTCGCCAAGCCGGACAGATGAATATCCGGCTGGCTGAGGGGATGAGATAAATACAAAAGATCCTAGTGTTGAACTAGGATCTTTTCATTGACCCTAATTCACTTAATATTAGCTGGATTTATATATAAATATCTATCATCTAACTCAAGATTTAGCTTATTTACAATACCAATGATCTGCTTATACTCATCACTGGTTATTACGACATCATAGTCAGCTATGTGATCGCATAACGTTTCAAAAGCTAAAATACTTTCTGAGTGGTCTATATATTCTAAGTCAAAATCAACAATATCAGGCGCCAAACGCCCTTTCAGATTTTCACCTAAACGTCTAATATCTTGATTAATATCCATAACAATCGCTGACCTTTATTAGTTTTTTATTGGTTTAAGTGAACCCGAGTTAGATGCATTATCAGGGAAAGCTGTAACTACCTTTCCATTAGCTGGCTCAAAAATCACTCTCATACGAACACCATCTCGCACTTCCCATGCAACCCACCTAGCAGGTCTTCCGGCTTTTGTATATAAGCCCCCAGTACCTGATTGAGCATACCACTGTGTAGTTGGTGATGTTGTTATATCCCCGATTTCATGAATAATTTTTTCTGCTGGCCAGTTAGATGGGAATGTTGTTTTACCCGGATTTCCTGGGAAAATATGACCACCTTGAGTTAGACTTTCACCATATAGTATATGTTGTTTAGCCTCAGGTGATAGTATATCTACATAATTTTTAGGATCAATTTTACCTATCGTATCTTTATAAGGTAGTGAATTTCCATCATACTTACCATCACCTTTCCCAACAGTCGTAACCGTTCCATCATCCTTCGGACTAAATGCACCATTTTTATCCGCAGTCCAGTTGCTACCAGCTCCTGCATTATTTCCTTTCGGTGACGTCACATTTGGCTTAGCAACATCTTTTCCAAACTGTTTTACTAAAGCGCCTGAATTTGCGACCGCTGACATACCACCCAATAGGTAAATCGACCCGACATACATACCTGCACGCGTTCGTGCTTCTTCATTGGTATAACCGAAGTTTTTAAAGGCTTCAGTATAGGATTCCAATAGATTGTACGCCTGCTGTGCTTCGGGTGAAGTCGAGTTCAATAACCGCTCGATTTCTTGATAACCAGCCTGCGCTGTTTTTGGATTTTGATACGTCAAACTGACGTAGGTATCTATCGTTTCGAATGCGTCTTTTCTAGCAGCGGTACATTCAGGTGAAACACCGCCTGCACAGGCATCAAGTAATCTTTGTGTTGTTTCTGTATCTTTAATTCGCAGCTCAGCGAGTTTCTGTTGCTCGACTTCAGTGATCTTACCTTGCTTCTCTTTTAGCTCCAGTGAGGTTTTTTGACGATATTCTGAGTCATTCAGATAGTTATTCTCAACCGCATTCTTCCCAGCTTGCGAGCCAGTAATTGCACCAGCTATATCACCGGTAGTCAGTCCTCCGGCAAGACCAGAGGCCAGTTGACTCAATGCACTGACTTGCTGTTTTTCACTTTCCGTAAGTTCGCTCACGTCTTTATTCGGGAAGAGTTCTTTAGCGATATATCTCGCTGCTAATTCACCACTACCAGCGCCTAATCCTCCTGCGGTGGCGGATTGGTTATTTAGCTCTGCAACTACAGCACCCAATACGGCATGCGCCATGGCATTCGCGGCTTTATTCTCTTCAACCACTTGTTGTTTTATCAACGTTGCTAAGTACGGTGAAGAAGCATTTGCCAATGCACCGGCTAAATTATTACCCGCCAGCCCTTGCAGTAATCCAGTCACCGCTTGGGCGGCTTTTTGGAAGTCGCTGCCGGTGCCATATTGTGCCATGGCGTTGTTGTAGGCTTGGTCTTTAATGGTTTGCTCGGTAGGTGTTTTACCCGCCGCTTCCAGTTGTTTTTTGGAGACCGCTAACGCATCGGGGTCTTTCTGCGCTTTCAGACCCACAATATTTCCTTCGGTGCGAATAATATCCATCGCCTGATTGCCAATTTCGCCAATCAGTTGCGCTTGTTTTAAGCGATTTTGCTCTTTTTCTTTATCAAAGATAGGTTTGATACTGCCG